>JBHICG010000068.1:0-18489 GCA_046759445.1 Candidatus Scalinduaceae bacterium
CTTTCAAGAAGTCTTACCAACTCACTAAACTTCACAAATATTCCTTATGTAATCACAACGGAACTATCAGTATATGAGGCTCTTATTTTATTATGGGCATCATAAAATAGTACTATAAATAAGTCAATGAAATCTCTGACAAACTCTTAACTTTTCCGGGAACATCGTGACACATGTTTTTTTTTCTAAAGCTAAAAATCAGTAGATACGTGCCGGTAATTTTATTGCCGAAGGAGTCATCATTCTTGTCGGCTCTGGTCTCGTTTGAGCTTAAGACATTTAGAAGCAGAAATGCTGACAGAATAACCATAGTATAAACTGAGAAAATTCTGTTGTACTTCATAGCCTCACCTCCTCTTGTTGATGTAGTTTTTACAATAAATCAAATTTATTATAATATAAAGGTAAATATATTAAATTAATTATATAACAATAAACACTATTTAATGGAGTAAGCAAATTCCAAATTAAGAAGGTTTTGAAGTTTAAGGCAATTTTTAGAAATGCTCGAAGTCCCTAAAGGGGGCTAAAATTAACCTTAAGCATTTGGGTGCTTATAACTTATCAAAATGATAATAAGAGGACAATAGAATCAATATAATAGACTCTACCTCTATTTACAGATTCTAAGAATATCTGTATCATCTTGCGATATAAAGACTTATATTAAGATCATGGAGGCTAATGTATAATAATCAATAGTTGAAAATTGCTGATATATTTTTTATAAATATGGACATCCATGATAAGTAATGTCAAGGGGAAACTGAGGACTTAAAAAAAGTGCCTTGCAACAATACAAATAGTTTAATGATATGGGATAGAAAAAAGAGTTGACTATCAACTCAACATATTGTATAATTTCTTCAAAGGATTGAAAAATGTTAAAAACTTTTGGTCAAACACTACAGGAATTCCGCCGTAATAAAAAGATCAGTCAACGTGAACTTGCCAGAGAGGTGGATGTTGATTTCTCTTATATCAGTAAAATTGAGAACGATAGGCTTCCTCCACCTGCTGCCGACACGATCATGAAGATTTGTGAAATATTAGAGATTCCTGCAGATAATCTTTTGGCTTTGACGGGAAAGGTTCCTACAAATATAAAACAGTCCATTGGGAGCAGTCCTGGCGCTCAACAATTTGTTCGTGAGGCTAGCAAAATGAATCTTTCTGAAGAAGAATGGAAATCCTTAACAAATAGGCTTAAACGATTGAGAAAATAATACTGAAATCTTTTATATAAAAGATTCCAATGATTAAGAAAGATAATCTAAAAAAGCTTAAAGAGTGGTCATACTCACGCAGAGTAACACTTGAGCAATGTCCACGTAAATATTATTATACATATTATGGTGCAAATAAAAAAACTGCAAAGAATGAAACTCAGAAAGAAAAAATTCGATTTCTGAAGAATATAAAGAATAGGTATTTACGAAGCGGTGAGATACTTCACTTAATAATAGCAACTTATATAAAAAAATTACGTAATGGCATCGAATGGAGTGAGCAACGCTGTTTGTCTTGGGCACGAAGTATTTTTGAAAAGGACTTGGATTTTTCACGAAATTACCGGCATAATGATGCTTTGCCGAATGATAACTACCCTCCAAAGCTTTTGTTGGAATTTTACTATGGGTATAAGGACGCTGAATCCACTTGCACGAACCGGTTTCAGGAAGTTGAAGCTGCTCTGGCGAATTTCTTTTCTACCCAGGATTATGCAGAATTACGAAATTCTGCTTTTGGGGAGAATGTATTGATTGAAGAGCTGATTCGTGTAAAGGAGGATGATTTGACAATAAGAGGTCAAATTGACTTTGCGTATTCTAATGTTAACGGTGCAAAAGTAATTGATTGGAAGATGGGAAAAGCTGGTGGTGGGGACGATAGTCTTCAATTAATTTCATACGCTATCGCCGCATGTCAAGAATTTAATTGTTTTCCAGATGATATAGAATTGCATCTAGTCCACCTACTGGAAGGAAGTATTTCCTCTTACAATATCGATAAAAGCCAGGTTTTTCGGGCAAAGGCTCGAATTCGGCAAGATATAGAAAGAATGCAATCTTTAGAAAATTACGGTAGAAATGCGATAGTTGAAGCATTTACCCCCTGTCTTCAATCTGAAATTTGTAAGGGGTGCGTCTACCAGGCTGTTTGTCTGTAGGAGGTATAAGTTATGATTGAAACAAACATACGCATTATAGAACCCGGCATGAAATTCTCACTTGATGTCCGTTGTGTAGAAGTTACAGCCCAGGATTTAACACCAGACTTATTAGAAACAATTTGTAGCAAACTCCAGAGCTCTGATTATGCAGCAGTAAAAAGAAATAAGGACATTTTAGTTCTATCCAGTAAGCCAATTAATGCTAAAACTTTTTCGGATAACAATTGTTGTGCTGAAATTCGGGATACCAGCACCCCACTCACCTTAAGGCTTTCGGAGAGTTGTGATATAGACTTGATAACCCAATTAGTAGAGAGAAAGTTGCTTTTAGAAATTCGCAAAAGAGAAAAGTATTGGAGGCTTGGTAATAGTAATAGGATTTGGTATGAAATGGAACCTTTTATGAAAATGAGAGGTGTTCAAGCATATAGGAGATATGAAGTTTCTGCTATTTTCATTGATTCTGTCGGTATTGGTGTAGCTGTGGACGTTGGTACTGGATTTTTTACTATTGATTCTGTTGCAGATTTTTTTACTAAAACTGTATCAGTGGAAGAACAAAACAAACGCAAGAAACTATTTGAAAAACTTAGTGAACGTCAAAAGGGACAAAAGGGTACTTTATGCTATGATATAGGTAATGAGAAAAAAAGAATATGCTATTTCGAATCATTTATATTCGATAAGACATGCGATTCTACTGGGAGTATCTTCATACAGAATAAACAGTACGAATCTTTGTACCATTACTATAATGAAAAATATCCCAATCTCCAAATAGAACCAGAAGATAGTGTTGCTAAAGTATCTTTTCAAGGCTTAGGTTCTGTTTTTGTTGCTGCTAAACTGCTTCGACTTCGAGTAATGAATGAGATGCTACCTTACGAACTTTCCAACGTTGATAAAATAGAACCTCAAAAGCGTCGAGAGTTGATACAATGTTTTTGGAATCATATTGGTGATCAACAAGGATGTGTTCTAAAATTCAATAATGGTTTTTGGCAGCCAGAAAAAGAACGTATCTTTTCAAATAGACCTCCTTCATTGGAATTCAATGACAAAAAAATATTGAGTTTTTCATCAAATGGGAATCCTATAAAACATTTAAAGGACCATTTCTATAAACGCCTTGGACTCCTTGATCAGATCGGATGTTTTTATGTACCTAAGACCATACCACACGAAATTTGTTTTGTGATTCCAGCAGAAACAAGTAAGGAGATGGTACAACGTTTGACTACAGACATGTGTAGTTACCTATCCAATTGGACTAACAAGAAACTTTCGGCACAAATCCTTTTCTATTCTGGCCTAGAAGAAGCCATTGCTGATCTTCGAGATTTTACTCCGGGATTATCGGTCTTTGTTTTTAAAGATGATGATCCTGCAAATTATTTCTTTATATCACATGAACTCAAAAATTGGAGAATTAAGCGGATTACGTTTAGGGAACTCTATAAACGTTTTAATAGTCTCGGACAACAGGAAGGAAAAGGCCCACAACATATCAAATCAAATGATCGATTTATTAGAAATTGGGAATCTTTTGTCAGAATGAGTTGTCTCGATGTATTGCAACAGATAGATTGTGTTCCATGGACCTTTGCTGAAAATTTAAACTACGAAGCTCAACTTGCAATAGATGTTGGTTGGGATCGAAGACATTTTTCCATTTCGATGCTTCTGTGCCGCCCAGATTCTGAACCGTCCTTTTGGCTTAAAAGTATAACGCATGTAAAAGCTGACCCAAAACACGAGACTATAAATCGGTGTCATTTGAAAGATGCCGTTATAGAGATTATGAAACCTCTTGAGCAAAAAGATGTTAAACCGATAAAAAGCATTATTTGCTGGAGGGATGGAAGGGAATGTGGAGATGAACTGAAGGCTATTTTAGATGCACGTAAGGAGCTTATTACGCTTGATGTTTTAACTAATGATTGCCGGATAGATGTTGTTGATGTTGGGAAAAATAGTATGAAAGGTATTCGTGCTTGGTGGATATCAAATAAAGGAAAAGTATCTAATGTACTTGAAGGAGAATCAATCAATCTGGGTAATGGAGCTGTGTTAGTTTTTAATACAGGTTCTGCAACTATAAACCAGAGAACGGCTGAACCTGTAATACTTCATATTCCCCAGAATGTTAATGTCCGGCCTGTGGTTTCAGACTTTAATGCAGGAAGCCATTTGAACTATTCCAGCCCTTCAGTTGCCCAAAAATTACCTCTTGTTCTTAAACGGACAGATGAGCAACTTCGGAACAAGGCGGCACAAGAAATAAAAAGAATCAGATAATATTTTATTTATCCCTAATAAATGGAGGAAATCCATGAGTAGTGAATGGCAGACAATCCAAAGTTTTGAGGAAAGCCAGGAAGTTCTTTCTGCGGTTAATGCTCTTTCAATCCATTTAAAACTAAAGAAAGCAGGAATCTCATATGAAGAACCTGTAGAATCGATCGAAGAATCTCGGAAAACCATAATTTCCTTTCTTGAAAAATTAGAAAGTATAAATGATGCTTTATCGAAAGGTCAAATTAAACCAGTCCTTGGAATTAACACTCGATTTCGCCAACTTGGAAATCTATTTATTAAGGCAAAAAAAAATACGAAAAGGTTCCACTCAGCGCTATTTCTACAATCACCAAGTTACGTAATTAACCTGATCCACTCCGATCAAAAGGGAGATCAAGATACCCTCCTTAATTCTCTGAAAGAGTTAGGACTATTACTTGAAGAGCATATTTACGTTGACACTAAAGAATTGCTCGGAGAAATTTAGGTGCGAAACATCCTTAAACAAAATAATTTGCATCTTTTGAAAGAGATAAAAACTCTTCAAGAAGCAATTGAAACAAATGAGAATAATCTTCCTGAAGAATTATCAGATTATCATCGCTGGATTATTAATACTTGTAAGACGCTTACAATAAAGATCCATAAAAATCTTGATCATTTATCACTTCCAATTGAGAATATTTTAGAGAATATTTTAAAAAACACACAAAACCTGACACGTCATTTTGATATTATCAACACAAAATGGGCAGCTCCTCTTCTGAGGATTACCGAGTACGATTATCTTTCTCTAAAACTCCTTCGATGGCTTCATTCTGCTCACCCAAAAGCTACAGCAATACCATTCGGAGTTAGTAATGCCGAGTTTGCAATTTTACCTTATTTAGGGATGCCAGTTCTATATTATTTACCTTTTTCATCTCAACAGGGCTTACTTCTTTTACCTCTCTTTTTCCATGAGTTTGGCCATCTTCTTTATGTTTGCCATCAACTTGAAATGAATGACTTAGTAAAGTCTCTTCAAGAAAAAATTGATAATCTACTTTCTCCCGCAGTGGAAGCTGATGACGAATATTTCAAACAAGCTGGACAAAAAAGTAAACTCATTGTTGAGACATGGTTTGACTGGACACAAGAAATATTTTGTGATGCCGTGGGTTATAGGATTGGTGGTACTGCTTACTTACATGCTTTCTCTACGTATTTTCGAATGTTTGGAAGAGAACAATTTTATAAACACGAAACTGAGTTAATTAGATCAGAACATCCGGTAATATGGATTCGAATACGCATACTTGCCGATCGAGCACGCAAATTGGGAAAAGATAATGATGCGGAAATGTTAGAAAACACCTGGAATTTATTAGCTAAAACTTTAGAGGTAGAAGAAGAGTATTTTGGATTTTATGATGAAGACTTTCTACCCCTTGTTCAAAGCACTATAGATGATATGCTGGTAGAAGCTGATCCGTTTAGTGCAGAAGAAAGTGTATTAAACCCATCGCCCATATCTATGCTTAATGAAGCTTGGAAATGCTTTATAGATGACCCAGATAAATATGAGATTTGGGAAAAAGATGCAATAAATTCCTTTATAAACAAGTAAATCTTATTGGTATACATTAGGAAATTAGGGACAGACGGCAACATTATATTTTATCCCTCATTCTAAATCTATAGATTCAACAAATACGTTTTTACCTTTTTAATTAAATTACTACCTTAGACTATAATTGTCTAACTTTTTTCTGAAACATCTTAATTGTTTTCATACACTCAACCCGAATTTCGCAAGACTCTTGCGTAATTTGGGCTTAATTCGTATACATAAATGCATATTGACACCTTACTATTCTTCTTGTAGTTTATGGTGTATTTTGGATAGCACTCTACTTGTTAGGCTACACGAAAAAGTGGGTAGATTCAAAAAATGGTCTGATGTTAGAGAGGATGTATGAAGTATGCATCTCCGCCTGTCTATAAAGCCATTTGCCGGCCCGACGAGCATTCTGGCGGGGGCAGGTCTCACGATGCGGGAAATCGTTACAAAAACAATTAAAAGTCGAGGAGATGTTTATAAATAGTAGCCCACAATAGTTAAAGTATTAAGTGTTTTACCAAGAGGTAGGTTAAAAAGAAACAAAGTAGGCAATAAAAAGTGTCTGTATCTTATTCCCTTCTTAAAATGATATGTTTCCCCTTTCTATTGGTTATTTTGGCAAACCCATTTAGAATAATAGATATTAAACATTTCAAAGTGTCCAAATACATAACTTAGTAAGTTATCGCATGATTTGTAATCTCCTTTGTTTTACTTATAACATAGATTTAGGGGAAAGACAATTGGACTAATGTGACATTTTGAAAGTCTTTGGTATATATATAAATGTAACTTTAGTTACATTTTAAAAGAATTGCCTTGTATTTGTAGCAAGGAGTGCAAGTTGTAGTCTGTCAGATACTCCAGTTTTCTTGTATATCCTGCTTAGGTGTGCTTTTACGGATTGCTCACTTATTTTAAGAGATTTCAATATTTCCTTGTTTGAAAATCCTTTGCAAATCAATTTGACTATTTCTATTTCCCTTTTTGTCAAGTGAGGGGTGTTTTCACTGAAAACGCCGCTAACGCCAGGAATAAAGTCCTGTAATCTCTTTCGTTCGAGCCAGAGTTCTCCTAAGATAACAGTCTTTAAGGCTTTTTTGAACTGAGATGCTCTAGTTTTAGGAGACAAAATACCTATGAGACCGTGTGAGATAAAACTTAACAAACGGCTATTTTCAAGCTTTGGAAGACATCTTGTTCCTAAAAGAAGGACTCGTAACTTATCCGTAAAGAAATCTTCATGAAACATATCGAAAAGGGTATTAAAATCAGTAATTATCAAATCTGGTTTCACCTTAGTAATTTCCTTGGGGTCAAAGCAATTAATAACAGTAGTTACGTCAAGTTTATATTCTTCTATAAGTCTTTTAATGCCCTCGCCAAATAAACAATTACAGCAACAGATAGCTATTTTTAATGACATCGTTTTACCTCAAAATTAATTCTTAAAAAATCCACAATCAGGAGCCTTTTAAGATTTCTTTCATAGTAAATAATATTAACAAAAGATACTACATCTAACATTATTCGTGTACCACCGATCCTGATCTTCATATATCCTCTCAGGCCAGTTTTCACACAGCCCCACCTATAATCCGAGCACCTTTCTCCTGTTCATCCTTCTTCATAGCTTTACATACTTTGGAGGCAATACCATCTAAATAATATGATACGACCTTTATTTATATTTAAACCGTAGATTTATTTTTCTTTATTTTGTTAACCAGATTGTGCGCTTGTCTTGTTGGTTCTGGGAGTCTGTAGCCACTGCAACTTTTCTGGACTATATCAATAGATGTGGCCAAATCTATCTTATGGCCTGGAGAGACAAAAACAGGTTTCACGTTTTTCCTTGTCCTCAGCACAACACCAACTATCTTACCATCTATTTTTAACTGAGAAAAACAACCCACTTCTTCACCTACTTCATTATATGTGCCAATCAGCCTGGTTTTTGCGCAACCAATTGAGGGTTTGTTTAGTAATAAACCCATATGAGATGCTAAACCTACTCCACGAGGATGTGCGATGCCCTGTGCATCCAGGATAATTATGTCAGGTTCTTTTTTAACCTTTGAAAATGCCTTTAACAATATTGGCGACTCACGAAAACTTAGCAAGCCTGGAATGTATGGAAAATCAACCTTGCCACTTGCAGTTGTTTCCTCGATTTTTCGCATAGACTGCAACTCAAACACAACTACCCCTGCATAGAACCTATCACTTACCTTATTATAAGAAACATCCGCACCGCCAATTAACTTGCCATTAAGTTTCTTGAACGGACTTTTTAAGATAACGCTTTTTTTTAATCTCTCCTGTATGTTAACTGCTTCTTTATAATTTACATTCCAGGAATGAAGTTTCAGATACTTCATACTAAAATGCCTGAAGTGAAAAGTGATCTAAAGTGCCTAAAGTTAAATGTAATACGATTCTTTTGCGGTTCACTTTTTCCCAATAGAAGTAAAAATAGCAAGCAATTCACTGCACTCTTCATAGTCTGATTTTACTTTTTTCCAGGATAACCATTTTACCTCTATAATTACTTCTATCCAATATTGTGTTTCACTCGCTTCACTTTCACAGATTTTAATCTTGTTTTTGAAATCTGGCTTACTTCTTGCTCGATTAGCTTCTCGATAGTTTGCTCCAACAGAAGTTCCGGATTTTGTGATCTGGCTCCTTATAACCCTACCCTCAGGCGTATTGGGCAATGCTGTTGATAAGCGAATTATCCTCACTGCAAATTTTCGCGTGCGTTTCTCAAGCTCTTTAGAAAATTCTTTGTTATCCATAACTTTAGTTCACTTTAGGCGCTTTAGCTCACTTTAGTTCACTTTAGTTCACTTTCTTTGTCACTAATCCTTTCTACCTCAAATACAAGTAACACTTCTGGGTCGGGACAGGCAAATAACCCCTTATTATTGTCTTTACCCCAGGGCAAAGAACTGCCGTATCTTAAGATATCGACTACCGGAAACAAAACGTGCATTGCCATCGGACATATTTTTCCGCGCTCAGTATCAAAGTCATAAGAATCCCCAATCTTGTGACCTCGGTGACAATGGCTATTTCCTTTTCTCTCCTTTACCGTTATCTTTATCTTTGGTCTAGCCATTTTTAAGACTTATTTCTTATATTTAAATGTAATCATTTTCAATCAAAATTACTACCCACAAATAACATATTGGTTGATTTATGCCACTTATCATATTTATGTGCTTTCCAAAAAAATTAAAAATTCAGGCCTTCTAAAAACTTTCTAAAATAAATATGTAATTTATAAGACTAAAATGCTTATTAGCTTATGGCTTTTATGCAAATCATAAATTAATAGCTTAGAAGAAAAAATCTAAAATTTAATGGCTGATTTCAAACAATTAATTGTTACTAACACAGACAAACAATTCACAAGTATTAGACATAATATGGAAAATTTAATATCGCCATGACGTATTAATTATATTTGATGAAATATTTTGCACTTTAACATAAGTCTTTTCAGTCTGACATCTTGAAGTTAGTCGGTATGGGGCCTATACATCGCTAATACTTAAGGAATGGTTCTTACATGCACTCCTGGAATGTTATTATAACTTTTTGATTATATCGTTCGGTATTAATTTTGCGATTATAAAAATACTGCAAAAAAAACTATTAACTTTTTGCATTTAATGCCTAATGTAATACTTAAAATTCAAGGCAATCGGTGATTTAAAAAGTCTCACTAACAGCAATTCTTTACCTCATATAAGTGTGTTACAGACTAACCGATACCTTGAATTTTGTCTATTAAAAATTTAAACCCTTTACAAGGAGGAGTGTAATGAACATAAAGAAAAGCCTTTTAATATTGGCAATTTTTTCTATCTTGTTATTTTCCTATGGACGCGTGTCGTTTGCCCAAGCAGTAGATAGAGAAGCCTTAAAGGCTGAATTGAAAGAAGAATTAAGGGCGGAAATATTAGAAGAGATAAGGATTGAAATGTTAAAAGAAACACAAGTTAGCGTTCAAAAGGCTACTGAAGAGGCAACGGCTAATTTCAAGGAAGAGCTCAGAACTGAGATGTTAAATGAGACACAAGTTAGCGCACAAAAGGCTACTGAAAAGGCAACGGCTAATTTCAAGAAAGAGCTCAGAACTGAGATAATGGAAGAAACAAAGACTAGCCTTGGAGATGAAATAGCAAAGTGGATGGAGGAGTCTCCCCTACTTGGCCCATTTAGGCGTGTAAAATTAGCCGGGTTTGTAGATGTCAATTACTTTTATAATTTCAGAAATCATGGTGATACGCCCCCTGGTGCTTTCCCTGCGGGTCAAACTATAGGTGGAAGTGGTGCATCAAAGGAGAATGCGCTTAGCGGTCTAAACTTTCTAGGTGAAAATGAGGATAATTCATTAACCTTTGAAAGCTTTGCAATATTCCTGGACAAGGAAGCTACTAATGAACACCCGATAGGTTGGCAATTTCATACGTATTTTGGTGAAAAGGCAAAGAGGATTACCTTTCTTGGCTCCCCTGATACAAACGATCCTGATAGGGATGACATTGTTAGCGTAGCAACTGCCAATATCTCCTGGATTGCGCCAGTAAGTAAAGGTATCCCGCTTACGATAGGTAAGATGTATACGTGGATTGGTTTGGAATTGGTTGAGAACATAAACAACCCGAACTACCAGCACGGGATACTTTACAACAATGCGATTCCTTTCACACACACAGGGATTAGTGCAGATTTGTCTAACTTTCTTCCTAGTGACAAACTTGGTTTAACACTTTACGGTGTTAATGGATGGGATTCATTTGTTGATAACAACGAGTCAAAGTCATTTGGATGGTATCTGTCATATCAGCCAAATGATGATTTCTTTATTTCCTTGGCAGGTATCCATGGTGCAGAAGGTTGGGATAATAGAGTTGGTCGTCCGGTAACTGGCCAGCGAGCAAATAGCAATGGTGGAGTCACCCAGATGTTCGACGTTGTAGCCACGTATCAAACGCCACACGACCCACTATCATTACAGTTTAACTTCGATTGGGGTGTTGCAGAGGATGGTAATCTCCGTACCGTAGGTACTACCCCGGGTGGAATAGTGACAAATACGAGTACGGGTCACTGGTGGGGTGTTGCGGGATATGGACTGTATGATTTTACAGACTGGATTCAGGGCGTCATAAGATACGAATATTTTGACGATACCGATGGCGTAAGATTTTTTGGCACAACAATATGGGAAACAACACTCACATGTAATATTAAGATAAGAGAGAATCTCTTGTTCAGACCAGAGTGGAGGTATAATAATTATGCTATAAAAGCTCTGGGTCCCAGGGGTAACCATACTTCTGAAACTATGTTTGGAGCAGGTATAGAGTACATATTCTAATAAACTAGCTTACTTTGTTCTCAGTACACTTAAACACTAATGGGATTTGAAAAGCAAAATTTTAAAAGTAATTGGCAGTATCCCATGAACTATGCTTGATAAATATTGATTTTAAAGAGAAAAAAAGAAACCCAGGTCAAATAACCCTCCCCCAATTTTGGCCTGGGTTTTTTTATTTATATATGATATATTTAGGAATTAATTTAAAAAACCCTTTTAAAAACAATTTTACTTTTAAAAATGTTGATATTAAATTCATGTTAAGGGGCAACCCATCATGAAAAAGAGAATCATTATAGTTTCAATAATAGTTGCATCATTTTTTTTACTATGGATAGTACACACCAGCTATTCCAGCGAATTAAAGAGTGATGCAAACGCTTCCAGACAGTTAGATGTTATTAGAAAAAAACTGGGTAGCATTACAAAGATGATGCCCATAGACGCAAAGAAGCATTACGAAAATGCACTCAGTGAACTGAATGAATTAATCAAAAAATACACGGATACAGAAGAGGCACTGGAAGCAAAATTTTATATGGGAGTTACTTACAATGAAATGGGTAATTTTGAAGATGCGGTTAAATGTTTTGATTATGTATTGAGTCAGGACAAAATCAATCCTAATTTTAAGGCACGTTTATTATTTTTTAAGGTAAAGGCGCTTTTGGGCAGCGGGGATACCATAAACGCTAAAGAGGCTGTCGAGGAGTTAAGGTTGATTGAGCCCAGGGCAGCCAATACCTTTGGCAGGGAATTAGGTGGAATGGTAAGGATTGGCATGGAAGCTCCATCATTTAAAGCTTTAGATCTTAAGGGAAATCCAGTTAGTCTGTCAGAATACAAAGGAAATATTGTTGTCATTGACTTTTGGGCAACCTGGTATGACCCTTGTATTCAAGAATTCCCAAAAGTAAAGGAAATGTATAGAAAATTTGAAGACAAAGGAGTTAAATTCATTGGTATAAGCCTGGATGATGTTATTGAAGACCTAAAAAGCTTTGTGGAGGAAAAACAGATAGAATGGCCTCAAGTGTATGAGGGAATGCGCTGGAAAGGTAAAATTTCTAAACTGTATAATGTACAAAAAATTCCCATGATGTTTGTGCTTGATCAAGAAGGTAAGGTTCGCCATGTCGGAAGTGATATGAATAAAATTACACAGATAGTCTCAAATTTACTTTTCGAATCAATGCAATTACCTGTGAATTAATCTTATTATAGGATTAATACTAGTAAGAAAGAGTGTTTAAAGTACGAGTTTTATTATGCTTAATCAGATGTTAGATTGCAGGGGCAGTTTTATAATTTGGGCTTACAAAAAGGTCGCAGCAACATATATCATCTTGTTTTATTTCTTCAATATGGTATTCGCACGGGCAGATAGTTTTTGCATCTATTTCTTTATCACCAGAAATCATTCTGCAAGGACAATACTGATATCCATACTTTAACTTTCTCTTTGCTAAGCTCCTGATTACTTTATCCACCTTTTTTTGGTCTGGATTTAGTTCATAAGGGCCGTCATCGACGTATTGCTCAATTGATTTACGAATATCCTCCTCTGCTTGATTTATTCCATCACCCAAAACTATTACCTCTTGAAAAGAATGTCAATCGTTAAAAAGGTTGCGTAGCTCGAATCTCATATGTCTTACGGTACCCGTTTAACCCGCAACACAGAGTACAGATTACAGACATTTTGAATCTGTCTACTGTCATCTGACTGCTGTTGTCTGTACTCATTCCTCTCTGAGTACTCGTTTTATTTCCCAGACGGCGCCATCAGGATCCGGACAATGTGTATGAACGGTATGGGCGTCCTTCATCCATGGAAGGTCTGCGCCATACCTTAAAGCCAGCGCATCCCTTGAGATTACGGCATAGGCGCTGTCGCATAATCCATCAGGTGTAAAACCCGTTAATTGATACTTCGTTCCCTCTTCGTAGTAAGGACAACAACCCCTTTTTATTAGTTTAGCGCTTAATTTGTATTTAGATCTTTTATATTTCACGGTAGGTACCTGGTAAATTACGACGAACAAAAGAAAATTATATATTATGAAAAAGAATTTGCAAGGCAAAAGAAATTGATTTATTCTACGGGGCAGGCACTGGCGAAAGTAATGTCATCCCAATGAAGATGGGGGCAGGATCAGATTCCCTGTCTGCTTCACAAGTATGTATCACTCGGGAATGACAGATAAGTTGAATTGTGGAAATAACATATAGCGTTACAAGTTGGCGTGTGATTCTACTCGGCGAGTAGAATCACATGCCAACCTAGATCGGGAATCTATTTTCGGATCAAATTTTTACAACCATTTATTGGAACTAAAAGCATGCTGATCAAAGATGTGTTCGAAAATAACGGAGTCATTGCTAAAAGTTTACGTGCATATGAGCTAAGGCCTCAACAGGTAGATATGGCTATAGCGATAGAGAAATCTATTAGCGAAAAGAAACATCTCATTGTTGAAGCTGGCACTGGAGTAGGCAAAAGTCTGGCATATCTAGTTCCGTTCATATCCTGGACTGTTAAAGAAAATAAAAGGGTTGTCATTTCTACGTATACCAAGACATTGCAGGAACAGTTAGTAAATAAGGATATTCCTTTTCTTCATAATGCATTGGGACATGGTCAGGCCGGGTTCAAGCATGCAGACAAATTTGACTTTTCCTTTGCTCTTTGTGTTGGTGGGCAAAACTACTTATGTATAAGAAGGTTCAATCAGGCCCAAGTGCATGGTCTCCTTGAAACCAAAAATGAGGTCAAAGAATTTCAGAAGGTTATTCAATGGGAAAGACAAACAAATAGTGGATTAAGATCAGGACTTGATTTTGAACCATCACAAGCAATATGGGGTAAGATATGCCGAGAATCTGACCTTTGTTTTGGAAAAAGGTGCATTTTTAAAGACGATTGTTACTATAACAAGGCACGAAGGAAAGAATTTAAAGCCCATATTTTGGTTACAAATCACCATCTCTATTTTGCAAATTTGGTAAACGAAGGCCGAGTGTTGCCAGATTTCGATGCTGTTGTTTTCGATGAGGCCCATACACTGGAAGATGTAGCTACTAACTATCTAGGCATAGAGATATCAAATTTCAAGATTAAATTTTTGCTTGATTCTATTCTGAATCCAAAAACAGGAAAAGGTTTGATAACAAGGTTGTTTAAACCGTCAGGCAAAATGGGAATTCCCATCAAAAGGACATTAGATGAGGCAAGGGAAGCTGGAGATTGCTTTTTTTCTGAAATTATCAAAAAATATGGTAAGGGCAGGGTAACAACTCGTATCAGAAAAAGGGGCATTATTAACAACTATCTGAATAAACCCTTATCCAGTCTTTCCAGGATGCTAAAATCGTTATTGAACCTGGTTAAAACAGACGAGGAAAGATTAGAGATTGATGCCTTTGTAAACCGTTGCGATAAAATTAACGAAAACATTTCTACTGTTATTAACCAGGATTTGGAAGATTGTGTTTACTGGGCTGAAGTTGAGAAAAGAGTAAAACATCGACCTATCCCTTATACAAGCGCTTTAGGATCAGCAAGCGCGTTAGGGTTGTTAGATCAAAGAAATATTAGATGCTCATTATTTGCTGCACCCATAAATATCGCTAGTGAGTTTAAGAAGCATATATTTGATAAAATTAGGCCCGTAATCCTGACCTCTGCAACGCTCTCAACAAATGGAAGTTTTAATTACATAAAGGGAAGGTTAGGAATAACCGTATGCGTGCCTGCCTGTCACGTTCCAACGACAGACAGGCGCCCACGCACAGGCAGACCTGCCCGACATTCAGGAGGTGAAGATTTCTGTGAAGAAATCATCGGCTCACCATTTAACTTTTCAAAAAATGCGCTTATTTATATTCCCGATAATATCCCTGACCCAAACCAGGAACCTGATGAATACAGAAATAATATTATAAAACACATAAAAGGCATAATCTCTCTCACGCAGGGGAGATCGTTTATTCTATTTACGAGTTTTGAGATGCTTAATACAGTATATGAAAAAATTAAGGCTAGTATTAATACATTCACTTTATTCAAACAGGGTGATAAGCCTAGATATAAGCTGGTTGAAGAATTCAAAACAAGTCATAAACCCGTTCTCTTTGGCACGACTACATTCTGGCAGGGAGTTGATGTGCCAGGCGAAGCCTTGAAGTGTGTGATAATAACTAAATTACCCTTTGCAGTACCAGATACACCAATAATTGAGGCAAGGATGGAATCACTAAAGGCTCAAAAAAGAGATCCCTTTATGTATTATCAGGTACCACAAGCGATCACAATGTTAAGGCAGGGGTTTGGTCGCTTAATCAGGACAAGCACCGACACGGGTATCGTTGCAATTCTAGACCCTCGCATTAAGACGAGGTATTACGGCAGACACTTTTTAAATTCACTGCCGAACTGCAATAAAGTATCAGTCATAAAATACATAAAAAATTTCCTCGAACTTGCTCATAATCAGGTAGATTAAATACATATGTCTTAAACGTTATTTGAAAAATGTAGTGGGTGGCTTTAGCCTTCCATCATACTGATATCGCAAACGGAAAATAAGTAGACATAATAGTATAAACACTGGCATTAACATCATGTAAACAACCTCCATTGTCATTCCCGCCCTGTGAAGTGGCGTAGACTACACCACAGGGCAGGAATCTAACTTCTTGACCAATAGGTTTAACTTCAATAAACTATATAATCTTTGATACTTAACTTATATATCTTCATAGCGCAATCAAGAAAATAAATTCAGTTGCCTATGAATGTGATTTTATGTATCTTTTTCTTAAACCAACTTCATTCTCACCCACAAATTGGATTATAACCAACAATAATTAAGAGAAAATGGCACATAAAAAATATGTTCGCATGTTAACAGGTATAAAGAAAAATATATCGCAGAGAGATAAGTGATGAGAAAAGAAGATTTATTTAAAAAGAATCATATATTAGGAATAGAGTTTGACAGGTATGTTATGGAGAACCCTGATGTTTTGGAGAATATACCCGATGGATCTGAGATTGTTTTTCTGCCCGACGATGACCCAGAACTCTGTGATGAAAACAAACGGCTAGCACATGCTCATAAGGAAGGAGA
Source organism: Candidatus Scalinduaceae bacterium (assembly GCA_046759445.1). Taxonomy (GTDB): domain Bacteria; phylum Planctomycetota; class Brocadiia; order Brocadiales; family Scalinduaceae; genus Scalindua_A. Next base: position 16,602 of record JBHICG010000068.1, read on the forward strand.
AAGATCGCTTGTATTTGTTAAAATTGAAAAATTAGCCCCTCCGCGTTCAAGACTTGTGAATGTTAGAGTTGAGAGTGGAGTTACATAAGTTATTAAAATAATCATTTAGTCAGTGAGGGTCTCAGCCTTGTAAACTTTTTGGTGTGGTCAGGACAACCACTGACACGGGTATAGTTGCAATTTTAGACACTCGCATTAAAAGTAGATATTATGGCAGGCATTTCTTTGATTCACTTCCCAACTGTAAAAAAGCCTCTGATATAAAAGACATTAAAAACTTCCTCGAACGTGCTCATTATCATGTAGATTGAATACACTTTTATCATATGCTAACACTTACAAGTATGCATTTATAAATGTTGAGGAATTGAAGGATTAAGGCATTAAGAAATTTTTCAATTCTTGAGTTCCTAAATCGCAAATTAAAATTTTTAGTTGCCTCCAAAGTTGACTTTATGTATTCTTTGAAAACATGGACTTTGATAGGCTTTCCGAAAAAGAACTATTAAATGCATGTATTCAGGCAAATAAAGAAGCATGGGATGCATTTGTCGAAAAATATACCAATCTAATCTACCATACCATTAATAAAACTCTCAAGTCTTACTATACAGATTATCTTTATCAGGATTCAAGTGATATTCATAACAACGTATTTCTTTCCTTGATAGAAAACGACTATAAAAAATTGAGGCAGTACAAAGGTCTTAATGGTTGTACAGTCTCAAGCTGGCTCATGGTTGTTACAACTAATTTTACACTAAATTTTATCAAAAAACAAAAGCAACACATACCTATAGAAGACAATACCACGGATAATATGGATGTAATAGAAAGGGTTTCAAATCCTCAACAACAACCTGATGAAGAACTTTCAAAAAAAGAATATGGAGAAATTTTTAAAGACTTAATAAATGATTTAGAGGCTAATGATAAACTATTTTTGAAACTATATTATGAAAAGGAATTCCCGCCTGAAGAAATAGCTGAAATATTAAACCTAACGGTAAGTACCGTTTACAGTAAAAAGAACCGAATCAGAGAGAAGTTAAAAAAAATCGCAAAAAAGAAAAATATATTGCAAGATAATTGAGTGAGAAATGTCTTTTATAGTGGAACCATAATACCTGTAGTTTTTAACTGTAACTATGATTAATGCATTATATTACTTGTCATTCCCGTGGTATTGCATGCATGGTAAGCAAACAGGGAATCTGTTCCTGACTTTCATCATTGCCTGTCCTGAACTTGATTCAGGGACATGTTTTTCATAATTTATTTATGATGCCACAGAATGGCATAGATGTTTAATAAGAAACAAAATGGACAGAATTGATGAATTTTTAAAGTCTCTTTTAAATAAATCAAAAGAAGATAGGGATTTCTCGCAGGAGAAGGGGCACACTTGCCCTTCTGAAGAAATCATTGCCTGCTATCTTGACAACTTACTTAATGATACTGAAAGAGAAAAAGTTGAAGAGCACCTTGCAAAATGTGAGGATTGTCTCCAACAGACCATAATGCTCCACAGTTTAAGGAAAGAAACAAAAGAGAATGGGTACATAGAGACACCAGCAGAAGTAATTGAGCGGGCAAAAGAAATAGTTCCGGAAAGTTCTGTAAAGAGTTTAATTGAGATTGCCCTTGAATTTGCCAGTAATACTATAAGAGCTAAAAAGGGTTTCCGATTAGTACCATATGGAGCCATTGCGCTAATTGCATTGTTGTCAATCGGTGTTTACGGCATAATGTATACTAAAATTCCAACAGTACCTCGTGATTATGACACGTCCAAAACACGAGGTACCACCCCAGCACAACTTGATGAACTACTTAAACAATCAGAATTAGAACCACTTGCCCTCTCTATAAACATTATAGGCCAGAG
>JBHICG010000069.1:0-17750 GCA_046759445.1 Candidatus Scalinduaceae bacterium
AGTTAATGGAGCTGGATGAAGAGTTGGTGAAAAGTAAGGTCGATGATATTATAGGATTGCCTACAATGTTGAGGATGGCGGAGGGCGCTGAAACTCAACTTTTTATTTAGAAGATGGAAAAGAGCCGTGTGTATGAGTTACACATTTAGCTATGAACGAAATAGCCTTCGAGGGTTTATGTGATTTATATTAAACATAATATAATTAACAGGCTATTAAAGGAAGCTAAATCTGCTTATCCCTTTGAATGTTGCGGTATACTTATAGGTGACGATAGTGCAAAAAAAGTAGTACGTGAAGTTTACCCGGTTGAAAACAAAAACAAGGAAAGAGCTCAGGATAGATACGAAATAGATTCAAAAACATTTAAAGATATAGACAGGGAGGCTACAAAAAAAAGATTAGAGATTATTGGCCTTTATCATTCACACCCTGACCATCCACCATCTCCCTCATTATTTGATACAGAATGTGCATCCGTTTGGCCGGGATATTCATACATAATCATATCAGTTAAAAATAAGAAAGAGACAGAAGTAAAATCTTGGTATTTTGACCAAGAAAAACAGAAGCTTGAGGAAGAAGAACTAAAGATAAAGAAACATAAATTGCTATTAGGATTGTCGCTTATAATTTTTAGTTTTGTTATATATTTCTGTGTGCCATTCATATTCTTTCTTCCATTATCTATGGAAGTCAAAACCAGTTCAGCCTTCATAAGCTACTTCTTTAGTTGGAGTCTAGCAGGAAGCGGTATTTATATCAGTGCTAGAGAAGAATATAGAAGTGTAAAACATGTGTTGGAAGACTTTTTGAATAAAAGAAAGAAGAGAAAAGAAAAATGAGTGAAAATACGGTGGATGAAAAAATTGATTTGAGAGGAGTTCTTTGCCCAATTAATTTTGTTAAAACAAAGTTAAAGTTGGAAATGATGGAAGGGGGGCAGATTTTAGAAGTAATTCTGGATGATGGAGAACCGATGAGAAGTGTTCCCAGGAGCGTAAAGGAAGAGGGACACGAAATTATAAAGGTCGAGAAAGTTGACGGTTGTTACAAAATACTTATTAAAAAAGGCTCTTAACTGAAACAAATAAGCGGTAGTGTAAGTTGAACATAATGAATATTTCCACTAATTCAAAAGAAAGTAATTAACTTGCAAGATCACGATTTTGTAGAGTTTGGTTTTCTGCCATGGTTTGCTTTTTTAGTACACCATTTTAGCTTACGTCTTTTACTGGTTTGAGCCATTAAATATTATCCTTTCATTTCTGTTGTATGATTCTTATTTTCCGTTTCTATTTTATCATGTTTTTCGTTTACGTCGTCTTCAATTTCATCCTCTACGCCTTTAATGCCTTTTTTGAACTCAACAATACCTTTTCCTAAGGATTTCATCACTTCTGGCAGCCTTTTGCCAAAGTTGTAACCTTCTTGTTTGTCAAATACTTTGAAGATTTAAATACCAGCTCTGTCTAATTTGCCATAACATCCTGTTAGAAGAAGTATTATGTGAAAGTTGTTTGGAGTAAACTAAATAGCTAATGATTTATGTATTGCGCAGTTAAGAATATATAATATTTGTTGTTTAATTTTTCAAATGAAGGGTTACTTATGAAACAAGTGCCCCTTTTTTGTGCGCTAAAACTGAACGTATTAACCTTGATTTGTCTGGAAAATAAGAATAAAATTCGTATATAGGTTTTGGTGACAACGGATTACGTTAATTGTGACCTGGAATTTGTGAACAATATGTACGATAGCAAACCTTTTCTCAAGAATGGTTCTAAAATAGCAATAATAGGTGGGGGACCTGCCGGAAGTTTTTTTGCCCACTTTGCCTCGCGGTATGCGTCAGAAATGGGTATTGATGTATCTATAACAATTTTTGACAGAAAGAGTTTCTGCCAGAGGGGACCGCGAGGTTGCAATATGTGTGCGGGTGTCATCTCTGAGAATCTGTTTAATAAATTGGAAGAAGAGGAAATGGACATTGCACCTTTTTGTGTGCAGAGAAAAATAGAAGGCTATTACTTTCAGACGCAGGATGATAGTGTATGTCTTCATCATCCTGTTCCTGGACATATATCAAAAATTGTCACGGTATTTCGTGGGAATGGTCCTTTATTATCGCATCATGAAGGTAATATAAGTTTTGATGATTATCTTTTAAATCATGTTAAAAAAAAGGGGGTTAAAGTAATCTTTGAGATTGTGAAAGGGCTTGAACTGCCTTCTAAAAAAGGAGGCCCGATAAAGGTTTTCTTTGGTGAAGGAGAATCAAAAAAAGAGCTTGAAGCAGATTTAGTGGTCGGTGCTTTTGGCGTAAATACAGGTATGATGGAAAAGATAGCCCATGTAGGTTTTGGTTATAAACCGCCTAAAACCGTTCGAACGTGCCAGTGTGAAATAATGTTGAGTAATGAATATATTGAAAAGACCTTTGGCAATAATGTATTTGTTTTTGCATTGGGCAAAAAGGAACTTAAATTTGCGTCAATGACACCAAAAGCAGACTATGTGACTGTTAATTTAGTAGGCAGACAGGATTTAACCAGAAACAATTTGATAGACTTTCTTAATCATCCTGCGGTAAGAAGATTGATGCCAGAAGATTGGGAGATACCAAAAAGTTTTTGTATGTGTATTGCGAAGATTCCGGTAACCTATGCTAAACATCCTTATACGGACAGAATGGTTATTTTAGGGGATGCAAGTATTTCACGTTCTTATAAAAGTGGTATTGAATCGGCCTTTAACATGGCAAAGCTATCAGCCTATACAGCTATTAAGTGCGGTGTATTCAGAGAAGCATTTATGAATGGTTATTTTAAACCGGCGAAACGGCTCCTGGCTCGTGATAACTTATATGGTATAATGATGTTAAAAATTAATGATTACATATCATCTCAAAGACAAATTGCAAATGCCCACATAAAGGTTATCAAATCCAAAAAGGATAAGAAAGTTGCAGATCAAGTCAACGAGATATTATGGAACATGTTAACGGGAAATATACCTTACAAAGAAATATTCTATAAGGCCATAAACCTGCGTTTAGTATCAAAGATGTTGCCGATTGATACGATTGCATGGGCAAGACAAAAGAGAAATGACATTAATGCCTGGTTTAAGATGAATTGATGTATTGTTCGGATGTTAAGTGTCCTATGAAAGACAGAGATTTTTTTCTAAATAACGGTTCACAGATTGCCATAATTGGCGGAGGTCCTGCGGGCAGCTTTTTTGCCCACTTTGCTTCAAGGATTGCCAAGGAAAGAGGTATAGAAATTCACATAAGCATATTTGAAGGAAAAGACTTTAGTCGAAAAGGACCTCGAGGTTGCAATCTATGTGCGGGAGTTATTTCAGAAAAACTGTATAGCGAATTAAAAAACAATGACTTTCTTCTTCCAGAAAAATGCATTCAAAAGGAGATTGAGGGCTATTGCTTACATACACAAGATGGACTTGTAGAGACTCGCAATCCAAGACCATCAGCAGAAAAAAAGATAGTAACCGTTTACAGGGGTAATGGTCCTATGTTTTCACAACAGACGGAAGATATAAGTTTTGACAACTTTCTTTTAAAACATATTGAGGACATGGGAGTTAAAGTATGTTCTGAGATTGTAAGTGAAGTAATATTGCCATCAAACACGAAAGAACGGGCTAAAATAGTCTTTGGAAAAAAAGGCTCAAGGGAAGAGATGGCTGTGGATTTAGTAGTCGGCGCATTTGGATTGAATAGTGGTATGATGGAAAAAATCAAGAAATTAGGATTTGATTATATACCTCCCCGTACTATCAGGGTTTGCCAGGCAGAGATTTATTTAGGTAAGGAGGATGTTTATAAATATTTTAAAAATAAGATTCACATCTTTTCACTAGGAATAAAACCAATTATATATGCCACTCTTACTCCCAGAGGGGACTATATAACGGCTACATTGATTGGCAAAACAGACTTAAATAAAGCCCATTTACTTGAATTTCTTAGTCATCCTATTGTTCGCCACATGTTTTCTGAAGGTTGGAAGATGCCGGAGAATTATTGTATTTGTTTCCCCAAAATAAATATGACACAGGCAAGGCATCCATTTGCAGATAGATTTGTTGTTGTAGGAAGTGCGGCGCTTTCGAGATATTATAAAAACGGGATTGAATCCGCTCTGGTTACATCTAAGATAGCTGCAGAAAGTGTATTTGAATTAGGTTTTTCAGAAAGGGCATTTTTAAGGGGTTATTATAGACCAGTCAAAAAGCTCCTGGGTTCAGATAATTTTTATGGGCGGAGGATATTTGCCCTTAATAATTATATAACGTCCAGAAGGCGTATCTCATCCAGTTACATAGCGCTCCTTGAATCAGGCAAGGATTCACCAACTGTCAAGAAGCAGTTGGAAGTTATATGGAGTATGTGTACGGGAAGTATTCCCTATAAAAGGGTGTTTTTAAAGGCATTTGATCCAATTTTACAGTTCAAATTAATGCCTATTACTTTGACTGCGTGGACTAAACAGGTTATTGAATCTACTGTTGGTGGTAGTGAGTTGAGACACTTAAGGAGGTTAAGACATTTGGCAAATAAGGGACTTGGTCCCCTTGAGGATGGTCAAACAGTTGTGATTATAGGTGGAGGTCCTGCAGGAACTAGCTGTGCAATTACACTTTGTAGATTAGCCAAAAGGCGTAATATAGATTTGAACATAGTATTGTATGAGGGTAAGGATTTTGGAAAAGCTCAACAGTTTAATCCATGTGTAGGAGTACTTTCTCCGCCGATAGAAGAAATACTGGAAAAGGATTTAGGGATTCCATTCCCACGTGATCTTGTACTAGAAGAAATCCCTGCGTATTATTTACATTCTGATGAAGAAGTGATAAAATTAAAGTGTGATGGTGAAATATCGCATGCGGTACGGAGAATGTTATTTGACAACTATTTAATACATAAAGCAAGAGATGCAGGTGTAAAAGTAATACGAAGCCGTATAACAAATATTGATGTTGAACCAAGTGGTGTAATGGTTTATAGTGAGAATGATAATAGACGGGCTGATGTTATAGTTGGAGCATTTGGTTTAGATGAGGGCGCATGCAAGGTTTTTGAAACAGCAACGCGTTATCGAACAGCTCGCTATTTGAGCACTATTATGACTAAGTTTTATCCTGAAAAAGGGGAGATGGAAAAGTTTGGGAACTGTATACATGCATTTCTTCCTTCGCTTAAGGGTATAGAGTTTGGTGCCATAACTCCTAAAATCGACCATTTTGACATAAATATTGCTGGTTCAAAGGTTAATTGGCGTTGGATGGATAACTTTCTTTTGCTACCACAGGTAAACAAAGTTTTACCCTCTAATTTTGCTATGCAAAGGCACGAATTATCTTATAGCAGGTGGCAGTTTCCAATAGCTCCTGCAAAACATCTCTTCGGTGATAGATATGTAACTATAGGCGATGCGGCAGGCATAATTCGCGCCTTTAAAGGTAAAGGTATCAATAACGCCTGTATTACTGGTATTAGGGCTGCAGAGGTTATGATGGACGTGGGCATATCCAGAGAGGCTTTTAGGGATTACTATGATAGTTTTTCTTATATAACAGGTGATCTTCCTTATGGAAAAGCCGTCAGGCGTCTTGCAACATTCAGTGCGCATTTTGGACTATTCACACCTATGATTAAACTTGCAAAAGAAAATAAGGCTTTTCAAACAGCTCTTTTCCATTCTGTTGCCGGTAGCAAAATGTTTAAAAGAATCATCTTTGACACAATTAGTATGCATTTAATTTGGAAAATTACAAAGATTCTTGTTTTCTGGCTTTTAAAGCAATTCTCCTTTATGCTGTGGGTAGTAAAACCCGTAAGTAAACTTATAGCTAATAAGCGAACTTGATATCATTTAAAATGGGGAAAAAAGATATTTTTATTTTAGAAGTCTTTAAGGAAAATGGACTCCCTTTCATTCTTGAAAAAGGGAGAGCCTTTTGGAAAGCTGTCCAAATCAAATCAATAAAAAAGAAGACTTTTCTATTATTCTTAATACTGGCTCTTATCCCTCTGATAGTAATGAGAATGGTTGTTTATCCTAAAGCACAGAAGGCATTGCAAGAATCTCTGATACTTAATTTGCAAGGTGTTGGTCATAAACAGGCTGAACTTATCAAGGGTTGGATGGAAGAAAGAAAGGGTGACGCAAGGGTTATTGCAGAAAATCCTTTTACGCTCCTTGCTACCAGAATCACAATAGATGATGAGAGATTCTGGCGTTTGTTGAGTTATGCTGAGTATATAAAATACGAGTACGGTTATAAGGAAATTCTTATAAGCGATGCTGAGGGTGTTGTTACCATATCAACCACAAAGGGTAAAGTAGGCATAAGTATCTCTGAATACGAATATTTTAGGAGGGCAATGGATGGGACTACATTCGTATCTCAAATAGTCCCATCAGAAATCCCAATTGAAAATGAATTTGGGCAGATGGAAATGGGTATGCCAACTATGATTGTATCTACACCTATTACAGACCGAAATAGAATCATGGGGGTCGCATGTCTCAGGGTCGATGTGAATAAAATAAGTGACTTGATGAGGAGTATAAAATTAGGTGAAAGTGGTGAAACATATCTTATTAATAAACAAGGGTATATGATAACAGAATCTCGATTTGTTCCGTATCTAAAGAAGGAAGGGTTTATAAAAAAAAGAACTACCTTGGAAGTAAAGTTAATCAACCCTGAAACAGGAAAATTGACCAAGTCGGTGTCAGAATGTTTAAAAGCGTATGAAGGCTATGATGGTGAAGGGTATTTAGATTATCGTGGAGTAAAGGTAATAGGTTTCTGGCGATGGATTTCTGAACTTGATTGGGGCATAATAGCTGAAATTGATTATGACGAAGGTTATAAGGCGGTTAACAAACTACATAGGAATGTTACTACCATTATGATAATAGTTTCGATAGGAATAATAGTGCTCGCCTTTTTTATGGGACAAAGGATGACTGCACCAATCCTTTTTTTGACAGAAGCAACAAGAAAAATGGCTTCAGGTGACCTCACTCAAAGTGTAAAGATTAAATCCAGGGATGAAATTGGTGAGCTTGCAGATTCCTTTAACTTAATGACCAGAACAATAAACAAGAGAAATAAGGAGCTTCAATCGTCTAACATTTTTATGGAATCAATGTTTGATGCCATAAGAGATCCCATGACTGTCCTGGATAAGGAGGGGAATATTCTACAAGTAAATAAGGTCGCAATGGATACTTACGGCGAGGATATTGTTGGTAAAAAATGCTATTGCGTTTATAAAGGCAGAGAGGAAATTTGTAATAATTGTCCTACAATGAAGGCAATTGAAACACTATCGCCTGCGACGGCAGAGCACTATGTCGAAAGGGATAAAAAACATGTCTTTATTGCATCATATCCTATACTGGATAATGAAGGCAAGTTAGAGTCTATAATAAAGATTGTAAGAGATATTACTGAGCAGAAGAAGCTTGAAAAAGAACTTCAAAATTATACTGCAAATCTTGAAAAAACTGTTGAGGAAAGGACAAGGGATTTGAAGTTAATAAATAAAGAACTTGAACAAAGGAGCTTTGAAATAGAAAGGGCGAATGAGGAATTGCGAGGTCTTGATAAGATGAAAGACACAATGATTCGGGACGTGTCTCACGAATTGAAATCGCCTGTTGCACAGGTTCAAATGGCAATAGATCTCTGGAATAATGAAGTAAATAAGAAAAATGTGGATAGAACAAAAGAACAGAGATTAAATAAAATAATCAATGATAATATAAAAAGGCTTCAGAAGACTATTCAAAGCATCCTGGCTTTATCTGTTTTGGAGTCTGGTCGTGTGAAATACCAAAGAGAGCACTTGGACTTGCAAGAAATAATACATCAGGTGACTGAAGGGTTAAAATTATTAGCAAGTAAGAAAAATTTAACATTAACCGTAAAAGCCAATGACAAATTGCCAGAAGTTTTGGGAGATAAACAGGAAATTACCAGAGTCATTTCTAACTTGATAGATAATGCTATTAAATATTCTGAATCTGGAGAAATTATCGTGTCTGCTGTGACAAGATATACAGAAATTGAAGTGGCGGTTAAAGATACTGGAATCGGTTTAAGTACACCGAAGGGTCATTACGATAAACTTTTTACTAGATTTTTTCAAGAAAAAGCAAGGAGCGACGGTTCCGGTGTAGGCCTTGCTATCTGCAAGAAAATTGTTGAGGCGCATGGTGGCAGAATTTGGGCTGAGAGCGAAGGCAAAGGTAAGGGATCTACGTTTAAGTTTACCTTGCCTTTGAATAGCAGTAAAAGAGGGTAAGTAAAGAATAGTGCCTTAATATCTAATCTTAATGTGGGTTGGCTATTTATTCCCTTCAAATGATAGAAAAGGTGAACATTAACGTACGAATATTTTAAACTTCTATAATATAGTAGTGAGATATGACCAAGAAAATAATGATAGTTGAGGATGAAAAAACCTTTCAAGACTTATATAAAGTAATGTTTGAGGGTAATAATTATGATATAACGTATGCTTATGACGGTGAAGAAGCTATGAATAAATTGGAACAAACCAAACCTGATTTGATAATCCTGGATATGCTTCTGGACATGGTTACGGGAGACGCTTTTTTCTTGCATCTAAAAGGTATGCCTGAATACGCGGATATTCCCGTAATAATAATCAGCGCCTTCTCTCAAAAACAATACAAAAGCCTTAAAAAAACAGATCCAAATCTTGTGTATATTGAGAAATCATATCTGACCAAGGAAAGATTACTTGATGAAGTAGAGAAGAAATTATCAGATTAATTCCAATAAAAATAATTTCTGTTTCTTGATTATGTTTTTAAAAGTAAAGCTAGTAACAAAACTATTATGTTTTATCGCACCAATAATGGTTGTCGTAATGGGTTTATTGTTTACATGGATAATAAAAAAGGAAGAGATTTTAATCCGGAGAGAAATAGAAAAGAAGGCGGAAATACTTGCTCAACAATTGGAAATTGTTCGTGAATACATTGCAGAGAAACAAGACATAATCAATACAGATCCAGAGACTGGAAACGTAACATTTAAGCACTTAAACCCTGCAAAGGTTGGTACGGCAATTTCAAAGCGAATTGGCTTGTCTACGAATTATGTTATAAAACAAACGAGCTTAGAATATAGAAACCCTGAGAATGCTCCTGATGAATATGAGATAAAGATGTTAAAACAGTTCCAAACAAAAGAGAGCAAAGACGCTGTATGGGGTGAAGATTATGACGAAGAAGGTAAGAAAATAATTAGATATATGATACCATTATATATAAAAGAAGATTGCCTTCAATGTCATGGCTTGCCAGATTATGAAGGCGAGGTAGATATAACTGGGTACAAAAAGGAAGGTTATGAACTAGGTGAATTGAGAGGGGCCATAAGTGTTGTCGCTCCAGCAGGACATCTAGAGTCTGCGATAAGGACTAATTCATTGATTCTTCTCACAATAGGTATTATTTCTACTATATCGGTAATATTTCTAACTTATTTACTGATAAGAAAATTTATAAGAAAACCACTTTCACGCACAGTTGTTGCTACAAAGGCAATAGCCAGTGGTGACCTCTCAAAGAGAGTTGATGTGAAATCAGGTGACGAATTTGGAATATTAGCGGAATCCTTTAATACTATGGCAGAATCTATAGAAGAAAAGACCAGGGCGCTTGAGGAAACCACACGAAATCTCGAAAGGGCTAATGAAGAGCTCCGAGGTCTGGATAAGATGAAAGACAATATAATCAAGGACGTTTCCCATGAGCTGAAATCTCCATTGGCTCAATTAAGGCTGGCTCTTGAATTATGGGCTGAAGAACCGAAGGATGGAAGGAAAAGCAAAAATAAAGAAGATCTTTTTAATGATATTATAAAAGGAAATATTAAAAGACTTAATAAAACTGTTGAAAGTATCTTGGAGTTGACTTCTCTCGAATCTGGCAGGGAAAATTATGATAGAGAATCTCTCCAGTTAAATGAATTAGTCATTCAGGTAATTAATGGCTCTGCCTTGTTGGCAAGAGATAAAGGCCTGACAATTAAAAGCGTGTTACCTGAGAAATTACCAAACGTTGTAGTGGACAGGCAGGGGATTTTGCGTGTTGTCACAAATTTAATAGATAATGCTATAAAATATACTGATAATGGTGAGATATCAGTTTCACTTCAGCAAAAGAATTCCGAGTTAGAATTTTCAGTTCAGGATTCTGGTACAGGTATTGGCCTTTCCAGAGAACAGCAATATAAGCTGTTTGAAAGATTCTATCAGGAGAATGCAAGCATACCTGGTACAGGTGTTGGTCTTTCTATATGTAAGACTATTATAGAGGCTCATGGGGGAAAAATATGGGCTGAAAGTGAAGGTAAAGGTAAAGGCTCAACATTTAAGTTTACGTTGCCGTTAGTGACGGAAAAGGAACCTCTTGTTGTGGGTAGGTAAGTAATAAAGACTTCCGTTACTGTTTTTTTTTGTAAATAATGATAACTAGACTTTATGATAATAAAATCTCAAATGGAAGGAGCAATAAAAAATGGGTAAAACTATAATGATAGTAGAGGATGAGCAGGCTTTTCATGACCTTTATGCAATGATGCTGGAAGATACAGATTATAAGATTATCCGTGCATATGATGGCGATGAGGCATTATCGAAACTGGAAGAAGAGAAACCTGATTTGATTATCCTCGATATACTCTTAGACCTGGTAACTGGTGATACATTCTTCTTGTACATAAAGGGTGCACCCGAATATGCTGATATTCCTATCATTATAGCCAGTAGCTTTTCCCCGAAGGCATATAAAAATTTGAAGGAGATGGATCCAGACCTTGTGTTTCTTGAGAAACCTGTTACAAAAGAAAAACTTCTTGAGGAAATCAAGGCCAAGATTGGTTAAAAACGTTACATATTATTTTTTGGTAGAAAACCTCAAGAGATAACTGATAAATTTATATTGAAAACTTGATAACCTTGCGTAAAGAGGCCAGCGAGGTTTTTCCAATATTATTTTGTCGCCTACTTTAAGTTTATTTCCTTCAATGACTCGGCAGCGTATACCACCTTGACCATAACCTGTCACCTGCTTGCTCCTACAGGTATTTCATAATTGAGTGTACGAGATGCCATGTCCATTACTTCTGCCTCAATCAGGGTAATTTGTCCAATTTTGTGTTTCCCCCTGAACGATAGTCTCCAGCAATTCCATAATTAGTGTATACCATGACTAGATCACAGGGTTCTATAGGTGCATTATGCTTTCGTACAATGTGAATTGAAACAACTTCAGCCATTTTTTATTTTTATTGTTATTTTGGCAAATCAATCTTATTTTCAATTTTGCAAGTAATATATTGCTCTTTCAGATTCTGCCATAAATATTTTTAAAGTTAAGGAGAACATAAAAAACAATATCATAAATTTACTAATGTGTGCTCTGTGTTTCATGTACTTATAGAGTTTTCCATTATAAATGTTGACTCAGGCTTTACGTTTTGATAAGTTTCTTATAATGGATGTTTTTAAGCTAATTCAAAGTGATGAGCATGAAGAATTGATGTTTTGTAGTGATAAGGCATCAGGATTAAGGGCTATGATTGCCATTCATAGTACAAAATTAGGACCGGCCATAGGAGGATGCCGTTTTTTTGAATATCATTCTGAGAACGAAGCCATAAAAGATGTTCTTAGACTTTCCAAGGCGATGACTTACAAGTCAGCTATATGCGAACTTGCTTATGGTGGTGGAAAAGCAGTGATTTTAAAAAGTAATTTATGCGAAGATAGAGAAAGGCTTTTTAAGGTTTTTGGTAAGTACGTTGAATCTTTAAAGGGAAGTTACATTACTACGGTAGATTCCGGTACTAATATGAAAGACATGATTAAGGTTCGTACGGAAACAAGACAGGTTACTGGTATACCTGTGGAGATGGGAGGGCTTGGAGACCCTTCTCCTATTACGGCATTGGGAGTTATTTGGGGTATGAAGGCGTGTTTAAGTGAACTTTATGGCAAAGATTCGTTGAGTAACAGAACTGTTGCTATCCAGGGAGTGGGTAATGTTGGATATCATTTAGCTTTATTGCTCCATAAAGAAGGGGCAAGAATAACAATATCGGATATTGATGATGAAAAAACGAAAAGATTAGTTAGTGAAATAGATGTGAAAATAGTTCGCCCTGAGCAAATTTACTCACAGGATGTGGATATCTTGTCACCATGTGCATTGTCTGGTACAGTGAATGAAGATATTATTCCTTATTTCAAATGCAATATAATAGCTGGCGCCGCGAACAATCAACTCTTAAAGGAGGAGGATGCCGATTTACTACATCAGCGGGGAATCTTATATGTGCCGGATTATGTCATAAATGCGGGGGGGCTTATACATGTAGTTGCCGAATATGAAGGTTTGAAAAAGGAGAATGTTTATGAAAGTGTTTCAAAGATTTATAAAAGGGTTCGAAAGATTATTTCTGTTTCGAGAGAAAAGGATATTTCAACAAATAGGGTGGCGAATAGTATGGTAGAGGCAAAAATGGGCATGTTAGCAATTGGGGATAGCTGATTAATGAATTAAATGATCAGTTTGGAGTATAGGGACTGAATGAGAAAATGTTCAATTGATTTAAGAAATTTAAAAAAGGAGGTTAGAATAGATTATTTTAAAAGTTCTGGTCCCGGTGGACAGCACAAAAACAAAACGATGTCTTGTGTTCGATTACTTCACAAGCCTACGGGCATAAAGGTAATTGCCACAGAATCACGCTCACAAATTAGGAATAGAGAACTTGCTTTTAAAAGACTCCAGGTAAAGCTAATGGAATTGAATATTAGAGAAAAAGAGCGGATTCCTACAAAGAAACCCTACTATGCAAAGGAAAAAATCTTGCGGGACAAAAGAAAAGGATCTCAGAAAAAACAATTAAGAAAAAAGGTTTCTGAAAATGAAATCGAATTTTATTGAAAAAAAGCACATTATTCCCATGAAAATTATTGACAGTTGTAATTTATTTAAATAACATATGCATGTCAAAGGTTTCAAAGAATATGATGGAAGGAAATCTTTATGTTTTTCTCGAAAATATTTAATAATTTTGTGATTTTGCTGGTTATTTCATTATTAGTTACGGGTTGTGGCTCCAGCAAGCGAAGAACTTCTGGTGAAGAACCATTCTTTTTAAAAGAAAGAGAGATTGCAGAACATGGTAAGAAAAAAGTCGTAGATAGAATTTATCAAATTGATCCAGGTGATAAAGAATTCGAGATTTCAGACAAGTTTTATACGGATCCACCCAGAAAGATTGCAGTATTACCCTTTGATAATTTGGTAGGTGGCAATTATATTTTGAATGAAGTTCCTATCCCCAGGTTTAACCGTAAAAAAGAGGATGATTGGAACTGGACTTATGCCAATAGGCTAAGAAGGTTTTTCTTTGGACACTTTGCTGCCAGGGAATTTCAGGATATAGAGTTAATGTATGTAGATAAAGTGTTACAAGAACTCGATATTTTTACGCCTAATGATTTAAATAATTATCCGCCACAAGAGTTGGGAAAGATACTCGGAGCGGATGCGTTGATTTATGGCAAAGTTACTGACTATAAAAATTCTTATTACACGTTATTTGCTCAGATCAGGATTGGCTTACATATAAAATGTGTTTCTGTAGAAGACGGTAGCATGCTTTTTGAAGGCGAACATAAGAGGTATGATAATGACATACGTGTGGCGACCAATCCTCTTGATTTTGTAATTGCATCATTCCAGAACTATATGAGTTTAAGAGATGTTTATGCGGCAAGGGCAAGTGAGGAAGTTGCACGTGAGTTAGTTTTGAGGATTCCTATTGTTGAATCATTTATTGAAGAGGAAGAGCAACGTATTAAAAATAGAATTAAAACAAAACTAACTTATATACCTTTATCCGACCCCGGGATGGTTAATACGAATGAAAATACCCCTACTACTGTTCTACCTATTCAAAACAAAAAAACAATTCTTGAATAAAATACTGATTTGCTGCCATAGGACTTAAACATACCAGAAAGACATTCCATTTAATTCATAGCCTCAAATCTTATTTCTTTGCTGCGTAATATGCGAAGAACTATAACAGTATCCAAATCGCTTTCGTTTATGTATGGTATTTGGAGTTGATTCTTATGTATTCTTTTGATAGGTCGCACGTCCATAGTGTTGCGCTTTTGTTGCTCATTCCCAGGCATAATTGAATCTTTATTTCGTAGTTCTTCATTTCATCGTTTAGTCTTTTTGGAATGGGGGTGATTGGCAAACCATTCTTGAAAATCATAATCTTGTTAATGTATAATTTTATCTTGGATGCATCAATAGGGACTCCTGCATAACCTGCCGCCGAGATAATCCTTCCCCAATTGGGATCTTTACCATTTATGGCAGTTTTGACCAGTGGAGAATCTGCTATCTTTCGTGCGATTTTCTTTGCATCAGACGTTGATCTCGCCTCGTTTATATCCACCTGTATAAATTTTGTTGCGCCTTCTCCATCCTTTACTATTGCCTTTGCCATTTGTAAGGTTACATAATCAAGCGCCTTCTGAAATAATGCAAGCTCTTTTGTGCTTGAAGGTGTTATATTGCAATTATGTGCCTCACCATTTGCGAGAATTGCAACCATGTCACTTGTACTCATATGGCCGTCGACGGTGATTTGATTAAAAGAATTTTCTGCTGAATTTTTAATGCAGGACCGTAAGGTGTTTAAGGAGATTGAAGCGTCAGTCGTAATAAAGCAAAACATTGTAGCCATTTTCGGAGAGATCATGCCTGAACCTTTGGCTATTGCCCCAATAGTAACTTCTTTATTAGCTATACGTGTCTTAACGGCGATATGTTTGGGTACAGTGTCAGTTGTCATTATGGCCTTTGAAATATTTATTGCATGGGTGTGTTGATTCCCCAATTGTGTAAAAGATTTGTTTATACCTGATTGAATCTTTTTCATTGGGAGATGTCGTCCTATTACGCCTGTAGAGGCGACTATAACTTCTTCAGGTTTGACGTTAAGGTGTTTTGCCGTTGATTGCGCCATTGCTTCTGCATCCTTATAGCCTTTCTCACCCGTGCATGCATTAGCATTTCCGCTGTTTACGACTATGGCATGTACGAGGCCTTTTTTTATAATCTTTCTGCTGTATTTTATTGGTGCCGCTAATATCTGGTTTGTCGTAAAAAGCGCAGCAGCCTTGCATGGCTTTTCTGAGGTGATTATGCCAATATCATGATTTTTAGCGCTTCTTTTAAGGCCACAATGTGTGGAGCCTGCCTTAAACCCCTTTGGGGCAACAACACCTTTAGAAACTACCTTAATCATAAAATTAACTCCTTAGAATAATTGTGTATTTTATATGGTTCGCTATTGTACTTAAAGATAAGAAAAATGCAAGAGGAAGGGGGTATGATGATTTTATAGATAATAGTTTGAGAAAAGTCGGTGATATGAAAAGAACATCCCCTTTTCATTTTACTTTCGTCTTGACTCAACATAGTTCTTTAGATATCTTTCAGTTTTATGAGAACCAACTATATAAGAATAGATTGTCTGATATATAAGGTCATTCCTTCCCCATTAGATAATGGGAGGTTAACGCATACTCAGCCAACGGGTATCCGTAAATAAAAATTGCAGCAATACTAACAATCACGCACACGAATCACTAGCTTATCATAGACTGCAGGTGTTTTTTCTTATGAAAAAATTAGCTGTTTTTCCCATTATTGTATCTTTTGCAATAATTTGTATGTCCCCGCGAAGTACGGCTGCGCAGGAAACAATTTACGGAGCACCGGGGACTTCAATCCAGCAAGCAGTCATAAACTTCAGTGAACTTGCACAGCAGGAGGCATTATATCCAGCCGTACCGAAAGCGCCTAAGGTACCTCCCTATATGCCCGTTCCTGGTAATTTGCCGCTACCAAGCGGTATCGCACCATCTTCAACTCCACAGGTAGGAAGTGGTACTGATAACGCTTTTACAGAGCTAGAACCAGTTCCAGAAGCTTTTATCCCCTCTCCTGCACCCTCCAAAAACTTCTTAGCTATTGATGACAATAACACTTCTATACCTCCAGACACACACGGCGCAGTGGGACCAAACCACCTGATGGTAACACTCAACACGCAGGTGCGCATACAGAACCGTTCTGGTACTGCGCTTAGTACAGTATCAATGGACGGCTTTTGGGCAAGCTTGGGCAATCCTAATGCATTTGACCCCAAGGTGCTCTACGATCATTTAAACAACCGCTGGATGTTTACTGCCTGTGCAGATTCCTTCTCTGCCAGCTCGGCCCAGTTGATTGCTGTGTCTCAAACAAGTGACCCAACTGGTAATTGGAACCTCTTCAGAATAGATGCCGATCCTACCAACACAAATTGGGTGGACTTCCCGAGTATGGGATTTAATAAGGATTGGATAGTTGTATCGGTGAATATGTTTACAATTGCCGGTGGTATCTTTCAGGGTACTAACATCTACGTGTTTAAAAAGATTGACCTATATAATAATGTGGCTGGCACACATACTCTAATACAAACCACGACATTAGGCGGTACTCATGTGCCTGCAACTACTTATAGCAGTACGTTGTCTAGGATTTACCTGATAAATCGCTGGGATAGTAACGCTGGTATGCTTCGCCTATACGAAATTACGGGTGTAGTGGGCAATGAAATGCTGACACCTATAGGGTTTCCTACCAGCCCAGAAAATTGGGCAGGGATTGTACCAGATAATTTTGCTCCGCAGCTAGGTTCTGGAACGGGGATAATGGTAAACGACGCGCGAATAGGCAATTTACTATACCGCAATGATACACTTTGGACTACACACACAGTGTTCTTGCCTACTGTAGCGCCGTCACGGAGTTCAATTCAGTGGTGGCAAATTGCAACGGATGCCAGTATTTTGCAGCGCGGTCGTATAGATGACTCTGTGGGCGGGAACTTTTACGCTTTTCCCAGCATAGCAGTGAACAAAAATGATGATGTTCTTATCGGTTATTCAAGATTCTCTGCCAATCAGTTTGCCAGCGGCAACTATTCATTTCGCTCAGGTACCGACCCAGCCAACATCATGCGCGATGATGCCGTCCTGAAAGCCGGTGAGGATACCTACATTAAAGACGTTGGTAGTGGTAGAGTACGCTGGGGCGATTACAGTAATACGGTGGTTGATCCCGTAAATGATATCGATATGTGGACTATCCAGGAATATGCAGCTACAGATGTTGGGCCTACCGCCAGTGATGATCGTTGGGGCACATGGTGGGGTTTAATTAAACTAACACAAAGCTGTACATTCTCCATCTCGCCTACAAGTCATTTCTTCAGTGAAAGTGGTGGAACTGGCAGTGTAAGTGTAAGTGCTCTTGGTGGATGTACCTGGACGGCTTCAAGCAATGCATCATGGATAACGATAACGTCGGGTAGCAGTGGAAGTGGAAACGGGACAGTGAGTTACTCGGTTTCATTAAATCCAGTCATGAGTTCAAGAAAAGGTATAATGACCATTGCTGGTCAGACATTTACAGTAATACAAAAGGGAGAATTTGTTTTTGACGATGTCATCATTGATTTTGGAGCTGCGGGTATATGGGTGAGGAAGAACGATGCCGGTTGGATACCGCTTCACCCCTCTAGTC
>JBHICG010000070.1:0-17418 GCA_046759445.1 Candidatus Scalinduaceae bacterium
ATAAAGCCTGCTACAAAGGAGATGAAAAGACAGATATAGTATCAATCAGAGGTGGTACCAAGTTCCACAAGGAAGACGAAATAAGCTTCGAACATCTCAAGGCTGGCGATTACATAAAATGCAACTATACAAAAGCATACGGAAAGATTTGGATAGATAGAATAGTCCTGATCGCTTCACCTCTTAGAGTAGACTGATTCACTAAAAACGAAGGGTCTATCGTTTAAGAGATTACTATTATTTGGCAATTGAGTGAAGTGGAAATTTCAAATAAACAACCACCCTAAAAAAGTGGTTAAAAGGAGGAGTGTAAGCTTTTTTATTTTCTGATCTCCTGCCAAAAGCAGAGGTTTTAAGGATAGAAATATATAACTAAATTTTTTTTAACTACTTTTTTCTATATTTCATCTCATCTTCATCCATCTTTTTCACTCTTTACCAACCTATTATCCGTTTGCATCTCTTTCTCTAAAAATTCAACTATTTCATAAAGTTTAACAATCTCTGCATCAGGTGTTACGCCTGTTATTTTCTGATGATTCCTTCCTTTCAGAACCGCAGTCATCCCTACCCGTTGAGCCCCCTGAATGTCTTCTATAATACTATCACCCACAAATATACATTCTGATGCATCCAGGCCTAATTCCTTTAATGCTCTTTCAAAGATAACGTGGCTGGGCTTCCTGAAGCCAACATCAGACGATACAAACACAGCTTCAAAAAAACGCGCAATTCCAAATCTTTTTAAATCCCCTTCTATTAACTCACCACTCCATGCAGAATTTGTAATAGCGGCAAGCCTGAAACCTTTTTGTCTTAAGGCCATCAGGGTTTGCTCCGCATCTTCATAAACATCAAGTTCCCCAGCAAAAGGCTGGTACCAGGCATTGATTAATTTCTTAAACATTTGAGCAGATATTTTAACCTTAATCTCCTCAAGCAGCGCCTGTACTTTATCTTTCATATTCCCAGACTTTATATTACCCTTTATACCACCCTTTTTGCGATTACCAATGTCTGACAATAGAGATTGAACCTTTTGAAAAAAAGCCTCATACGGAGGCATATCTACGTCTTGCTTGTTTAAAAATTCATATGCATTTCGTGCGCCTGCGTAAGCCAGCTCTTTGGGCGTACCTCTTCCTTGCTTTAAAATAGTTCCTCCAATATCAAATAATATCGCCTTTATACTCATAAATCAGTCTGTTTCATCATAATCGAATAAGTTCGAGAGGGTCTTCCAATTTACCCCGCTGCTTTCTTGCTGAAAGCAAGATGCGGGGCCAGGTGGATTTTTCCCTTAATTCAATAACATTACCTTCCAGCCCCATCTACAGAATTCTTGTCGGGCAGGCGAACGGTTTGGCCGGGTGGGCAAAGTCGGGTAGGTTTCGCTAATTTTCTCAATGAGTCAATCCTGTATCTACTGGTTTGAACGATATTATCTTATCTTCACTCCATCCCTCGTGTTTTTTTATCATTATTCTGACCTCGTCTATCTCGTCAACGCCCTTAAGCGCTGACAAAGTGCCAAAAATCGTATGAGCCATAAGATCCTTTGCAAATTTCGCCATTACAACCTCCTCACCATTAACCGTAACATAAATGGGTTTATCCGATAGAGATTTACAATCTTTTAGCACCTTATGCCCCTGCATAATCAATCTTGACATTTCTTCACAATTATATCCGCATTTTCCACAATTCGTTTTTGGTAGTTTGCTGTAAGTTTTTTCGACCTCAATAGACTCTTCAACGTATGTTTTTATTTCTTGTAAATTATTATTGTACCTGAAGACGGTTTTTTCTCTTTCTTCGACATCACCTACCGCTATTTTAGGCACTTCTTGAATTTCACATCCTTCTACAAGGATAACGTCCGGATGAGAAAGGTTTTGTAACGTAGATATAATATCATCAAATCCACTAACTGCTTCCATAATAAAAGCCGTCTCATTCTTTCCTGATACACAGACACTAATTGCCCCTGCCTTCTTATGCCGCCAACTATCCTTTCCCTCTTTGTCAATAGAGATGTTAACGGTAGCGTATTTTACAGTCGCAACTTTGTAACTATCGTTTACTAATTCCCTGGTCAGGCTTTCAAGCAAAGTTGTCTTACCTGCATTTCTAAGGCCATATATACCTAATATCATAGTAATTTATTTAACCTCCTCAACGCAACGAAAACCTCCAAAGTTCAAACGAACATCTGGGAAAACTGCAAATCGGAAGGTACATCTGAGGTCGACCATTAAATACCGCCATGACCCTCCCCGTACCACCCTGCCGGGAGCAGTGGGAGGCCCCTTTGGATTTTTGCCGGGACTCTGTCTATAATAACCGAAACCAAACCAGTCAGAACACCACTCCCATACATTACCGGCCATATCCTGACAACCATATGGACTTGCGCCTTCGGGAAAGCTTCCTACAGGGGCGGGATGATAAAACCCATCATCATCATATTTAACAGATTTATAGTTGGCCCTGTAAATACCTCCTTCATCGGCAGGAACTTCACCCCAGGGATACAATCTTTCATCAGTGCCCCTCGCCGCCTTTTCCCATTCCGCCTCGGTAGGCAACCTGCCACCTCTCCATTTGGCATACGCATAGGCTTCATACCAGCTAACACCAACGACCGGCTGGTCAGGTTTATTATAATTGCTGTTTTCCCAGAAGGCAGGTTTAGTAACGTTTTCTATCTCTTTCCATTCCCAACCTTCATCAGTCCAGTATTCTTTTTTGTTATATCCTCCTGCTTTTATAAATTTTTTATAATCGGCATTTGTGACTTCATACTTATCAATATAAAAGGCATCCACATAAACTTTATGCTTGGGTACTTCACGCTTAAACCACTTTGCTCTCTCGTTGTATAATTTTGCCAGATAAGGGATATCTTTTTCACTAGTACCCATCATGAATTCACCTGCAGGGACAAGTGCCATCTCCTTACCTGAATCCTCTTTGGAATAAGGTTTTGTTACAGCGCATGCGGCCACGTTCAGAGACAGGTATATCAAGATAACCCACTTAAACATTTTCATTTTTTCGGAAGCGAACACTCCTCCTCCTTTATCCTTTTATAATACGCCTTACCTGAACATGCTTCACACTTTTCCTGCCCTTCAACAGAGAGGAATAGTTCGTTACATTCCTTACAAGAAACAACAGGCGTTGATAGGGTAGCCTTTGGAACGACTATCTTTACGTATTCATAAGACAGTACTTTTCGGCGTGCCAGTAAGAACTCTTCTGTTACAGGCGCCCAACGCTCTCCCTTTCCCAAATTATGGTCTAAAGTTCGCAAATACCAACCATGAATATTGGGAAAATCCTTTGTTTTTTCGGTATCCAGCCAAAAGCGAATCCCTTCACCAGTCTTTTTGTCATAGAAGGTAGCCGCACACTTATGAAAGTCTACAACTCTAAACTGTGTCTTATTTCGCCTGTAACGCAACACTGTATGTATGCCACTGGGAAGACATAACCATGTTTCAATAATAGCATCTACTTTCGGTACATCTTTAAGCAACTCCAGCGCCCAATCAGCCATAAAAACTCCTATTACCGCCCCGGGTACAGGAAAACCATGAAATTCAATAGCCATATTGATCAGCTTATTCAAACTATATTCTTCATTATCGTTATTTTCTGTTTTCATATTAATACCTCGATTTTGTTGATATAAAACGTTTCATTGCAACCATTAGAAAAAAAAAGAGATACCCTATCTTTTACCTTGCCTGGTTGCGGCCATACCGCTCTATGCCTTAAACAATGGTTGAGAACAACAGCTCTCTTCAGCCGTATACTTAAACTCTCCTGTTAAATAGCAAATTGATCCGTATTCCCTTGCATATTCGATTACCTTTGGCATCACGCTTACGACAGAATCTATTTCTTCTTCTGTGTTTTCATATCCTAAACTGAAACGTATGGAGCCCTGTATTTCCTCAGGAGTCTTCCCCATAGCCGTAAGCACATGAGATGCCTTCATGGTTCCAATTGTGCATGCAGAGCCCTGTGAAGCAGCAATACCCTCAAGATTCAAGCTTATGATGAGTGTCCTTCCTTCAATTTTGCCAAAGCTGATATTCAGGGTATTAGGCAGTCTACTGGTAGGATGCCCGTTCAGTTCGACGCTGATTCCCTTGTCCTTTATACCCTGGAAAAGTCTATCTCTTAATCCCGTTAATAGTTGATTTCTCCTGTCCATATCCTGCTTAAGCAATTCTACCAACTTGCCCAAACCAGCTATATTGGGAACATTTTCTGTTCCCGCCCTACGTCCCCCTTCCTGTTCTCCTCCATGAAGAAGTGGAGTTAACTTTATTCCTTCTCTAACGTACAAAAGTCCAATGCCTTTTGGTCCATTACTCTTATGAGCAGATAGCGAAAGAAGGTCAATCTTAGACTCATTTACGTTAATTGGTATCTTGCCAAAGCTTTGAACGGCATCAGTATGAAACAATACATCTTTAGACCTTGCAATATCACCTATCTCATCAATAGGCTGAATAGTTCCTACCTCGTTGTTCGCATGCATAATAGAGATCAGGATTGTTTTGTTATTTATGGCTTTTTCCAGCTCCTTGCAATCTATTAATCCATAATGATCTGCAGGCAAGTAAGTAACTTCAAACCCCTGACTCTCTAAATACTTGCACGTTGTCAATATTGAATGATGTTCAATCTGGCTGGTTATAATGTGATTGCCTTTCTCCCTGTTGGCAAGCGCCAAACCTTTAATGGCAAGATTATTCGATTCTGTCCCGCCACTTGTAAAGATGATTTCCCTGGGCTTGCATCCAAGGAAATCTGTAATTTTCTCTAAAGCCTGATTCACAGCAGCCTGCGCCTTGAGTCCAATATCATGTATACTCGATGGATTCCCGTAACACTCTCTTTGGCACTCTAGAATTGCTTCTGCAACTTCAGGATGAATCCTGCTGGTAGCATTGTTGTCAAGATATATCTCTTTCATGATTAAATTACCTTAAAAAATTTTCTCTTTTTCTTCGCCTGTATCTTACAGACATAGATAGACGCCCCCCTTACCTTAATCCTCTCACCATTGGGGAGAAGCCCACCTGCCATTTGTCGGGAATGAAAGAGGAGGGGTTATTTAGAAATCGTTGCGACGGGTGTTCCCATTATGGATTACTTCCAACCTCACTTGCCGAACAAACGCACCTTACCTTACCAACAGCCACAATCAAGACCCCTATTATCATACAAAAACCACCAATCGGTGTCATGGGAATAATAAAAGCCGGGCTGATAAGTCCTCCAAAAAATAATCCCAAAGTAAACAATACGGTTCCTGCAATCAATAGATACGAGGCAATTTGTTTTAAAATCAAAGAAAATGCTATAGAGCCAATAATCATGCCTAAAACGATATTAATCAGGGCAAATTCATTGGCATGGTGGTGGCTGGTAACCAATAGCTTCCTTGGAAGTTTTTTTATAAAAGCTGCCTCTTCTTTGATATTCTGTGATTCATTCGTAGGTGTTATTCCCCATTTCTGTATTGGTTGATACCATTTGGGTTGTTCTATGGTAAATTCCAAAACCGAACCAGAAATCATAAATAGAAAGAGCCAGCACAACCCAAAAATTATATTCTTTCTTCCCACATCATTTTCTTTCATTGATAGCCCCCTTCCTTTATTTACTACGTTTCCGTATTAATATTTGCATTTAACTTTAGGCAGAAAAATGTGGCCGAATTTATATACTTTATTTACTAAAGTTTAAAATGCCAGACATAAAAACAATTATATCAAATAAAAATGTTCAATTGAAGAAAAATTATAAATCCGAATTACAGTAATAAATAATCGCAAACATAGTACCAACTTTAATCACGATAGCTATGGATTAATTAAATTTTGCGCTAAGTATCTATGTTAGTTTAAGATACAAGAACAACCTCTTCCATTTATAAAACAAACATTAAAACTACAAGGTAATAAAACTGAATAATTTGTCATTAATAAATAAGCTATACCAAAACTAATTGACAAAATGTCATTAGCAATTCCGCAACAGATACTACTTAGGTATTTAGTTTATATCAGTTATGTGATTCACAAAATATGACTGGATGATTCGTGAGGATTTATAGTTGGAGTACATTAAAAGCGAGCGAGTAAAGGACAGGAAAAATATCTAAAATTGTAAAATTATTATTGAACCTCTAAAAACATATTTGTGAATTTGTTATCTGTGTTGATTCTGATAGTCAAACATAGAAGGGCTATACGACCATAAACCTTAAACTGTAATGTACATCTTAATGCAAAACAAAAAACGTAAACTAGAATTCAGGCATTGCAAAACAGCTATCTTATCTCCAAACCACCTTCTTAACACTTATCGAATCAGTAGGGCAATCCGCACAAATACCGCACTTGATACACGCCTCCCTATCCTTATACCTGACCGCTCCGTCTTTGTTCATAAAGGTTCTGAAATGTGTCTCCTTCCCATTTACGGTTAAAATACGTATAGCGTTCATCGGACATACACTTGCGCATCTCCCACAAAGTACACAATCTCTTGTCTCTATCTCAATATTTTTATCACATTGCAAACAACGTTGCGCCTCTGTCTTTGCTTGTTCCTCAGTCATGCATTTAAAAACCTCAATAAATTTTTTACTCCTTTTCTCTACAGGCAATATCTCAGGTTTTTGTCTCTCGATTGTATCATAATTATTTTCTCTTTGGGTAAATTCAGAATCCTCCAGACTTACTAATATTTCTTCTTTTTCTACGACTGAATCTCGTTCACTAATATAACCGTTTATTGATTTTGATGCGGCATGGCCTTGCGCAATGGCATCTATTATCATTCCATTCCCTGTAACTACATCACCACCAGCGAAGACATTTGGACGATTCGTCCTCAAGATACAGTCTTCTACCTCGATTGTGCCCCTCTTTGACGCATTTATGTCTGAATTACCAGATAAAACCTCCAAGTCAGGTATTTGACCTATAGCATGGATAACATAATCAGTTTCTACAATAAATTGCTTTCCAGAAATGGGGACAGGTCGTGGCCTTCCACTTTCATCAATTTCCCCAGGCGCCATCTCAACACACTTAACAGCCGTAACCATTTCATTATCACTTACAATTTCAATTGGCGCTGCCAGGCATTTTATTTTCACTCCTTCTTCTTCTGCCTCCTTAATCTCCGAATGGTAAGCTGGCATTTCTTTTCTGGTTCTCCTATAAATGATGGTTACCTCTGAACCTAATCGTAGTACACTTCTTGCAGAATCAATTGCAGAACTTCCCCCTCCTATGACGACAACCTTCGCCCCAATCTCAATAGCTCCCTTGAGATTAACTTTTTTTAAAAACTCAATACAGTTTACTACGCCCTTTGCATCCTCTCCTGGTATATTTAGGGTATTACTTCTATGTGCTCCCGTGGCAATGAAGACGGCCTTATAACCCTTATTAAGAAGGTCATCAATTGTCAAATCTTTTCCTACATTCGTATTCAATCTGAATTCTACACCCAGTTTTAAGATATATTGAAGGTCATATTTTATTTGTTCTCTGGGAAGTCGGAAAGCAGGTATACACAACCGCAACATACCACCAACAACAGGTTCCCTTTCAAAGACGGTAACTCTGTATCCTAGTTTCGCAAGGTCATGAGCAGCCGTTAACCCTGCAGGACCCGAACCTATTATGGCAACTCTTTCTTCCCTCAACTTGACCTTGAGTTGGGGAGGTCCACCTCTATGAGACTGAACGTAATCAGTTACAAACCTCTTTAAGTTATTTATGGCTACTGATTCACCCGTTTTGTTTCTTTTGCACTCATTTTCACAAGGATGATAACATACTCTCCCGCAAACTGAGGGTAAGGGATTTGTCTCCCTCATGAGATTATAGGATTCATCGTGTTTCCCCTGCGCTATCAAACGTATATATTCTGGAATATCCATATGTACGGGACATCTATACTGGCACTTAATATTACGTACTAAAGATTTGAAATTCATTACACCTAGTTGCAACCTCTTTTCCTCTACCGTAACGGTGGCCATTACTGTTTACTTTCAAAAAAGTTAAAAATCACAAATAAGCATAATAATTTGCATAGTAAATAAATAATTATCATATTTTTATATTTTTTAAGCAAATCGGTTTAATACCCAATTATGTTAAAAGTTTTAGCTTATCCGTTAACACTTGCCAAATTACGAGTCTATATTCTTAACAAAAAAAAGGTGTTATCTAACAGGACAAGCCAGAACCAAGCAGTTCCTTTATCTTTAAGTAAACATCGTCACTGCGCATTAAGGTTTCACCTATCAGTATTGCATCAATGCCGGCTTCTTCCAGTTTCAAGACATCAGCCCTGGATTTGATACCACTTTCACTTACAATAATCTTTCCTTTCGGAATAAGAGGACAGAGTCGAAGTGTAGTTTCCAAGTTTGTCTCAAACGTATCAAGATTTCTATTATTAATTCCAATAATTTCGGCTCCTGTTTCCAGTACCTCTTTTAACTCACTACTATCGTGGATTTCAACCAGGCATTGCATCCCCAGGTCGTGGGAAAGCAAGAGAAAGACGTCTATCTGTTCTTTTGTGAGAAGCCTTGCAATCAGCAATATCGAATCAGCCCCAGCAGCCCTTGCCTCGTATACCTGATACGAGTCAATTATAAAATCCTTTCTCAGGACAGGCACACCAATAGTATCTTTAATCTCCGTAAGGTATTTCAGGTCTCCCATAAAAAACTCCTTGTCGGTTAGCACAGATATAGCAGAAGCGCCACTTGCTTCATACTCCATTGCAATGTTGATGTAGTTAAAATCTTTCCTTATTATGCCCGCAGAGGGTGATGCCTTTTTGACCTCAGCTATAAACCTAATTCCATTGCTTTTTTTAATTGCCTCACTAAACTTTATTGTTTTAAGAGGCACCGTACATTTTTCTTTCAGGGTTTCTACAGGGGCAAGTCTTTTATTCTCAGCAACCTCTTTGAGTTTATATGAGTAGATTTTGTCTAATATCAAATCTAATTCCTTTTAACTAAATTTGGATTTCAGAGATATTAGATTAAATGTTTTGTCTCATCCAGTCAAGGTTTGAATTTGCTTGAATTTGCTAACCAAGTCTTTAAAAATGATTGAACATAAACTTCTTTTATATTAAAATCAGCAAGAATTTTAAACATAATCGGCTAATCTCAAAGAACAGAACAAAAAGGCATTTTTCACATATCTAAGTTTCATAACATTTTTTTGAAATTAGAAAGAGAAAATTATGAAAAAAACTTATCTATTTACACCAGGCCCAACACAGGTGCCGCCTGAAGTAACATTGGCTGAGGCAAGACCAATGATTCATCACAGAACGTCTGAATTCTCAAATATCTTTCTAAAGGTCTCAAATGATTTAAAATATGTTTTCCAGACCAAAAATGGTGAGGTGTTTACGTTTGCCTCTTCAGGTACAGGTGGAATGGAGGCTTGTGTGGTAAACTCTTTGTCCCAGGGAGACAAAGTAGTTGTAGTTAGAGGTGGCAAATTTGGTAAAAGATGGGCAGATATTTGTGAGGCTTACGGCGTAAACGTAATACCCGTTGACATAGAATATGGAAAAGCCCTTAAACCAGACCTCTTGGATTATGTATTAAAAAAAGAAAAGGAAGTAAGGGCCGTGTTTGTCACACAATGTGAGACATCTACGGGTGTCGTTCATGATATTGAAGGCATTGCAAAGGCTGTGAAAAACCATAACGTATTATTGATTGTAGATGCAATAACGGGCGTTGGAGTCCATCCACTCATGATGGATGATTGGGGCATAGATATTGCCGTTGCTGGTTCACAAAAGGGTTGTATGCTACCGCCAGGACTGGCCTTTGTATGTGTGGGACAAAGCGCCTGGGAGGCAATTAAAAAGGCAGGGCTACCAAAGTACTATTGGGATTTCAAGAAGATGAGCAAGAGCTTGAGCAATAATACCACAGCATTTACGCCTGCAATTACGCTTATAATGGCAGCAGGCAAGGCTTTGGATATGATTAGGGAAGAGGGTATTGAAAATGTCTGGGAAAGACATGCAAGATTAGCGCATGCTGCGAGAGAGGGCATAAGGGCATTAGGTCTTGAGCTTTTTGCCGGAGATGCCTCAAGCAATGTCTTAACGGCCGTAAAATCTCCGGAGGGTTTCGATATTAATTCTGCTATAAAGAGGCTGAGGGATGAATCCGGAGTAACGATAACGGGTGGTCAGGACGAATTAAAGGGAAAGATATTCAGGATTGGACATATGGGTTATGTCAATGAATTCGACATAATTCTGGCAATCTCGGCAGTTGAAAAATGTTTACACGAAAACGGTTATAAAATTGAATTAGGTAAAGGAGTATCAAGGGTACAAGAGGCGTTGATGAGTTGAAGAAAATCCTCCTAAATCCCCCCCTTTGAAAAGGGGGCTGTTCCAGGTGGAACAGCTAAGCAATTCTTCGAATTGCCGGAAACACGGGGGATTTCTATATTATGCATCGAGATTGTTTCCAGGTACACATAATTCCTAAAGGATTAAATCCTGAATAGGGTTGATGTTTTTCAGACAACATCCATCAGACTGTCAAGGGTTCATCCACAAGTAATCCGATTTCTTCATCTGTTAGATAACATGCAGGATCTGGTTTCCACATATCTCCATAATATGCCTCGGCACGCGCCCTGAAATTTCCACCACATATATCGAGCCATTTACATTTAGAGCAACGACCAGTAACATAATGTTTTTTATCCTTTAATTTTGCCATAAGGGGGTTTGAAGTATCCTCCCAGATTTCGCCAAATTTTCTTTCACGCACGTTTCCAAACGTGTATTGTCTCCAGAACTGGTCAGCATGTACGACGCCATCCCAACTCACACAGGCAAGGCCATGTCCGGAGCTATTTCCCTCATTCCACTTTAATAACTCAAGCACTTCGGCCGCTCGCTTGGGGTCTTCCTTAAGCAATCTTAAATATACATATGGACCATCTGCATGATTGTCTACCGTTAAAACCTCTATCTTCTTTCCACGTTCATGTGCTTCCTTTGTCTTGTCTATAATTAGATCAACGACTCTGCGGGTTTCTTCATGTGATAAATCCTCTTCAATCAATCTTGAACCCCTGCCTGAATAAACTAAATGATAAAAGCAGACCCTTGGAATATTTTCTTCCTCGATTAGCTCAAAGATTCCCGGGATGTCCTTGGCATTTCTTTTGTTAATGGTGAAGCGGAGCCCCACTTTTATCCCTAATTTCAGGCAATTCCTTATTCCCTGTAGTGCATCATCAAAGGCTCCTTCGATGCCACGAAATTTGTCGTTGGTTTCCCTTAAACCGTCAAGGCTTATTCCAACATACGAAAGCCCGAATTTTTTTAATTCTTCCGCTTTTTCTTCAGTAATCAGAGTTCCATTTGTGCTTATAACGGCTCTCAAACCCTTATTACGTGCATATACTATTAATTCCAGTAAATCTTCTCTCATTAAGGGTTCACCACCCGAAAAGAGAATTACTGGCGCACCGTATTCCGCAAGGCCATCAAGCAGAGCCTTTGCCTCTTTCGTATTTAGTTCGTTTGGATACTCTATATCCTTCGATTGGGAATAACAATGTACACATTTAAGATTGCATCGCTGCCCTACACTCCACACAACTACAGGTTTTTTGTCCTTAGAAAATTGCAAAAGATGTGAAGGCAGGTTTTTTGATTCTCTGCCATATCTTAGCGCATCTGAAGGTTCAACCGTACCACAATACAGCTTTGAAATACCAATCATTTTAACACCTCATAACTTGAGTTAGGGTTTGTTATTTTACAAAACTTTATATTACCTCATTTTATTTAAAGAGTCAATGTGTTTCATGTTTTTGCAGCTAGTTTTTTAATTATTGCCTGTTCAATTTCTTTAAGTAATTCGGGTTTTTGAGCAATAAATCTCTTGGCATTTTCCCTTCCCTGTCCCAACCGTATATTTCCATAGGAAAACCATGTTCCACTTTTTTCTATTATTTGATTCTCAGCGCCCATGTCAATTATATCACCAGCCCTTGATATACCATGATTAAACATTATGTCAAATTCTGCCTTTTTAAATGGTGGAGAAACTTTATTTTTTGCAATTTTAACTCTAACACGGTTTCCGATAATATGATCACCATCCTTAATGCTCCCAATCCTACGGATATCAATCCTAACAGAGGAATAAAATTTTAATGCCCGCCCGCCAGGTGTTGTTTCCGGATTACCGAACATTACTCCTATTTTTTCACGGATCTGGTTGATAAATATGATACACGTCTTTGATTTTGAAATAACGGCCGTGAGCTTTCTAAGCGCTTGTGACATTAATCGAGCTTGCAACGCAACATGAGTATCCCCCATCTCTCCCTCAAGTTCAGTCCTTGGCACCAGGGCCGCAACAGAGTCAACGACAATTACGTCAATTGCATTGCTTCTCGTTAATAGTTCGGCTATTTCCAATGCCTGTTCTCCAGTATCAGGCTGATTTACCAATAAGTTGTCAATATTTACACCCAACTTTTTTGCATAGTCAGGGTCCAGGGCGTGTTCAACGTCAATAAAAGCAGCAGTACCGCCACCCTTCTGAGCATTGGCTACTATGTGAAGTGTCAGTGTAGTTTTTCCTGATGCCTCAGGCCCATAGATTTCCACCACCCTTCCCCTGGGCACACCACCCACACCTAAGGCAAGATCGAGCGTGAGAGAACCTGTTGAAATTACGGGTACATCCAGCTTTACACTTGTCCCGAGGCGCATTATGGCCCCTTTCCCGTATTGCCTTTCAATCTGTGATACTGCTCGCTCCAGAGCTTGATTCTTTTTCCCTGTATCAGATTTTTCTTTTTCGGGATGTTCAGACTTCTGTAACTTAGCCATAAATTACTCCCTTCGTGAATTGTTTTATTTTTTTACATTAACAGTTTTCTCAGATGGCAACTTATCTTTGAGATTTTGGGGAATCATAGAAATAACGACTTTTGCACCTTTATCAAGATTATGCGCAATTAAAGAATTGCTAACTATTACGCCTGCCCTGTTACCTTCCATAAAAGACACTCCTGATATGATGATGCTACACGTCAAGATTGCCTTTATGAATGCAAATCCCCCCCCTAAAATTCTCCCACTTATTCCGAATTTCCTTTTAGTCAGAGTGGATTTGAATAAGTTGCCGATTGCATATGTCATAATCAGGATAATAACGAAAACTATTCCAAAGCTTACTATATTGGCCATTTCAGGATTAAATAGGCCGTCTAAGATGCTACTTAGAATTTTATAAATCAAGAGAGCGGCAATGACTGACAAGATAACTGAACAAATTCGATAAACCTGCCAGAGAGGCCCCGTCCATGTTCCTAATAAAGCTCCTATTGCCATAAATACTATTAAAGCGTAATCAAGCCAGTGCATTATGTTAAATCCCTCATAAATAGTACGTTTTTATTCTAATACCCTCAAACCACCAATAATTCCTTGTAGAAAACTGTCAACATCTTGAGGCTTTGGCCTTTTGAAAGCAACTTTGGGGTTGTCTATTGTACCCGTAATTACTATTGGTAATTTTGAACCCTTGCCCAACTCGCCAAGTATCTTTCCGACATCTCCACCAATATATTTTCCCAAAACCTCAGCGTCAACTGTATATTCTATTTGCCCATCGAATGAAGTCCACCCTGATAAACCGATGTCAAAATCTTCACTATTTACCTTTATGGCATCGGCAAATACCTTCTCATCATCAATCCTGAACGGAGTGGTAATGTCATCAAATTTGTACTCTTCTTTCTTGAGTATCCTGGATATAATCTTATCCCCTTTTATATAACCGTTTTTAATATTAATCTCCCCCACGGCATTAAGGCTCTTGCTCAAATCATCCTGCCAGTTCAGTCCCTTGCCCTGAGCAGTAATAGCCATATTAAGTATGCCTGACATTTGACCGTTAGAAGCTGAAAGGATAGGTATTGCATATGCGAGTATATCCATTTTTTGATCAATACGCACGTCTGATAAATTCAGGCTAAAATCTAAAGCGGGCTTTTCGTCTTTAAGATTCGCCTTTGCAGACATCTTACCGCGACCCTCATTCAGTTTGAAGACAAAATCCTTTGTCGTAAAAAGGCCGTCATCCAGGCGTAGCTTAGATTTAAGGTCTGTTACTTTATATGAATCATATTCAACTGTATCTATTGAAACATTCCCATTAAGATTTACACCTTCATACAAATTATCTTTTGCTGAGAGTTTACCCTTAAGGCCTAAACCGACCATACCCTTTCCTCCCATACTCATGTTCGCTGGCAACATCTCAGCAAATACAACTGCTAGATCATCTAAATCCGTATTCAAGGAAAGTTCATAATCAATGTTCTTTTCATTGTTTAAGTTTGCTATTTTTCCTTTAGAACTCATATCTAGAAATTCTGACACTATGTCCATCTGCTCTATATTGACATAATCTTTGGCCTTGTCATAATCCAGTGTGTGAATAAATTTAAGGTCAAGGTTGGAAATCCTGGCATTTTTAAGAGGTCCACCTGTTGCGTTTATGCCATACAAAATGGTTTTCCCGCTTAGTTTTATTTCTTTCTCGATGTTACCTTGTGCATTGACTTCTCCAGCAACTTTGCCACTAACAATTAACCCTTGAGGGAATAACACAATGCCTTGCAGGTTATGCATGAGTTTGTTAATGTCAGAAGCTGCCAAAAACACATCTAAGTCGATTTCTTTATTCCCATTAAGGTCACCAGAAGACACAATTTCTGCAAAGCTTGTGTATATGCTGAATTTCTTTATTGTGAGACTGTTATCTTGTAAGTTAAATCCGGTATTATGAACAATCTGAATCTCTGGCTCTGATATAGGACCTAAGGAACCACTCTTTACCAAAAGGTCTTTTAAATCTGTTTTGCCTTCTATTTCTATGCTATTTTCCTGACCCTGTATTTTTATCTTTGATTGCATCTTTCCTGCAACTTCTGTATCTTCAGGTAGCAGTCCACCAATCTCAGACATTAGCTTTGTTATATCGCAATTTAAGAAGAATCTAAGATCCAGGTTTCTTGCATTTCTAAAATCCGTAACCATGCCCGCAAGTCCCATGTCCGCAGAACTTGATTCTATACTAATTCTATGTATGGTGACCTTATCGTCAACCATGTCTATATCTGCATTTTGAAGCAACCTAATCTTTGGCTCTCTTATGGGCTTATGCTCAAGTGGTCCACCTGAGATGTTGAGTTCTACTACCTCTGTATTACCATCTACTTCTATCATCTTATCAAGCTGTCCCTTGGCCGTAACCTTTGAATTAATAACTCCTTCCATCTGCATTCCCTCTGGCAAACCCAAGATTCCTCCAAGTTTTTTGGTGAATTCCTTTAAATCCAAATTCAATAGGAAGTCAAGGCCTGTGCCACCTTCACCCCTAAATCTTGCCATATCAAAATCTGCTGCCATTCGTGCAAAGCCGGTTTTTACGCTTAATGTACCTCTGACATCAAGAGGATTAACCTTGCCATC
This sequence comes from Candidatus Scalinduaceae bacterium, assembly GCA_046759445.1. Taxonomy (GTDB): domain Bacteria; phylum Planctomycetota; class Brocadiia; order Brocadiales; family Scalinduaceae; genus Scalindua_A. Next base: position 15,616 of record JBHICG010000070.1, read on the forward strand.
TTTAGCCAATAAAACGTTCAGAGAAATATCCGTCTGGTCAGTTTCTTCTTTTGCTTCGATATTGAAAGTGCACATAAACTCAATTGGTTTATCCAGAGACTCAATTCTTAATCTGGTATCAAGGTCTCTTATTATGGTTTCTTCACTTAATCGGTGGTCAACGAATACGAATTCTCCATTGATGATACTTGCATTTAATTCAATATCAAATAAAAGTGGAAGAAACAAGGGAGAGTATTCCATCTTCTCAACAGGTTTTTCAACAACCACAGGGACATGTTCCTCCGCTGTTTCAGATTGCGGAATTACTTCAACGGGTTTGCCCATATCTTCATAGTTAAACACACCTTCCTCGTCTCTCTGGAAAACGATTACGGGGCTATCAACTATCAGGTTTCTTATCTTGATTTGTTTCTTTATGAGTGGCAAGAACTCGATATCACAGAGGATTCTGTTTACCTTAACAAACGTATCCCCCGGAAGACCATCTCTCTCCTTAATAGACAAATTTTTTATACCAAAGCCGCTCAACCAGCCCATACTTATGTCATCTATCTGTACCTCACGGTTCAGGTTTGTTTTTAGAATATTTTCGATATTGCCTTTTACTATTTTGGAAGAGATAATGGTTGGAAGTAGAAGGATTACTATTGCGAGAAATATGATTACACCACCTAAAGATATTCCTACTATCTTTGGCCATCTTCTCTTGTGTGTTTTTACTGTTCCGAAGTTTATGTTTTTCTCTGGCATAATCTTTCTTATAAGAATTGTATTTATGAAGAGTTACATAAACTTTAGTTTATTTTGATACTTAGATGATGTCAAGGCAATTCCAACAATTCCAATTCCAAAAGATTATATTTACTCGACAATAGTTAACATTTTGCTAAAAGTGTTGAAAAAATACGTATTGAATCATCCTTCCACAAAATTGTGTAATGAATCAGGCACATAAATATTAACATAATTGACAGAAATTATCCTGTTGTCCTGTCAAAGAATATTCATTTAAATAGATGATTATTAAGGCTTACACAAATATATAGAACAAGATAAAGACCATATAAGGGTGGAAGTATTTCATCAACCCATCTCGGTTTTCTGTGATCATGTTAGTGATAAGAAAGAGTTTCTTGGTCCATTTGCCATCAAAAAAGCAGGAAACAATATCAGCTATTGTCCCTGGTGTCAAAGCGATACAGAGTGATGCGCTGGGCAGGATATTTTAGCCTGAATTGAGCAATTTGAAATAGGTTTGGTTTTGCGATGCAAATCCAAACAACTTAACCTTTCTCTATCATTCCCGAAAAAGCGGGAATCTAGAAGTATCATAACAAAGTCAATTAGATTCCCATTTTCATGGGAATGACATAAGGGCAACATTGAAATTCCTAGATTCTAAAGTAAATTAAAATTCTTATATATAACCAAGCCTTTTAATTGCCTCCATCTTCTCGCGATTGCCCATCTTGGCTTTCGCAATAGCTTCCTTTAGTATTTCAATTGAAGTGTCGTAGTTTTTTCTATCAACTGGATATGGATGTCCATCCTTTCCACCATGTGCAAAGCTATATCGTGCGGGGTCTTCAAAACTGGGTTTATGTCCATAAATAAGCTCGGAGATCAGTGATAAGGCACGTATTGTCTTTTGACCTACTCCCCGCATACCTAAAAGTCCCTCAAAGTCTTCAGGTGCCCTATAGCACAGCTTGGTAAATATCCTATATAAATGGTTTGAGTTAAGGTCACTCGGAAGGATTGGATGATGCGATGGAAGTTTAAGTGTTTGAATCTTTTTTA
>JBHICG010000071.1:0-16841 GCA_046759445.1 Candidatus Scalinduaceae bacterium
ACGATAAAGGCAAACCCTGAGTAATCTGGGGACGCAAAGTAAAGGGTCTTTAAAAAACTCAAGAAGTTTAAAAGATAGCCTTGCTGCCGAAGATTTTTCAAAAGAATATCTTTGCAGCAAGGCTTTTTTATTTTGTAGATTTTTGTAAGAGAGGTACACAAATGAAGTTTAGTTTATTGAGAAAAAAGATTTCCTTATTTATTTTAAGGAGTACGTTAAACATATTTGTTGTTGGAATATTCATGTTTATGTCAAATTTACTTTCTGTTACTGATTTAAATGCTGGGGTTTTTAAAACAACCGCTTACTGTTCATGTGAAAAATGTTGTGACAAAGCCACTTCAGACAGATGGTATGGTGTTACGGCAACAGGAACCAAAGCAAGGTGGGGAACTGTGGCCGTGGATAAGAAGGTGATAAGGATAGGAAGCAAACTGAGGATAGAGGGATTTCCTAATACTACTTTCAGGGCTGAGGACGTAGGTGGGGCCATAAAAGGGAATCATATTGATGTATGGTTTCCCAATCACAAGATGGCTCTGAAGTTTGGCGTGCAAAAGAGGATAGTTTACCTTGTTGAATAAAGGTTAAGAGTAATAGGGTAATCATTCGCAAAGTCAGTGTAGAACAATTTCTAATTTACTGCCTCTCTTAAGAACTTCTGTACCCATAGCATTCGATAAGGTCTTAATCCTTTCAAAAATTTCATCAAAAATCTCTCCTGTTGCTTTATTTACCTGACATTCTGAGATTAAGACCGGTATAAGCTCAAACCTTTCTATACCGGAAGAACAGGTCGTAATCATATATAAGAGCTGTTGGTCATTTTTCTCGACACCAACATAATAATCATCAATAAAGTCGCCAGTATCATACATGATGGGTTTATGCTTATAGATTTCTATACCCTGAAATATGTGTGCACTGTGGCCGTGGAATATATCTGCTCCAGCATCAATTACTGCATGGGCGAATGTCCTAAAATAGTCTGGAGGAGACTCTCGCATATTAGGTCCCCAGTGTATGGAGAAAACAACTATGCTAGCGCCTGTGTTGCGAGCAGTTGCTATAGATGATTTTACCCTGTTAAAAATCTTCTCATCTGTGGTAATTGGAATGTAATTGGTCCCCGGGCTAGATTCTGTATCGCTAAAGTCTGGTTCATTGCACCGTGGCGGCACGCTGTCAGTAAATGCTACAATACCTACCTTAATTCCTTTCGCTTCAATCAATGCAGGCTTTGATGCCTCGTTTATGTCCCTACCCGCGCCAGCATGTGCTATATTATTTCTATCTAAAAGTTCAATCGTTTCAAATAAGGCCTTTTCTTGAAAATCCATTGTATGATTATTAGCGAGTGTAACGCAGTCAATACCTGCCAAATTCAGCGCGTTAATTACCACGGGGTTAGCTCTAAAGAAAAATACTTTGGGTGTTTTGTGCCATCGTTCTCCACTTTTCGCAATTACGCACTCAAGGTTAATGAACGAGAGGTCAGCGTTTTTTATTATGGATAGATCGTCTCCCCATGGATACTCATAACCTTTTATGTGTATTGTTTGATTTACCAGGTGCCCCAGCATGACGTCGCCCATAAATGCCATAGTAATACTATTTTTTTCAGACGCATATGTGTTCTCAAAATTGATTTTACAGATAGTCATGATCAAGATAAATCCTAAACATATTAAAATTATTGTTGTATCCAGCTTGAGCTTCATATATTATTTCGTGTTACTAAAAAAGAAGAATATACAGGTTGCTCCTACAGTATATTTTCACCTATTTTCTAAGAAACTTCAACGATAATGAATGCGGCATTATTAGCTATTTTTTCTCTCTTTTGCTTTTTCCTGAGTTACTTTTTTTATTCGAGATTTCTGGGAAGAAAGATATACAGATTAGATTCTAACATAATAACCCCTGCTCACGAGTTTAAGGATGGCATTGATTATGTTCCTACAAACAAGCATGTGCTCTTTGGTCATCATTTCACATCGATAGCAGGTGCAGCGCCTATAGTGGGCCCTGCTATAGCCGTAATATGGGGTTGGTTACCTGCACTGCTTTGGGTAGTTCTGGGTACTATCTTTATTGGAGCCGTTCATGACTTCGGGTGTCTCGTAATTTCTGCTAAGAATAAGGGCCATTCTATTGGTGATTTAACGGGAAAAATCATTGGTAAAAGGGCACGGGCTTTATTCCTTACCATTATCTTTTTCCTTACGTGGATTGTAATAGCTGTCTTTGCCTACGTAATTGCAACATTGTTTTCACAATTCCCGACTACAGTACTTCCCGTTAACATTCAGATCATAGTAGCAATTACTATAGGCATAATCATTTACAGGACAAGGTTTGGAATCCTCATTCCTTCAATAATTGCGTTACTTGTCTTATATACCTTCATATATCTTGGTTCGTATTTCCCCGTTCATTTGCCAGCCTTTGTTGGCGGGCAAGTTGAGTCGTGGATTATCTTGCTCTTTGTTTATGCATTTATTGCGTCTGTTCTTCCTGTTTGGCTATTACTCCAGCCCAGAGATTTTATCAATTCGCATCAGCTTTTTGTGGGATTAGGCGTTATGTTTTTGGGTCTCTTTATCATCCATCCGCCAATGGTTGCTCCTGCGCTTAATCTTGAAGTTGAGGGTGGTTTGCCCTGGTTTCCATTCTTGTTTATTACGATTGCCTGTGGCGCCATATCAGGCTTTCATGGACTAGTTGGTTCCGGAACGACATCGAAGCAGATTAATAATATTTCCGATGCAAGGATGATTGGCTATGGGGCAATGCTGGGTGAGGGATCACTTGGGTTGATGTCTGTTCTTGCATCAACGGCAGGGTTTGCAACACTTGCTGCATGGAAAACTCATTATTCAAGCTGGAGCGCAGCAGGGAGTATGGATGCCAAGATAGGGGCATTCGTTAACGGTGGCGCTTATTTTCTGAAGGAAGGCCTAATGCTTCCTGATGGATTTGGAACTACGCTGATTGCCGTAATCGTCATAAGCTTTGCGGCAACTACCCTTGATACTTCAACAAGGATTCAGAGATATATTACTACTGAGCTTGGACAAATATATAACATTAAGATTCTTACAAACAGGTTCGTAGCAGCCGCTATTGCCGCTTTCACGCCCCTTATCCTTGTATTTGGAGGTGAGGGTCTGAGCTGGAAACGTTTATGGCCTATATTTGGCGCTACGAATCAGATGCTTGCAGGATTGTCACTTCTTGTCTTGAGCGTTTACCTCTTCAGAAAAGGAAGAAAAATAATTTTTACACTGATACCTATGATGTTCCTCGTTATTATGACATCGATAGCGATGATACTCAGTTTAAAAGATTTTATACGCTCGGGGAATTGGGTATTAAGCATTTTGTCTCTTTTTCTGCTTTCATTTTCTATTTGGATTATCCTTGAAGCCTTCAACGTTATTCGAAAGATGCGTAAGATGGATATCCATACAGAAGAGCTGGCTTGAGAACGGGCATATCTGATGGAGTAGAAAACAAATGAAAAAGTTATTTAAGTTGAAGACCCTTAAATATTATGATGAGACACTCGCTAAAGACGGGGTTTAGTTTTGGCTTGACTTCAGGCATAATCACCACACTTGGATTAATTGTTGGTTTACATTCCAGTACCCATTCAAAACTTGCGATTATGGGTGGCATATTGACGATAGCAATAGCAGATTCATTTTCTGATGCATTAGGTATTCATATTTCTGAAGAATCCGAGAACAAGCACAATACAAGGGAGATTTGGGAATCTACAATCTCCACCTTCGTAACTAAATTTATTTTCGCAATGACGTTTATTGTTCCTATTATGTTGCTCCCACTCACAACAGCTATTATTGTAAGCATAATTTGGGGACTATCTCTCTTGGAAATCTTTAGTTTTTACATTGCTAAAGAGCAGAAAGTAAAAGCATGGATCGTAATCGTAGAACATTTGCTCATTGCATTAGTGGTCATAGCTATAACACATTATGTTGGTGTTTGGATTGGCTCAATATTTAGTTGAGAAGGAAAGAAGAGATATCTTTTCTAATAAGAAATGTTACAAAGATTTTAATGGATAGACAAAAAGCCGTCTGGTTATTATCTGAAAAAGGTATCCTGGGATTAGATGGTGAGCCATTACAAGATGTGCCATTTAGGAACGTTCGAGTATTTGCAGGCGATGTCAGCAAGGGGAGTGTTGCCGTTATCGTTGATAGACACGAGATATGGACTTTTTCAGAGGATAAATGGACTAAAAATTTATCTACAGAGATAACGTTGAATTGTATTTACTGGACAGTGGACAATCGTCTGCTTGTCGGAACCGAACACGCTCGTCTGGCATGGGTAAAAGATCATAAACTTGATTTTATAGAAACCTTTGACGAAGTGCCGGAACGTAGACTATGGAATACACCCTGGGGCGGACCACCAGATGTGCGCTCTATAGCCGTATCCACAGATGGAACCGTTTACGCAAACGTTCACGTGGGCTGGATAGTGCGTTCAATGGATGGAGGAAAGACGTGGAAAAACCTTCAGAAAGGTCTGGATAAGGATGTGCATCAAGTAGCCGTGCACCCACATAAACCCGCAACCGTATTTACCGCAACGGCCAATGGCTTTCACATTAGCCATAATCATGGTGATACATTTATTCGACAAGGCAATGGAATGCCTTATTACTATCAAAGATCTTGTGCCTGTTTTGTGCAAAAGGATGTTTATCTGGTATCAACGTCACGAGGCCCACACGGGCAGGCAGATGCCTTATTATACCGCAGCGAGGACGAAGGGCAAAGCTGGTCTTTGGTCAATGGCCTGCCTGAAAACATCAGCAAAAACATAGACACATTCCATATTGCCGTTATTAATAATTCAAAAGCAATGGTAATAGTTGATGATACACATTTATATGAAAGTAATGACCGGGGTGTAAACTGGCAAGAAGTGGGTCATGGTTATCCAAGATTGTATGGTATACTGGCTGTTTAAGTTAGTATCTGTAGTACTATATTGTCACCCTGAATCCTGTGCTGAACCTGTTTCAGTATCGTTTCAGGGTCTCTGATCCTGAACTTGATTCAGGATTGATATATATAGATTCTGAAACAAGTTGACATTTTCTGGTTATTTAAGCTTTCCACAACTGATACTAATTAATACTTTAATACATTACGGGAGTAACGGTGGATCAATTTTCCTTTCAGCAAATAGATGCGTCCACAATCAGAATGCTGGTTTTCTGTGGGGGGATATTATTTTTTCTTATTATAGAGCTAATTGTTCCTTATAGGCCAAGTTATGTCTCTAAGGTCAAACGCTGGGTAAATAACATCTTGCTAACTATTTTTAACAGCCTGATACTCCAACTGGTTTTTTCAGCAACAATTATTGCAACAGTGCATTATGTAACAACCAACAGATTAGGTGTGATGAATCTGGAACAGATGTCGGTTTTGCCGCATTGGGTAATAATAATTATAACCATAATATTTCTGGATTTTGTGCTTTATATCTGGCATATCTTAAATCACATAATGCCTTTATTATGGAGATTTCACAGGGTTCATCACAGCGATCTTAATATGGATGTATCAACGGCAACACGTTTTCACATAGGCGAACTGGCAATTTCAGCCGTTATTAAGATAGCGCTTATTTATTTTATTGGAGCTACTTTAAAAACAGTAATCATATATGAGAGTGCAATGGTATTCTGTGCCCAGTTTCATCACAGCAGTCTTAAAGTTCCAGGATGGTTTGAGACTATTTTCTGGATATTGTTTGTGCCTCCTTCTATGCACAGGATTCATCACTCTGTGATCACTAAAGAAATGGACAGTAATTATGGAACTATATTATCGATTTGGGACAGAATTATTGGCACCCTTATTACGGACGTTGATCAGAATAAAATAAGCATAGGTATTGGGGCATATCAAGACACTACAAAACTGAACTTTCATCATTTACTGGTTATGCCTTTTACAAAACCTGTTTGATGAGCCATAAAAGGAGATAATTATGCGCTGGAAGCAGTTACTGATACCTGCAAAGTCTATGGATGTAAATGAGGCAAGGGAGTATGTGTCAAAACATAAGGAGGGAACTTATACAATACTTGATGTTAGACAGCCCTGGGAGTATGAAAAGGAGCATATAACCGGTGCAAAGTTGATACCTCTCCCACAACTTTCAGAAAAAATTGGAGAAATTGATCCAGAAAAGCCCATAATAGTACATTGTGCCGTTGGTGGCAGAAGCCGTGTAGCTGCCCAGCTCCTCTCAGGGCAGGGCTTTAAAGAGGTATATAATTTAAAAGGCGGTATTATAGCATGGAAGGGTGGAAAGGCGACTGGTCCTGTCGAGTCCGGTATGCATTATCTAAAGGGTGATGAATCACCTGAAGATATTATTGTCCTTGCTTATGGTATGGAGGAAGGGCTGAGAAACTTTTATAAATCAATGGCTGAAAAGTTTAAGGGCAAGGAAACTGCTGATTTGTTAGATAAGCTAGCATCAATTGAAGACGCCCATAAACAGAAGCTTCTAGAAATCTATAAGAATTTGAATACATCTTTTGAAGACCAGGATACCTTTGAATCAAAAATCCTTTCTCAAGCGATGGAAGGAGGTCTGACTACGGAAGAGTTTATTAATCAGTATCGGCCTGTACTTGAAACAATCAGAGGCGTTCTTACAATGGCCGTAATAATGGAAACTCAGGCATTAGACCTCTATATGCGTTATGCAGAAAGAGTGAAGAATGTAAAATCAAGGGATATATTGCATGATATAGCAGAAGAAGAAAAGATTCACCTGAAGAAATTAGGAAAGCTATTGGACAAACAGCAGTAGAATAATACTCAAAAAATGCATTTCCATCATTATCGATTTCAAGTATTTGATAACTCTAAATTAGAAGTAAGGAGGATATCAGATGATACAATGTCACTCGAAAAGATATTTTGTGTTTATTCTTATGTCTGTTTTTTTGTGTATTTGCCTGAACATGATTCAGTCAAAAGTAATAGGAAAGGGGGGTTACGCAATGAAGTTAGAAATTAAAAGTACGTCCTTTGTAGAAGGTGGAACTATACCAGGAAAATATACCTGTGACGGGCCTGACGTCTCACCACCGCTATCATGGGCACAATCACCGGAGGGAACAAAGAGTTTGGTTTTAATCTGCGATGACCCTGATGCGCCGATGGGTACATGGGTTCATTGGGTTCTATATGGGTTATCACCAAATACATTAGAGTTGCCTGAAGGTATACCTGTTGAAGAAGTAGTTCTGGGTGGGGCTAAACAGGGTACCAATGATTTTCGCAGGATTGGTTATGGTGGACCATGCCCTCCGGGAGGTACTCATCGCTATTATTTCAAATTATATGCAGTTGATTCAGAACTTGATTTGGATGCTGGTGCAACAAAGGATGAGGTTCTTAAGGCTATTGAGGGGCACGTCCTGGCAGAAGGACAGCTCATGGGACGGTATAGTAGATAACATATAATGATATAAGTCTGCATCAAAAAAAAGGCCAGACATAAGTGCGAATAGTAAAAAATGTATATATTTAGTAAACAAGATAGTTGTTCCATTGTAAATAAAATATAAACCTTGATATGTATGGGTGATTTCTAAAGATGAATAAAAACTTTAGAAGTGTATGTCCTCACGATTGTCCGGATACATGTGGGATAATTGCTCACGTAAATGATGGAAAATTAGTAAAAGTCAGAGGAGACACTAACCATTTTGTTACTAGAGGATTCTTATGTCAAAAAGTAATGAACTATCCTGAAAGGGTCTATGGTCCTGACAGAATCCTTTACCCTCTCAAAAGAGTTGGTAAAAAGGGAGAAGGAGGATTTACGAGAATATCATGGGATGAGGCAATAGAAACTATAGCAACAAGGTTTAAGGATATAATATCTAAATATTGTAGAGAATCAATCTTACCATTTAATGGTTCAGGAACGTTGGGATTGGTAAACGGGAGTATAGCAGGAAAGCGTTTTTTTAATCGCCTGGGCTCATCCCGTCTTGAGCGTACTATATGCTCTAAGGGGGGGAGAGTTGGTTTCAAATATACTCTTGGCGCTGCCTTTGGCGCTGATCCATTAGCTATACCTCATTCACATCTGATAATATCATGGGGCACAAATCCATATTATACTAATATTCATCAGATACCTTTGATAAAAGAGGCAAAGAAAAATGGCGCTTATTACGTCGTTGTGAATCCAAACAAAGTGAAGTCTGCTGAAATGGCCGATCTCTTTATTCAACCAATGCCAGGGAGTGATGGCGCACTTGCCTTAGGTATGATGAACGTTATTATTAACAACTCATTATATGATAAAGGGTTTGTTAAGGATTATACAAAAGGATTTGAAGCGTTAACAAAGCGAGTACGGGAATACCCGCTGGATAAAGTAGAAGAAATAACAGGAATATCCGAAAATATTGTTGAAAGATTTGCAAAGATATATGCGAGCAGTAAACGTTCCTTCATTTATGCCGGTTCAGGAATGCAGCACCATACTAACGGAGGTATGATGATACGCACAATATCCTGTCTTCCTGGTCTGGTTGGGGCATGGCAACATCCAGGTGGTGGGATTTTTTATCCTACCAGCGAGGCATTCCCCGTTAACTGGGAAATGCTTGAAGGAAATAATCTATGTCCAAACTCTCCACGAACGATTAATATGAATAAATTAGGGCAGACACTTCTGAATGTAAACCCACGCATTTATGGTTTGTACATTTATAATTCTAATCCTGCTGCTGTGCTTTTTAACCAACGAAAGGTTATTGAGGGACTACAAAGGGAAGATTTATTCACTGTAGTACACGAACAACTCCATACAGATACTGTGCGTTATGCAGATATTGTCTTACCTGCTACAACCCAATTTGAGCATACGGACCTTCACCACTCATACTTTCACTTGTCACTACAATTGAATGAACCAGTGATTGAGCCATTAGGAGAAAGTAAATCTAACCTCGACACCTTTAATACTCTGGCCCGGGCAATGGGGTTTCAAGATGAGTGTTTTAATGAGACGGCGATTGACATAATCAACAAGGCCTTAAGCATTAATAATCATTATCTAAAAGGGATTACGTTAGAACGTTTGCGAGAAGAAAGTGCGATTCGTTTGAATATATCTGATAAATATCACATGCCATACCAGGGTCTTAATTTTCCTACGCCTTCTGGAAAGATAGAATTCTACTCTGAAAAGATGAAATCGGATGGTTATGACCCACTGCCTGTCCATATACCTATTGAAGAATGCCCTTTAACATCTCCAGAACTATATAAGAAATATCCGATTACGTTTCTTACGCCCTCAGCAAATTCATTCCTAAACTCTAATTTTGCTAACATTTCTAATTCAAGAAACGAAGAAAAAAGATCTACTCTGGAAATAAATTCAAATGATGCTAAGAAGCGCAATATTAAAACGGGTGACTTGGTCAGGGTGTTCAACGAGCGTGGTGAATGCACTCTTTGGGCATCTGTTGGAGAGAGCGTAAAAAAAGGTGTGGCCGTCAATAAGGGCATCTGGTGGAACCGCTTAAGCCCTGGAGGCTGCAATAGTAATCAGACAACACCAGACAGACTGGCAGATATGGGCGGAGGCTCAACTTACAACACTAATCTAGTTCAAATAGAAAGGGTTAACAATGATAAATTTTAAATTGTTTTCACCTCCAAGAGAAGGTGAAGAAATAACAATTAAGGATAAAAAACTGATAGTACCGGATAATCCGATTATACCTTTTATTGTGGGTGATGGGATTGGTCCCGACATAATGAAGGTGACTCAAAACGTGATTAATGGCGCCGTAGAAAAGGCATATTCAGGGCGGAAAAAGATTATGTGGTACGAAGTCTTTGCTGGTCAGATTGCACAAGATAAATTTAACGAACTTATACCTGAAGACACCGTCAAAGCAATCAAACATTATCATGTTGCCTTAAAGGGACCACTGGCAACTCCTGTTGGAATGGGACATAGATCACTAAACGTAACCTTAAGGATAGTCTTAGACCTTTATGCATGTGTAAGACCTATACGCTACTTCCAGGGAGTTCCAAGTCCTGTCAAACACCCCGAAAGGGTAGACATGGTTATATTCAGGGAAAATACTGAGGATGTGTATTCTGGAATAGAATGGAAACAGGGAAGTAAAGAAGCAATGGAGGTTATTAGTTATCTCAACTCAAAAATGGGCACAAAGATAAGAAATGATTCGGGTATAGGTATCAAAAATATTTCAATTGAAGGGACAAAAAGACTGGTAAGGAAGGCGCTTGATTATGCCATATCTCAGAACAGAAGGAGCGTAACCTTCGTTCATAAGGGGAATATAATGAAATTTACCGAAGGTGCTTTTAGAAATTGGGGATACGAGGTTGCCAGAGAAGAATATGGAGAACATACAATAACTGAAGAAGAGCTTTTTGAAAAATATTCTGGAAATCAACCAGAAGGTAAAATAGTTGTTAAGGATAGGATTGCCGATGCCATGTTGCAATTAGTACTAACCAGGCCAGAAGAATATGACGTCCTGGCAATGCCTAATCTCAATGGAGATTATTTCTCGGATGCCTGTGTAGCTCAGGTGGGTGGTCTTGGCCTTGCGCCTTCTGCCAACATGTCTGAGAGCATTTTCATCTTCGAAGCATCTCATGGTACCGCTCCCAAATATGCAAACCAAAATAAGGTAAACCCGGGGTCATTAATATTGACGGGAGCTATGATGTTAAACACAATTGGTTTCAAAGAGGCTGAAAACCTGATACTGGAGGGGATTAAAAAAACCATAGCACAAAAAACGGTCACATATGATCTTGAAAGACAAATGGAAGGGGCAAAAAAGCTCTCTACTTCAGAGTTCGGTGAAAAGATTGTAGAAAATATGTAACAATGATATTTTAGTTCTAACAATAGGATCGAAAAAATACTGATTCTTGATAAAGAGTAAACAATTGAGTTGACCAATAAGAATAGTGTCTCAATAATTGCGTATGAACAGCAAATGTGTAATCTGTGGAAGTCCTGATAAAAAAGTCGTATTCAAAGAGTTTGAGGTGGATATACTCAAATGCATAAATTGTGGGCACGTTTTTTCCTCTTACAAAGCAGAGCAAGATTATGATGGATTTTTCGGACAAGAAGTGGAGTCAAACGACCATTTCTGGTGGAACGAAGCACATGAGAAAATGTATGCTGATTTTTGTAATAGATTTATAATTGGTAAAAGTGGAAGATTATTGGATGTGGGTTGTGGTCTTGGGTATTTTGTGAGAACTATGGTATCATTTCCAACTTGGCAGACCTTTGGATATGAGATTTCTAAAGCTGCTGTTGAATTTGCTATAAACAGTTTAAAGCTAGACAATATTTCTTGTGGGAAAGTTGAAGCATCTAATTTTCCAGAAAAGTATTTTGATATTATTACTCTATGGGATGTTACAGAGCATATACCGCATCCTGATTCATTACTTTCATATTTATCGTCAATTTTGAAAGATAAAGGGTTTCTTTTTATACATACTCCGAACAATAAGATTCAAATTCCTAAAGCTAAGTTAAAAAAGTTATTAAAAGGGATGAAGCGAGGTATTAGTTATCTTGAGGCAAAAGATCACATTAATATTTATTCTATGAATACGATTAAGAAAGTGCTTCAACGCAATGGTTTTAACAATGTGAAGTTTTTACATCTTCATCCAATACAGAGTATTTCTGGTAATAGAAATCCACTTTTGAAGTTTATTAAAAATTTGTGGTTTTATTGTTCTAAGATAATATTTACAATAACATTTAGATGCATAAATATTAACAACCTATTTGTGATTGCTAAGAAATAAGATTATAAATTGCCTAGCAACTAAGCAAGTTGAGGAACTCGTTATCTAAATTTTCAAATAAATTAATTCATTTAAGTTTAAGAATAACCTGAATGATTTATCAGGTAAAAATGTCTGTGAAGGCGTGATTGTGTTAGTTGTCAATTGGAGATTTACTGTCTAGCCTTATTTAATCTTCCCTTTTACTTCATTTAGAGAATTTGTAGTTTCTGTGGACAGTGTCTTTGACAAATGCTCCAACATATTCCTTGCATATTCCTTAGGTTTGTCATTTCTGGGTCCAGTTAATTCCAAGATACGATTATAGGATCTTCGTGCTTCTTCATTTCTACCAAGCTTCGTAAATATGTTTGCCAAGTTTATGTAAGGTTTTGGGTTGGCAGGTGCAATACGTATTGCCTCTTTTAACTCTTGTATGGACTCTTGCAATTGACCTTTTTCAAAATAAAGCTGCGCAAGTTTATCACGCAACTCAAATTTAAAGGGGTGTAATGTTATCGCTCGTTTATAATATCTGATTGCATCCTTACTCATATCTTTATCAGATATGTTGTTAAGGACATGGTAGGCCTGTCCAAGGGTAAATGCCGAACGGTAATCCATGGGAAAAAGCTTCTGCACTTCATTTGCCCCAATAATTGTTTTTGTCAACCACATTACCGCTTGCTCCCTGGAGAAAGAAACTGGCGATTCTTCCGCTGTAATATCACTTTTTTTATTCAGGTTGGTGACAGCCATTTTTAGATAAATGCCATTTAGTACATCACGATAATTCGCCTCTAAAGGATTATGTTTGACTGCCATTTCATAACTTCTGATTGCTTCAATTATTGAATCATTATTTAGTAATTTCAGTCCGTTACTAAAGTAAACGTCTGCTTTGTAACGAAACAGATTAAGAGTGATAAATAAAATTAATAAGCATATAATTAGTCCATGGATAATGGTATATACCAATCTTTCAAGGGAGTGATTGGAGCTCCATTTTTTTAAAATCTGTCTATTTGTCTGGGGACGAGGTGGGTTTGTAGGCTCATTCCTGGCCTGATTAGATAGAGGGTTTCTACTATGGCAGGCAATAACTGACATTCCTATAAGAAACCAAAACAGTGTGATTATGGGCACATGTCCAAAACTAAACTGGTTTTGAATAAAGTAACCAAGAATGCTAGAGCAAAAACCTATTATGAGTATTTTTTCAAATCCCTCGGTTTCTCTTAATCCTTTCCATATCATTCTTGAATATGCAAATATGAACCAGGCATATACTCCAAGACCCAGCAACCCCTTGGAAACTGTCATGTCCAAAAAATCATTGTGAATCCTGTTCTGGTTTTCAAAATATCTATATTCATTCATTTCCTTGTATACCTTGGAAAGATACTGAGGATATATCATGCCTAATGTCTCAGGGCCAATTCCCAGGATGGGGTAATCATAAATAATCTTGAGTCCTGTTATATATTGAAAGACCCTCTGAAACATTGTGCCTTCCAATCGGCGTGTAAAACCAACATCACTTTCTTCGAGTTCTGTCTGTGAGAACAAGTATTCCTGCTCTGCTGGATGTTTGTAATGAATATTTGTATCCTCACTTGTTTTATTATCTAACAGGGCAGGCTTTAAGTCTTTAATCAATCTTCTTGTTGCTGATGTTTTATCGCTTATGTTGTAGAAAAGAGAAATACCTACAAGTACAGTTAGTGCGACTATTGTTTTTGTTCTATTTGCTATGAAAGTCTTTCTTCCAATTAAAGAAAAGAAAAATACATTTGAGATAATGAGACCCAGAAACGTAGCACGTGTCTTTGTATAGTAAAAGGTAACGGTTAAAAACGCAAGAATTGTAATATAAACACATGTCTTAATTCTGTCTTTACAAGAAAAGATTTTAATAAGGACAAGCGGGATAACCATAATAAGAAAAGCAGAAAAGAATGCAGGGTGTCCAAATGTAGAACTAACTCTGTGTCCAAGCCCTGACCCAAAACTAAAAGTTGTGTTCCATCGATACAGATCCAGTCCAAAATGTTGAAATATGCCGTATATAGAGGCAATACATACAGTTAAGATTATTATGTTTATGAGTGAATTTAATCTTCTTCTCTCTATAAAATTTACGATAGCATAAAATAAAAAGATATATACGAGGGTAGAAATGAACCCATCGTATCGTTTATAGGTGCCTACTAAACTTGTATAAGGGCTAAGGGAAAAAAGCGTTGCCAGTCCACTAACCAATAAAAAGGTAATTATTGGCAAATTAAGAGGGTGAGACTGGATAAATTGAGAACAGTCATATCCAAAAATACCAGTATATCTATCGTTACACACATCAACTATATCATGCTTTCTATTACCCAATTGCTTATTGTGTTTCCAACTGATAGTTATTGTCTTGATAGACCATATAATCAGTATGGCAAAGGCCAATATATAAAGTACCGTAATCTTACTGAGGTCAAACACGCTGTAGAGATGAATATCAAAAAAAAGAGGTACTGCGATAATAATGACCAATAAGATGGATATTATTATCTGATCATAGTATGAACTTAATCCCTTTTCTTTTAGGGTGTGTTTATGGTCTTTGTCTCTGAACATTATTATTTTTTTGAAAATTTATAATGTCATAATAGTTATTAAGTTTCAATATATTTTTCCCAAAATTTTTATATTGACAATAGATTAATATGATACTATAAGAGCGATGAACATAGAAAGTACTTTCTTCAAAATTAGGCATCTCCGTAAAAACCATGGAAGGTTCTAAAATGCATATCACTGACGCTTACAACACATTGAGTGCTACAAGCAAAATCTAATAAATAGTTGACTAAATAGTATCGAACTATTTTGATAAATGCCTTTACGGTTTTCTAAACATAACTGTTAAGTTTTACATCAACTGTTTCTTTATCGAATAAAAAATACACATCAAGACAAAGCCACAAAAAAACACTAGAATTTATAATAGCTTTTATATTAGTAAGTTATGAAAAGTTATATTGCAATATCAGACATTGGTACAATGTTTGCGAACATTTATGATTTAAGAAGTGTGAAATATATATAAGATTATATATTTCACTTAAATTATTTTTTTTATTAAATTTTTACAAAATATTTACGATAAATAGAATGCTTATTTAATTTATCTAAATGAATAATATGAAAACCTAAAATGCTCAGAAATTCCTTTATTTTAACATTTAAATATAGAAGGAGGTAGTAAATAGGTACAAGTAGATTATGTTATAATTTATTTTATTACTGAAACTTAAATTATAGGAGGGATGTATGAATATGATGTATAAGAAGAGAAAATGTTTTAACAAAGGTTTTACGCTTATTGAATTATTGGTTGTTATTGCCATTATCGGCATACTTGCTGCAATACTGCTTCCCGCATTGGGTAGGGCCAGAGAATCAGCTCGCAGGACACAATGTGCCAGTAATCTGAAGCAGGTTGGATTGGGTTTAATAATGTATGCAAATGAAAACAATGAGGCGTTTCCTACTGATACAGCGGGTCCTATGACGGCTCTCAAAATGCTTATGCCAGATTATATTTCAGATAGAAATGTTTTTCAATGTCCAAGTGATACTTTTGCTACCGATTCAGCCGGCATAGATCCAACTACTACTACAGCATTTACGGCAAGACAAAGTAGTTATGGTTATGATGCATTACTCCATACACATGTAGATAATCCAGAAGTGGCGCTTGCCGCAGACCGTCCTCCAACTGGAGCTAATGATATACTTGATTCACCGAATCATGGTGGCGCTGCTGCTGTTGGTGGTGGAACTCCTGGTGTAGGGCAGAATGTTGTTTATCTTGATGGTCATGTGCAATGGTTCGGGACGCCAACCGCAGCCTGGCAGGATGCTGCTGGCGATAGAGATGGTATTTTTACAAACGCTTCAGCAGGTACTGGTGGAACTGAAACCCTTATAGCGCATGATGGCGTATAGTCTCTAAAAATTTAAAACATTTTGGTTCAATCTTGCCTGCCTGCCGTTAAACGGGCAGGCAGATTGAATCAACAAAATTTGTAGCCGCATGCCTGTGCCAAAGGCAGATAGGAAGCAATTCACCACTTATTAATGGGGAGTGTAAATAAAGCGGGAAAGAAGAGAATTTAATCTTTTATTTCCTTTAGCTGGAAGAAGATTTTACCAAAGAATTATCCCTATTACCCAAAAAACACCTTAGCAATATCATACCAGTAGTCGTCTACTGTTTTGCTTTGTCCTACTACTTCTTTTAAATCTAAGTGTAAGATTTCATTTCCCCTCAATACAACTGTCTTTCCAAATTCACCTTTGTGTATTAATTCCGTTGCAGCTATGCCAAATCGAGTGCCTAGTATGCGGTCAAAGGCTGAAGGTGACCCACCCCTCAGGATATGACCCAATACGGTGCATCGCGTCTCAAAACCTGTTCCTCTTTCAATCATTTTCGCCAGGACAGAACCCGCACCTCCCAGCATTACGTGTCCGAAGGCATCTGTTTTGGTACTTTGAAGTACAAAACCCTCATCTTTTTCAACTTCGACTGGGATTTTTATTCCTTCTGACACAACTACAATGCTGAATCGTTTACCACGCTTGTGACGCTTTTTTATCAACTCACAAACCTCATCGATATCTACAGGCTTTTCTGGGATAAGGATGATATCTGCGCCCCCTGCGATGCCTGCAAACGTAGCAACCCATCCCGCATGTCTTCCCATAACCTCCACTACCATTACTCTATTATGTGATTCGGCGGTCGTGTGAATCCTATCAATAGCCTCCGTTGCTATATTTACGGCTGTATCAAAGCCAAAGGTATAATCAGTGCCCAAAATATCGTTATCTATTGTTTTAGGAATACTAACAACATTGACACCCATCTCAAATAGCTTATGCGCAACA
>JBHICG010000072.1:0-16839 GCA_046759445.1 Candidatus Scalinduaceae bacterium
AAACCTTTGATAGTCTCACTGGTAAAACCAGTGGCTTACCTATCAATGAGTTATAAAATCTATTTATTTACTTTTGGCACAGTCACGATAGGTTTTACTTCTTTTTTTTCTTCTTCTTCGACTTCTTCTACCAGTTCAAAAATGGCTTGACGGGCATTGTCTCCCAAACGAATTCCTACTAAGCGAAGTTTCCTCTCCATGCCTTCCATTTTATATTCCAATTCTGGTATTTCTCCCACACTACTTCCTGAAAAAACACCCAATCTACTTCCCGAGAGTTTTAGTATTCTAGTATAACCACCATTACGGTTAATGTACCTCTCTGTTATTCCACCAGATTCTCTCCATTTCCCTTCTCCAAATAATTTTTTAACTATATCCTTATTGTTCAATCTTGACAACACTTGCCTGTAGTAATGAACATACGTAGGTCTGTCTACTTCTTTTTTTGAAATTCCTTTTTTTGCTAATGAAATAATCCTTTCTACAAAAGGTCGAACATATTTTGCTTTTTCTATAGTAGTAACTATCCTACCATATGTAAAAAGACTTATGGCCAAATTGCGCCTCAGCGCTTCTCTATGGCTGGTTGTCCTACCCAAGTGTTTTTCATTTTTCTTGTGTCTCATAAGATACTTCCTTTCCAACTTGACTTGCATCTTCATCTGTTTTAAATGATAAACCAAACTCAGAAAGTTTTTTCTTAATTTCAAGCAATGTTGTTTTGCCGAAATTTTTTAATTTTAATAACTCTTCTTCTCTGTTATCAATAAGAGCGCCAAGAGTTTTTATATTTGCCATTTCAAGACAATGAGAGGCTCTAACAGACAAATCAAGTTCAGAAACTAATGCTGATAATTTATTGTCTATTTCATCAATAGAATCTTCTTCTTTTTTTTCTATTTTCTCAAGCAATTTTTCTCCAGTTTGTGGCAACTCACGACCTAGCTCAAAACAATGTATTAATGGATTCAAATGTTTTCTAAAAATTTTTGCAGCCTCTACCAAGGCCGTCTCTGGTGAAACAACGCCATTTGTCCATATTTCAATAATTAATCTATCGTAATTAGTTCTTCTACCAACCCTAGTTTCTTCAGTATGAATTTTGGTCTTACGTATAGGAGAAAAAAAGGCGTCTATTGGAATAACACCTATTTCTTGATTCTCAACTTCATTTTCCTCCATTGTTTTGTAACCTCTTCCTTTATTTACTTCCATTTCAACATTAAAATTTATATTTTCAGAAACAGTCGCTATATGAAGATCTCCATTAATAATCTCCACATTATTGTCAGTAATAATATCCCCTGCTTTAATTTCCCCTTTTTTATTTGACTCAATTTTTATTTTCCCAGGTTTGTCCGAGTGCAATTTCACAATAAGACTTTTAATATTCAAAATTAGATCAGTAGTATCTTCTACTATACCTGGAATTGCACTGAATTCATCTTTGATGCCTTCTATTCTGACCGAAGTAACAGCACTTCCTTCTATCGAAGAAAGCAGAATCCTTTTTAAACTATTCCCTATTGTAATTCCAAAGCCTCGCTCAAAAGGTTCAACAATATATTTCCCATAAGTATTAGTATGTGTGCCTTTTTCTGCAATAACTCTATTAGGTAGTTCAAAATCCCCCCATCTAATACGCATATACACTCCTCCTTCCGGTGCTTAAAATTCTTTTTGAACAGGCGTTAACAACGAAGATCCTTTTTTGGCTAGAATCGATTATCATAAATATAATAAAAACTTTTGACTTGGAAATATACTCAAGAAATGGTACTGCAAATCATCTTTTATACGAACCACATAATTTTTATTTACTTTAAACACATATAGTTTATTTCGAACAAAGTTCAACAACAAGCTGTTCTTGTATATTTATTGACACCTCGTCCCTAACAGGTAGTTGCCGAACACAAACTTCTAATGCATCATCTCTCATTTCTAACCAAAAAGGTAGTTTCTCTTTCTTATTAGAATTCAGATTTAATTTTATCATATTTATACTATCTTCTTTATTAATTGGTTTAATTACATCACCTGGCTTAACCAAAAAAGAAGGAATATCAACCTTTCTATTGTTTACTGTTATATGGCCATGATTAATTATCTGTCTTGCATGACTACGTGAAAAACCGTACCCTACAAGGAACAAAACATTATCAAGCCTTCTTTCCAGTAATAAAAGCAAATTCTCTCCAGTATTACCCTTTTGCCTTTCTGCTTTAGTAAAATAATTCTTAAACTGCCTCTCAAAGATACCATGAAATCTCTTCAGTTTTTGTTTTTCCCTAAAATGTATACCATAGTCAGATAATTTCCTACCTCTCCTTGCTTTTGACTTTTGACCAGGCATGCTTTTCTTTTTGATTATACTACACTTCACCGTTCCACAACGGCTACCCTTTAAAAACAGTTTAACACCTTCTCTTCTACATAATTTGCACTTTGGTTCTATATATCTAGCCATGTTACCCCTTATTCAGAAAATCAAAATCCATACATATCTGCTATTTTATCTAATAACGTATATACCCACGGACAACCCCGTGACACTTTACTAAGGTAGTAAATTTTGCCTAAACTCTCCTTTTTTTTCTAGGACGGCATCCATTATGAGGTAGCGGAGTAACATCTTCAATAGCTTTAACTAAAAGCCCTGCTTCCTGTAAAGCTGTTATAGCTGATTCTCTTCCAGGACCTGGACCCTTTACTCTAACCTCAATTTCCTGAACACCAAATTTTAGTGCCTTTTCTGCCGCATTTTTTGCAGCTCTCCGAGCCGCAAAAGGAGTACTCTTTCTTGATCCTTTAAAACCAGCCGTTCCGCCACTAGCCCAGCATAATGTTTCTCCATTTATGTCTGCAATAGTTATATATGTATTATTAAAAGTTGCCTTAATATTTGCAATTGCCTTGGCAATGTTACGCTTTGTCTTTTTTTTCCCCATTTATAAATCCCCTAACACTTTCAGAAATTAAACTAATTACCCCTGCAATCATCAAGCATAAGCCATAACATCATTTAAAGAACTTTCTTGAAAAAACTCTTGTAATCTAGAATTTGCATTAAACATATTACTAAGTTGATAGTATCTTTCCAAATTTCTCTTGTTTTTCCTCTTTATCTTCCTTGCTGATATCAAAACATTCTTTGGTGTTAATTTGGGAGATACAATTTCTAAAAGTTCCACATAATATCCATTACCTAAAAGGAATTGTGACCTTAATGCATCTGTTAATATATCCGCAAATTTATATCGTAATAAACCAAACTGAGTCAGATTAACCAAAGGATGATGTGCCTTAATTTGAGAACGTAGTTGGCCATGACAACATGGTACGACCATAATATGTTTAGCACCAATTTTAATACCCTTTGCAATAGCCTCATCAGAAGCCGTATCACATGCGTGTAATGCAATTACTACATCAACCTTCCTGTTTGGAATAAAATCTATAGTTCTTCCATGTCTAAAAACCATATTCTTATAACCTAAAACAGTACTGATTTTTTCACATCTTTTAATAAGTTTTTCATCGATATCTACACCATAGAAAAAAGTTTTTTTATTAAATTTCTTCTCAAAAATAAAATTTAGAACAAATGAAAGATATGATTTGCCACAAGAACATTCTAAAAAAACTATTTCTTTGTCTCTATCAAGTTTTTCTACTATTTTCAAAATTTGCTCGCAAAAACCAGCAATCTCATTTACTTTTTTTTTCATGTCTTTCTTTAGCAATGCACTCTGCTTATTAACCCCAAAACAATTTACTATATTTTCTTCCTGTTCAATGATATTTAATATTTCTGTTTTACTCAGCATTTTAATTAATTCTACTAATAATTTTACCCTTTCATTTCCTTTACGCTCTTCTTTACAGCTACCGTTCTACGTTTTCCTTTCCTTGTGCGAGCATTAGTTTTTGTTCTCTGCCCCCTTACAGGAAGTCCTAAACGATGACGTAAACCTCTATAACATCCTATATTTCTTAGTCGTGATACATTCTGTGATTCCTGTCTCCTTAGTCGTCCTTCAATAACGAAATTCTTTTCTAAAAAAGCACCTAACGAACTCAACTCGTCTTCTGATATATCTTTGGCACACATGTTTTCATTGATACCTACAGCTTTTATTGCTTTTTGTGACAATTTTTTACCAATACCATATATATAAGTTAATGCAACTTCAATCCTTTTGTCTCCAGGTATATCTATTCCTGCAATTCGTGGCATTTAGAATAATCCTTTCAAGAAACTAGAAAATAACTTTATTTTTTTTTAAAAAATTATATATTCCTATTTGCCCTGCTTTTGCTTGTGACGAGGGTTAGAACAAATTACACGTACCACTTTCTTGCGTCTTATTATTTTACAATTTTCGCACAACCTCTTTACAGATGATCTAACCTTCATAAGTCTTCCTCTTCAACGCTGACGATAAATTATCCTTCCCTTGCTCAGATCGTAAGGAGACATTTCCACAGTAACTTTATCTCCAGGTAAAATACGAATATAATGCATCCTCATCTTCCCTGATACATGAGCAAGTACTTCATGACCATTTTCTAACACAACACGAAACATTGCATTAGGTAAAGCTTCTTTTACTACTGCCTCTACTTTTATGGGTTCTTCCTTGGCCATTAGTTGAGTTTCTTTATCTACATTGTAAGAATCTCAGCACCATTCTCTGTTACAACAACAGTATGTTCAAAGTGTGCAGATAGTTTTCGATCCTTTGTAACTACCGTCCAACTATTATCAAGAACTTCTGTATCATATTTGCCTGCACATATCATTGGTTCTATAGCAAGCGTCATCCCCTGCAAGAGCACTTGATCCATTCTTAATAATTCCTTGCTAACAAAATTAGGGATTTGAGGATCTTCGTGCATTTCTCTACCAATACCATGACCTGTGTAATCCCTTACTACAGAAAAACCCTTGCTCTCAACATAACTTTGTATAGACCTTGACACTTCTGACAATTTTATATTTGCACACATTATTTTTATTGCTCTATTAAGTGTTGTTTCGCAAACGTCTAATAAACTTTTTGCCTCTTCAGAAATATCTCCAATAGGAATGGTTATCGCAGCATCTGCATTGTATTTATGATATTCTACCCCTATATCAATGCTCAATATATCTCCTTCGCAAAGTCTTCTTTGTCCCGGAATTCCATGGACAATTTCCTCATTTATGGACGTACATATACTTTTTGGATAACCTCTGTACCCTTTAAAAACAGGTGTGCCACCTTTTTGCAACACGTATTTTTCTAATTCAGTATTTAAATTTTCAGTGGTTCCCTCTTTTTTGGCAATCTCTTTCGCTAATTCGAGGGCACCGGCTACTATTTCCCCTGCCTTTCTCATTAACTCTATTTCACGTTTAGACTTACAAACTATCACACAGGCTACGCCATTTCCCTTTCATTTCTCTAAATTAAACTCAATTCTTTAAGTATCCTATCCTGGATTTCTGAAACGTTGTTATTACCGTTTATCTCTGTTAATTTACTATTGTTTCTGTAATAATCAATTAAACCTTCTGTTTGTTCTCGATAAACTCTCAATCTTTCTGATATAGTTTTGGGATTATCGTCTTTTCGTTGATAAAGCTCTGAACCACATTTATCACACACTCCGTCCTTTGCAGGAGGTACGAAAATTTCATGATAGTTAGCGCCACAGGATTTACAAATTCGCCGACCTGCAAGACGCCTAATTATGATATCCTTCTCAGCCGTAAAAGAAAAAACCTTATTTATTTTTTTTCCTAGTTTGTTTAAAGTCTCATCAAGAATTTTAGCTTGAGACAGATTCCTTGGAAACCCATCTAAAACAAATCCTTCATTACATTGGTCCGTAATGATTTTCCCTACTACTACTTTAACTACCAATTTATCCGGAACCAACAAACCCTTTTCAATGTATTCACTTGCTTTTAAACCTATTTCTGTCCTATCCTCAACGGCTTCTCTCAAAAGATCTCCAGATGAAATATGAGGTATGTTTTTCTTTAAACTAATACTCTCAGCTTGAGTACCTTTACCAACACCAGGAGGCCCTAGGAAAACAAGCCTCATCCCCTTCTTCCTCTTATTCTACTAGTACCTCCTAAGAAACCACCATAATGCCTCATAACTAAATGAGATTCTATTTTTTGCACTAAATCCAAAGCCACTCCAACTACGATGAGAAGACCTGTTCCACCATAAAAACTAGCAATAGACCTGTTAATTTCAAACCCTCCAGACATTAACATAGGTAGAATTGCAATCACGGCCAAAAATGACGCTCCTGCAAGTGTAATCCTACTCATCACGCCTTCAAGATATTCAGTCGTCCGATGCCCAGGTCTAATACCCGGAATAAAACTACCGTAATCCTTCAAGTTGCTTGACATTTCTTTTGGATTAAATTGTATTGCAGTCCAAAAGTAACAAAAGAACGCAATTAATACTATATACATCATTGCATATGTAAAACCACCTTGAAACATATCAGTTAACCTAGACGTAAACCAATACCAGAACGTTCCCGGTTCGAATCTGACTTGTAAGCCCCGCGTTATGACAGCAGGAAAGATAAGCAACGACTGTGCAAAAATTATGGGCATAACTCCCGCTTGGTTCACTCTTAAAGGAAGGAAATGCTTTTGTCCACCGTAAACTTTTCTACCTCTCGTATGTTTTGCTTGCTGAACTGGAATTCGTCTCTGCCCTTGAGTTATAAAAACAACTCCTGTTACTATTACAACAAATGCACTAAATAATAATAGTAGTTTTGCAATCCCAATCTCGTGTTCTGCCGGCGCTACTGAAAAAGTAAAATTTTGCAAAACCTGACTTAATGCCCATGGCAACCTATCAACAATACTTACCATGATAATCAATGATATCCCGCTGCCAATTCCATGCGCATCAATCTGTTCGCCTATCCACATCAAGAAGATCGTACCCGTTGTTAAGAGTATTGCTGCTGTAAGCTGAAATTGAATGCCCTGAATGTGTACTGGTACGACAGGAACATTATTGATCTCAATAGCATACAAAGTACGCGTCATTATAAATGCTTGAAATAAACACAAAACAACTGTCGTAACCCTTGTATATTGATTAATTTTTTTTCTGCCTACCTCACCTTCTTTCTGCAACTTCTCAAGAAACGGAATAACTCCTACAAGTAACTGGAAGATTATAGACGCACTAATGTATGGCATAATTCCTAAACCAAAAATTGCTCCTGAACTCATAGCGCCTCCAGCAAATAAATCCACCAAACCTAATAACTGCCCCACACCCGTCTGTGTAAACTGCTGGAAATAGGTTTTTAGTACTGTTGTATCTACACCCGGCATTGGAATAAAAACACCTAATCTGCATAAAGCTATCAACCCCAAGGTTATTAACAACTTCTGCCTTAATTCTGGAATCTTAAACATACTACTAAATTTCTCTATCATGGCAGTATTTTTGTTTCTCCTCCAGCTTCTTTAATCTTCGATATAGCAGTTTTACTAAATTTGTGTGCAACAACCGTAAGCGATTTTTTAAGTTCACCTTTACCTAAAACTTTCAAGCTATATTTCGTATTTCTAATTATTCCATTATCTTTCAGCTTTTGTGTATCTATAATTGTTCCAGAATCAAATTGTTCAAGAACTTTAATGTTTACTATTGTATATTTTTTCTTAAACGGATTTCTAAAACCTCTTTTGGGAATCCTACGGAACAACGGCATTTGCCCCCCCTCAAATAATAGGCGTGTTTCTGAACCTGAGCGAGACTTTGCACCTTTTGTTCCCTTACAACTTGTCTTACCATGTCCAGAACCGCTACCACGGCCGATCCTTTTTCTCTTTTTCCTTTTATGAAAAGAAGCTTTAGCATATACCAGATTCATTAAATCCTTACTCCTCTTAACTCTTCGATTTCCTGCTTGGTTTTCAATAACCTTAAACCTTCAACTGTCGCTTTGACAACATTTAAAGCATTTCTTGTTCCATAACATTTTGTCAAGATATCTTTAACTCCTACAGACTCAAGGACTGATCTAGCTGATGCACCAGCCTTAATTCCAGTACCTGGCAAGGCTGGTATCAAATAAACCCTTGCTGATTTATAACACCCCCACACCTCATACGGTATAGTTCCATTAATTATAGGTACGTCAATAACATTTTTCTTTGCATCCTTCACTGCTTTACTAACAGAATTCGGGACATCTCTAGCTTTTCCAAAACCATACCCAACTATTCCATTTTTATCACCAACCACAACTAATGCACTAAAACTGAGGCTTTTTCCTCCTTTTGTTACATTGGTACATCTGTTAATTTTTACAACTGTTTCTTCTAATTTTCCAATTTCAATTTTTTGTGTCAAAAATCCCTCCTATGTTTGCATAAATTTATTTCTACATTTAGTATTTCGAAAGATTTTAAAAAATAAGGCCTTTTTCCCTTGCACCATCTGCCAATGCTTTAATCCTGCCGTGATACTTATATCCTCCTCTATCGAAAACCACCTTGTTAATACCAGCTTTTTTTGCTTCTTCTGCTATTTTTTGTCCTACCAATTCAGCAACTTTTTTGTTACCACCATATGGAAACCTTTCTTTGATATCCTTTGATAATGTTGATGCACTGGCAAGTGTTCTACCAGTTGAATCATCTATTAATTGGGAATATATGTTTTTCAAACTTCTATACACACTTAATCTTGGTTTTTCTTTAACTCCAAAGACCCTCTTCCGTATCCCCTTACGGCGTTTAATCTTCCTTCTTTGTTTATCTTTTAAGATATTCATAAACGTATCCTTAAAAGCATAAGATAAAATGCAATAGAACTATGAGGCAGAAGCTACTGCCTTACCTGCTTTTCTACGAACAATTTCATCCTCATACTTGATACCTTTCCCCTTATATGGCTCAGGTGGGCGCAAACGTCTAATATCTGCAGCAAATTGTCCAACTAATTGCTTATCACTGCCCATAACTGTTAACCTTCCAGGATTTGTTTGACTTTTAACTTCTACCTTTATGCCTTGAGGAATTTTTATTTTGATTGGATGCGAAAATCCTAATTGTAAAACCAAGTCATTACCCTGCAACTTGACATTATAACCTAAACCTATTATCTCCAATCCCTTTGAGAAACCATCAACAACACCACGCACATTATTAGCTAAAAGTGTACGTGTTAAACCATGGAGTTCTTTAAACTTTCTCTCGTCAGAAGGGCGTTTTACAAGAACTCGCCTTTTTTCTTTGTTAATTTCTACATTTATCAAAGGATGTATTTTCTGTGTCAATTTTCCTTTCGGGCCTTCAATAGTCAATATACCCTTACCACAA
Organism: Candidatus Scalinduaceae bacterium; assembly: GCA_046759445.1. Lineage (GTDB taxonomy): Bacteria > Planctomycetota > Brocadiia > Brocadiales > Scalinduaceae > Scalindua_A. Next base: position 9,374 of record JBHICG010000072.1, read on the forward strand.
TTAATATTTACACCCTCAGGAATCAGAATGGGCGTTTTCCCTATTCTAGACATAATCTTTGTACGAATATCCTCTCTAAAACCCCACTTTAAAAAAATATCGTTCCAGTCCGAACAATATTGTCACCTTAGAACTATACCTACCAAACAGTACAAAGTAGTTCACCACCTACTTTATTTTTCCTGCATTCTTTGTCACTTAATATCCCTTGTGAGGTTGAGTATATCGTTATACCTACTCCATTAAGTACTTTTCCAATTTCTTCCGCTTTTCTATATGCTCTTCTACCTGGCTTACTCTCCCTTTTTAGATAATTGATTACCATTTGTTTTAAAGGCCCATATTTTAAATACACTCTCAGTATATTTTGTTTATCATCAGGAATTTTTTTAAAATCTCTTATAAAACCTTCCTTCTTTAAGACTTCAGCAATGCCAATCTTTATACGAGAAGAAGGAATATTTACACTTTCCTTGCTGACCATATTTGCATTCCTAATTCGTGTTAACATATCAGCAATAGGATCTGTCATGCACATTAATTACCCCCTTCTTTCCATAATAATTTTCCATCTCTTATTTCTCTACCAACTTGCCTTTCTCACACCAGGAATTTCTCCCTTCGATGCAAGTTTTCTAAAACATAGTCTACATATTTGAAATTTTCTATAATAACTTCGTGGCCTGCCACAAAGTTGACATCTGTTGTATCTTCTGGTTTTATATTTTGGATCATTCTTGCATTTCTCTATTAGCGCTTTCCTTGCCATATAACCTCCAATTTTTGGCAATGTACTAATTGTAAGATTCTAAATAAATCTGAACTATCTACCAAAAGGCATACCAAACAATTTAAGGAATTCACTTGATTCTTCTTTTGATTTTCCAGATATTACTAATGTTATATCCATACCTTGCACATATTCAATGTCATCAATACCTATTTCTGGAAAAACATTTAGCTCGCTTATACCCAACGAATAATTCCCATAACCATCAAAAGATTTTACTGGAAGGCCGCGAAAATCTTTTATTCTTGGAATAATAATACTTATTAGACGGTCCAAAAACTCATACGCCATTTTTCCCCGTAATGTTACTTTACACCCAATAGGGTTGCCTCTTTTAATCTTAAAACCAGCTATATCTTTTCGAGCCTTTGTAATTAATGGTTTCTGTCCAGAAATCGTTGCTAAATGTTTAACAGCGTCATCAAGTATTTTCTTGTTTTCTTTTGCTTTTCCAATACCCATATTAATCACAATTTTAATCAATCTTGGAACTTCTAATTTGTTCCTATAATTAAATCTTTCCAGCATTAACGGTATAATTTCTTCCTTGTATTTATCTAATAGACGTGCCATATCTTTAACGTTCAAATATTAAATTTCACTCAGTAAAAACTATTTCACTTCCACATTTATAACAAACTCTAACTTTATTACCACTTTCAAGAAACTTCTTCCTGGTTCGTATACCTTTACCATATTTTTCGCATTTTTTGTTTTGGCATATCACTTGTACATTTGACCAAGATAAGGGAGCCTCCTTCTGCATACGGCCACCCTGTGGATTTTTTTCGCTTCGTGGCACATGTTTTTGAATATAATTTATCCCTTCTACAATTACTCTTCTTTTTTTTGGTATAACCATTAATACCTTGCCAGTTTTACCCGCAGCTGCACCTGTTAATACCTGCACTATATCGTTTTTTCTTACATGCATATTTTATAAATCCGTTTTTGGCATAAAAATTATAATTTTCTATACCACTTCAGGGGCCAAAGAAATTATCCGCATAAAATTTTTTTGTCTGAGCTCTTTTGCAACTGCACCAAAAATTCGAGTTCCCCTAGGATTCCCTTCATCATCAACTATCACAACTGCATTTGTATCAAACTTTAAATAAGAACCGTCTTCACGTCTTACATTCCTTTTAGTTCTCACAACCACACCTCTGACAACATCCCCTTTCTTCACAACACCATCAGGAATAGCCTTTTTCACTGCCACCACTATTATATCGCCTATGGAAGCATAGGTACGTCTGGAACCACCAAGAACCTTAATGCATGTGGCCCTTTTAGCGCCAGAGTTGTCTGCAACATCTAACATGGTTTGTTCCATTATCATTTTATAAGCATCCTGTTATTATTCTACAATACGTATCAATCTCCAACGTTTTGTTTTACTTAATGGTCTAGTCTCGGCAATTTCGACCTTGTCGCCAATATCAGCCTTATTTTCTTCATCATGAGCTTTGTAAGTTGTCACCCTTTTAATATATTTTTTATATCTAGGATGTTTCACAAGCTTTTTAGATTTTACAGTAATCGTTTTAGACATTTTATCGCTTGCAACTATTCCTATAACAGTCTTTTGTCTTTTATTACCTTTATTCTCCATTAAGGTCGCTATTCTTTCTTCTTTGCAAAAAGATTTTCGTTAATTCCCAATTCCATTTCTCTTAAGATAGTTTTTAAGCGTGCAATATCCCTTCTTATTTGTTTATATTGTGCTGCGTTACGCAATTCTCCAGCTTGCCACTGAAACCTAAGGTTTAATAATTCTCGATTACAACCTTCCAATTCTTCAATTATTTCCTGACGGGATTTTTCTCTAATCTCAATTGCCTTCAAATTACTTGCCTCCTATGGATAAGCCTTACTTTAACCGGCATTTTATGTGCTATTCTGTTAAAGGCCTGTTTTGCCATATCCTCAGGCACCCCCCCCATCTCATATAAAACGGTTCCTGGTTTAACAACAGCAACCCAATGTTCAGGTTCACCCTTACCCTTACCCATTCTTGTTTCAATAGGCTTTGATGTAATAGGTTTGTGTGGAAATACTCTTATGACTAATTTTCCTTCACGTGCAACAAAGTGTGTTGCTGCCACTCTTCCTGCTTCAAGTTGTTGCGCTGTTATCCAACCCTGCTCAGTAGATTGCAAACCATACTCCCCGAAGCATACTGTATTTCCCCTTGTTGCATTACCTTTAATTCGTCCCTTTTGAGATTTTCTAAATTTTACCCTTTTTGGCATCAATCTCATAATTTCCCTCTTTTCCCGACTCGACTAATCCTCTATAAATCCATACTTTAACACCAATTGTACCATAATTGGTAAAAGATTCTGCAAATCCATAATTAATATCCGCCATTAATGTGTGCAAAGGAATACTTCCCACAGTAGAACCTTCTGTTCTTGCTATTTCTGCACCAGCTAAACGCCCAGACACCTGAACCTTAATGCCTTTTGCACCTACCTCCATAGTAGCATCTACAGCTTTTTTAATTGTCTTTCTAAAAGCGGCTCTCCTCTGTAATTGTTCAGCAATATTTTCCGCTACCAATTGCGCCTCTAATTCTGGTTTGTCTATTTCTTGAATCCTTATATCAATCACCTTTCCAATTAGCTTTTCGATACCATCCTTTAATTTCTCGATTTCAGCTCCTTTGCGACCTATTATTAGGCCTGGTCTTGCCGAGCAGAGAGTAATTCTGGCTTCATCATCTCGTGTCCTTTCAATTACTATCCTGGGTATTCCTGTAAAACGATATTTCTTTTTAATGTAGTCTCTAATTTTCTGATCTTCTACGAGTAATTTTCCAAATTTCTTCTTTCCTGCATACCACCGTGATCTCCAATCTTCAATTATGCCGATTCTTAAACTAATTGGACAAACCTTTTGACCCATCTTCTCTCCCTTTTCAATTTTTAAACAAACTTCAAATCAATTAAAAAAAATTATGACGATTGCACCATTATGTTATGTATAATTTTTTTCTTTCCGAGACCAGAACTTATGTCACTTTTTTTCATCAGACAAAACTAAAGATATATGGCTTGTTCGCTTCTTAATCATAGCAGAAACACCTCTTGCCCTAGGTCGAAACCTTTCGCTCACAGGGCCACCGTCCACGCGGATTTCTTTTATGTATAACGAATCTATGTCTACGTCTAAATTTTCGTTGCTACTTGCAATTGCGGCCCTTAATGTTTTATCTATAAAACACGAAGCCCTTTTATTAGTAAATCTTAATATTTCAAGCGCATTATTTACGGATTTTCCCCTTATTAAGTCAACAACATATCTAACTTTTCTAGGTGAAATCCTAGCGTATTTACAACTTGATACAAAGTCCATTTTAAATTAAATCATTGATCTTTTACTGAAATTCTGAAATCAGTTTTGGCCGTTATGTTTTACCTCTTTTTTCTTTGCTCCCCACATGACCCCTAAATGTTCTAGTGGGTGCAAATTCGCCAAGTTTGTGGCCGACCATATCCTCAACAATAAAAAGCTTATGGAAAATCTTGCCATTATGAACTAAAAAGGTATGAGACACAAACTCAGGAATAATTGTACAACTTCGCGCCCAAGTACGGATAGGATCTTTATTGCCAGTATCTTTCTGCCTTAATACTTTTTTTAGCAGCTTGTCATCAATAAACGGTCCTTTTTTTCGTGAACGTCCCATAGATTGTTGCTCAGTTCAAATGTACTATCTTAATGTTCTAATCTAATCTTTTTTTACTATTTAGTTCTTCTTCTTATTATATATTTATTACTGTCAGCTTTTCTCTTTCTTGTTTTTCCACCTTTAGCTAATAAGCCTGTTGGGGAACAAGGATGTCTTCCGCCATGACTTCGACCTTCTCCTCCACCCAAGGGATGAGCAACCGGATTCATCGCAGTGCCTCTTACATGAGGCCTGCGGCCCATCCATCTTTTTCTTCCTGCCTTACCAATTTTTTTGCCCATATGGTCTATATTGCCAACTTGACCTATAGTTGCCTTACATTCATGAAAAATCTTACGGACTTCGCCAGATGGAAGGACTACTTGTGCATAATTATTTTCCTTTGCTAAGATACGCGCAACACTACCTGCCGATTTAACAATTTTTCCACCTTCTCCAGGTTTAAGTTCGATATTATGAATATCCATTCCCGAAGGTATATTTTTTAGAGGCATACAATTACCAATTTTGGGCTCTACTCTATCACCAGAAATAATACTTTCTCCCACTGATAAACCACTTGGCGCCAATATATATCGCTTTTCTCCATCTACATAATGTAATAATGCAATGTTGGCTGAACGATTAGGATCGTATTCAACACTTGCAACTTTTGCTGGAATATCAATTTTACTTCTTTTAAAGTCAATTATCCTGTATTTCCTTCTACTTCCACCACCTCTGTGCCTAGCAGTAATTTTACCTTCATTGTTTCTTCCACCCGTTTTCTTTAAAGGTGCCAATAAACTTTTTTCAGGAGTTGTGGTAGTTATTTCTGAAAAATCAGAAACACTCGCAAATCGTCTTCCGTTTGTTGTAGGTTTATAATTCTTAATACCCATTTAAAAAGTATTTTTCCAATTTGATAACAACGTTAATAACCAAGGTCTATACTATTCCCTTCTTTCAAGGTTACTATTGCCTTCTTCCAACTTTTCGTCTTAAAAACCTTGTTCCTATATTTTCTTTTTTTTCCACTCTTGTTTATAGTCCTAACACTTAAAGTCTTTACCTCAAAAAGTTTTTCAATTGCTTCTTTTATTTGAATTTTGTTGGCTTTCTTATTTACTTCAAAATAATATGCATTTGTAGAATTTCTATCAGTAACACTTTTTTCTGATTGTAAAGGTCTTTTAATAATTTGGTAATAATCCATAACTGTCTTTTTTAATGAAATTATAGAATAAATTTCTATCTTTAAATTTCGACCTATTTATACTTAAGACTATCCAACGCATCCTTAGTTATTAACAATCTTTTGTATTTAATCACATCATATGCGTTCAGATCTGAAGCAACTTTTATCATCAAATTAAAAATATTCCTGGAAGATTTCCATATTATTTCATCCCTTTTTGGTATCACAACAAGACAACTATCTTTAATCCCTAAGGATTTCAACAGCTCTATCATTCTTTTTGTTTTTGGATAATCGAATTCAAGTTTATCAATTAGAACTACTTCATTATCTTTTAATTTGGCTAAAATTGCAGAATATAAAGCTATTTTTTTTTCTTTTCGTGGTATTGAATATGAATAATCCCTTGGCCTAGGTCCAAAAATAGCTCCTCCTCCTCTCCATAATGGCGAGCGGATATCTCCTGCTCTTGCCCTTCCAGTATGTTTCTGGGCCCATGGCTTTTTGCCTCCACCACTTACCACTCCTCTAGTTTTTGTAGAAGCCGTACCTTGTCTGCGATTTGCTTCGTACATAATTATCGCATCTCTTAAAATGGTCCTATGAACTTTGCCTCCAAAATTCTCCTCTGACAAAGAGACTTTTTCTAATAAACTGCCATTATTATCGAACATCGGAACCTCTAGCATTATTAACCACTTTCATTATTTACTTTTTCGGATAATAATATAACCACCATTTGGACCAGGAACTGATCCTTTAACAACTAATAAATTCTTGCTTTTGTCTATCTTAACAACCTCAAGGTTCCTTACTGTAGTTTTTACACCACCCATCCTTCCTGCCATTTTTTTACCCTTAATCACGCGTCCAGGATCGGTGCCTCCACCAATAGAACCAGTAGATCTGTGTATTCTAGAACCATGTGTTGCAGGCCCTCCACTAAACCCCCATCTTTTAATAACACCAGCAAAACCTCTACCCTTACTAGTACTTGTAACGTCAACTTTTTTTATACCCTCAAAAACATCAACCGTTAAAACCTGACCCGGTTGATATTCAATATCTGAATTATTACGAATCTCTTTCACAAATTTCTTCGGACCTGCCTTTGCTTTCAAAAAGTGCCCTATTTCCGCTTTTGTAGCTCTTTTCTTCTTTTTATCTTCAAACCCGATTTGGATAGCTGTATACCCATCTTTTTCCTGATCTTTTATTTGCATAATATTACATGGACCAGCTTGTATCAAAGTTACTGGAGCTACCTCTCCCTTTTCATTATACAACTGGGTCATATCCAATTTTTTACCTAACAATCCGACTGCCATATGCTTATAATTACCTTATAGAATTTTAACCAAAACCCCATATTTTAGTCAAAATATATTAACAATGTCACCGGTTTTTTACTTAAGCTTTTATCTTTATTTCTATTCCAGCAGGCATATTTAACTTATTCAACGCATCAACAGTTTTTGCTGTTGGTTCTATAATATCAATTAGCCTTTTGTGCGTTCTTATCTCGAATTGTTCTCTAGATTTTTTGTTAACGTGCGGTGAGCGAAGGACTGTATATCTTTCCATACGTGTTGGTAAAGGTATTGGCCCGGATACTTTTGCTCCCGTACGCTTTGCAGTTTCTATTATCTCAACAGCTGCCTTATCAAGCGCCCTGTGATCATAGGCTTCCATTCTAATCCTGATTTTAAAGTCTACTTCTGTTCCCATAGCTCAAGTAATACTATTCAATAATCTTAGTAACAACACCTGCTCCTACCGTCTTTCCTCCCTCTCTTATCGCA
>JBHICG010000073.1:0-15749 GCA_046759445.1 Candidatus Scalinduaceae bacterium
AAGGAGACTTCAAGCTAGAAATTAAGGATACTTTGCAGCAAGGTTTATACAAAATAGGCCTTGACCAGACGAATGCGGCATCTATTGTCTTATCAGGAGAAAAGGACATAGGTATCAAAGCCGATTACGTGCAGTTGAAGGCGGACAAAGTTACCATAATCAATTCAAGAGAAAATGAGGCATACAGGGTCTTATTAAATGAGTGGAATTGGATGGGAGGCAGGATGGTTAGCCTTAATATTGAGAAGTCTCAGATTTCTGTCGTTGATCCCCTTTACGTACGAAAAACGAAGGCCATAGAAGATAGAATCAGATCACTCATTCAGGAACATAATGTCCATCTCCTTCTTATAAAAGAAAGCTATCCGGACACATTCATGGCAGAGGTCCTGGTTAATCTATCTCTTGTACCGCAGCTAACCGACCATCCTGACCTTAAAGACAGTTATGATAACGAACGGGCCTTTATGCATGACTATTTCTTTGAGTTTATTGATTTTGATGATGAAGGCATCATATACACTCCTTTTCTTCAGAAAAAATACTTTACGTACCTGGATAAATATACGCATCATACAGCTGAAGGATTTAAGGATTCAGTGGACTTAATGTTAGGTAAGGCAGAGGCCAACAGTGCAGTTCTGGAGTTTACGTTAGAATATTTGATTGATACCTTTCATAATAAAGGTCTTTCAAAGTTGGCTGACTATGTTGTGGATAATTATATAGATGGTTGTAGCAAGCCTTTAACAGAAAGAACCGTAGAAAAGATAGAAAACCTTAAACGGCTTAGAGTAGGCCAGATTGCCCCTGAGATTATTTCAAAAGACACTGATGGAAAGACGATTGCCCTGTCTTCACTAATAGGAAAGGGTGTGTTGATGGTTTACTTCTGGGCATCCTGGTGTGAGGGTTGTGAAGCGGAGAATCCTAATATTGTGAGGTTATACAATAAATTTAAGGACAGAGGCCTTGATATTTACGCAGTAGCTCTGGATAAGAATAAGACAGAATGGCTTAAGGCAATAAAGAAACACCAATTTACATGGACAAATGTCTCAGATTTAAAGGAGTGGGAATCAGAAGCAGTCAATACTTACAATGTAAACAGGACCCCAACCATCTACCTTCTGAATAAAGAGGGAAGGATTATGGCCAAAAACCTGAGAGGTAAGGAACTGGAAACGAAGGTAGAGGGGGCTTCTAAATTGAAGTAAGTATACAGAAGTGACAATTGTTGTTGTGAATTTTTAATAATCGTTTATGGAGCTGCTTAGCCAGTTATGCAAACGGGCATTAACCCATCCTGCATGCCTGTCGAAGGCGTTCTCATGCTTCGGAGTATTTCCTGAAACATAATTTAACCTATGACAATCGTACCGATGATGACGTTGTCGTTACCTCAAAATGTAAAGGTTGTAAAAAAAACTATTCTACCCCTTTTTTATAACACATATCAATATCTTTAATGATAAGAAGTTGGTCTGTATTTCTCATTGTTAGCTTGCCAAGTCTCTTTATATTATGGTATAAAGTTTATTTAATATTCATAAGTAAGAAATGCAGGTTAGATTCTTATTACCCTTCCAAATACACAGTATAAATTTTTAATGTAAGGTATAGAATCAATTCGTGATTATATTATGCGTCATGTTGAGCACGCAAGTATGTGGCTGAGCTTACATATAAAAACATTATTTTTTTTCAAATAAGAAATGTTATTCTTTTCACACGAACAGTATTTGACCTACATATATGCTAGTGCTGTATTTATTTTTCTTGTATATGTTTATTCATCAAGAAAAAAAAATAAGTGGTTGAAAGATTTTGGTGGACTCAGCATGCTTCAAAGGTTTAGTAAAATACCACTTCTTACTCGTAATATCTTTAAAGGTTTTATAGTTAGCGCATCTTTTTGTTGTCTTTGTTTAGTACTATTAGGACCAAAATGGCAAACAACTGAGACGTATTATGAAAAAGAAGGTATGGAAATTGTCTTCGTTATCGATGTGTCGCTGAGTATGCTGGCAGAAGATGTGAAACCAAACAGGTTACAAAGGGCAAAGATTGAAATAGAAGAATTGGTTAAAGAACTGGAAAATGATTATCTTGGTATGGTAGTTTTTGCAGGACATGCGTTTTCCATGCTTCCTTATCTGACTCTTGATTATGAGAAGATTTTTTTAAGGATTTTACACATGGTTAATGAAAATTACGCAAGATTTGTACCTTATGGCACAAATGTGGGGAATGCGCTGCTAATAGCGTTGTCATCATTCAGTGATACACAAAGAGAAAAAGTACTTATCTTTCTTACAGATGGTGAAGAACAGATAGCCGTGAAAAGTCAGGTAGCAGAAGCTGTCAAAATGTTATTGGAAAGACAGGATATTTCAATTTATATGATTGGAATTGGAGACCCACAAACTGCCTCACCAATTCCTAAAAAGGATAAAAATGGGCGTACAATAGGTTATGAGCTTGATTTAGAAGGTGAAATAATTAAGACTAAACCAAACCCTGCATTATTAAGAGAAATTGCCACATTAACCGGTGGTACTTACATTCATGATGCCACGGGTGATGAACTTAAAAACATTTTTAGCGGTGTCATAGAAGAACATAGAAAAATTATAGGCGTAAAAACGAAGAATGTAGTAAAGGACATTTCTCAGCATTTTTTGGGTGGTTCATTACTTCTTCTGGCAATCTTCCTTCTCCTATGATAAATGGATGAAACTTAATTTTTATAAGGGGGTGTTGACAAAATGATTACTAAGAATGAAGTAAACATAAAGCTTAGGAAATTATTTATTAATGGAAAATGGGTTGATTCTGTTTCAGGTAAGACATTCAGTACCATAAACCCTGCAACAGAAGAAGTTATTACAACCGTAGCAGAGGGAGATAGAGAGGATATTGACCTTGCCGTTAAGGCTGCTCGAAAGGCCTTTGAAGAAGGACCATGGAGAAGAACCGATGCACGTGATAGAGGCGAGATTTTATTAAAAATAATGGAGTTGGTAGAAAAGAATAAAGATGAATTAGCCTGGCTGGATACTTTGGACAACGGCAAGCCAATAAGTGAAACGACAAACGTTGATCTCCCTCTTGTGATTGATTGTTTGTTGTACTATGCAGGATGGGCGGATAAGATTCATGGAGAGACAATCCCCGTAAGAGGAGAATTTCTTAACTATACTATCAGGGAACCTGTTGGTGTAGTTGGACAGATAATCCCTTGGAATTTCCCTTTATTAATGGCCGTGTGGAAGATAGCGCCTGCTATAGCTTGCGGCAACACGATGGTTCTAAAACCAGCTGAACAGACTCCTTTATCGGCGTTAAAGTTGGGTGAGATATGCCAGGAGGCCGGTTTGCCGGAGGGTGTCCTGAATATTGTGCCCGGTTATGGTCCTACAGCGGGAGCAGCCCTTGCAGAACACATGGATGTTGATAAGATTGCCTTTACAGGTGAATATATTACAGGACGCCTCATAATGAAAGCGGCTTCAAACAATCTTAAACGGGTATCACTAGAGTTAGGAGGAAAGTCTCCAAACATTATATTTGCAGATTCTGATATAGACAGTGCCGTGAATGGGGCTATGACGGGCATATTCTTCAATCAGGGTGAAGTATGTTGTGCCGGTTCTCGATTATTCCTTGAAAAAAGTATTCATGATGAGTTCATAGATAAATTGTCAAACAGGGCTTCTAGTTTGCGCGTTGGAAATCCGGAAGATGCTAATACTCAAATGGGCGCTCAGGTATCTAAAGAACAATTTGATAAGATAATGAGTTATATTGATAGTGGAAAGCAAGAAGGGGCGAAACTGGTAACAGGTGGTGATCGGTTTGGAAACAGGGGATATTTTATCAAGCCAACCGTATTTGATGGAGTTGATAACAATATGATGATCGCAAGGGAAGAAATATTTGGTCCTGTTGTATCTACAATTACCTTTGATGACATTGATGAAATGATGAGACAAAGTAATTTTTCAATTTACGGCCTGGCAGCCGCTGTATGGACTAAGGACATAAAAAAGGCTCATAAACTGGCAAGAGACTTAAGAGCTGGTACGATTTGGATAAATACGTACAATTCGTTTGACGCTGCATCACCCTTTGGCGGATATAAGCAAAGTGGTTTTGGTAGAGAATTAGGGATTCATGCCCTGGAACTGTATACGCAGATAAAGAGTGTTTGGGTAAACCTTGGTGCTTAAATATTTAACATCCAAGGAAACATAATTTATCGAATTTAAAGAACTTGTCATGTATTCTGAAATCTTGTATTATTCTGATATGTTTGTTACAAGATTTCTTAAAATTTACATGATTCTTTAATTCCGAATTCAGATTCGGGTTTTTACTAAAACCTCTGATTAATGAGATAAAAAATTAGATCAATAACGATACAGTTAATGAATAAATACGCAATTCCGTTATTAGTTATATTTTCAACTTATACATTTAAAAAAGACATAGCGTATTCCGCAAATGAAAACCCTGATTTTTATTATAATATTGGAATCTCTTATTATGACAGAGGTATGATAAGCGAAGCAATTTCTGCATGAGAAAAAACCATAGGGATTGATTCAGGATATGCAGTAGCGTACTATAATTTAGGAAATGCGTATGAGGAAAAAGGAATTGTCAGAAAATGTTGTCACAACGAGCGAAAGAGCAGTTGATGAACATATTGAATTTGATGAAGAATTTTCTGTTGTGCTTCCAACTTTGATAAAGGAGAATGAGATGCATGTCGTGAACAGAAGGAAGTTATTACCTGAAGTAACAATTGGTTTGACTAAAGAAGAGGCTTCCAAGCTTGCGAAGGTACTCAGTGAAAGCAACGTAGAGATTAAATTTTGTCTTGACCTGCTTGCTGATATTGATTTAGTAGCGCTTGAAGAGAAAGTTATCAATAATAAATAAATTAACATCTTTATCACTAAAATGAAGAGGGCTAGCCGTTGTTAATTTGTGCTTGTTCCTCAGAATGACTTAGATAAGTAGTTTAGTTATGCATAACAAAAATTAAAAAGTTTCTTTTTGTTGAGAATATTTTGTGTCTAGAAAAATTTGTATATCCGTAATAGGAAGTGGTAATAGTAATGGGGGATTAAGTCCAGAGATAGCTAAGATTGCTAATGATGTAGGGAGAGAAATTGCGTTACGAGGGGCGGTCTTAATTTGTGGAGGTCTCGGTGGCGTGATGACTGAAGCTGCAAAAGGAGCAAAGGAAAAAGGTGGCCTCACAATCGGCATTATCCCTGGTGAAAATGCCGATAATGCAAATCCTTATATCGACGTTCCTATACCAACAGGTTTGGGTTTTGCAAGAAATGTTTTGGTTGCTTATTCCGGGGATGCAATAATTGCCGTAAGTGGTAGACTTGGCACTCTTTCTGAGATCAGCTTTGCCCTTATAAGAAAGAAACCCGTAATTGGCATTTATACCTGGGAACTGAATCAATTAACTTCACAACAACGCCAGCCTGGCCAAACCATACAGACAGACCCTTTGAACATGGAAGACTATGAACGTTCTATAATAAAATGTAGAAATGCTAGGGAGGCAATAGAAAAGGCATTTTCTCTTATAAAAATAAGAAAACATTTTTAAAAATCTAACTAGTGGACGAAAAAAGATAATTTCGTAAAGTAGTCGTAAAACTATTTATACATAAAACAAATCCCATATTCTGCCTTGACAGGATTTGGGTAAATGCTAAAATAACACCGTTCATCCATTTTAATTAGTAAGAATGATAAGTATTAATATTGTAAAAGCATTTGTGGAAAGGGTTTTTACTAAAAAATCACTTTGTTTTTTCGTAGTATAAACATAAACACAATCTTTGCAAGATAAGTGTATTCTGCAATGGATTGTGCTTTTATAATGATTCATCTCATCATATCTGTTTTCTTTTCGACTTAAACATTACAATATGCTTCCTGCCCTGATAAAAAAATATAAAAGAATAAGTTTTTTAAAATCTTTATAAAAATATGATATGGGTCTTATAGAAAAGGTAAAAAATTTAATAGCATTGATGAACGAAAACAACCTTACGGAAGTTGAGATTGAGGAAGAAGCCACTAAGATACGTCTGAAAAAGAACAACTTGGATTCGTCTCATACTAGTGTTCAATTGTCTTCAATAAAGGCATCGTTGCAAGAAGGTACTAATAAATTTTTGACGTCAAAGGAAACAGGAAAGTTTACGGAGATTGTTGCGCCTATGGTTGGTACATTTTATAGCAATGCGCCAGGAGCAGGCGATTACGTATGTGTAGGGGATACAGTTGAGGAGGAAACCGTTGTTTGTATTATTGAAGCAATGAAGATTATGAATGAAGTAAAGGCTGAGACTAAAGGAAAAATTGTAGAAGTAATAATAGAGAATGGGACTCCAATAGAGTTTGGACAAGCTATTTTCCGTGTTGAATTACCTGAAGAAGGTGAATAAAGATAGGTATGTTGCAACATGTAAATCATTTCCGTAATCACTATCATTTCTAAATATTTAAAGAAAGAAGTTTCATAGACAAACGTAACCATTTGGATTAATGGCAATAATGACTGTGTGGTAAGTTTAGGAGATTTTGCGAATTATGTTTTCAAGAATCTTAGTTGCAAATAGAGGTGAAATAGCGCTTCGCATAATAAGGGCATGCAAGGAATTAGATATTGAAACCGTTGTCATATACTCCAAAGCTGATGAAAACGCATTATATTTACAACATGCAGATGCTCACGTTTGCATAGGGCCTGCAGAAGCTTCGGAAAGTTATTTGAATATTCCAAGTATTATTAGTGCCGCAGAGATCACGGATATTGATGCCGTGCATCCAGGATATGGTTTTTTGGCAGAAGACAGCCATTTTGCGGAGGTTTGTGAATCTTCTAATATTACTTTTGTTGGACCAACATCTGAAGTTATGAAAAAGATGGGTAATAAGACCCAGGCTCGAAATCTGGCAGTTGAGAACAGAGTTCACGTAATTCCTGGTAGTGATTCAACTGTAGAAAATCAACAAGAAGCCTTAGAGGTTGCTCACAAAATAGGTTATCCAGTTCTGATAAAGGCGTCTTTTGGTGGAGGCGGTAGAGGAATGAGGGTGGCTCATAATGATATAAGTTTAGTGAACTCTCTGGCAATTGCTCAACGCGAGGCAAAGGCAGCGTTTAATAATCCTTCTATATATATTGAGAAATATATAGAACGTTCACGGCACATTGAGATTCAGATTGTAGCTGACAAGTATGGGAACATAATACATCTTGGCGAAAGGGATTGTACTATACAGAGAAGACATCAGAAATTATTAGAAGAAGCCCCGTCACCTAATATCTCTGGTCAATTGCGTGAGGATATTTGTAAAGCAGCCATAAAAATAGCAAAGGCCGTTAATTATACCAGTGTTGGAACAGTTGAATTTTTAGTGGACGAAAATGGAAAATACTATTTTATTGAAATGAACACCCGACTTCAGGTGGAACATCCTGTAACGGAAATGATTACGGGGATAGACATTGTCAAGGAGCAAATAAGGATTGCTTATGGCGAAAGATTAAATATACGTCAGAAAAAGGTTAAGAGCGAAGGAGTTGCGATAGAATGTAGAATTAATGCAGAAGACTCTGATAATGGTTTTCGGCCTCATGCTGGTAAGATAACTATGTGCAGCGTCCCGGGTGGAAGGGGTGTAAGAGTTGATTCACATATTTACGCCGGATATGAAGTCCCGCCGTATTATGATTCATTACTGGGTAAGTTGATAGTACATCAAAAAACAAGAGAGGATTCAATTGCTTGTATGAGAAGGGCCCTAAACGAATACAGAATCGAAGGTGTCAAAACGACAATACCCCTTCATATGAACATAATTATGGATCCAAGGTTCATTAATGGCGATATTGATACCAATTTTGTTGAAAATCTCATTAGTGAAAAGGAGTAATAATATTTTGACATTGATTTTCGTTTTTTCGTTGATACTAACACTAAGAAATGACAATGCTTACAGCTTACAGTTTTTTCTTGACACAATAATATGGTCTTGATAAAATAACCAACTTTCAAAAAAGAGTGAACTTTTAGCTAATCTGTAAAAAACTTCAAGAAATTCTTGTGTCATTTTGTAAGGTATCTTTGTGTGTGTTAGTTTTTTTTGAATTACTGATAATTATAATTGAGATGGAAGAAAGGAGTAGAAATACAAATGTTTAGGAGTAAGTTGAAGGTTTTTATTGTAGCATTCGCAGTTGTTTCGGCATCTGCGTTTATTATATTACAAAGTAGCCAGAGTTTTGGCGCGAGAAAGCAGAAATACAGATATGTCGGTAATGCTGGCTGTAAATGCCACTTGTCAAAAGGCTGCTTTGAAGGCGAAGAATATAAAGAAAGATTACATTCACACACCTTTGATGAAAGACTGAAGACGGATGAAGAAAAGAAGAATCCTGAGTGTTTGAGGTGTCATGCTACAGCCCTGGATATGAAGATAAAGAAAGGAAAATCCAAGCATGGTAATTTTATTGAAGACGTTGCTTGCGAGGCATGTCACGGTCCAGGTGAAAAATATGTAAAGGTAAAGAAAAATTATAACAAGAAGGGTAAAGACGCTTTCAAAAAACTGTTAAAAGAAGACCCAATGATGGCAAGGAAGGTTCAATACGATGCAGGATTGATTGTTGCTGGCATAAATAAGTATAAGACAATAAAGAAACAATGTTTAGAGTGCCATTGGGAAGATGTCAATGATAAGAATAAATGCCCAAAGGCAGATAAGGACAAAAAGGGTAAGCCCATAGTAATGAACTTTAAAAAATATTTCAAGTTGGACGACCACAGGGATCATGATGCAATTGATGATGTATTACCCAAGGTAGACAAGAAGAAATGGAAGGGTTATCTCGAACAGGACCCACTTTTCAAGACTAAACCAAGTAATGCCAGGAGACACAAGAAATAAAGACAATCCCTATTCGATGAGGGTTGTTTTCTTTATTTATACTGTTTTGCATTAATCTACACTCAGATATTTTGATTCTCCGATAAAATCGGGAGGTTTAAGTCTGGGTGTAGGACTTGTTAAGTTTTAACCAATATTGCATATAAAGGTTCGCCCACTATATTTGTACTGCCTTTTATTTAGCTGAAGGAGGAAAACCAAAGTGGAATCACTGCTAAACACATATACGGCTGTGATTAGTAATAAAGTCTATAGATTTTTGTTTTTTTCATGCCTTTTTTTATTCATTTCTGCTTTCTCTTCACATACACTCGTTGCTCAAGAAAATAGCGAGTGCATAGAATGTCATACAGATCCGTCAGAGGTAGATGTCAAGGTAAGGGTAGATCCTGTTACAGGTGAGGTGGAAATAGTTTCTATGCTAATTGATGCAGATGCCTTTCATGCATCTGCCCATGGTACAGATGATTTTTACTGTATTGATTGCCACGCAGACTTGGAAGACGTTGACCTGGAAGAAACTGAAGGAGGACATTATCCGAACTTACAACCTGTGGATTGTATAACGTTTTGTCACGATGATCCGGCTGAAGCGTTTTTAGAGGGTAGCCATGTGCGCTTAATGCGGGAAAATGATGTTCAAGTACCTACCTGTAAACACTGTCATGCCGGAGAAAAATCCAAACGTGACACTCCTAAAGCGGATGATTTATATCACCGAAAAGATACGATTGAAAAGTGTAGCGAGTGCCATGCTGAATACCTGCATTCATATCGTAATAATCTGCATGGTCAGGTTACGGCATTAGGTCATGTGGATACAGACATTGCGACATGCGTTGATTGTCATGGTGAACATACTATATTACACTCATCAGAACCAGAATCTACATTGGGTTCAGAAAATATTATTGAGACGTGTGGCACATGTCATCCTGGCGCTAATGAAAAATTTGTTAAACATGTTGCGCATCCTCAATATAAGAATATACAATATTACAAGTCCGCTTTACTTGCCGTTAAGAACATTCGAAAAGAGCCGGAACAAATCGAGAGTATCGTCAAGAGCCCGCAAATAATTTTGACAATCGTTTTCATAATGTATATGGGCATATTAGTGATGACCTTTTCTGGTTTTGGTTTACATTCAATTCTCACATGGTTTAGCACCATTTTGGATGAGCGTAAAGGAAAGGAAAATGAACATGGCAAATAATTTATTAAGATTTAGTCTATATCACAGATGTACTCATTTTCTTCTCATTATTAGCTTTTTTGGGTTAGTGTTAACGGGTATGCCACTTGTTTTCAAGGATTACGGATGGTCGCTTTATCTGTATAATAAATTAGGTGGCTATCCTACTGCTGGATATATTCATAGGATATGTGCGCTTATTACTTTTTTTGTAGCTTTTTTACATTTTGCGTTTCTGTCCTTTGAAGCCGTAATGAAGAAAAATGGAAGGCTTTTCTGGGGGCCGGATTCTCTCATAATACAACCCAGGGACATATTAAACATAATAGGAGACATTTTGTGGTTCTTCAGGTTGGGGCCAAGACCAAAGTTTGATAGATGGATTTATTGGGAAAAATTTGAATATCTATCACTTATATGGGGTACCCTGGTTATGGGAGTTACTGGCTTTATCCTCTGGTTTCCGGTTCAGTCGGTGAATATTATGCCTGCTGGTCTTGTCAATATTGTTGATTTACCAAGTATAGCTTTGATAGCTCATAGGTATGAGGCTATACTGGCCGCTGGTTTTATCTTTACAATTCATTTTTTCCATACTCACCTACTTCCAGAGAAGTTGCCTGTTGATGAAGCAATGTTCACTGGAAAGGTTTTAGAAGAAGAAGTATTACATGAAAGAGGTTCATATTATGAGAGATTAAAAAAGGAAGAACAGTTGGAGGAATCTAAAATTAATCCACCATCTGCTAGAGCCAGTTTTGTGTCTAAGTTATTTGGGATTCCAATCCTGGTGATTGGTTTGCTAATGGTTAGCTTTATGCTATCTTCGCTTATATGTTCTTTAATTTAATCTCAAATTATGTTTCTGTTATAACTTGTAACTGCAGGTACTAGGCTGAGATAAAATGGTTTGACCCAAAGGTTGTTATTTCTATCACGCATCTTTTTGGTTATTAAAAGACCGTAGTGGGTAAAATGAAAATCTTAGGTTCAGTATCTTTCGTGCTATAATATCATTACAATTAAAATAGAGTTTCTGTGTTAGAAGGTTTGAAGGATAATTTATGCTAAACATGGTATTAGTTACAGATGATGAAGAGCGAATAATACGCAACATAAGAACTATTTTCAATGAAATTGGAAATATTGAAGTTGTCAATGCTCAAGATAAAGATTCAATGGTTGACTTTATTGATAGCGAGAGACTTCACTTAATCATTACTGACCTTAGAGTGCCGCAAATGGACAGATTAGAATTTTTAAAGTACATTAAATCGAAGGATCAAGACCTTCCAGTTATTGTTGTCACTGGGGAAGATTCCATTGAAACGGCAGTAGGGGCTATGAAGGAAGGAGTATTCGATTATATCACAAATCCATTTGAAAAGGATACACTCAGGATTGCAGTGGAAAAAGCTCTTAAAATGAGATCTCTGACGATGGAGAACAGATATCTTCGGAAAGAGCTGGAGTCACATTATAATTTTGGCAATATTATTGGCAATTCACCAAAAATTTTGGAAGTGCTTTTACTGGCCGGTGATGTTTCTAAAACGGATTCAACAGTGACACTTTATGGAGAAAGTGGAACAGGCAAAGAATTAGTTGCAAGAGCTATCCATTTCAATAGCTTAAGGAAAAGTGGGCCATTAATTACAATTAATTGTGCTGCATTACCAGAGAATTTATTAGAAAGTGAACTGTTTGGTTACGAAAGAGGTGCGTTTACGGGGGCGGAAAAAAGTAAAATGGGTCGTTTCGAGCTAGCTCATGGAGGCACCTTGTTCCTCGATGAGATATCGGAAATGAACCCTATTGTTCAAGCTAAAGTGTTAAGAGTTGTTGAAGAAAGAGAGTTGGAGCGACTTGGTGGTTCTGAAACAATAAGAGTTAATGTAAGGATAATATGTGCAAGCAATAAGGACCTTGAAGAATATGTAAAAAAAGGACAATTTAGAGAAGATTTATACTATCGCATAAATGTATTTCCTATTAATCTACCCCCGCTCAGAGAAAGACCAGAAGATACTTTATTATTAGCAAGGGACTTTGTTGAGAGATATTCCATGAAGATGGGTAAATACCCGCTAAAGTTATCAAAAAATGTAGAAAAAATCCTTATTTCAAGTAGGTGGGAAGGTAATGTAAGAGAATTGAAGAATTGTATTGAGAGAGCGGTTATTTTATGCAAAGGAGATATGATAACAGAAAAACACCTTCCAGTCGCTTTATTAAAAGACGCTGCTTGTGGTTATGATAATGGTAAAGATAAAAATACGAAGATGGTAGATATCAATTTACCCCCGGAAGGGATATCCTTGGACGAACTTGAAAAACAACTTGTACTACAGGCATTGAAAAAGAGTAAAAACAACAAGACAAAAGCGGCAAAATTGCTTGGACTTAGCAGGGGAACCTTTAGGTATAGGTTAGAAAAGATATAACTTGATACTAATTACTAAATATTTGATAAATATCTGACAGTCAAAAAGGCCATATGGTTTATTTGCGCCAAATATACATCTGTTTAGAAACCAATATTTAAAGAACAAAATCTTACAGTAACATATTATATAGACTTACGTTAAATGTATTTGTTTAAAGTATTTTGGCACATAATATGCTTATTCTATACTCTATACTACACTACAGACTTAAATTTATTAAATTTAAATATAACTTTAACTTTATAGAGAATATAGAAGGAGGTGGGAATTGAATTTTTTTAGAATGAGCATTGTAAAGCCTTTATTTTTATGTGCCTTTTTGGGTTTTTTATTTTTAAACAGCCAGGTTAATTATGCCGTTGGTGCAGAAGGAGGTGCCTGTCCGAAGAAACAGAATGAAAAATTGTTTTGGTGTACAGAGTGTAAGGAGATTTTCACCTGGAATGAATGTGGTAACTTGAAATACATCTGGGAATTCAAGGGAAAACAGCATAGTGAAGAAGTTGCTAAGCATGTGATGGTACCGTCTTGGGCATGTTTAAGGACTGAGTATCACTGCATACGTGATGGAAAAAAATGGTCCTCAAATCCGGATGGTATTTTTTGTGAGGGATCTAAGGTATGTTTGCCTTATAATATAGGTGCATGCGAAGTTTGTAATGATGACCTGGCATCCAAAAAAAGCAGAGCAAAGCTTAACTTCAAGTGTACAAAATGTGGCAAGGAGTATGACGAACCGGGAGTAGGGCATGAGATTGATAAAAAGAAGGAATATGCGGAGCATTTAATAAGTTTTGGTAATTGTAAGGATTGTGGAGAACCACTTGACAGCGTTTGTAAACAGTCTGGCACATGCCCACATGTTCCAGATTTTTAATGACGTTATAATTTTTTTTGGAGGTGGGCTGGAAAGTTGAGTAAT
Organism: Candidatus Scalinduaceae bacterium; assembly: GCA_046759445.1. Classification (GTDB taxonomy): domain Bacteria; phylum Planctomycetota; class Brocadiia; order Brocadiales; family Scalinduaceae; genus Scalindua_A. Next base: position 13,559 of record JBHICG010000073.1, read on the forward strand.
GCAAGGGTTTTTGTTGGTAGACTTTTGTATATCTGTACCTTTTTCTGCATAGTATCTTTTTTTACAAACTATGTTAACTACGCCGTTGGGGGGGAAGGTGGAAATTGTCCAAAGAGTAAGATTCAGTTGCAATTCTGGTGTGAAGCTTGTAAAAAGATAAGAGAATTCAAGGATTGTGATACCGCTGATTATATATGGGATTACAAGAAATACAAAGCTGGATCTGAGGAATATGCAGATGCCAAGGCACATCAGGACCTAGGAGAAGCGTGGGGATGTCAGAGGATTTCATACAGTTGCATAAACAAAGAGTGTGTTGATTATGGGAAATGCATACCACATCCCGGTATTTGTGAGACGTGTATGGATGATATTACCAGCAAAAAGATTTGGTCAAAGGTTGTTTTTAAATGTACGGAATGCGGCAAAGTATTTGACCATCCGGGCCAGGGACATAAACTTAATGAAAGAATAGAATATCTTCCAACATTACTAAAACAAGAAGCTGGTAAATGTGAAGATTGTGGAAAGGCTTTAGAGACGGTTTGCCAGAAGTCAGGGACATGTCCTCATGTTCCTAGTTTTTAATTTTTAATTTTATAAATTTTTGAGGAGGTGAAGAATGAAGAAAAAGTCTTTATTATTGAGCTTCATAGGTGCTGGGCTGATCGGTTTAGCATTGGCTCAAAGCAGTAATGCCGGTTTTATACAGGGTACAAGGGTAAGAACAGAGAATCCTTCCCCGTTTCATGTCGCTGTATCACCCGATGGCAGTAAGTTGGTAATAGCGAATCAATCGGGCCATAGCATAACCATAATAGACGCACGATCAAGGAAGATCCTTGGTGAAGTGCCCGTACAGGTACAACCTGAGGCATCGGTAATATCAAAGGATGGTCGTACTGCGTATGTATGCAATGCTGAAAGCGATAGTGTGTCAGTGGTAGATTTGAACAGCAAGTCTGTAGTAAAAAACATAAAAGTAGGCGACTGGCCATGTAATATTAAATTGTCAAAAGACGGTTCAAAGGCATATGTATGCTGTTCTGGTAATATGTGGAACTCCATTGATATCATTGATACTGCAATGAATAGTAAAATCGGTGAGATTAGAACCTCGCATTATGGTCCCAGAGACATTGCTATCTCTCCTGATGGGAAATCTGCCGCCATAGCCAATGATAGCGTTGGCAGTATCAACAGAACGATTGATTTCGTCGATCTTGGAACAGGGAGGATTACGGAGACCAGGGCTATACCCGGGAGCGCTAATTTAAGGGGTATTGCTTATACACCTGATGCGGCTTTTGTGCTTGTTACAATGGAACAGCCCAAGAACTGGTTGCCTGTATGCGAAGCAGAAAATGCCCAGATATTTTCAAACAATCTTGCTGTTTTAGAGACTAAACCAGGTGGAAAGGTTGCCAGCATGCCTCTGGATGAGCACAACAATTACGATGGGAATCCCTACGGCCTGGCAGTTGATCCAGAGGGTAAATATGTTTATATCGGCATAAGGAGTATGCATAGGGTAACTATCATTGATCTTCCAAAGATGCTTGAAATCGTTGTATCTAGCACTCAGGAAGAGTTGGATGATTTAAAGAATGACTTGACGCTCATGGTTGATTATTTAGTTGCCAGAGTAAATACGGGTCTAGGGCCAAGTTCTGTTGCTCTATCACCGGATGGTAAAACTCTTTACGCTGCAAACTATTTTTCAAATAACGTTAGTGTCATCAGAACACCCTCTGACTAATTAGTCGATTATGGTGTAAGTTTCAAAAGTTGAATAAATTATTTTAGCAATTTTATAAAGGAGGTAGATAATGAAGAAAGTATTTACGTTAGGCTTGATTGCTGCCTTGTGTTTATTGGGTGTATCCGCACCCATGAATATGGCAGGCGCTGGTGAAGCTCAGGTTATAGCCACTATCCAGACAGGTCCTGAGTGGGAACCGCTTGAAAGAGGAGAGCCATTGACAGTCCCAGAAGTACACTATAGGGTGAAACACTCTCCATATAAGAGCGAGTTGGTTAGGTATGGACAATTTATATTTAATGAGGCGTCATGGACGCTGCAGGGTGAGTACTCATGCGCAAGCTGCCATTATGAGAGAGGGCAGACAACAGGTTTGATCTGGGATCTTGGAGATGAAGGCTGGGGCAGTTGGAAGAATGTGAAGTATAT
>JBHICG010000074.1:0-15629 GCA_046759445.1 Candidatus Scalinduaceae bacterium
AACCGTAAAGAAATAACAGCCTCCTCGCTGGTAAACTCTTCTATATTGACTCATATATTACTATACAGAATTTTGGTGGATTCGGCCGTAGGCCTTAATCCACCCTCATTGTTGATGCCAACATGCCTGGTCCGAGATGACGGTGCACCTCAACCCCGCTAGATAATTAGCCTAAATCTTATCAAGTCGAATAAATTCCAGCTTTTATCTAACAGGGTCAATTGCTGCACCAATAATTTCTTTTTAAATTCCATCTTCTTTTTTTACCATTTTTGGTACCTTTGCGTTCTTTGCATCTTTGCGGTAAACATCTTTTAATGGACATTCTTCACATTGTTCTTTGGGTTTACAATAATATTTACCAACCCTTACCAGAAGGGCATGATATTCATTATAAAGAGGTACGTCTTCAGGCAGATTTTCCTCAAAGAAGGCCTTCATCTTTTCATACTCATAATCTTCTGGTACTAACTCATGCCTTACGAGGACTCGTTTCGTATATGCGTCAATAACAAACGTGGGCTTTTGGGCAGCGTACAAAAGTATAGAATCTGCGGTTTCTCTCCCTATACCATTTACGGAAAGTAATTCCTCGCGTAGTTTAACATAATCCTGCTTAAACATCTTTGGCAAACTGCCATTATATTTCAGAAAAAGCCATTCTATAAAGTGCTTTAGCCTTTTAGCTTTTACATTAAAATATCCTGAAGGTCTGATAAGTTCTGCAAGCCTTTTTATGTCAATTTCATATAACTTTCTGGGGGTAAATACTTTCGATTTCTTTAAGTTATTAATTGCCTTTTCAACATTACCCCAATTTGTGTTTTGGGTAAGGATAGCGCCAATCACTATTTCAAAATCAGTATCACCCGGCCACCAGTATTGCTTGCCGAAAGATTTAAATAAACGGTCGTAAATATTAAGGAGTATCTTTGAATCATTCATGGCACATTATTCTAACAAACCTCATAACATAAAAGCAAAATTTTTAATACTTCCAATAATAAAAGGGATGCCCGAGAATTGTCATTAGTATAACTGCATGTTGGCAGACATTTAGGCAGAATCTTATGCTCCTGTCAACACCCATAATTAAAGATTCTGATACAAGTTCAGGTGTGATTTTGCTTGACGAGTAGAATCACCTAAGTAGTTCCTCTGTTGCGGAATTGCCGATGACATGATTTCAGGACCTGGTTCAGCCCCGCTGCTTTCTTGCTGAAAGCAAAATGCGGGGTAAAAATGACAACAAGACGTTTTTCCTAGACTCGGACAGACTGGCAAGGTGTAACCCTATATTTCCTACAGTATAAATCGCTCAATTTAGGTATTAGCAAGTTAAATGAAGCGCAGCAACTACCTTTTTGCTACTTTTTGACATTTCATTGTGTCTTTTGCAAGCCTCGTCTGTATTTAAACATATAGCCTCAATTCCTCTTGATTCCAATTCTTTCTTTACAGCATTGCCCACCTTCATAGTGTCAAATTTACCTGTGCCAATAATAATTATGTCTGGCTGTACTTTCAGGATTTCTTCAATATCTTCGATTTGAAGATAATGACCCTCTTTCCTCCACCATGAGGGATTAACATATTCATCATAAATGATAACATCATTCGTGTAAACTGTATTATCAATTTCTATCCTACCAAACTCGTATGATTTTATCTGCATCCTAAATTACATTCTTGCTACTTTTTTCTTTTAAGCTTCTTATATATGTTTAGTTCTTCCTCTGCTTTCTCAAACATATCATTTTCTTTATACACTATGCTAAGTTGATAGTGAACTTTTGAATCATTGGGCGTTATTTCAAGCGCTTTGCGCAATTCACCTATGGCATCCTCAAGCATTCCATTGTCATAATAAGCCAATCCCAGCTTATAATGCACACCAGCCTTTTTTCTACCACTATTCTTTGAAAGAAGGTTAAGGGTTATCTTATATTCCGATATGGCCATCTCTATCATACCTTTTTTGTAATAGACTAAACCAAGATTATAATGAGCCTCTGGCATATTTGGATTAATCTCTATCGTATTTTTGAATTCATAAACGGCTTCATCGTACATTTCTTTTTTTGAATAAATTTTTGCTAGATCATAGTGAACACGAAAATTCCCGGGTTGTACATCTAAGGCTTTTTCATATGTATTAATTGCTTCGTTTAGCATACCTTTTTCTACATAAGCATTTCCCAATTCATTAAGATATTGTGCGTCAGTGAACTCATAATCTATTATTTCTTTATATTTTTTTATACATTCATCAAATGCTTCTGGATCAATCCTAAAAGAAATGGAATATTCAGACTTGGCCTTTTCATTCATTCCCTTTCTTTTATATGTACGACCCAGATTAAAATGTGCTTCTACATTGGAAGGATTATGTTTGATTACCTTTGTAAATGTATTAACGGCTTGATCATACTGACCATTATTAAGAAAATTAACTCCGAGTTTAATATAGTAATTTTCGTTTTTACGTGAACAACCAAGGATCAAGCAGACGATTATTATTAATACAAGATTTTTTCTTGAATATTTTCTATAATATTGCATGTTTGGCTTTAGTTAAGGATTAAAAGTTATCAAATTTTATAAAAAAACAAATTTAAAACATTATAAATTCGTGTTCAATTTGCATCAAGAAAATAAAGTATCGGTACTTACGATAATTCACAATTCTCTCAAGGGGTTATTGGATATCTTGTATCCAAGACTTTGTTTTGCCTGTAACAAGAGTCTTCATGAGGAAGAAAATATTTTTATATGCGAATGTTGCTTGGAAAAAATAAAAAAATCTGAGTTTGAACGCTGTGGCAAATGTGGGTTTGAATTAGGACCAGGCATAATTTCTTCAAAAAAGGGATGTCCTGAGTGTGAAAATATCAATTTAAGATTTGAAAGGAGTTTTTTTATTTCAGACTATAAGGGCCCTCTTAAAGAATTGATTCATCAATACAAGTATAAAAAACATGAATGTCTGGCAAAACCGTTAGGGGATTTGTTAATAAACCGTTTATCACATCAAGGCATAATCTCTGAGATAGAAATAATTGTACCAACCCCTATTTATTGGAAGAAAAAGCTAAAAAGGGGATTTAACCAATCTGAGCTGATGACTAAAAGAATTTGTAAAAAATTATCTATACCAATTTCCATAAACAATCTTTGTCGCATAAAAAATACTCTGCCACAAACGCAACTCTCACGTATACAGCGACAAAAGAACATTCATAATGCATTTAAAATAAAAAAACCAAAGGAATTCATAGAAAAGCAAGTGCTTTTAGTCGACGACGTCTTAACAACAGGGATAACGGCTTCAGAATGTGCTAAGCACTTGAAAGATGCAGGCGCCAAAAAAGTATACTTGTTGGCACTCTCAAGAGCAAAGCTATAAGAATTTTCTCTGTGCTTGTATTAAAATATCTCATCTGTTTCAAAAATATTTGATATTAAAATGGGGAAAGAATACCATTAAACGCTTGACTACATCAAATTAAACAAGTATCATGAAATTTTCATTTTTTGTACATTTTATATGGTAATTTTGTTCCTAGTATTTTTTTAGAAGAAAGGAAAACAAATTTGGAAATTATCATACAGGGAAGACATTTAAATATTACAGAAGCAATCAAGGATTATGTGAAAAAGAAAGCTTTAAAATTTGACAAGTACTCCAATAAAATAAGAAAAATTCAATTCACTTTAAAAGTAGAAGGTCAAAATAACATAGTAGAATCAGTATGTTCAATAGCAAAATCAACAATAGTTGCAGAGGCGATAAATGCTGATATGTACGCTGCCATAGACCTTGTAGTGGATAAACTGGAAAAACAGTTTGTTCGACAAAAAGAGAAGTTGAAACATCACAAAAGAAAAAAAGAAGGTGAAGCTATAGAATAATAAGTTCAGAATGTTAACTTAAAATCTTAAAATTTTAAAATCTTTAACGTAAGGACTTATAATGAAATTAATAGATTTTATAGAAGAAGATTCCGTTATGGATGATTTAAAATCTACAGACAAGGAATCTGCCATACGGGAAATGGTCGAAGTATTAAAAGACTTGAACAAGGTTAACGAAAGAGATGTCGATGATATTATGGAAGCGCTTATAAAAAGAGAAAAGGTGGGCAGTACAGGCATAGGTAAAGGAGTTGCCGTACCACATACTAAACATAAAAGTATTACAAAAATAACAGGGGCGTTTGCCCGTTCATTGAATGGATTGGAATTCGATGCGCTAGACGGGGAACCCGTTTATCTGTTTTTTTTGCTGTTATCACCAAATGATTCTACAGATATGCATCTTGTTGCATTGGAAAAAATTTCCACGGTAATTAGAAATCCTGACTTTCGCAATTTCATGAGGGATGCGTCTAGCAAATCAGAGATGGTTGATATATTAAAGGAAGTTGATGAAGTTAAGGCTTAACAGAAAAAATATTAAACTCTTGGCACAAATATCAAATATTTATGGAACGAAAGATAAAGATAGTAAATTCAAATGGTTTACATGCAAGGCCAGCCACATGTTTTGTAGAAATGGCAAATAAATATGACTCTGAAATTTCTGTCAGTACTGAAAACAAAGAAAAAGTAAATGGAAAAAGTATAATTGACCTTTTAACATTAGGCGCAAAAAAGGGGACTGAAATAATAGTAACTGCTGAAGGTAAAGATCAAGAAAAAGCTTTAGATGCACTGGAAGGTCTTGTCAGAGACAGATTTAAAGAAGAATTTATGGAAACAAGAAAAGGAATTGCTGTTGCACCAGGTGTGGTTATAAAAGAAGCATTTGTTTTGGAAAGTGAAGGATATAGAATACCACGTCACCTCATTACCGAAGAAGAGATTCCTAAAGAGTTAATTAGGTTGGAGGAGTCAATTGCATCTGCTAAAAAAGAGATCGAAGCATTAGAGGGTAGTGTCTCAAAAAAATTAGGTTCCCAAATCGGCACTATCTTCGCCACACATAAATTAATGCTTCAAGATGAAAACCTGAGGAAAGAATTTGTCGAAAAGATAAAAGAAAATCGGTTCAGTGCTGAGTATGCTGTTTCGTTGGCCTTGCGTGTGTACATAAGAAAGTTCAATGATGTTGATGATCCATATCTTTCTGCAAGAGTAGGAGACATCTTTGATATAGAAAAAAGGCTTTTAAGAAATTTATTAGGGGAAAAGAGGGAAGAACTCAAAAACCTTACTGAGGAAATAGTTGTGGTTGCACATGATCTTAGCCCTTCTCAAATAGCTTCTTTAGATACCACCAAAGTAAAAGGTTTTGTTACTGATCTTGGAGGAAGAACATCTCATTCGGCAATCGTTGCAAGAGCTTTGGGAATACCTGCTGTGGTTGGGTTAGGAACTGCCACAGTAGACGTTTTTGGAGGAGACCGCATTATCATAGATGGTAATCGTGGGATTGTAATAATTAGACCTGATGAAAAAACCCTTAAAGAATATATAAAGATAGAAAGAAGTTTTCATGTTTTTGAGGAAAAACTCACTTCAGAACTGAAAGACCTCCCTGCCGTAACACTAGACGGCCGAGAAGTTTCCATATTAGGAAATATTGAGTTTCCCCGTGAAATCGGCGCATGTTTAAACCACGGGGCCGCCGGTATTGGTCTTTATAGAACAGAGTTTTTATATCTTGGCTCTAAAAATACACCTACTGAAGAGGATCACTTTAATGCCTATCTACAATCAACAAAAGAATTAAATAATAAACCAATAATCATAAGAACAGTTGATCTCGGAGGTGACAAATTCTTTCAGGAAAATGATGATAGAGAGATCAATCCATTTCTGGGTTGTAGGTCTATTCGTTATTGCTTAGATCATATAGACATCTTTAAATCTCAGTTAAGAGCTATATTAAGAGCTTCTGCTTTTGGCAACGTAAAAATTTTATTCCCCCTAATCTCCTCTCTACAGGAACTACAAAAAGCGAAGGATGTGGTAAAGGAAGTAATGGATGAGTTAAACCATAAGGAAATAAGTTTTGATGAAAATATAGAATTTGGAATCATGATAGAGGTTCCTTCCGCTGCTATGTTAGCAGATGTTTTATCAAAAGAGGTTGATTTTTTTAGTTTGGGTACAAATGACCTGATTCAATACACTTTAGCAATAGATAGAAGCAATGAAAAAGTGGCACATCTATACTCTCCAGCCCATCCCGCAATATTAAAACTAATAAAAATGACCATTAAGGCTGCTGAAGAAAACAACATAAAAGTAGGGATATGTGGTGAAATGGGTGGAGAAATTGAATATACCATTTTATTATTAGGATTAGGTTTAAGGGAATTTAGCGTTGCTCCTGCTATGATAATACCTGAAGTAAAGAAGATTGTTAGATCTGTCACCTACGAAAGAGCAAAGGAAGTCGCAGAGACTGTATGTTCTTTCAACAATGCTACAAAAACAACCGAGTATCTCCGAAACATCGCCCGAGAAATCATACCAGAAATATTTTAAGGTTAGAATTTTTCTACACTTAAGTAATTGTTCTTTGTGACCTTATATATATTTCTTGCCTTCTAGCAATAAGCATTCAACCACTGAAAATAATATTGACAGATTCGAGAATTATTACTAGAATTAACGTAAGTCTAATAAAGTTAACAGGTTGTTAGTTCTTTACAAATAGTAGATTACATTATATTTTGAGAATTCAAATAAAATTTATAAAACAAGGAAGTTTAAGATTCATTTCTCACCTTAACTTAATGAAACTATTTGAGAGGGCAATCCGTAGGACGGGAATCCCAGTTAAAATGTCTGAGGGCTTTAACCCAAGGCCAAAGATTGCTTTTCCTTTGGCATTATCGGTGGGGGTTAAAGGAATCGACGAAAAATTGGAGTTAGAAACTGGGGAATGGATGCAAGTCACAGAGATCGAATCAAGGCTGAAAAAACAACTTCCAGAAAATATAAAAGTTGTTTCCGTCAAACTGGTTTCTACCCAACAAAAACCTTCTGTAACAGATGTGACATACATTGTAAGACTAAAAAAAGGGGGAATGCCAGAGGCGAAAAAAATTAACGAACTTTTATCCAAGGAAGTAATCAATACACAAAGAAAAGGGAAGAAACTAAAGTTCAATCTGCGTCCATCAATAATTAGTATTACTACTAATTTACAATTCATTGAGTTAAAATTAAGTATGACTATTAAAGGAATGGCACGGCCTGAAGAGGTATTATCACACCTAGGATTGCAAGTTGGAAGAGACTATGAGCTTTCTGAAATAGTTAGAACAAAAGTGAATCTATCTTCCTCCAAAATGGCAGTTTGTTAATATACGTAAAAGGAAGATAATGAAAAAAATAATGCTAGTAAATGCTATTGAACCAGAGGAGAGTAGAATAGCAATATTGGAGGATAAAGTTCTTGAAGAATTATATATAGAAAGGTTTTCTCGTGAGCAAATTGCTGGAAATATATATAAGGGCCGAGTAGTCAATATAGAATCTAGTATAGAAGCTGCATTTGTAGATATAGGACTAACAAAGAACGGTTTTCTCCATGCTTCAGACGTTAAATATCCCCAAAGCGATGGCGATCAATCTGGCAATGACGATAGCACTGTAAAAACAAAAGAAATTAAACCCAGGATTAAGTCACTATTAAAACCACATCAAGAAATATTTGTTCAGATTACTAAAGAGGGAATAGGTGATAAAGGGCCTAGTTTAACAACATACGTCAGCCTTCCAGGAAGATTTTTAGTGTTGATGCCTGACGTAAATCGTATTGGAATTTCTCGAAAAATCATTGATGAAACAGAAAGAAAAAGACTTAAAGAGATTATTGAAGAATTAAATCCACCTCCAAATTTGGGATTTATCGTAAGAACTGCTGGAGTAAATCAAACAAAACGTGAACTATCCAGAGACATTAATTATCTACAGAGACTATGGAAGGTTATAGAAAGTAAAGGACATAAAGCTGACTCACCATCTGTTATATATCAGGAAAGTGATTTAGTAATTCGTACAATTCGAGATATATTTTCATCAGATATTGATGAAATAACCATTGACTCTGAAACTGTCTATAAGAAAATAAGATATTTTCTGCGTTTAATAATGCCCAGTTGTGTGAAGAAATTAAGACTTTATAAAAATCCAGAGCCATTATTTCATAAATATAACATTGAAAATGAGATAGAAAAAATACATAATAAAGAAGTTCGTCTTCCAAGAGGCGGTTCGATAGTAATTGAGCAAACAGAAGCGCTAGTAGCAATAGACGTAAATAGTGGTAAATATAGGGAAGAAAGTGATCCAGAGAAAACCGCATTTAAAACAAACATAAAAGCGGCAAAAGAAATCGCACGCCAAATTAGATTAAGGGACATTGGTGGTGTTGTAATAATTGATTTTATCGATTTGAAAATAGAGAGCAATATGAGAGCAGTTGAAAAGGTAATAGAAGAGGCTTCAAAAAGAGATCGTGCAAGGACAAAGATGTTAAAAATGTCTAAATTTGGTATTATTCAAATGACACGGCAGCGCATTAAACCAAGCCTCAAAGATGTAATTTACGAAAACTGTGAACACTGTAAAGGCACAGGAGTAACAAAAACACTCGAAAGCAATTGTCTTGATTTAATGAGGCAGATAAAATCAGCCTCTAACAATCCCCTTGTCAATAAAATCGAAGTTATAGCCAATGATGAAGTAGCAGAAAATCTACTAAACTTGAAAAAGAAACAACTAGCAAAACTTGAGGAAAACTTTTCAAATTGTATTATAATTAAGGGTAGAATAGGATACAAAATAGGTGAAGTTACAATAAATCATTTTGATAGTAGTGGGAATCGCATCACTATTAAGTAAGTATTTTCATGTTTCTTTTGACAATATGTGTTATTATTAAGCGAAGAATATCTGAAAATATGATGAAAGGAGAAATATAATGTATGCCGTTATCAAAGATGGGGGAAAACAATATAAGGTTGAATCCGGAGAAAGTATACAAATTGATTTAAGAGATAATATCAAAAAAGGTGATACTTTAGAGTTTAAAGACGTATTGTTGGTTTCAAAAGATGAGAAAACAACAATAGGTAGACCCACTGTCGAGAATGCAAAAGTAATATCAGAAGTTCTGGGACACGTAAAAGGTAAGAAACTGGTAGTTATGAAATTTCGGCGACGTAAGGACTCCAGGACAAAACGAGGACATAGACAAAAATATACAAAAATTAAGGTTAAGGAAATTATTTCCTGATATTTTTTAAAAAAGGAGATAAATAATGGCTCACAAAAAGGGACAAGGTTCGAGTAAAAACGGAAGAGATAGTAACGCCCAGTACAGGGGTATAAAACATTTTGCCGGCGAAATCGTTAAAAGTGGTTCAATTTTGGTACGTCAATGTGGTACAAAATTCAAGCCAGGAACAAATGTTGGATGTGGGAGAGATTATACACTATTTACAAAAACGGATGGAATAGTTAGATTTGAACCAGGACGCCGTGTTAGTGTATATCCAAACCAGAATTAAACTAATCTGGCTATAATTGTAAAATGTCTTAAGTAAAAGGACACACTTGCATATTCGTGATGGTCTATTAGTAGAGGACAAATAACGAATAATATCTTAACAAGTAAAACACAAGATAAACATGGAATGTTTGTTGTAGGCGTAAAAAGAAAATTCATTGAATTTTTTCTATAATTAATACCTATCGCAATGAGAATTATCTTTTGTCGCTTATTACAACATTTAACATTAAAGGGAGCTTATATAGCTCCCTTTTTTCATAGACAACAATCATGTTTATAGATGAAGTTACAATATATGTAAAAGGTGGAGATGGTGGAGACGGTATTGTAAGTTTTCGACGTGAAAAATATGTCCCTCGTGGTGGACCCGACGGTGGTGATGGAGGTAAAGGAGGCGATGTTATCCTGCATGTTAATGAAAAGATTGATACATTGTTAGACATAACGTCAAGGTCAAAATTCATTGCTGAAAACGGTGAAGATGGGAGTGGAGGTAAGAGAAATGGCAAGGACGGAGAAGACATAATCATTGATGTGCCAAAAGGAACACTGGTTAGAGACTTAAAGACAGGACTTATAATTAAGGATTTAAAGAAGGCTGGAGAATCTATAAGAATTGCTAGAGGAGCAAAGAAAGGGCGAGGAAATGCATACTTTAAATCTTCAACAAATCAGGCCCCTCATTTCGCCAAAAAAGGTAAAAAAGGTCAAGAACGCTGGATTAGGCTCGAACTAAAGTTAATTGCTGATGTTGGCATTATAGGCTTACCAAATGCTGGAAAATCTACTTTGCTTTCACACATCTCGTCAGCACATCCAAAGATTGCAGACTACCCGTTCACTACGCTCCAGCCGCAACTAGGAATCGTGGAGTTAGAGGGATTTAAGAGATTAGTATTTGCAGATATACCAGGTCTTATAAAAGGTGCGCATTGTGGTTTTGGTTTAGGCAACACATTTTTACGGCATATAGAAAGGACAAAGGCAGTAATTCACATAATCGATATTTCTACAAAGCCAGATATATTAGATGCGTATCACATGATTAGGAGAGAATTAATGCTTTTTAATCCTGTATTATGTGAAAAACCTGAAATAATAGCCGCAAATAAGGTTGATCTCTTAGATACTAGTATATATCTTAAAAAGATAAAAAATTTGAGCAAAGAATTATCTAAACCCGTATTTCCAATCTCCGCAGCAACGGGCAAAAATCTAAAAACCCTGATTAAAAGAGTTGCAAATTTAATTGATAAAGAAACTGAAGGTAAACACTTAAATTTATTATCTTACGAAAGAAAATAAAACCTTATGATATTAGCCGTAGATATTGGAAACACAAACATTAGTATAGGCGGCTTTCAAGGAAAAAAGCTTGTTTCACACTTTTGTATTGATAACAAAAGCCTAATACAAAAAAAAGTTAGTCTTCCCCTTAAATCATCCTTTTTGAACAGATTTAAAAACATATTAATAGCTTCCGTAAATCCTAAAATGGAATCTTTTTTTTACAAATACCTGGACAAAAGATATAAAAAAATGGCGCTCAAGATAGGTAGAGAAATAAAATTAAAAATCCCCACACTTGTTGAGAATCAAGAAAAGGTTGGCATAGATAGGTTGTTAAATGCACTTGCAGCATTCAAACGAACTAAAACTTCTACAATAGTTATTGATTTTGGTACAGCAATAACTTTTGATGTAGTATCAAAAAGAGGTGAATTTTTAGGTGGGATAATACTACCAGGTATAAAGACGAGTGCATATGCCTTAAACAGGCGAACGGCCTTTTTACCCGAAGTGGAAATAAAAAAACCAACCGTAATCATTGGAAGTAATACAGAAAAGGCCATTTGCTCAGGAATATATATGGGTACTGTCGGTGCAACAACTCATATACTAAAAAATATCCGCAAAGAATTCGGAGGCATCAGGTACACTATTGCAACAGGTGGGGATTCAAAAATATTCAAGGAAGAACTTAATCAAATTGATATGTTTATTCCACATTTAACATTGGAAGGAATAAGAATCGCTTTCGCAGAGAATTTCAATTCATAATGTGTATACTAACTACTTCCTTTTTCTGCTTCTTTAAGCTTGTTTATCAAGGCCTTATAACCTTCTTCGTTTCTTAAACTATCTAAATCGCTATCCTCCTCCATATGTTTTATATCGTCGTAGCCTAACTCTATTGCTTTACTTAAAGCAATTAACGACCGACTAACTTTACCCAATAACGAATAACTGCAGGCAAGATTATAATGTACCAATGGATCATAAGGCTTAAGCTCAGCCAACCTCAAATCTATCTTCAATCCTTTATCACACATCCCAACGGTAGTATACAAATTGCCTAAGTACATAAGGCACTCAACATAGCTCGGATAGTTTTCCAGTACCCCTTCCAAAAACCAAATAAAAAATTCTTCATCATTTTTTTGAAATTCTGGAGACTTTAACTTAAACTTATGTTCCGGGATTTTTAATGTTACACTCATTGAATATAATAAAATTAAGTTTCTTATAAAATCGGATTTGTTTCCTTTTTAGTTTATTATAAATTGGTGTATTGTCAAGCATGATTTTATAATTATTACCTGAAGTGCTTTATTTCCTTTCTCCTTGACATGCATATCTTTGATAAGTAGAATTTGGAAGTATTATCTGCAAAATGTCTTAAAATTAATGATAATAGTAATAGTGCATTTTAGGTACAGGTCGATCCTTCCAATTTTAATTTGTTCATCTCACCTAACCTGAAAATCCATCAATTTTATAAACATACAAAATAAGGGTAACCATTGAAACTCTACGAATATCAAGCTAAGAATATCCTGCGCAAATATGGTGTTGAAGTCCCTGACGGCAAAGTAGTAACCGATGCAGAAGCCGCCGTACAAGCATATTGTCGCCTAGGAGCAAAAAGATGCGTTGTAAAGTCTCAGATTCTTGCTGGTGGTAGAGGAAAAGGTGGTGGGGTAAAGATAGTTGATACGTCAGAAGAAGTAAAAAAATATACGTCTGAAATTATTGGTTCACATTTAAGAACCGCTCAAACAGGAAAAAATGGAATAAAAGTAAACAAAATCCTCATAGAAGAAGCCGTCGATATAGAAAAGGAATTATATTTAGCAATTTCAATAGATAGAAGCACATCTACACCAATTATAATATGTAGTACAGAAGGTGGGACGGAAATAGAAGAGGTATCTTTAAAGACACCTCAAAAAATATTTAAGGAACAAATTGATCCAATTTTGGGTATTCATGTCTTTCAGGCGCGTCAGATAGCGCTTAAACTTAATTTGGCAGGATCCCCTTTAGCAAAGGCTACAAACTTAGTCTTGAACTTATATAAGGTTTTCATCGAAAACGACTGCTCACTTCTTGAAATAAACCCTCTCGCACTTACCAGTAATGAAAGGATTATAGCTCTAGACATAAAAATTGATATCGATGATAATGCCCTTTTTCGTCATGAGGAACTGCTCAAAATGAGAGACTTTTCAGAAGTTGATATAGCCGAAAGAAAAGCTTCAGAGTCAGGGCTGAGCTATGTTGGACTTGAAGGAAATATTGGCTGCCTGGTTAATGGAGCTGGTTTGGCTATGGCCACAATGGATATTATTAAGCTACACGGTGGGAAGCCTGCTAATTTTTTGGATGTTGGAGGTGACGCACCCGTTGATAGGGTTACAACTGCATTTGAGTTAATCTTTACAGATCCAAAAGTCAAAGGTGTATTAGTAAATATTTTCGGTGGTATAATGAAATGTGATATTGTTGCTAAAGGAATTATACAAGCTGTCAAAAAAGTTGGCATTAACGTACCATTAGTTATAAGATTAGAAGGTACAAACGTCAAAGTCGCAAAACAGATACTTGGCGATTCTAAGCTTAATATCATTTCTGCCGAAAGTATGAAGGATGCGGCAGAAAGGATAGTAAAAGCCGTAAATGAGAAGAAATGAGTATCCTAATTAACAAAGATACAAAAGTTGTTTGTCAAGGGATTACGGGAAATTCAGGGAGATTCCATACAAAACATATGATTGAGTACGGAACAAAAATTCTCGCAGGAGTTACTCCAGGTAAAGGTGGCTCACACGTTTACGATATTCCTGTCTTTAACGCGGTAACAGAAGCGGTAGAAAAAACTGGTTGTGATACTTCCATAATCTATGTACCGGCGCCTTTTGCCGCCGATACAATTATAGAGGCTGTAGAAGCGGGAATTAAATTAATCATTTGCATTACTGAAGGAATTCCCATTATTGACATGTTAAGAGTAAAAACATATCTTAGTACAAAAACATCCCGTCTAATTGGACCCAATTGTCCAGGAATTATCACTCCAGGAGAATCAAAAATTGGTATAATGCCCGGATATATACATATACCTGGAAACGTAGGCGTAGTATCAAGAAGTGGTACACTAACCTATGAAGCAGTATGGCAACTAACAACAAGAAACATTGGTCAATCCACATGCATCGGAATAGGCGGTGATCCTGTTATTGGGACATCATTCATAGATGTTCTTAGATTGTTTCAAGAAGATAATGGCACTAAAGCAATAGTCCTAATTGGAGAAATTGGCGGAAGTGCAGAAGAGGAAGCGGCAGAATTTATAAAGCAGGAAATAACAAAACCCGTCATAAGCTTTATTGCGGGGCTTACGGCCCCAGAAGGCAAAAGAATGGGCCATGCTGGGGCTATCATTGCCAGCGGCAAAGGTACTGTCGAGGAAAAAGTATCTTGCTTACGAGATGCTAATGTTACCGTTGTAAACAATCCAGCAGATATTGGGGAAACGGTTGCAAATGTATTTAAACAGTAACGTAAAATTAGACATTTATAGTAAAAAGGTGTAAAATAAATTTTAAATGTTTTAGTAAATTTAACCTCAAGAACCCTTATTTATAATTATATTGAGAATTGATAATGGCCAAGAAAAAGGGAACTGTTCACATAGATCACAATAGATGCAAATTGTGTGGTATTTGCGTTAATATTTGTCCTGTACAGAATTATAAAATAAATCAACGAAAGTTGAAAGAACTTGGTAAATGTATTGCATGTCTACAATGTGAAAGATATTGTCCGGACATGGCTCTCATTATAGATATACAAAATGACAAAGACACTTCTACAGGGTAACCAGGCAATAGCACTGGCTGCCATAAAAAGTGGTTTAAATTTCTTTGCAGGATATCCTATTACGCCTGCTTCAGAAATTTTGCATGAATTGGTTAATAAGGACACAGTAAAATTACTGCAGATGGAAGATGAAATTGCTTCAATCAATGCAGTTATTGGTGCGTCTTTGGCTGGTGCAAAGTCTATGACGGCTACCTCCGGACCGGGGTTTTCTCTTATGCAAGAGAGTATCGGTCATGCTCACATGATGGAAGTTCCACTTGTGATTGTGAATGTTCAACGTGTAGGGCCCAGTACGGGTATGCCAACATTTCCTGCACAGGGGGATATATTACAATGTAAATATGGTAGTCATGGTGATTACTTCCCCATAGTCTTTTATCCAAATTCGGTTGCGGAACTATATGAATTTACATTCAATGCATTCAATGCTGCTGAAGAATCACTCAGCCCGGTAATACTCTTAAGTGACGGTTATGTCGGCCACCTTTACGAAACTATTGAGGAAGTTGATTATCCAATATCTAAAAGGTCTTTAGCTCCATTGGGAACGTCCAATAGACACTTCACGGGTCTTACTCATGAGGATTCAAGGCCAGCAACGTCTGATCCTGAGGTACATAAAAAGTTAATAAAACATCTTGAGACAAAGCAAAAGAAAATAGCCAGGAAGTACAATGATTACGAATATATCGAAAATAATTCTTCAGACAACCTCTTAATAACATACGGTGCATTGTCTAGAGCGGCATATGACCTTAAAGAAGATTTTGCAATTTATAGACCTATAAGGATTTTCCCAATGGTTGAAAAAATCAAAGAAATTGCCAAACAATATAAAGAAATTGTCGTAATGGAAATGAACACAGGACAATATGTAAATGAGGTTGAAAGATTGCTACATCGTGAGGTTAAGCTTATATCCATCATAGGA
>JBHICG010000075.1:0-15293 GCA_046759445.1 Candidatus Scalinduaceae bacterium
CTTTGTCCAACATTTTGTTACGGGATTACTATTGTCAAAGAACTATTTCTATTTACTCTACGACAATTACTACCGCGTAAGCGGTTTCGTTCAACAGGTTATTATATAGTTTCCG
Source organism: Candidatus Scalinduaceae bacterium (assembly GCA_046759445.1). Lineage (GTDB taxonomy): Bacteria > Planctomycetota > Brocadiia > Brocadiales > Scalinduaceae > Scalindua_A. The sequence goes on from JBHICG010000075.1 coordinate 116, forward strand.
GATAACATCACTATTGTAATGATATCCAGAGAAACCAGATTACTACTTTATGGAGAATCAGCGGGAAAGTTCATGCACTTATATTTTTGTAAGCATAAACGTTTATTTAAGATAACTTATCCACATCATAGAATGTGGTATAGGTCATATATTGGCAAGAATTGAATGAGTTGGGATAATAATAAAGTTATACGTTATTTAAGTCAAGGAAAATGAGATGGTTTGAGATGGTTATGAAATCTCCCCTTATTGCTTCCCTAAAGTGTGAACAAAATGAGAATTCTTTTTCTGAAATAGGCCAAAATATGCTTACATTAACCACCTTACGTTTATCTTGTATTCAGCTATAACCTGAGTAAAACAAAACGCTTGAAACTAAACCGAAAAACTGATAAACTCCCTTTCGTGGTTTCACACGTAAGAGGTCGTCCGTTCAAGTCGGACGGCGCCCACCACCAATTATTATATGTTGCGGAAAGCCCAAATATGCAAAGATGTCATGATTCCCGAACGTGTCAAGCTGAACTTGTTTCAGAATCTTTTCGGGGTAAGTTTATTTCAGAATCTATATATATCAATATGTTAAAAGATCCTGAAATAAATTCAGGATGACAAAACCCGTTTCCGCAACAGATACTGATTATTATATGTTTGTTAACTTAAATTTATATCTAATTGAGATCTTGTTTTTTTACAAATCATGTCAGGGCCCATAGCTCAGTCGGTCAGAGCAGCGGACTCATAATCCGCGTGTCCTAGGTTCGAGTCCTAGTGGGCCCAGTTGTAACTGTCGGCAGTATAGACAGGCAGGCATGTAAGCCTGAACTATACCAAATGGTCTTTTTAACTATAGATATTCACTCCATTAGAAATTTTTAAAAACTTTACAAGGAGGATTGTTATGGCTGGTAGTATTTATAAGATTATTGAATTGGTAGGAACAAGCGATGTTTCCTGGGAGGAAGCCGCTAAAGATGCTGTTGAGGCTGCCGGAAAAAGACTTAAGAACTTGAGAATTGCAGAGGTTAATAAACTGGACATGAAGGTTGAGGATGGAAAAGTTGTCGCTTACCGCGCCAGGGTAAATGTATCCTTTAAATATGAATCTAGCGTTTGAATGATCTATGGATGGGCGGTGCTTGAGGTTATTACTTCTGCTTATTGGTTTATCCACTTATAAGTTCATAAATTATTGGAGCAAATCTAAACAGCTACATAAAGATTTGTACTGAGAAACTCATAGTTAATGTTTGGTAATTTACCAACCATTTCCCTGGTTAACATTAAGGTATATTGGCTGATTTGATAAATTGAATCACAGGCGCCTCGACACTTTTCCTCTGTAATACAGCTTTAGTATTAATTGAAAGTCACTGAGGTCTAACATTTCACATGAAGCGTTTGCACCTGAACGTATCTTTTGTATCCAATGCTTCCAAAGTATAGTGTTCATTCTTCAGAAGTAACGTTATTGTGTCTAAGCGTTTATTACGTCGTACTCCATACCTGTAGGAAACTCAAATGACTATTTCCACAATGTATAGGATATTTTAAGAGGAAATTATTATGAAAGAACGGAATGGTCTGATGATGTTATGAATAAAATACATTATGAGAAAAAACACATTATCTCGGACTATGCTCATACGGTGCTACAAACTGCAGAAGTAATATTTCTTGTAAAGTATAGGGAGCATATTTGGAATAAACATATACTTGATATTGGATGTGGCGCAGGAAGGACAACAGCGCACTTGAAAAATATGAGCAAAGACTATGTTGGCCTTGATTATTCGTTAGACATGATAGAGTTTTGCAAAAAACGATTTGATGCAGTTCGCTTTATTCATGGTGATGTGAGGGATATGAGTATGCTTAAAGACGAGATGTTTGATTTTGTATTATTTTCATACAATGGTCTTGATACTGTTTGTCACGAAGATAGACTAAGAGGGCTGCAGGAAATACATAGAGTGCTTGGGCAAAATGGTTTATTTGTGTTTTCTTCACATAATAGAAATCATCATAATGCTACTCTTCCTCCGAAGATGTCATTTTCTTTAACGCCATGTGTACAAATCGGGAATCTTATTAAATTTATTAAGTCTACATACAATCGCTTAAAAAATAAGAAACATGAAAGATTAGAAAAAGAATATTCAATCATCAATGACAGGGCTCATAATTATGCACTTCTAACCTATTATATAGACAAGACGAGTCAAATTTCTCAACTCAGGGAGGTAGGGTTTGAGGTTGTAGAAATGTATGATACATGCGGGAATGTATTGGACATCGATAGTGATGATCATGACAGTCCCTGGATATATTATGTGACCAGAAAGATAAATCGTAGGAATATACAAATAAATTGAAAAAATACTAATAAATATACCATCATAATAATGTATTAAATTGCACAAAAGTTTATAATATCTGAAAAGATATTCAAGCTAACCCAAAATCTGTTTTACATTAAAAGGCAATTCTCATTTTCTTGTTTTTAATCTCGATATGCCCCTGATCAAACTATCAACGTATAAACCACCACCTTTCTTCAAAAACTCTCATGTTCAGACTATTTATCCAACGCTGTTCAGGAAAGTGAAATGTGTTGACTATTTACGGGAGCGCATACATACCTCCGACGATGACTTTATTGATCTGGATTGGTCTAAAGTCGGCTCTGATAAGGCAGTTATTATTTCTCATGGCCTGGAATCTTGTTCCCAGGCATCTTACATGCGTGGTATGATCAAGGCTTTTAACAGGAGAGGGTGGGATGGTGTTGCATTTAATTTTAGAGGATGCAGTGGAGAACCCAATAAACTGTTCAAATCCTATCATAGCGGGGCAACTGAAGATCTACATACAGTTATTTGTCATTTACTTGATCAAAACCACTACAAAAAACTATCCCTTGTTGGTTTTAGTTTGGGGGGAAATTTAACTCTCAAATATGTAGGAGAGCAAGGTCATGATATTACTCCATTAGTTCATAGTGCAGCGGCTATTTCTGTACCTTGTGACCTTGAGTCCTGTGCATATCGATTAGCAGAAAGTTCTAATAGAATTTATATGAGAAGGTTTATTAGATTCCTCAAAAAGAAAATAAAAATTAAAAGCCAAACATTATCTGCTAACCTTCATTACAAGGATTTTAAGGCAATGCGGACTTTTAAAGAATTTGACGAACTTTACACTGCTCCGGCTCACGGGTTTGCAAGCGCCGAAGATTACTGGTCACAGTGTAGTAGTAAGCAGTTCATTTCTGGCATAACCATACCAACTCTTTTGATCAACGCACTTGATGACCCTTTTCTTACAAAAGAGTGTTATCCTTTCGAAGAAGCAGAAAAAAGTGAATATTTTTTCTTGGAAACTCCGAGGTCAGGAGGGCATGTAGGTTTTATTGCCTTTGACCATTGTTCCGAGTACTGGCACGAGACACGTGTAGTTTCTTTTGCTACAAATTGATACCAAACTATTTTGTGATGTATCATGTTTTTTCCAAATTAATAAGAATTGTTGAAGATATCGAATTTCAATGGATTTTTTCTTCTAATAAGAGTATAAACATATTATTTAAATTATTGGGATGCCAATAATTATTTGAAAAAACCTTATGGTAACAATGATAAGTCAGTCGTTATAATATAAGAATAGATCCAGTCACTTAATTTACACAAGTTGTCTAAGGCAGTTTAAGTATTTATGATTGTCATAATTGACCTATGGAATTTATCCAGTTAGTTACGGAATAAAGATGCCTGAGTTAAGAAAAGAACCTGTTTCCGGACGCTGGGTTATTATCTCTACTGAGAGGGCAGCAAGACCAACAGATTTTAAATCTACCCCTCAGCCTATTAAAAGTGATTTCTGTCCTTTTTGTGAAGGTAATGAAGCAAAAACACCGCCAGAAATCATAGCGTATAGAGAAAAGGCAACGAAGGCAAACACAACTGGTTGGAGAGTCAGGGTCGTGCCGAACAAATTTCCAGCATTACAGATAGAAGGGGAACAAAACAAGCGTGGAGAAGGTATATATGATATGATGAATGGTATTGGAGCACATGAGATCATAATTGAAAGCCCAAGGCATGTCCTATCAATAACGGCGCTTGAAAATGGAAATGTAGAAGAGGTTTTATGGAGTTATAGGGATCGTTTGGTTGACTTAAAAAAGGACAAAAGGTTTGTTTATGGATTAATATTCAAAAACGTTGGGGTCTCGGCAGGCGCATCACTCGAACACTCGCATTCACAATTGATTGTAACACCGATTGTTCCCCAACAAGTTACGAATGAGATGGTGGGGGCGGAAACATTTTACAAATACAGGGGTAGATGCATATATTGTGATATGATACAACAAGAAATTACCACAGATAGTAGAATAGTCATTTTATCAGACGATTTCGTTGCCTTTACGCCCTTTGCCTCTAGGTTTCCTTTTGAGACATGGATTCTTCCTAAAGCGCATGATTCTCATTTTGAAAACTTGCAAAAGCTTGAAATAGAAGAGCTGGCAAGTATCTTAAAGAATACGCTTATCAGGTTAGAATCTGCTTTAGAATTTCCATCATATAATTATATTATACATACTACTCCCTTTCATATAAATGAGTCAGAGTATTACCATTGGCATATAGAGATAATACCAAGACTCACAAACATCGCAGGATTTGAATGGGGCACCGGGTTTTATATTAATCAGATGTCGCCAGAAAAAGCTGCTGAATATTTGAGAAATGCAGGATGCGAGTAAATGATGAACAATGAATTATTAATATTTGGCTCTGAGGAAGCAACAACCAAACTTAGAAACATCTTAAATGAATCTAAAGGAATGGTACTTGATGAAGGTTTGGCAAGAAAGATAGAAGATATATGTCAAGAAATAGAAGTTGGGATAAAGAAGAGAAACACTGAAATTTCAAAGTTGTTAAACAATGATGAAATAAGAAATATATCAAATGAGGTTCAAGAACAGATACATAGGGAAAGGAGAAGGAATGACAATATATTAGATGTTATCGGAGCAGGTCTATCCTTGCTTAGTAAGGATTTGAAAATTATCTGGGCAAACAAGACCTTATACGATTGGTTGGATTTAAAAGAATCACCTATTGGTAGTACCTGTGAAGGTATTTACCATTGTAGTAAAACCGTGCGAGAAAGATGTCCGGCTACGCAGGTCTTTAAAGGAGGGGCAGGACATATAATTGAGACATGGATTACAACGAAAGACGAGAAAAGGAAATGCGTTCAACATGTTGCCATTCCTATAACAGACGAAAAGGGGGACATAAATAATGTTTTGATACTTACTGTAGATGTTACTGAAAGTGAAAAGTCGGTGCACAGACTTTTACTATTGCAGAAGCTTGGCGAAGTAATGCAAGGAACGCTTTATCTTGACAAATTACTTCATCTGATTTTAACTTGCGTAACTTCTGGTTATGCATTTGGCTTTAACAGAGCGATACTTTTCCTGGTTAATAAAGAACACAACGTATTAAATGGAAAACTGGCCGTCGGGCCGTCCACTCCAGAAGAGGCTAGCCAAATTTGGCAAGAGATATCAAGTAAATATAGTTCCCTTAAAGAAATAATAAACGAATTAGACTATAGCCATAATATTGATACACCTTTTAATACTATGACAAAGCTTATGGTGTATCCATTATCAGATGAGAAAGAAGTTGTTGCATCTTGTGCAAGAGAAAAAAAACCGATAATTATTAGAGATGCCGTCAATGATTCACGCGTAACTGAGGAATTTAGAAAGGCTATGGGAGTCAACGAATTTGTCTGCGTTCCCTTAATAGTAAAAGAAGAACCTAAAGGAGTTATAGTTGCAGATAACATATATACGAGAGAGCCTATAACAGAGGATAGAGTGAATTTCCTGAGAATGTTTGCCAATCAAGCTGCGCTGGCTATTGAAAATGCTGAAACTTACAGAAGTCTTGAAGACAAGATAAATCAACTTACCGAAACACAACAGAGACTAATCCGTTCAGAAAAATTGGCAGCTATAGGTTCGATGTCATCTTATATTGCGCATGAGATTAGAAATCCACTGGTTACTATCGGTGGGTTTGCCAATTCTCTCTCTCGAATCGACTTTGCAGACTCAAGAATCAAGACTAATATTGACATAATCCTTGACGAAGTAAGACGCTTAGAAAAGATACTCAATAATCTCTCAGATTTAAGTAAGCCGCCAATACCAGAAAGGGTAAACGTCCAGATATGCGAAATCATAGATACCACATGCACACTAATGGAGAATTACCTTAAAGAAAAGCACATAAACTTATATAAGGAGTTTGAACCTGATATACCCCAAATATTGGCTGACCCTAATCAAATAAAACAGGTCATTCTTAATGTATTAATGAATGCGGTAGAATCGATGCCTGATGGAGGCGATATTACGGTTAAGATTAAAACGGCTGACAAATCAATAAAAATAGACATAATAGACACTGGTAAAGGTATATCTGAGGAAGAGTTAAAGAATATTTTCGAGCCATTTTTTACTACTAAATCGAGTGGTACAGGAGTTGGCATGGCAATTACCCACAAGATTACTGAAGATCATGGTGGAAACATAAGCGTCACAAGCGAAAGTGGGAAAGGAACAACTATATCAATATCATTGCCAATAAATAGTCCTTTTCAACACAACTGATTGATTCCAAATCTGTCATGATGTTCCAACGAGTAGTCAAGTTGGTTTTTATGCTTGTTTTACTGGGGGAAATAATCTAGTATATCATCCTAAATTGTTAGATTTAGGCTTTAATAACCTTATGTTATTTGAATATTCCAAAGTGCTAGTTAAGCTTTTGAGATCGTAAAGCTAACAAATTTATTAGTCTAAAGAAATTCAAAACCTTGCAAATAAATTAAGTTATTTGAAGAATTAGCAGAAGGAGCCATTAATATGACTACTATTCTTCTTGTAGAGGACGATAAAAATCAACGCTTACTTTATGAACAAGAGTTAAGACGTGAGGATTATGAAATCGTAACAGCCATTGATGGTAAAGATGCATTAGAAAAAGTTAAAGGGCAACCACCAGACATAATCATAATGGACGTAAACATGCCAAAGATGAACGGCATGGAGACAATGGGTATGATTTTAAGTAAACGCAAAGGTATTCCCATTATAATTAACACCGCATATAGCAGTTACAAGGATAATTTTATGTCATGGGCTGCAGATGCTTATATTGTAAAGTCCTCAGATCTAACTGAATTGAAAAAAAAGATAAAAGAAATACTCACAATAAAAGCAAAAGCCCCCTAAGTACACGTTTTGATAAACTTCAAAAAGTTATCTAATTATTGAGCTGGTATACCTGCCCCCTTTTACTCAAACTATGAATTAGAGATTTATAGGGCAGATTTCCAGGGCAAAACTTTACCAAAAACCCACCATTGATTTTTGTTGCGTTGTGATGTGATTTAATTGCTGTATTTGAGAGTGTATTGTATTGTTCTGTCTTTGTATCATAAAGGCATACAGCTAGCACAGAATAGGCAACACAATTTCTAAGTCTATCCATGACAATTTCTGGAAAAACGCACAATTTTTGGCAACAATCAGTTAATAAGGTATAATAAATATGTCACTAAAAGAAAGAAGATCAAGTAAAAAAATACTTACAATGATTTTAGCAGGAGGCCAGGGAGAAAGACTGTATCCGCTAACAAAAGATAGGGCAAAACCAGCAGTTCCTTTTGGAGGTATTTATAGGATAATAGACTTTGCATTAAGCAATTGCCTGAATTCTGGATTACGTAAAATAATAGTGCTAACACAATACAAATCTTATTCTCTTGATAGACATTTAAGGCTTGGATGGAACATTTTTAATGACGAGCTAGATGAATACATAGAACAAATACCGCCTCAGCAAAGGATAAGTGACCAGTGGTATTTAGGAACTGCTGATGCTGTTTATCAAAATGTATATACCCTTGAAAAGGAGCAGCCAGAAATGGTTTTGGTACTTGGTGGAGACCATGTTTACAAAATGGATTACAGGAAATTGATCTTTTTCCATCAAAAAAAAGAAGCAGATATTACAATACCATGTGTAGAAGTGCCTTTAAATGAGGGAAAACGGTTTGGCGTTATAGAGATAGATAAAAAAAACAGGATAATTGGTTTTTATGAAAAACCTTCTAACCCCAAGTCCCTGCCAAACAATCCAGAAACAACAATTATTTCAACGGGAATTTATTTGTTTAATACTCTAACTTTAGTTAAAGCCGTAATTGACGATACAAAAAAGAGCACTGAACATGATTTTGGTAAGAATATAATACCTGAGATGATACATTCAAAAAGAGTATATGCATATCCTTTTGTAGATAAAAACAAAGATAAAGTAAGTTACTGGCGCGATATAGGTACCCTGGATGCATATTGGGAGACTAATATGGATCTTGTACAAGTATTACCTATTTTTAATCTTTATGATAAAGAATGGCCTATACGTACATATCAGGAACAATATCCACCTGCCAAAACAGTTTTTCATGAAAATTTTCCAGATGGGAGAATAGGTACTATATTAAATTCTATTGTATCTGGAGGATGTATAATAAGTGGTGCAAAGGTAGAAAGTTGTATCTTATCTCCTGATGTTAGAGTGGATTCTCAATCTGAAATTTACGATTCAATCATAATGGAAAGTGTTAGGATAGGCAAGGGTGTAAAGATCAGAAGGGCTATTATAGACAAATCAGTAAATATTCCTGACAATATGAGTATTGGTTATGACCTTGAAAGGGACTCTAAAAATTTTACAATTACGAAAAATGGCATTGTTGTTGTTCGAAAAGAAATGTCTTTAGCATAAAACAAATTGGTTAATCTTTTTTCAGTTTTTAAAAAAGTTTTATTTACACCCTGATAAATTATTTCCATATATTGAAAAGTGGAAGATTACCTGAAGAATCGAAAACGAGCTCTTTAATAGAAGATAACCGCTCTAAATCATCACGTCTTTTCAAATCATCCAGATAAGCTTCAGATATTATCACTTTTTCTAAATCAAGAGTGTTTTTTATCCATACAATCTTGGCATTTTTGGTATCATCTGTTCCACATGTAAATATCGCAGCATCTATGGCATCTTTATCACAGTCAAATGCCATCGGAATCTTTGCGCCTTCAGGTCTAATGGCAGTGATGCAATTTATATACGTTTCCTGAAAGTTTATCTTATTTATCAGTTTTCTCGATGTAAAGTCTGCCAATCCTATACCACAAGCGTTACCACGTGAGTTAGTAGTCAAATCACGTACGAATATTCTTGCAATTCTTACATCTTCATCAAAAATCTGACCAAAAATTTTCATCTGCGTGGATTCTTGCTTACGCCCTACAATATTTGTATCCATGCCGGTGCCACTTATATCTTTGCCCATTTCATCAATTATTAACAAATCAATATTGCTGAATGGTAACTTTGGCATTAGCGTAAAGGCTTCTTTTTTGAGCTTAGTTTCTATTTTAATAATGTTCTCACTTGTTACAGCATTAATATTTGCTACATTACCATAAGCATTTTCTATTATTGCTAACCCAAACAGTACGGATAACTTTGATAAAATCATTGGTAAAACTGATGCAATTATCTGGTCAAAACTAAACTTCATTATGGCTCGGTGATATGTTTTTGCGCCAACATCCTTCCCGAGTCCAACCAGTAACATCTTTATTAGCCCACTCTCTATCTCACCTACAAAACGAGTATGTGGTTTAACCCGATTAATCATCACTACATGATTAGCCGCAATAGCGTTTTTATCCACATAAACAGGAATGCCCTCTTTACTATCTCCAATCTTAACTACTTCCATAGAAGATTTTATTGGCACTCCCATGTTTTCCTCTGTAATCCCATATCCAGCTAATACGTCAAGTTGACCTTTGGCAGTGGCTCCTCCATGACTACCCATAGCTGGTATTATAAATGGTATTCCCCCTAACCTTATTAATTCATCAACAACCGCCTTTGTAATCTTATTTATTTCTGCAATACCGCGACTACCAGCAGTGATAGCTATGCTACTACCGGGCTTAACTCTTTGATCGAGTTTTAGATTGGATATTTCCGATTTGACCGTTTCTGTTGTATTGTTTAAGGCAAATGATGTGAATTTTTGTTTGATTTGAATCAATCTGGGATATTTTGCCAATCTCTGATCCTTTTATGGCAATTTATCAATGTCAAGTAGAGTCTTTTTGATTTTATGATCAATTTCTTTTTCCCTCATTCACAAATAAAGGGATTTTTCTACCCAACTATTGAGAAGACTTTTTTGTATTGCCTTATTTACGACTTGCTTAGTATGTTAGGGCGCAATTCGATTTCCTGTGGCACCAGTATCCCACCTGATATGATTAATTTCATTCCCTCTTCGACACTCATATTAGTATCCACTATACTACTTTCTGGAATATAAATTAGAAAACCAGAGGTAGGATTTGGAGTCGTAGGAACGAATATACTTGTAAGTTCCGTACCATCCTTACTTTTTATACTGCCTGTTACAAATGCGACTACCTTCATACCAACTCTCGGATATTCAACGAAAACCACGCGTTTAAAGGCATTACGACTTGGAAGGCTTACAATTTCTATTAATTGCTTTGATGAATTATAGATATTTTTTATAATTGGGGTTTTTTGTAATACTGCTTCAAAATAACCTATCACAAGTTTTCCAAATAAGTTGGTAGCGAAAACACCCATGAAGTAAAGAATTATAAACGTAAGTATAAATGCAACTGTTGTAACGACAAACTCATCTGCAGTGCCATTTCGGAGAGAATATCCTAGGAGGCTAAAAACTTTCTTTACGATAGGAGATAAAATGCCACCCAATAGACCAAGCAAGAATTTAATTATAAAATACGTGATGTAGATTGGAAAGATAACAAGAAGACCTGTAAGTAATTTCCTTCTAATATTCCTCTTAAAATTGCTTGTTAAGGTTGTTCGTTTTGATTCCATTCAAAATGTCCTTAGAAGTTTATGGATACCCTAAGATCCAAAAAGCTTCCATATTACAACCATTATGCCTGCAAGGATAAAGTTAAAATCTGTAATAGCCTCACAGGCCAGTCCACTTGGTATAAGACGTATATGATAGAGATATAAATATCCACACGCATATATAACACACGGAAGAAGATAATAAGAAAACGCTGAAGTCCAACCAATCATTGGACTAACAACTAATAACATTGCTATTAATACTGAAATTACAATTAGGATTATCTTTGTGTTTGTTTTTCCTATTGCAATTGGTATTGTTTCTTTGCCGACTATCCTATCACCATGAACATCATCTACATCAAGTAGCACAGTCCTGATGAAAGCCATACAAAAAACGAATGTTAATACTACAGGTAAAGCTGATAAAAAGTGAACAGATGCCCCCAAAAAAGGAATCAAACCCATGCTCAAAGCCCAGGCAATACTTATAAAGATTTCTTTTGAACCCGGAATCTGTTCCAGGCTACGATATCGAATAAAACGAGAAAAATTCTTAGGAACCATAGTTATCCTGTAAGCAATTCCGAATAAAGTTGCAAAAAACACACAGAAAAACACCTCTATGCTAACCATGGATGCCAACAAGAGAGAAACAACTGCTGCAGCAATACCAAAAGCCACGAAAATGTTTTGATGTCTTTCATATAATTCTGCTCTGGATGGCTCATTTAATGACACTGCCTCTTTATTTGTAAAATGGTTTAGAACATACATAGAAAACAGAAATAAGGTTGCAATTGCGCAGAAATTAAACTTTGGATCAATACCAAGAAGAACAGAACATGAGTAACTAAAACTTGCAGCGCCAATCCCAAGATACAAGAAACTACCCATTAAAATTGTAGTAGCCCTCTTGATAAAAATTCGTGTTTTTCCAATCTTTTCAGCTTGGAAAGCCTGGATTTTATCCACAACCTTTTGAATTAACCAGCTAGGTGTTGAAGCTCCTGCAGTTACGCCAATTACATCAAAATCTATAAACTTACTTAATTCCAATTCATCGTCGGTTTCTACTAAGAATGTGGGAGTACCTTTATTTGCAGAAATCTGTGCCAATCTATTTGTATTCGCACTGCCTTTACCACCAACGACAATCATTGCATCAACTGTTTTGTTAATATTAATTACCTCCTCTTGCCGTTTCGAAGTAGAACTACATATTGTCTCAGACACCTTATGATTTTTATACTTTTTTTTGAGTTCTTCTACCGTCAACGCGTATGTATGCATATCCTGTGTAGTTTGAGCGACAATACAAACCTTATCCATTTTTGGTAAGCTGAATACATCTTCTGGTGAAGATATTACATAACCATTGCCTTTAGCATAACCAAGTAAACCTATTACTTCAGCATGTCCTTCATCACCAACAATGATGGTGGAATATCCTTCATTCGCATGTTTCTCAATTATTGATTGTACTCGTACTACACGTGGACATGTTGCATCGCAGATATCTGCGCCTGATTCTTCTAATTCTTTTCGTCTCTCAGGAGTAATGCCATGCGCCCTTATTACTACAGTACTTTTAGTGAGGTCAGGACTTCCTCTAAGAGTGTTTATGCCCTTTTTCTCTAACATCTCAAGTACTTGAGGGTTATGTATCAATGGACCTTCTGTATAGACAAGGCCATCGTCTCTTTTCCTTTTGTTTGAGGCATCTAAAACCATGTCCATCGCCTTTCGTACTCCCATACAGAAGCCTGCAGTTTTTGCTACAATCACACGCATTTTTAATAAACTCCAATTTGATAATGTTATCCAAAAATTCTATCAACTAACAATTTTCTTGTCAAAGAAATTCGGATTTGATAAAATTAATTTGTTTTTTGTAGTTCTAGGTTGGATTGTAAACATAAGCTAGCTTTATTAAAATACTTAGATTATAAAGGAGTTTTTAACCTGATAAAGTAAGAGAATTGTTTGGGAGTGCAGAAGGACATTAAACTAAAACCATCAAACAATCGGCATTAAAGATAATTGTAGATTATGACAAAGGTAGCTATTTTTGATATAGACGGTACGTTAATAAAAAACGTTTCTTCTGAACGACTATTTTTCAAATATCTGATATCGAAAAGAATAGTCACCATAAAAGACATCTTGAGATTTGTAATAGTTTCATTGAATAGATTTCTGAATTTTAAAGGTTTTCAATTCAAAAAAAACAAATATTACCTTAAAGGGAAAAACGTTGACGTTATTGTTAAGGTAGCTAAAAATTTTTTTAAAGAAAAGTTATCTCCGCTAATTTCACATAAAGCGTTAATAGAAATTAATAGTCTTAAAGACAAAGGTTATATGATTATATTTTTGTCTGGTACGCTTAATTCCTTTGTTGAGTGTTTTAAGGATTATTGTAATGCAGACTTAGGCATTGGCACTAAGCTGATTAGCGATAATGGAGTTTTAACTGGTGAGATTAATGGGACATATGTATTTAACAAAAACAAGGCTGACATTGTTAAAAGATTGGAAAGAAGATATAACATAGACTTAAATAAATCATACTCTTATGCAAACCAATATGCTGATGTCAAGTTCATGCAGCTTACTGGATACCCGATTGCTGTTAATGCCAGCTTAATACTTCGTGTTTATGCAAAAAAAAATAATTGGTCTATAAAAGAATTTTAAGACTTTTCTAAAAAGAGATAAAGTAAGAGGGTTATAGCATGGACTTTTATGAAGTAATACGTAAAAGAAGGAGTACACGATCGTATAAATCTGACCTTGTTGAAGAGGATAAACTACTTCGAATATTAAATACAGCAAGACTCGCACCCTCTGCCGCAAATAAACAACCAATTCTCTTTATTGTAGTTAAGGATGATAAAACTAAACGAAAATTAAAGGATGCCTATTCTCAAGAATGGTTTTATACCGCTCCCATAATTATATGTGCATGTGCTATCCCTGATAAGGCCTGGAAGAGAAGTGATGGAAAGACATATTTTGATGTTGATGTGGCAATTGCTATGGATCATTTAATCCTTGCAGCTTCTGCTGAAGGATTGGGCACTTGTTGGATAGCGGCCTTTAAACCAAAAGTAGTAAAGGAAGTACTAAACATACCTGATAATCTTGAACCCTTAATCTTAACACCCCTAGGTTATCCAGACATCATTCCAGAACCAACGTACAGAAAATCACTTAAGGAAATAATTAGAGAAATCAAGTGAACGTACTCCTTTTATCCATGCCAGATACGGCACCTCACTTTAGCGGAAAGAGATGGAAGGCTCCTAATCTTGCTACGTCGTCAATCGCAGGAAACATAAAAGACCATGATGTTTTCGTTGCAGACCTGGTACTGAAAAGAGAAAAAATAAAAGAAACAGTTATAGAGTTATTGAAAAAATATAAGCCTTCAATAGTAGGTCTTAGTGCGATGAGTTTCCAATTTGATACATCGAGGAAGATTGCACAGCTCATTAAAGAAGAAAATAAAGATATAAAAACTGTCCTTGGGGGGTATCATGCAACATTAATGTATGATGAGATTTCTAATAGCGATTATTCAGAGCCATTTGATTTCTTCATAAGAGGAGAAGGTGATTTGAGTTTTAACGAACTTCTGGAGGCTTGTGAACGTAAGCGTGATTTAAGTAGTATTCCAGGTATATCTTATAAAGAAAGTGGCAATTTCATTCATAATAACCCAAGACAACTTGAGGACTTAAATGAAATTAAGTTACCGGCCAGAGACAAAAGAGTACTTAAGGGATATCATTATTATGGCTTTACGTTAGATATAATAGAAACGTCAAGGGGATGTACAATGCCGTGTAACTTCTGTAGCATGGACCAAATGTATGGTAAAAGTTTTCGTATGTATGGTATAGACAGAGTAATCAAAGATATTGAAGATGCGAAAAAGTACGGTGCAGATTTTATAATCATTGCCGATGATAATTTTCTGCTGAACGTAAAAAGATTCGAAGATTTGTGCGATGCCATAGTCGATTCCGGGCATAATGATATACGCTATATAATTCAGGCCAGTAGTGTAGGTATTGCCTCATCGAACACTCTAGCAGAAAAAATGGCAAAGGCAGGCTTCAGGATAGTCTTTCTCGGCGTTG
>JBHICG010000076.1:0-14260 GCA_046759445.1 Candidatus Scalinduaceae bacterium
TGTAAAAGTTTGAGTTGCGCCATAGGCTGTTCTACCTTCCTTTTTCATCCAGGGCAATTCAGAAACAATATCTGTGTCCTTGTCCTTCTCAATAAGAGCTTTTCTCGCTGAGCTAGAGTTGATGCAGTAAGCAAATAACCGATTAAAGCCTTCTAAGGTTTGTTGAGAGGAAAATAAGAGCCAAGGCTTTTCCTTTGAAACTTTACATTCAATTATAAATGATATATCGATAAATCCTGTAAAATCTGGATACGATGCAATAACATCGATTTCCCTTAATTTTGCGTCTTCAGGATCAAAAAAATATCGAGATTGAATAACATCAAAACCAATTTTCCTTAAAGATGCTGCAACACGCATCTCAAGAGGGTATCCTTGATCTAACAACCATTTTTTAATCTTCTTTTTAAGATCTTTTTGAGAATTCATTGTTAAGATCTAACATTACTTTTATTTCTTTTGTGCGATCAGACTTGCTACTGATTTATTATCTGCTATCTATAGCTGGATCAGTCTTACAAAGCTGAGCTTAGCTCCGCAGATTGATTCCAAATGTTCCAAATGTTTTGGTTCAGGTCACGACTTAGGCGGATCTGTTCGCCACAGCGAATCTGCCTCGGGCACGACCTTCGGTACGACTACCAGCCCGATCATGTCGTTTTGCCGGCAAGCCTGAACCAGCGTGATGAAATTACTATGTTTTCAATAATGATAATTTAACGTCCTTCTTTAATGTTACTTTTTCAAAATAAGAACCAGGATAAATGTAATCCTCTCCACTTTCATCAATAATTCTTATATCCCCATCTTCTTCTACAGTTTTATCTGGTATAACTTGATATAATTTATGTAATTCCAGAGAAGCTCGATACCCTGCGTTGTTAATGCAAACGACAAACTTAATTCTCTTAATATCCATTTTATAAATACCTCTTTCTTTTAATTTCTTTTTTACCAATTCCATGCGCTTCATACCAATGCAATTCTGCTACCTTAATTTTACCATTTCTTAGTTTTATAGTCGCGATACCTTTCAATTTTCTCCAATTTCCTTTTCCATACATTTTTTTTATACGCTTGAGGTTACGTATCCCACATCACTTAGAAATAACTTCAATATTTTCAATTTTGCCTAATATCTTGAAATGCATATATTTTATATATTTTGACCCCTAACATTATTTTTATATTATTGTAAAAAATGTATTTATTATTTTACTATCAATGGGTTTTACTTTTGCTTATTTTTCAAAAGGTCATAAATATTTACCTGGATTTAGCATTGCATTATTAATTTCATCGATGTCAAACTTCTCAGGATTGTAATCACCGAGCGACTCCAAAAGGTCTTTATGTTCGCTTTTGTTTTTAGTTTTTAAAGCATCAATTACGTCTTCGTATCCGGGAACACCTCCACAATCTTCCGGTGGTGCGTTTCGCTTCCCGTCTAAACATTTTGGATATTGAACTCCTTTTTCTTTTTTGAACACATTAACAATTTCAATTTCGTGTTCCCAATTATCTCCAAAATCGTAAGTGTAAAGAACCCTCTGCCCTTTCTCAATCAAGAACTCAGTAATCTTGTTTTTGACATCTAAATCGTCATTTTCAAATTCCTTGTCAGGTATGGAGAAAATGGTTCCACTTACATTAAAATTGTAAAGGTGCGAATTTGTCCAGCCAAACGAAATCTGAATAATTTCAAGAAGTCTTTTAAAGGTAATATCATTCTTAATTAAAATTTCACGCCATATTTCAGGTTTAATATCTGGGATTGTAATTCGAAGTTTTAAAATACTGGTCATAGGTGATTTTCCTATTTTTTTTTCAGTATAACACCTTTACTAAAACATATTCTTTTCGCATTTCTTACTCCTTGCTGGTTCAATCTGCAAGATTGAACCTTATAAGTAACACTTGCGTCAATCATCGACAGAGGTAAATGAAGTTTGGAGACTGACGATAGCGATTCGCTATGCATATTTTAATCTTCCCTTAGGAACTGGAATTTCTCTTCCAATATCCTCCGCTGTTTCAATCCATTCTTCAATAACCCTCTGGACATTGGTTAAAGCTTCTTGATAGGTTTTACCATCCGACATGCATCCAGCTAATTCTGGCACCTCAGCTATGAAAGCCTCATCATCCTTGCTCCAATAAATAATAATTTCGTATTTACTATTCATATTATTCCTCCATGGCTAACTTATAATGTTCAATCATACTTCTAACTTGTTTTACCTGATAAGGTTTTGCATTTGATCCTTTTGGCTGTAAATTCAAAATTTCTTCAATTCCCTCTTTTGTAAAGATATAATGATTTCCTTTAATTCTTTCACTAAAACCAAGCTTTTTCAATAATTTACACAACTCAGAAAAAGAAACATTTTTGTCAGAAGTTCCTCTCATTATTTTTAAGATTAACTTTTCATATTTCCCCATCCTTCTTCCTCTTACATGAATATCATCATTACTTAACTGTAAGGAAATAGATTCCTGCTGTAGTTTATCCCGTATTCAATACGGGGTAGGAATGGCAAAAAGCTGAACAATTATACTTATGTCCAACTCTTAATGTTTTCAGAATATATTCTCTTTTTAGTTTCTATCACGATTATCGATTAACGTTCTACGTTTCTAAACACCTGAGGTGACCCTGTTGGCAAACTCAAGACCCGTCCTCAGGCGGGGTACGCAAACTTTCAACACTTGACTTGTTATTCTACCTTTTGAGCGATTAAGCTTGCCACTGACTTATCAGGGGCTATCTCTCCCTCTCGATAATAAAGGATGTGGAAATCTCTGAAGTAATTAAGAAGTTCGTTATGTTTTAATAAATACTCTGGATTCTTGGGTCCTGGCGCATCAGTACCGTACTTTAACTGGTCAATGGTATACGTCTCAAACAGTACCATGCCACCCATCTTCAAGCCATCCTTGATTTGGGGAATAAGATTTCTTTGTGTATAATAAATACACGTTATAAGATCATATTTACGTGTTGGTATTTTATATTTCTCAAGATCTACCACTAAGGCATTTAATTTTACTTTGTTCTCCCTGGCTAAGAGCTTGCTCTTCTCTATAGCTATCTCAGAGATATCACAACCATCCACATCAAATCCATTCCTGGCCAGAAAAACTGCATTTCTCCCTTCCCCCATGGCCAAAACCATCGCCCTGCCTTTAGTCAGGATATTAATATTTTCCTTTAGAAGTTTTGTCGGTTCTTTCCCGTATACATATTCCTTGGTATCATATCGTTTGTTCCATTTCTTTCGGTCTTCTTCATTAGCATTAACAATTTGACTAAGACAAATAAGTAAAAGGCAGAAAAACATTATAAACGTTAATGCCATCTTCATATCGGTTAAAAATCTGGTGAATAGAGTTTTTGTCGTAGCTCTTCTGCATTATCAAGTACTTTTTTTTGCATTTCCTTCCTGGATAATGGTTCCAATTCTACTAAATCATAATTTAAAATGTGATCGTCCTTCATATTAAAGGGCAAGGCAAATTCTGAAACGAAATCCAGTGGAAATATTTGATATATAGGAGGTTTAATTTTTTCGAATACCGTTTCTCTTTTGCGTATAAGCTTTCCGTCAGCGTCTCTTTTCTCTATGGTTATCTTTCTGGTACCATAATACGTAAATGGTATTGTAACGGGGCTTTCACCAACAAGTTTATCATCAATATATACCAATGCATTACTTGGATTTGTCCTAACCGTTATAGTCCTGGTTACACAACCGAACAAAAGAAAAACAGCTATAAAAGGGATTAAAAAGTTGAAATATTTTATAGGTAAGATCATAAAAGTAAAATTAGTAGATGGAACGGATTTGAAATGTATTCAATGCCCCAATTGTAAAAAAATTATTGCCTATCACACCATTTCTTAAGACGCGAAGAGATCAATTATTTCCACTTCGCATGTTTCACTATCCATGATTGCTACGGAACTCTTACCATTAACCCACCCGCCACATTCGCCCGGATTCACGTATATCTTCCCATTTTTTCGTATCTCAGATTCATGCGTATGCCCAAATACAATAACGTCAGCATCTTTTTCTAATTGTGAATCTAAGCTCTCAAGGGAATGTACAACAAGAAATTGTTTGCCATCCATATTAAAAAAACGAGGTCCTTCATAAATTTCTTTACACAGGTTATTTATACCTCGTTTCTCACCATCATTATTCCCGAATACACCGATTAATTTAACATTAAGTTTTAAAAACTCTTTTACCGCAAAAGGAGCAATGTAATCACCTGCATGAATAACAAACTCGACACTACTTTGATTAAAAAAAGCAACTGCCTTTTTAATCATTGGTACGTTATCATGTGAATCCGCAACTATACCAATTTTCATAATTTGTCAGGTTCCACGTATTACATCCTTTTTCTATCAGGAGGATAAAATAATGTAGCATCAGGTGAAGTATATGAATGTAAATCGTGAACAGTCCCTTCTCTTTGGGAAGATGGTGATCGTGCTTCAAAAGACAGATTACCGTTGTAAAGTCCCTTATGCAATTCCCTTATTGATCTATAACCAAGATTTTGTATTGCGTGTAAGAGGCTTTTTATAATATATTCTCCAAAATGAACCACTGAACCCTTGTCTACTACCGTACCTGACACGCCTTGAGCAATCTTAACCTTGTCTTCCTCCGAATAATATCTCTTGCCACCACCCTTTTCCATAGCTTCCAATGATGCCATCCCTCTATATTTTTTCAGACGAACACCACCCTCATAAAAATACTCACCAGGTGCTTCGCTAGTTCCTGCAAGCATTGAGCCAAGCATTACAGTGCTTGCCCCTAAAGCTAATGCCTTAACTATATTTCCTATGTTAGCAATGCCACCATCCGCAATTACTGGTATTTTTGCGTACTCTCTGGCAAATTTTGCACAATGATAAACGGCAGAACCCTGCGCCCTACCAACTGCAACAGTATCCTGTGTAATACATATAGAGCCCGAACCCATTCCTATCCTGAGCGCATCTACTCCTGCATCAATTAGAGATTTGCATTGCTTAGCAGTTACAACGTTACCACCTATGACTTCGATATGAGTATAATTCTTCTTTATATGCTTTATCATATTATGCTGATAAATTGAATCACCCTGAGAAGAATCAACTACTATTATGTCTGCTCCTGCATCTACCAACTCTTTAAGTCGTTCTTTATCTTCATCTCTTGTTGAGATAGCAGCTCCGACCAGTAACTGCTTTACCGCACCCTTTGAAGCATAAGGGAAATCTTCGTTTTTTAATAAATCAGTCCTGCTCATTAATAATACCAAATGTCCCTCTTTA
Source organism: Candidatus Scalinduaceae bacterium (assembly GCA_046759445.1). GTDB lineage: Bacteria > Planctomycetota > Brocadiia > Brocadiales > Scalinduaceae > Scalindua_A. The sequence continues at coordinate 5,339 of JBHICG010000076.1, forward strand.
TCTATTAAAGGCAATTTCCCCTTCTTCGACTCCTTGAGTATTTTATTCCCTTCCGCAAGCGTAATGCCAGCAGGCGCTGTAACAAGTTTGGTAATCATAACGTCTTTGAGTTTCTTTGTTCTGTCTACCTCAAAATCTATGTCCCTTCGTGTAACGATGCCCACCAGTTTGGAATCTAATGTCCCATCTTCCGTTATTGGTATACCAGAAAATCCGTATGTCTTCTTGATCTTATCAACATCCGCAATAGTATTTTCCGGACTGAGTGTTACAGGTTCGGTGATGAACCCGTTTTCAAATCTTTTTACCAACTGAACTTCCTTAACCTGTTCGTCAATTGAATTGTTATAATGTATAATGCCTATTCCTCCCAGGAGAGCCATATATATTGCCATCTTTGACCCTGTTACAGTATCCATTGGTGAGCTAACAAGGGGCCTTTTTATCTTAAGATTTTGTGTAAGGTTTGTTTCCAAATCAACATCCTTTACGGCAAAACCTATATAACCTGGTAGAAGGATAAAGTCATTATATGTTAGACCACCACTATCTGCAAAAAACGCTTTGGCGCTAAATCCATTTTCAGACATTTTTTAACCTCTCATAAGAGCATATACGGATCAACATCTATTATAATTTGTACCTTTTTTGACCGTGTTTTTTCATTTACGATATCCTTTAAAACCATTCGCAAGTTTTCAATATTATTAGCCTTCACTATTATGTGCCATCTATATTTGTCTTTAACCCTGGTAATTGGCGCTGGTGCAGGACCTAAAATACTAACTTCTGCATTGTAACCGCCAGTCTGAGTCATTCTGGAGGATAATTTTATCGCTTTTTTCAATTTTTCTGAAAAACATACGGATTTTTCTTCAACCTCTTCTTCTTTTTCCCCACGGAATACGATCCTTGCCATTCTTCCAAATGGAGGATAATAAAGCTGCTTTCTATATTCAAGTTCTTTTTTAGCAAATCCGTCATAATCATGTGAAGCCGCATATTTTATACTGTAATGTTCTGGATTAAACGTTTGAATGATAACCTCTCCCCCCTTAGAGCCCCTTCCAGTTCTTCCCGCTACTTGAGTAAGTAACTGAAATGTTCTCTCACTCGCTCGAAAATCAGGTAGATTAAGTATCGTGTCAGCAGAAAGAACACCAATCAGTGTGACATTTGGATAATCAAGACCTTTTGCTATCATTTGAGTGCCTAAAAGTATGTCTATATCGCCATTCTTAAAGGCTGATAACGCCTTTTCATGAGCGTTTCGCCCCTTCATCGTATCGCTATCCATCCTTAAAAGTTCGTATTCAGGAAATTTAGCCCTAATTATTTCCTCTATCCTCTCAGTTCCAAATCCAAGAAAATTTATAGATGGTGAACAACATTCGGGACATTCTTTAGGAACGGATGCATACGAATAGCAATAATGGCATATTACGGCATCTTTCTTTTTGTGATAAGTTAAAGATATGTCACACTTTTGACACTTTAGTACAAATCCACATCTTTTACAATTTATAAAAGATGAAAAACCTCGTCTGTTTAAGAATAATAATATTTGTTCCTTTTTAGAAAGGCGCTCTCTCATGCAATGTTCTAGATACCTAGATATACAGGATTGCTTTTTACTACCGAATATTTCACGTTTCATATCAATTATTTTCACAGGAGGAAGTGGTTTGTGTCCAATCCGGTTTCTTAGTGTAACATATTCATACTTACCAATATTGGCATTATGATAACTCTCAAGAGATGGAGTAGCAGAGCCCAGGACAACCAGGGCATTTTCGTGCTCAGCTCTAAACAAACTTACATCACGAGTATTATAACGTGGAGGGCTTTCCTGTTTGAATGTATTTTCGTGCTCTTCATCAATTACTATTAAGCCCAGGTTTTCTAAAGGAGCAAATACTGCTGAGCGTGCCCCAATAACAACATCAGCATTACCCTTCCTGACCTCCCACCATTGGCTGCTCCGTTGCCTTCCAGTTAGACTGCTATGTAAGACGGCGACCTTGTCAAAACGAGACTTAAACCTCCCAATGGTTTGAGGTGTAAGAGATATCTCTGGTACCAATACTATAGCTCTTAAACCTAATCCAATCGCTTCCGATATTGCTTGAAGATAGACCTCAGTTTTACCGCTTCCTGTTACTCCTTTCAGCAGAATAGTACCAGGCTTTCTTTCCTTTAACTTTGTTTTTATAAGACCTATAGCCCTTTCTTGCTCCATTGTTGGTTGTAGATGGCATGTTCTTTCAAAGTGCTTGTTAGTAAAAATGGAGTCGTCAAATGTTCTTTTATAAAGATTGATTAACCCTCGATCTCGAAGTCTATAAATACTGGCCGCTCCGCAAGTGCTCGTACTTTCTAATTCCTTAACCGTCATTTCATGTTTCTTGCCGAGCACTTCAAGCGCCTTTGCCTGTTTTGGCGCTTTTCTTCTTAGCGTTGAGATTACGTCTTTTATAAAAGCTTCATCTTTAGATAACCTTGCAACATTTATTGTCTTAGCACTAACGCCACGCCTTACAACAAAAGGTAGAAAAGTTTCCAGGGCTTCACCCCAACCACAAAAATAGAAATCGGCCAACCACTTTGCTATTTTCAGCATCTTGGGGCTTAAGATAGGATTTCTATCGACTACTTGTATTATATCCTTTGTTGTTTCAACTTCAGACAAATCTGTTAATCCGACACAATACCCTATGATTGTCCTACCTCTAAAAGGTACCTTAACCCTTTGCCCAATCCCTACCTGATTCACAAATGTTGGTGGAATTTTATAGTGAAATTTTTTATTCAGAGGTATATCTAAAACAATTTCAGCAAAATTTTCATAAGCCATTATAATAAAACCTCTTACTGAAAATCTAAGTTGAATTGAAAATCGATATTATTAAAATTCAATCATAATAAAATAATAAGAAGGTGTCAAGACAAGCATATCTTGTTTTAAATTGATTTATCTCTTTGAGTTATAATATAATAAATCAACTAATGAAGATAAAGGAGCGGCACATTATAGTATTTTCGATTGGTATGTTTGCAATTGCACTATGGCTTTTTATTTCTCTGCCTTTTATTGGCACTAACAGGCGACACACAGTTACTGTAGACATTGAGGAATTGTGTAAGGTAGATATAGACAAAGTCGAATGGAAATACATAGTATTACATCATAGTGCTACTAATGAGGGTAATGCCCACACTTTCGACAGGTATCACACAGAAAAAAGGAAATGGTCGAACGGCTTAGCCTATCATTTCGTTATTGGAAACGGCACGCGTTCTGGAGATGGTGAGATTGAAGTGGGTAGTAGATGGAAAAAGCAGATTCATGGCGCTCACACAGCCAATATTGAACTTAATCGAGTTTCTATAGGTATCTGCTTAGTGGGCAATTTTGAAGATAGCAATGAACCTACATACAACCAGTTCGAATCACTGGTAAGTCTAGTTAATTATCTCTCCAATCGGTATAATATACCCAAATCAAACATCATCAGGCATAACCAGGTAGCTCAAAAAAATACCGCTTGTCCCGGGAAACATTTCCACTATCAAGATCTCATAAAAAGGTTAACAACTTTACAATCAACACAAATGCATAAAGAATTATAGATCCATCAAATAAATTCCCAACTTTAAGGGCAAAACAAAGATAGCCCCATTCAAGAATCCCGAAAATATGGCTCCCCGGGTAGGACTCGAACCTACAACCTAGTGGTTAACAGCCACCCACTCTACCATTGAGCTACCGGGGAACATAAATTTCTGATTTTAGATTTATAAAAGATATGCAGGCAAATACCTGTATGACAAATTCTGCAATTTTAATATTTAATTACCATTACAGTAATCTAAGATTCCCGAAATCTCCTGCCTTATTTTACCACGCTCAACAATCAAATCAATAAAACCATGTTCTAATAAGAATTCAGACGTCTGAAATCCTTTAGGAAGTGTTTTCTTGATTGTTTCCTTTATAACTCTGGGGCCTGCAAATCCAACAAGTGCCCTTGGCTCGGCCATTATTATGTCAGCCTGTGCAGCAAAGCTTGCCATAACGCCACCTAATGTTGGATCTGTAAGTACAGAGATAAATAGCACCCCTGCCTCTTGAAGTCTGGATATAGCAGAACTGGTCTTTGCCATTTGCATAAGAGAAAAGGCACCTTCGTGCATTCTTGCACCTCCTCCGGAACCCGATATTATAATAAGTGGCAATCTTAGTTCCAGTGCTTTTTCGGCAGCTCTCGTAATCTTTTCTCCCACCACTGATCCCATGCTTCCCATTATAAAACCCGGGTCCGTAACGGCAAAAACCACCTCTTTTCCTTCTATTGTTCCCTTTCCGACTGTTGCGGCTTCATTCAAGCCTGTTTTTTGTTGTTCATTTGTAATCCTACTTTTATAACTTATACGGTCTTTAAAATTTATTGGGTCCGCTGGCAACATATCTTTCCAGTATTCCTCAAAACTACCTTCATCAAGGGTAATTCTTATACGTTCAGTGGTTGATATTCTGAAGTGATGATTACATTCGGGACAAATGTTATAGTTCTCTTCTACTTTCTTTTTATAAACTACATTGTTACATCCTTTACACCTTGTCCACAATCCATCAGGTATATTTCTTTTTTTTCTAAAAAACAACTATACACCCTCTTTTATTTTTAATATATAAGTTTGCTTCTAGTTTTAAGTGTCACCTTTTTATAAATAAGCGGCAGTTTTCCTGTGCTATCTGACGAAGTTCTTTTATCGCTTCTTTATAATCACTTTTGGCAAATATAGATGTTGCAGCTGCAAAAACATTTGCACCAGCAGATGCTGCTACTGATATTGTTTCAGGGTTTATACCACCATCTACCTCGATATCCAAATTTTCAGGTGCAATTTCCCTTAATTTTTTCAATTTGCCACATACATCGTTTATGAAGGACTGGCCTGTAAATCCTGGGTTAACTGTCATTACAAGAAGAACGTCAATAGATTCCAGTAATTCTTTAACAGCCTGTTCATCTGTGCCAGGATTAATGGCCACTCCAGCTCTTAATCCTTGAGACTTGATTAAACTTATAACATTTTGTGGGTTATTTGTCGTTTCAATATGAAAAGTTAGTATATCATTTTCCCCAGTCTTTCGTGTGAATGATTTCACATATTTATCTGGATTTTCAATCATGAGATGGATATCAAGGGGAATGCTTGTGTTTTTCTTTATTCCTTCAACGATAAATGGCCCCATCGTCAAATTTGGAACAAAATGTCCGTCCATAACGTCAACATGAATCAAGTCTATTCCTGCTCTCTCAACTCTCTCAATTTCACTCCCTAACTGTACCGGATCAGCAGCAAGAATTGAAGCTGCTATTTTTATTTGCATGTCAGAATTTAATGTATTAATGATATATTTAGGAATTTGATTTATCAGTTAGAGCAGCAATTCCTGGTAATTCTTTACCCTCCAATAACTCTAAAAATGCTCCTCCTCCCGTTGATATAAAAGACACCTTGTATGATTCTCCCATCCTGTGGAAAGCGCGGTCTGTATCTCCACCTCCCACAATAGTTAATGCATATGCAGAAACAACCGATTCAACCATTGCATAGGTGCCTCTGCTAAAGGCATCTATCTCAAATGCTCCCATCGGCCCATTCCAAATGATCGTCTTCGCATTTTGCATGGCTTCGGAAAAAAGTTTCACACTTGCCGGACCAATATCAAGGCCAAACCAATTGTCAGGAATTTCCTGAAAGGTTACCACCTTTGTTTCAGCCCTTCCATCGAATTTTTCTGCTATTACAAAGTCCACTGGCAAATATATCTTAACACCTCTTTCTTTGGCAAGCTTGCTTATCATTAATACTTTTACTACTACATTATCTTCTACCTTTGCTTTACCCACTCCATATCCATCAACATTAAGAAAGGGAAATGCCATTGCACCACCAATAATTAATTTGTCTACCTTTTTCACAAGATTTTCTATAATTTTTACCTTGTCTGAAACCTTCGCACCACCAATTATGGCTACCACAGGCCTCGATGGATTATTGACTGCTTTCTCAAAATAATCAATTTCTTTTTTTAAAAGAAAGCCTGCTGCTGCCTGTGGAACAGCCCCATTTATACTTACCATTGAGGCGTGTGATCTATGACAATTCCCAAATGCTTCCTGTACAAATACATCACATGAACCTACTAATGATTTAGCAAACTCTAGATCATTTTCCTGTTCTTCCAGATGAAAACGTAAGTTTTCAAGAAGCAATACGTCCCCATCCTCCATATCTCTAATCTGCTTTTCTACCTCATCACCAATACAATCTTTTGCCAATTTTACTTCTTTATTTAGGAGTCTTCGTAGTCTTTTTGCAATTGGTCTTAAACTAAGTTCTGGTATAATTTTTCCATTTGGTCTTCCAAGGTGAGAGGCAAGGATTATCTTAGCACCTTCATCAAGTAAAAAATTTATGGTAGGCAAGGTAGCTCTTATTCTGGCATCATCGGTAATATTCCCTTGCTCGTCAAGGGGAACATTATAATCCACTCGCACAAATACCTTCTTACCTTTAAGGTCAAGATCTGTAATAAAAAGTTTTCCCATCTCAAAAACCTTCTAAATGTTTGCAATAAGTTCAATCAAATCTACCATACGGTTTGAATAACCCCATTCATTATCATACCAGCCTATTACCTTTATTAAGTTGTCATCAACTACGTAAGTAGACCTTGCGTCAAAGATACATGAATGTGCATTGTCTATTATGTCTGAAGAAACAATGGGATCTTCACAATATTCCAATATACCTTTTAATTCGTTGTTTGCTGCCTCTTTCATTACGTTATTAACATCCTCAACACTTGCTTTCTTTTTCACTGATACTACTAAGTCCGTTACCGAGCCATTAGCAACAGGGACCCTCATTGCCATGCCATCAAGCTTTCCTTTAAGCTCTGGAATAACTTCCCCAATGGCCTTTGCAGCTCCCGTTGTTGTAGGAATAATATTTATGGCAGCGGCCCTTGCCCTTCTTAAATCACTGTGCATTAAGTCCACCACTCTTTGATCATTTGTATAGGCGTGTACGGTAGTCATAAGACCTTTTTCGATTCCAAAATTATCGTTGATTATCTTTGCAAGAGGTGCTAAGCAATTTGTAGTACAGGAAGCATTTGAAACAACCTTATGCTCTGGCCTAATATCGTTAGTGTTTACGCCTATTACAATTGTTGCATCAAGTTTGTCCTTTGACGGTGCGGATAGGATCACCTTCTTCGCTCCAGCCTCAAGATGTTTTTCACAATCTGATCGTTTTGTAAATATACCCGTTGATTCAATTACGACCTCAACTCCTAAATCTTTCCATGGAAGTTGTGTAGGGGTTTTTTCTTTTAATAACTTAATTTCTTTTCCATTTACGATTATTGCATCATCCTTTTCCTCAATGTCTCCTTCAAACTTCCCATGAACAGAATCATACTTTAAAAGAAAGGACAATGTTTTGGAATCTGTCAAATCATTTATAGCTAATACATCAATACTTTTCCTCTTTGCAATTACCCTGTATACATTTCGCCCTATTCTGCCAAAGCCATTTATTCCAACTTTTATAGGCATTTTTTAAACTTCCTTTCGAATCGAATATGATAGATAATTTGTTTTTTTATTCAAAATCAATTTCCACATTTTATAATAGTCGGTAAGTTCTTGTTTGCCTAAATATTAATTAATAGAGGGAGGATTTGATTTCATGAAGGGCTAACCGTTGAATGGTAATATATTAACCCCCTTTTCCGCCGCTGATTCTCGTATTTGTTATTGTTTTACAAAGGGGTGTGGTATATTAAAAATCACAACGGTAAAATATAGTAAAATGGATTTTATCTCCATGTCACATTTCCATCACTTATTTTATGATATAATAATTGGATCACAAACGTTATAATCCAAGCAAATTATTAAAGTTTTAAGACGTTTTATCGGAAAAATTGATATGTAGTACAAATTTTCTTGACAACGTATATTCTGTAAAGATCGTCTTTTTAAATATTAAATATTTTAAAAATTGAGCAAATACTTATTGATATGGCAAAAAAGGAAAGTAGCGGATTCTAGCAAACAGTCATAATTTGTCAAGTTTTTTTAAATTGAGCAATTTTATTAGTATATTTATTCTAGATCCATAATTTGGTAAATGTTATAGGATTCAAATCATAAGAAATTATAACTGCATAATAATTGGAAGACTTATTATATGAGAAGGTATGCAATGTTATTTTTACTACTCTCTAGCTGTGCAATGACAAAAAAAGCTGAGGTAAATCTTGACAGAGATTTTCCACATCATGAGATTCAAAAAATCGCAGTATTGATGTTCGAAACAACTTGGCAGAATAAGAGCAAAACTAAGCTAGCTTTTTCAAAATCTATTGTAAATCCAAATGCAGGAATTGTTCTTACAAAAATAATATCTAAAGAACTAGCAAAATGGGGGAGATATGTGGTTTTGGACAGAAGGGCTTTAGAAGAAGGATTAAAATTAATGAATCTTAACAATAAAGACTTTTTGCAGAAAGGAGATTATTTGAATTTGGGAAAATCACTAGGCATTGATGCCATTGTTATATGTAGGATTGAAAGATTCGGCATTTCCTACAGAAGTTTATTATCCGGCTCATTCGTATCACTAACGGCAAAGGTTTCATTTCATGTTAACTGTATAGACATAATCACGAACAAAACAATTTGGTCTATTAGGATTGATGGAAGTTCAAAGAAAGATGATGAAAAAATCTTAGCATCAAAACTTGTTGCAAAAGCTTTTGCAACACTCAATGCACAAATAAAATAATAGGCTTATCCGGTTGACTGCCGTTAGTTCAACATCTGGTGATTCTCGGTT
>JBHICG010000077.1:0-14010 GCA_046759445.1 Candidatus Scalinduaceae bacterium
AAATCAGTTATGCCTATGATTATTGAGGCAGTTAAACTTTATGCAACAGTGGGAGAGATATGTAACGCCTTGAAGGAAGTTTTTGGAGAATATAAAGAATCAGTTAATAGTACTTAAATTGAAAGATTCTTATTTAATGTTGTCATTCCCGTGGAAACTGGAATCTAGAAAACAGGAAGACTAGATTCCTGCTCAACAGACTGCAGGAATGACAAATTTCTGTACTTAGCAGGTGAGGATAAAATAAAAGAAGAACAAACATTTTTAATGCCTCATGATAATTTCACAGCAAAAATCGATCAATTTATGTAGTAAAAGTATTTTCAAGATTAACCACAAAGGAACGAAAGCACAAAAAGTTTTAAAAGTAGTGTGCCTGTCTGTCGACAGGCACGCATTGCCCACCCTACTTCTTTATGTTTTTCTTTGCAAACTTTGCGACTTTGCGGTGAATTGAATTTTTGTGAATTACAAGATTGATATGAAGGCAAAATTGTTAATTGGAAAGACCGGCCTGGATGGTCACGATAGAGGTGTAAAGGCTGTTGTTAGGGTCTTAAAAGAAGCTGGTTTTGATGTTGTTTATTCAGGTCTCTATCAGAGTCCTGAAGATTTTGTGAATAAGGCAATCGAGGAAAAAGTAGATGCAATCGGTGTTAGTTGTCTTACCGGAGCACACCATGTGATATTTCGAAAAGTTATAGACCTCTTGAATGAAAAAGGGATTGGAGACATTCCGGTTTTTGGTGGAGGAACGATCCCGGAAGAGGATATTGGAGAACTGAAAAAGATAGGCGTAAGGGAAGTGTTTCTTCCGGGAGCAACTCTGGAAGAGATAGTAGATTTTGTGAAAAACCTTGTTAAACAGGATTAAAAAATTATCTTGTATATCCTGTAAATCATGTCAAAAAAGAATCTAAAAATGAAAAAAGTATATATAATTTCTGGCGGTATAACTAAATTTGCAAAAGCAAATCCTGAAAAGGACTTCAGGCTCATGGTTAGGGATGCTTATGATTATGCTCTTTCCCAAGTGCCCAAGTTCAAACCATCAATGATAGACGGTTCTGTAGTGTCTTATTTTTCTGACCACTTTACACGACAACTTAAGGCAGGTGCAATGGTTCAGGATTTCCTGGGACTATGCCCAAAACCTTCAAGACGAATAGAAGGTGGCGGAGCTACAGGCGGGCTTTGTATACAAAGTGCGTATGAGGCTATTGCATCCGGCAGGATGAAGGTAACGGTTGCCGCTGGATTTGAGACCATGAGCAGGGTAAATACCTGGAAAGGTAATGAGTTTATAGCCCTTGCTTCTGATACAAACTACGATTATCCATTAGGTGGTTTCTATACAGGATATTATGCCATGATGGTTGTAAGACATATGCATGAATTTGGAACCACTCCAGAACAGATGGCCTGCGTATCTATAAAAAACCACAAGAATGCACTCTACAATCCCTTTGCACAACATCCTGCAGACCTGACTATAGAAGATGTAAGAAACTCCGAGATGGTCTCATGGCCATTGACGCGACTTGATTGTTGCACTATGAGTGATGGGGCTGCGGTCTGCATCCTGGCGGATGAGGATACTGCCTTTAAGGTGTGCGAAAATCCCGTCCTCATAAAAGGCGTGGGAACAGGAACTGATTGTATGCGTATGGCTGACAGGCCTCATGGAGATGTTATACTGCTTCCAAATGAAAAAGAAGATGATTATAAAGAACTCAAGTATCCGGGTGTACATTCTTTCAGGGCGGGAAGAACGGCGGCAAAGATGGCATATGAGCATGCGGGAATAAGTAATCCATTGGACGAACTTGATTTTATCGAGCTGCATGATGCTTACACATCTTCAGAGATACAGACATACGAAGATTTGGGCTTATGTAAATACGGAGAGGGTGGAAGCTTTGTAGAAAAGGGCAAACCTTTTATGGCTGATATTGATTACGGATTGGAACTCCCCGAAAAGGCCGTAATTCCCGTTAATCCATCAGGCGGGCTACTTGCCTCAGGTCATCCGGTTGGTGCTACAGGCATAATGCAGGCAGTTTTTTCTCTGTGGCAATTACAGGGAACAATTGGAAAACATTTTGGGAATGATAAGCTTCAAATAAAAGACGCTAAAAGGGGACTAATCCACAGCCATGCAGGAACAGGAACCTATGTGGCAGTAACTATTTTGGAGAAAACTTAAATGTCAAAAAAGGTCAAAATACCGGAAACAGAAGAAGGAACAATATTATTTAACACTGATCCCATTATTGCTAAAAATCATTATGAGATAGACTACATCCATTCCTATGCCCAGGATTCACCTTTTTTTATCGGGCTGACTAAAGGTGTTCTTTTGGGCAGCGAATGTAAAGAATGTGGATACAAATATGCCACTCCACGTAAGCATTGTATGTATTGTGGAAAAGAGACTGCCTGGTTTGAAATGCCTAAAATCGGTAAAATTCATACCTGGACTACCTGTTATTACGGGGGAGAAGCATTCTTAACAGAGACCCCTTATAATTTAATTCTTGTAGAGTTTGATGGAGTTAATACACTCCTTTTATCAAGGCTTATAGGAATAAAAGAAGATGAAATAAAGATAGGCATGGATGTTAAGGCAAAATTTTTAAGAAATTCTAAATTCAAGGCTACAGACGTCTATTTTGTACCATTATGATTGATACCTTGAGTTGAGCAATTTGTTTTTGGAATTTATTGTAGCCGCAGGCTTTAGCCTGCGATTACTATCATTTATGGGTTTATTAAATATCCTATGAAATTACGCAACCTAAAGATTACGGCTACATAAATTGTTCAATCTAGGTATTAATAAAGAGAATATCCGGTTGTACAGGTTAATATCATGAAGTCGGTAAATGAGATTAAAAAAATAGGCGTTATTGGAGCGGGGACAATGGGCGGAGGGATAGCTCAAGTATTTGCTCTGTATGACTATCCCGTTATCCTTGTTGACACGGGAGAGGCAATACTTCAAAAAGCATTAGAAAAGTTAAAAGAATTTACAGATCCAGATTTGTGGGATAAGGTATCGAGTCTTATTGTAATCTCTACAGACCTTGAGAAGTTAAAGGATTGTGATCTTATTATAGAGGCAGTTTTTGAGGACTTATCGGCGAAGAAGGAGGTATTTAAATCCATTAATAGTGTCTGCAACAAAACTGCCATTATTACCACAAACACATCATCGATTTCCATCAACAAACTTGCCGCTGGTGTGGCAGACCCTTCCCGTTTTATTGGAATGCATTTTATGAATCCTCCCAAAGTGATGAAGCTTGTTGAAATAATCCGAGGCGAAAAAACATCTGAAGAAACAGTGGAGGCTATAACAGAATTGACAAAACGCCTGGATAAAATCCCGGCAGTTGTTAATGATTCGCCGGGTTTTGTTTCCAATCGTCTTCTCTTCACCCTTATAGGGGAAGCAATAAAACTTTTTGAAAAAGGTGTTGCCACAAAGGAGGATATAGATACTGTTATGAAATATGGTATGAATCACCCTATGGGCCCGATAAAACTTGCGGATTTTATAGGACTCGATGTTTGTTTGGATATAATGCAGGTGATTTATGATAATTTAAATGATGATAGATACAAACCTTCTCAACTTCTTGAGACACTGGTTAGAGATGGGAAATTAGGCAGAAAAACAGGCGAAGGCTTTTATAAATATGCCTAGGTTTGATAAAAACCATAATCCTACTGAAGGCAGGACTTAATTAATATGAAGATTGGTAAGTATGAATTACACTCGATAGAAACCGGGAGATTCGGACTGGACGGAGGAGCTATGTTTGGCATTGTTCCAAAGACATTATGGAGTAAGCTGAATCCATCAGATGATGAAAACAGGATAGATTTAGCCCTTAGAGCGTTGCTGATTATGGATAACAAACGTAATGTCCTTGTCGACAATGGCATCGGGACTAAATTTTCTGAAAAATATAAAAAAATCTATAAGATTGATCATAGTAAATACAATCTGGATTCCTCTTTAAAAAAATACAACCTGGAAACCAGGGACATAACTGACGTAATCTTAACTCACCTTCATTTTGATCATGCGGGAGGGTCTACCTATAAGGAAGATGGTGAACTTAAGCTTACGTTTCCGAATGCCACATATTATGTACAAAAAGCGAATTATGAATGGGCCTTGACCCCAAATGAGAAAGAGCGAGGAAGTTATCTTAAAGAAAACTTTATCCCTGTATTAGAAAAAGGAAAACTGCGACTTGTAGAAGGTAAATTTGAGATTATGCCTCATATTGACGTAATCATATCTAATGGTCATACAACAGGTCTGCAACTTGTAAAGGTATCAGATGAAAAAAATACACTCGTATACTGTGCAGATCTAATTCCTACCACATCTCATATTAAGTTACCATATATAATGGGATATGATATTGATCCATTAAAGATCATACAGGAGAAGAAGGAACTATTGTCGAAGGCCTGTAGTGATGGCTGGATTCTATTCCTTGAACACGATGTAATAACAGAAGCAGTTAAAGTAAAAAAGACAGAAAAGGGATTTGAGGCAGGGGAGAAGGTTTTCTTAGATTCCCGCATTTGAGACACTTCCTTGAATCCAGCAAAAGAAACAATTCATTTGTCAAATGTCAAGATGTTCCCAATTTCTGTCGTCAAAATATTTGATTGACGATGAATTACGTTGTTATGGGAAGCAAAAGCTTGCTTAGTTTCATAAGCAAGCCTCATAAAACAGTCGCTGTCCCTATTTTTGAAATCATAAAAAAGTGGATTGATTTCTCTTCAAAAGAAATAACCGGTATAAAGCCGTTAAGAGTTCGAATTCCAGTTAATAAATATGAACAGCTTGTCTGTAAGGAATTTGAAACAAGTAAGCAAGACCTGAAGAAACTTACCTACAATAACATCGCAAGAATGTCGATGATTTATCTTGCGTACAATTATTGTGGATTAACATTAAGAGTGCTCGGGCAAAGGTATGGAGGGATAAGCGATTCTGCTGTTAATAAGGTAGTGAGCCGTTTTAGTACCCGTCTTTCAAAAGACAAAAAACTAAGTGCTAAAATAAGAAAGATTGTGTCAAATGGCGAGATGTGACCCCATTTGATTTCTATTTTGCGCCAGTCTTTTTGAGCAGTTGAACTATGTCTGCATGGCCACCTGCCTTTGCGGCATCCAAAGCAGTCGAACCATCGCGGCGTTCTGCATTTACAACAACTCCTTTTGCTAGTAACGCCTTTACGACATCACGATGACCTGCAAAAGATGCCATCATCAAAGCAGTCATTCCATAGTTGTCCTTTGCGTTTACGTCCGCGCCATGTGCCAATAAAGCTCTTACGATATCACTATAACCATTCCCAGACGCCAAGTACAATGCAGTCGTGCCATTGTTTCTTTTTGCGTTTACGTCTGAGCCTTTGAGCAGTAACATTTCTAAAATCTCAGCTTGGTTGCCCATAGATGCTGTGATCAAAGCAGTCTCGCCATCATGGTTTTTTGCGTTTACATCCGCGCCTTTTGCCAGCAACACTTTTAGGACATCACTGTGGCCTTTAAAAGAAGCACCCATCAAAGCAGTCCAGCCCGCTTCATTTTCTTTTGCATTAATGTTCGCCCCTTTCGCTAGTAACGCCTCCACTCGAATAAGATCTCCGCCAGATGCCGCTTTTATTAAATCTGTTCCGTCACTTGCATAAGATGGAAGCGACATAAGAAAAACAAACACAACAAGAAATACTGAAGTGATTGCCATGTTTTTCATCTTTGAATCCTCCTTTCGTTGAGCCTAGCTACTATTATTTAATTCGCAAGCTGCTTAGCACAACTTCAAAAATTTCCTTGTTAACCCGATCATACTTGTTTCGATGAACGGTAAATGTCCAGATAAACGACTTATTATTCTTAATTAGTAATAGTACCATTTGTCTCAGCTTTGTTTTTCCCCTCTCGTTATCCATCACATATTCGATTCCTGTTGCGCCGGCCATTTTGGTTATTCGAGCATATATCTTCCGAAACCCCTTATAACGCTGCCGATATTGCTGATCTAATGACCCAATCATGTCTTGTAATACTGACTTAGGAATTGTGCCGCTTGGTGCTGGATTGGCTTTAACGAAGAAATTTTCTTCTGGATCGTTGGTATTAGCCACAATGACAATTGCATCAGGTACATTCCACAGGCCGTGAGTCATTTCTGAAAAAGTTCTATTGCTATACAAGTCCCAGGTGGGGGGATATATAAATGAGAAATCCCATTTACTATTTGAATAGCTTTTAGACTTACCCGCCAGTGAATCTTGGCCAAAACCAATGGATGGGATTAGAAATAACAGAATATAGCAACAGCCTATAATTCTTAGGGACTTCATGATAAACACCCCCCTTAAGATTTTTCGGTCATGAGGCTAAATTATTGATAGGCAAGATAACAATTATTTGTACTTTTGCTTGCGAAACATCGCAAAAGAGATGCCCACCTAAAATAATAATGCCAAATATTAGAGCAAGCAGCTTTATTGCATCGCCAAGTGACCTATTTACTGACGAATGTGATCTGGCGGTAATCTGTTCAACAACGTCTATAGGTACAAATAGCCCAATACATACAAATCAAGATCACACCTACAAAAATCCAAAAACCCCTATTACTGTCATCACTCATTTTTTCGTACGTCAACGCCCTTATTCGCAAACCTATTTTTCAATTTCAATACTAAGTATCCGCCTACAAGAAGCATTGGTCCCCCCGTTACCAATCCCTTAGCATAATCTCCATAAACGATTCCGGCCATAATTATACCCACCCCCGCAGGAAGAAATACTATTATGCCTAAAACATATGAGCTTTTCCTTACCTCTCTACCTTTCTTTTCGAAATTAAGAAAGAAATCAATGGCTGCATAAATCGCCCATCCAAACACTGCAACCCCAAACAAAGCTAAAAATGCTAAACCAAATTTACCTTCTACAAATAATTTGAATACATGTAAAACTGCCAATTTAAACCATTCTATCATTTCTGAAATACCGCTCATAAGCCATCACCTCTATATTCTTATTGTTACAGGCGTGGTAAATAGGGACACCAATCCCTATTCGTTTCCCAAATGCCTGTCCATGTTTATTAAGGCACAACCTATATGAGACTGAAAATTGGTGTGTACATTTCCAAAGCTACCGCAATTAGTATACCAGGAACAAAACCAGCAATTGTCCATCCAGCAGAATAATTTTTCCCTCTAAAACATTTTAATTTACATAAAAGCTGTACTATTATATCGGCTACTAAAAAAACAAATACTATAGCCATGAAACCTATTCCAATTCTAACCTTATGTGAACTCATTATCTCAATACCAAATAATGTATAAATTCGAAAAGAATATAATATTATGGTAATAAAAATAATGCCTAATATAATACCTAAAAGCAGACTTAACATTATTGATTCTTGAGCATTATGATTTTGTGCGTTATCGCTTGGTTTTGACATGTAAGCAGCCTCCCTTTCTATGAAATATTATCAGAATTATTCAAATATAATACTATTAAAAATTGTATCAAAAAATTGCTGATTAGCTTCATCAAACCTATCTACCGCAGTTCCACAAGTAATAAAGAAACCTCTTCCCCTGTAAGAAAATGCTACTTGGCGAAGCTTTCCTGAAATGTTTCCCTTCATAAGATATATATGCTCCACCGCCATTTTGTCTTTCTGTTTACCTGTTTTTATGAAATTAACTGATACTCTACGATACCCAGGCATAGGCAAGTTGGGGTTGCTATCAAGATATGATTTGGTTTTTCTTATGTCGCTATCCGTTACTCTGGACTTACCACTGACGGATACATCAATATTCTCATCTGTAAAATCTGGATTAACTAGTTTTAGCAGAGTCCCTTTAGAGAATAAAGTGCTTAGAGGACCTGGATTCTCTACTGTATACATCTTCATTCCTTTTGGAATATTAAAAGAAATCCCATATTTTTTATTCGTGTATATTTCGCTGCTTGTTTGTGGAATTGATATATTACAAATAACTAATAGGATGAAAACAGTTACAATTATTAGCATTAATCTATGCTTCATGATTTTAATCTCCTTTTTCATAGCCAGCATGAGCAGAAAGAATCATTTCTTAGCCTTCTTCCAAACAACCTCTCAAGCTTTTTCATAAAACTATCATCACCACCTGTCTGCGTGCATACCTACCCCGATCACGGCAGACAGGCGAACACGCACAGGCAGGCACGGCCTTGCCGTCATTGAATATTTCCTTATGTTTCTTATGGTTTGTTCGTCATCTTTTTTTGAATGCTTCAACCAATCTTCTATCTCTTTTTCCAAATAACAACCTTGAGATAAAATTAACAATAATAGGCGCTATCCCTATTTTGTTCTCAGATGAAAGTAGCAGGAGAAACATTAAATCTCTTGCTTAAGGCTTTGATCTGCCTGACATTCAGTCTTCTTTGTCCGCTCAAGATTTCTGACACAATACCTTGACTACCAAGCTCCCTTAAATCACTTTGTTTTAAACCATGCTCTTCCATCAAGTATTTTAAACAACCTATCGGATCTCCTTCCGGTTCAGGAATATTCCTATTCTCATAATCCTTAATTAAAGTTCCCAGGGTATCTATTAGTGACTCTATTGACGGATTTTCCGTTTCGCTAACTTCATCTATCAGTTTATTCAATAGCTTTACAACTTTTTTATAGTGGGCTTTCGTATTTATGGTTGATATCACTTTAGATACAGTAGGCCATACTTTTATCGTTTCTGTTAATTCTTGTTCTAAAACTTTCATTTCCCCCCTTTCCATTTTCCTTTATCATATTCTTTATGTGTTAAAATGTTTCTTATGTATATTCGTTTCTTATCATAAACAATATATGTTATAAGACTAAATTTATTGCCACCAATATTGAAAACTGTCAGTCTGCCTATTTGATCTGCATGAGGAAACATTTTTTGTAAATTTGAAAATGAGTCAAAGTCATTGAGTTTTACGATTCGATACCATCGATCTAACGGCTCGTAAACTTTTGGATGTTTATTACTGAAATCGAGCAATCGTTTACGGGTAATAACGTGCATAAAAAAATATATCTCAATGCGAGATATCTGTCAAGAGATATTTACGTATGAACAAATCTTATTCTAAGTCTGGTAATTAATCTTCATAGTTTCTTTTGGACTTTCTCATTAGTCAATTCTCGTAAAGAATCGGAGGCAATCCAACGTTCAGCTTTTGAATATTAAAATGGGGTATTGTTAAAATGATTAGAGATGCAAAAAATGTATGTGAAAAGCAGTCAACAGTTGTATATTATGCATGAATATTTTTGAACACATTAACTTTTATAGACAAACTATGACTGAAATATTATGGCAGCCCACGGTAGAAAAAATTAAGTCAACTCAACTAACCCATTTCATCCAAAGGATTCAACAAAAACATGGAATAGGTGATACTGATTTTTCCACACTTCACCAATGGTCGGTCTCCAACCCGGCTGAATTCTGGGAAGAAGTCTGGCAGGATTGCGGCATCATTGCCTCCGCACCATATAAATCAGTTATGGGAGAACGCTTAATGCCGGGCACAACATGGTTTGACGGCGCAAGGCTTAATTTTGCGGAGAATTTACTTAGATATCGTGAGCAGGAGCAAGAGGCAATCATATTTGTAGACGAACGCCAAAGGAACATGTGCCTGTCCTTTAAAGAACTTGCAGAACAAGTCGCAGGCTGTGCCGCGGGATTGCGTGCGAATGGAGTTAGTGTGGGTGATAGAGTAGCCGCCGTAATTCCTAACTGCCCTGAAGCCGTAATAGCTGCCCTGGCTACCAGCAGCATAGGAGCTATTTGGTCTTCCTGTTCTCCGGATTTCGGTCTAAGTGGCATCTATGACAGGTTAGGACAAATTTCCCCTAAAGTCCTAATTACGGCCAATGCTTATTATTACAATGGCAAAGAGTTTGACTGTCTGGAAAAAATTAAAGGAATATTGAAAAAAATTGCATCCGTTAAAACGGTCGTCATAATTCAATACACTGATACTTCATATGCTTTATTTCCAAAAGGTCAGGCGTGGGAAGAATTTATTAACCACAAAGAGGCGGAATTGCCTTTTGAGCAGCTTCCATTCGATCACCCTTTAAGTATCCTTTACTCTTCAGGGACAACGGGTATTCCAAAATCAATCGTACATGGAGCGGGAGGAACTTTAATACAACATTTAAAAGAACACCGCCTTCATTGCGACCTAAGACCCGGTGATCGGTTGTTTTATTTTACCACCTGTGGTTGGATGATGTGGAACTGGCTCATAAGCGGTTTGGCATCAGGGGCCACCATCGTGCTTTATGACGGTTCACCTAGCTTTCCCGATATCAGTCATCTGTGGGAAATCCTCGAAAAATGGGGAATTACCCACTTTGGCACAAGCCCTAAATTCTTGGATGCTGTAAAAAAAGCAGACTATATTCCCAAAGATAAGTATTTATTCAATCCATTAAGAGTAATAATGTCTACAGGTTCGCCCCTGTCCGTCGAATTATTTAAGTGGGTTTATCAAAATATCAAGGCGGATGTCCAGTTAGCTTCTATTTCCGGAGGGACAGACATTGTCAGTTGTTTTGTGCTTGGAAGTCCGAACCTACCGGTCTACGCCGGTGAAATTCAAGCTAAAGGTTTAGGGATGGATGTTCATGCCTTTGATGAACAGGGAAATTCAGTAGTCGGCAGGAAAGGGGAGTTAGTTTGTACGACACCATTTCCTTCAATGCCGATTTATTTTTGGAACGATAAAGATGGCGAAAAATATCAGAAGGCTTATTTCAATAAGATTCCGGGTGTTTGGGCACACGGCGACTTTATCGAAATAACCCCCAGAGGAGGAGCCATAATTTATGGTAGAAGCGATACTACCCTTAATCCTGGTGGTGTGCGTATTGGAACCGCAGAAATATACAGGCCTGTAGAAAAATTACCGGAAATTCTGGATAGTATTGTCATCGGTAAGAAATTTAAGGAAGATATAAAGGTTATACTATTTGTTGTCTTAAAAGAGGGCCTTAAACTGGATGATAATTTACGCGGAAAGATCAAAGCCATAATTCGTCAGGACGCTACTCCACGCCATGTGCCAGCGGCCATCTACCAGGTTTCTGAAATACCTCGTACAATTAACGGAAAGAAAGTAGAAAAAGCAGTAACCCAAATTTTTCATGGTGAATGTGTTTTGAACACATCAGTCTTGTCAAATCCACATGCCTTGAAAGATTTTGAGAAACTCGTCCCAGAAGTTTCATAAGAAAATTAACCACAGAGTACACAGAAAAACTACATTGTCATTCTCACGAAAGTGGGAATCTGACATAGATTCCCGATCAAGATCGGGAATGACACTAAAAACAAGGTTTTGCAGAGAAACACGGAGCGACTTTTGGCTAGTGTGGTAAATTTTTACGAATTTTCTTTATCTGATGAACCTGGAGCTACAATTTCAAAGTAATAACCGTAACCGACCTTTGATCTTAATGTAATTTCTCCAATACAGTAAAAGTACTTGCCGGGTTCAAGCACGATATGGCGTAAGCCTAATCTATTAGATATCTTTGAATATTCATCATCAATGTAATCGATGCTCCAATTTCCTGATTTATATATTATAGTATCTATAAGATTATTATTTTTAACCTTATAAAGTGTTTTACCCACTACGAGTGGACTTTCCTTTGAGTAATCAAGGATTATCAGTTTGCTATCCTTAATCTTTGTTGAGTTTCCTTTGACATAAAAACTAACGCTAATATCATCACGCTTTGAAAAATAACTTCTCTTTTCTATCTTCTCGTAATCATTCTTTTCTACCACAAACATACCACCACTTTCGGGAAGCTTCCAGAAGGTTAAGTTTGGTAATGGGACTTCTGATACATTGCGTATGTTTAGGGGAAATTTTTGTGTTGCATAGCCTTTTTTACTAAACGATATTTCCACTTTTCCAGGATTATAACGTATATTATATTGGCCATTTTCATCAGTCTTTGCAGTAGTTTTATTGCCCTTTATCTTTACCTCAACGTCCTTCAGTGCATTTCCAAAGCTATCTACCACCTGTCCTTTTAATGTCCCCTGTTTAGAATATACTGTTGGACAAAAAGTGATAATAATTAAGATTAGCATAAAGACAATTGTTAAAGCTCTTTCTTTCATCATAATAATTACAAAAATTCAATGCGGAGTATGCGCGACAAAAGATGGTCGCGTTAGCCCGTTAAAAAAGCAAACGGACGTGCAGAGGAAATAATTATAAATGTTTTTCAATGATACTCCGTGTTTTTCCGTGGTTAACTCCTAAGATGCAACCATACAGTAAATAGAGGCAAGATGCCTACTGGAAGTGTTAAAACGCCCGTAAGAGCCATTAAGACAACTGCATAACTACTTTTAAATTTAAACAAGATGCCAGAAATGATAGAAAGGCTTGCTATCATAATTGCAACGGCAGCCCAGAATATACTCATCGTTCTGCAAAAATTCCAGCACACAATACTGCAATCTATATCAAAGATAGTCATAGGGTGAGGTTTCCACCAAAACAGGCAATACACTACACAATAAATAATAATAAATCCACTAAAAACAGGAAAAAGCCAGCTTATCTTTTGAAGTTTGGTTATAGCTTCCTTCAATCTCTTTCTCCCGCAAGTACTGTAAAAAAAAATTTTTTTACCACAAAGTCACTTGGACACAAAGAAAAATATTAATCAGTATAAAATATTTTAACATAACTAAAGCAACAATTAGTACTTTACAATCCAGACAGGAAATTGTAGATTAAGCCGAAAGCTCAACTTATTTCATTCTTTTTTATAAAATTGATGCCAAGAAAAATACAAAATAAACGTATAACTAAAGCCAGGCAGAAGAAGTCTCCGGGTTATAGTCTTCTAAAAGATTCCTTTGCATTTATTTCTGAAGGGCCAACTGCTTATAGCAAAGAAAAGACTTTTACCGTTTATTATGACGACCCAAAACGTTCAATAAAACTATTAAAAGGTGATTGTATTAAGATATTGAACCAGGCAAGGGAAAATAGTGTTGATATGATATTTGCAGATCCTCCCTATTTTCTCTCTAATGGTGGAATTACCTGTCATGCAGGAAAGATGGTCTCTGTAAATAAAGGTAAATGGGACAAATCAAAAGGTGTGGAAGAAAATCATGACTTTACCCTTGATTGGTTAAAGGCTTGCCAGCGTATTCTAAAACCCAGTGGAACTATCTGGGTTTCTGGAACAACACACATTATCTATTCAGTTGGCTTTGCCATGCAGGAACTTGGATATAAAATTCTCAATGACATTATTTGGTATAAATACTCTGTTCAACCTAAACTTTCACGTAAACATCTTATTAACTCTACAGAGACATTTATATGGGCTGCTAAGAATAAAAAGAGCAAACATTACTTTGATTATCAATTGATGAAGAAGTTTAACAATGGCAAACAAATGCGTAATTTATGGCGTTTTACTGACGAAGAAGAAGCGAAACAAGTCAATATTGTTAAAGGTTTAAAAGTTTTTTCATCAATTATAGATAAAAAGCGTATTAAGAAATACAT
This sequence comes from Candidatus Scalinduaceae bacterium, assembly GCA_046759445.1. GTDB lineage: Bacteria > Planctomycetota > Brocadiia > Brocadiales > Scalinduaceae > Scalindua_A. Next base: position 13,675 of record JBHICG010000077.1, read on the forward strand.
CGTTCAAAGACCAACTGAACTCATTAAAAGAATCATTCTTGCATCAACAAAAGAAGGTGATTTAATATTAGACCCTTTCTGTAACGGTTCAGCAATTGGAATTGTAACAAGTCTACTCAATAGAAAATACTTGGGTATTATGTTAAAAAATAAATCTCTGTTAAATGTTTATGTACAAGCTAATTCATGTGTGTCTAAAGATATGAAATTACAGAGTCAGCCAAAAAAGAAATTCGGTCAATCAAAAACAGTTATTTATCCCTGGCATTAGCCGATTTTAATTTTAGGCTTATCCGGTTGACTGCCGTAGATGCAAGATGTAGTATATTGTGTCTA
>JBHICG010000078.1:0-13954 GCA_046759445.1 Candidatus Scalinduaceae bacterium
AAATCCCAATAGACTTGTTGAGATACTCTTTTACGATCATCCACCCATATCCAAACGAATAGAAATGGCAAAAGATGAAGCCAAGCTGAAAGAATAGGAAGACGTAATAGCTTATAGTAATCAGCAATTAGGTTACCATTTATTTCCTCTGTTCTTTAGATATGTATTTAATATCTTCAGGGTCTCATTATATTCCTAAGTCAAAGCCACTAAACTTGTTTATACAACTACTATTAAGCAAGAAAAAAGGGGGATTAATTTAAACTAATATTAATCCCCCTTTGAATTGTCAGGATATTTTAAGACTGACTATTCCTTAATGTCTCCTTCTTTTCTCTTCCATCCAAGAAGAAGGTCTGTATATTCACCATGTTTCCAGAAATCATAAGCCTTGTGGTCTATGCCGGCTTTCTTCTCCAATGTTGAAATTCTCCTGAGTTTACTTGCTTCACCTTTGATGTCTATAAGCCATCTGTCCTGTAGAAATGCGCCTTTGCCATATGTTGCGCCGTACCATCCAAAGTGAGCCATGGCTTTGTATATGGCATTTGTAATATATACCAGCATTTCAAAATGCCTTTTTTTCTATGAAAGAAACGTTAAACATTCTTCCCTCTCCACCGGGAAACAAGCTGAATGTATAATGTCCATTCCAGTCAGGTGCAAGGTCCTTTGGCATTGGGTCGAGAAGTCCGTCATTGTAAAGATCTACAATTATCTTCATGGCCTCACGCCATTTTACAAAAGCTGGCTTTATTGCTTCATCAGCAGGCTCTAACTGATCTCTGGCGAACCTTGGTGAGTGACAACCAGAACAGGTCTTTATCCATGCATCTCGAGTGGCTTTATATTTAGGAGCGCCCCTGTCAACCAAATGCACTCCCATTCCGCTATGGACTGTTGAAAAGTTTTGTTGGTTATAGTCACCGCCTTGCATGTGACAGTATGAACATGTGGGTGTCTGATAGTTTTCGGGTCTCATGGGCTTTGTCCAATCCCAGGAAGCTCCATTGCTTGCCCATAAAAGTCCATGATAGGATTGCATCCACATCTCATATTCATAATGGTCTAACCCCCTGTGACAGACTGCGCGCCCGGCGGGTTTCCTTGCTTCGGCTTCTGAAAATTCATGCCTTGTATGGCAACCATCACATGTGTTTTCGGCCTTACCGTGACAGGTGGCACAGGCCGTGACTTCTTCCGGAGGCTTTTCTACCTGCCAGGAAGCTTCATTCGTACTAACATGGAATGCATGCGTATGAGAACCTGCCCCTCCAGCCCTGTGTCCTGCTGTTTGTTTGGGATGGCATTTGCCACATTCCTTGTACGTAGGCATTACTAACTGCATGTGATTTGAACCGTGGCATGCATCACAGCCTACTATCTTTTTCCATGATGTGGTATGTTTACTTTTTTTCCATTGTGCAACGATTCCAGGTGTCTTAATCATGTGGCACAAAATACATTGGTCATTTGTGAATTCACCATCAACTTCCTGGGTTGAGGTGTAATAATGCTCTGGATCGTACCATCTCATTACGGGTAAATACTTAAATAGTTTTCCATACTTGCCTTCTCCCTGAAGCAGGTTTTCTAGTCCGGTGTATTCTGCTGTCAGACCCGTGTGGAATACCTCACCTGCGTCATCCGGCCCTACTTTTTGATTAAAGATTTTAGATGCTGCTTCCTGAAATGTTTGTTTTTTTTGGCAGCTTTAGATGGTTCAGCTTTTTCTTCAGCGAGTACATAACCATCTTCGAAAAGGAATGATTTTGAATTAGTACGTAATATAAAAGCAACTCCAATTATTAAAATGGTATAAAATATTATCTTCTTAATATCTTTCATAGTATTCCCCTTTCTATTCATAAATTCCATTTTTTAAATCAAATTTCGTAAACATTTCTCCTCGTTCTTAAGCAAAAGGAGATTTATTATATTCATACCTTTTATTTACACTATACTCAAAGACTACGACTACAAAAGAAACCCTGTTTATATATAGTAGCTGGTAATGTAAATACTGATTATCAAGGACTCCAGTATTTCTTCTAAGGCTCTAAATAGAACCTGCTGGATGTCAAAGATAATAGATTAGAATTTTTTGAAAATCAATTAATTTCCTTTTAAAGATGTATTCTTTCTGGACAAACTTGAGTCACTACCATACCTGCGTAATCGAGCTGGGACTACCAGCTTAACTGGTGGTATAAGTATTAATGGATTTTGTGTCTTGTTGGATAAGACTATTCTAACTGGGGGAATTGAGATATTTTTTTGTTATTTGTCATTTGGAACTTAGCACTTATCAGATACTTGGGAAAATTCCAGCAATTGTTTTTTGCCGTAATTGGACGGGATTTAAGAAATAACTAAGCAATCATATTTTACCCCGTAGGAATGCCCGTGCGAAATTCCAATGGGGTTTACTTACTAGGAGGATTTTTTTCGGAAACTTTGGATAAATAAGACTAAATTATCAATCTCTTGTTTTGAAAGTTTGTCCTTAAATGCTGGCATATCACTAAAATTGCCAAAATATTTATTTTGGCCGGGATCTTCAATGATACCTCTTAGCCATTTGTCAGAAGCAAAGGCATCTAGTGTTGGGGCTAAACTTTCTCCTTTCCCATTATAAGTGTGACAATTATAGCACCCCTCTTCTTCCAGAATTGTTTCTCCAATTTCCTTTAGTACCGGGACGATCTCTTTGTCTGGTTCAGCCTGTGCAAGCAGGAAATCTATCAGATCCGATAAATAATCTTCATCTAGGTCAGTGGCAGGCATCTCACCGATCTTTGTATTTCCATAATATTTGGATGCATTGGGGTCTTGAAAGAAGCCCATAAGCCATGGTTTGGAATTATATGCTGTTAAATCTGGGGCAGAATCGCCTCCTTCTCCCTCAAAATAATGGCATGTAAGACAGTGTTTCCTAAACACCTGTTCACCCGCATACATCGGATCATTCATAAACACGGCTGTTCCACCTTGGGGTGGAATACCGAGTGCCGCCAACTTTATTGCCATACGAGCCATTATTTCAGATTCCTCTTTTTGTTTTATGATTCGCTCGTTTCTGGAATCGCTTATGCTTGACATTATTGTCAGGAAGATGACACCTGCAAGACAGGCACCAAAAGAACCTATGACTGGCAGCCTTTTTAATGGAGAACGGCTCCTTGACCTGTCAATAAAGGGAAGGGCAATTATTAAGGATGCGACAACGGAAGGAATAATAATGGCACCTACAACTTCCAGGTCACCCTCAAAATATTTTAATAGTTGAAACAGAAACAGGAAATACCATTCAGGCCGTGCAATGTAATTTGAACTCGGGTCAGCAGGGGATTGTAATTCTGCACCATCACGATACCAGACCACAAGTACCATTGAAATGAAAACAATTACAGCAACGACAACATCCTTAAAGACCTGGTCCGGCCAGAAAGGTTGTGTCTTTTTCTTGAGTTCCAACTCACCAGTCTTCCAGTGAGGGGTTACTCCGTGACGTCTGAATAGATAGATATGGATGGCCAGAAAGGTCATAAGACCTGCCGGTAGAAAGAAGACGTGGAAGCTGTAAAATCGTGTAAGTGTAAGATTGCCATAGTCATTTCCGCCTTGAATTACTCCCTTTACAAATTCACCGATTCCCGGAACTAAACCCATGATGCTCGTAGCGACTTGTGTCGCCCAGTAACCCTTTTGATCCCAGGGAAGCAGATAACCGGTAAGTCCAAACCCAAATATGATGAAAAGCATGAAGACTCCTGTAATCCAGTTTAACTCACGTGGTTTTCTGTATGCACCAAAGATAAGTGTTTGAGCCATATGGAGCACGGCCAGAACTATCATTGCACTGGAACCAACGTTATGCATCCCTCTTACAAACCAGCCGGAAAACGTTTTGTGCTGTATATAATATACACTTCCCCATGCATCTGTGGTAGACGCGGAATAGCAGGTAGCAAGAATTACGCCGGAGACAATCTGCATGATAAAGACGAAAACAAGTGCACTGCCAAAGACGTAGGACCACTTGGCGCCACCTTCTACAGGCTCATCCATAAATTTATTAAAAAGGTCTTTGAGACCGGTTCTTTCTTCTAACCATTTCATTTTATAGTACTCGAAATTAGACGTAAAATTTAAGTATAAGCAACTCTCAAGCAGGCATTTTCTTGGAAATACCAAGTTTCATTTTCTGGTATCTCACAAATAGCTTTCCCTGTTTGATTTCTGTTTCAAGGGTATCCAATCCCCGTGGAGAAGGCCCTGAAAGGACGCTTCCTTCGATATCAAAATAACTTTCATGGCACGGGCAGACAAACCTTCCCGAACCCTCGTCCCAGTCGATACCACATCCAAGGTGAGGACAGATTGAGGAAAAGACAGTAAATTTTTTATCCTTATCCATTAATATCCAGACTGCACCTATTGCAGTCGGAGGAAATTTGGTCCATGCGTCCGTCAAAGAATCCTTGATTGCTACTTTCCTGGGGACATTGACCTGGTACTCATTGACGTTACCGATATCAACCATATCTGATGAACCTGTAACGGTATTTTGTATAGCCGGGCTGATAAAGGCGCGTATCATGGGGATCGCATAGCCAATACCAATAAGAGATGATAGAGCGACGGAACATATCTTTAAAAAGTTGCGCCGTCCATTTCCAGTTGAATGTATGCTTTCCTTTATGTCAGTGTGTTCATTCATCTCCGAACTCCTAACTTATGAACCTGAAAAGTAAACATGGATAGACAAATCTCAATGAGAGGCTATTAAAATATAACTTTCGGTCAAATGGAGCCTGTGCTCTTATGCGAAGGCGGATAAAAATTGTGTTGACCTTGAATAATAATGTTCATTTTTTAAAATTCTTCTAAAATAGTTTTACAATCAACTCGCTCTCCCTTATTATTCCTCATATAATGGGTAGGTTAGGGGGTTACCAATAGAGTCGGTAGATTCCCTCCCCCTTGATGGGGGGAGGTTTTGTATGCATGTAAAATATAAGGTATGATTTGTGCGCAGTGTGAAAATTAAGTAAATCCTTCTAAATAACCGACCAGCCCAAAAGGGCTTATATCCAAAATCCCGAACATATTTAGGATGTGATCAGATTCTGGATAACCCGTGGCTTTCTTAATTATTTAATAATAATAAGCTTGTCAGTGTATTCCCCCTTCTTCCAAAAATCATGAGGAACATATTTTATACCAACCTTCTTTTCCAGTGCTCTTATTCGTCTTAATTTACTAGCTTCGGACTTTACTTTTAAAAGAGATTCGTCCTGTTTAAAAGCGCCCAACTCGTATGTCTGTAAGTTCGCTGACATATGGAAGGCCGCCTTGAAAATAGTCGTTCCCTGGTAGACAAGCATATCAAACCATGTACGTTCGATTTCCGTGATATTATACATCCTGCCTCCAAGGTTCCATTTATGTCCCTCGTCCAGATATGGTGCCAGATCCTTTGGCATGGCTTCAAGGAATCCATCCTTTTGCAAATCCTCAACAACAGCTTTAGCCTCTCTGACTTTCATATGACTTACCTTAACTGTTTCGTCAGCTCCCCGTAAATATGCAGCCGCGAATCGAGACGAATGGCAATCGTTGCAGATGTTTAACCATCCCTTTCTTTTACCCGCATGCTCTTCAGCCCCACGATCAACTTCTTGAACTCCCATATGGGAATATATGGCGTTTTCAATAGCGTTGTGAGTACCTTCGTACATATGACAATAAGCACAAGTGGGGGCCCTATAGTTTCCCACCCTTAGAGGTTTATTCCAATCCCAGTTATCTCCATCAATCTTCGTAATCACCCCATGTACCGAAGTCTGATAACACTCCATGTCGCGATGGTCCGGACCGTTATGGCAAAAGCCGCAGGCTTCAGGTCGTCTGGCTTCGGATGCCCTAAAAACATGCCGAAAATGGCAAGAATCACATTTATTTTCAATTGAGTGGCACTGTGCACATCCGGCAACCTCCGGTTGGGGTTTGCTGATTTGCCACCCGGCTTCAACTACGTCTGGATGAAATGCTCTTGCATGAGCAGGATGCCCTGCTTTCTTTTCTGAATTAAATTCCTCAACTTGTTCAGGATGACATTTCTCGCAGATATCTGGTGTTGGTAGTCGTAGTTTTTGATGATCATTACCATGACATTTATCACAGGTTACTCCTGCATCGCTATGGGCACTGGCCTTCCAGTCGATTACTATCCCTGGAGTTATTTGGTTATGACAATTAACGCATCTTATTCCCACAAAGGTACCTTCGATCTTATTGTCGGGTTCAAAATAGTGGAGAGGGTCCCACCAACGATACATCTCGATGGGTCTCCAAAATTTGCCCCATTTCCCCTCACCTCTTGTCAGTTTTCCCAGTTTTTCCGCTGCATGGACATTAGCCACTGTAACAAATCCGTAAGAAACCAGCGAAAACACAGCAATGAATAAGAAAATCTTTTTTATATTTATATTCATTTATAAATCCTCTCCTTCCTTATTCTTACCTATTAATACCCAAAATTATAAGATAATAAACATTATTCATTTATGTCGCAATGTCGCATTACAATCTATCTTACCTCCCATTTTCTAGACCTCAAATATAAAGCTTCTTAATCATTATATCCGCAGAATCATCTACCATACCATTCATTATTTCAAAGTAGAATAATTATATTAAGCAAGGAAATCTTGTCAAGAATAAAAAATAGAATAGAAAATAGGGACATTTGACAAATTTCTTTCAAAATTTTAGAAGAAGCTTTTTTTAAGTTATACTACAGGGTTATTTATCAAGTTACGTTTGATACAGATATTTCCTCTGCTTTTTCAATATTATAGATTGAAACATAAATTTATCCGCCTTCGCAGAAGACCACTGGCTTTGCCCGTGGGGCTCCATTTTCGTTTATGGTGTGAACAGGATTGCATTAAATTATCTGGATATTTTCCCGTTTACCCTGAAGGAATGCTCCGTGCAGAGCTAAGCCTGCTTTGAGAAATTCCAACGGAGTTTACTTGCCACGAGTTGTGGTAACCGTAGGATAAAAATGAATCCTATATGTTCTGCAATCTCAGGTAGGCAGATTGGCGTGCTTTCCTTAGTAAACTTTTACTATATTTCTACAACTAAATTGATACGACATCTATTAGTGCTGGATCATCAATACCCAGGCCCAATTGTGCGGCGGTATTGATATATTTTGGTTCTCTCCCTGCTTCTTTAAGTGATGGCATATTTACTTCTTTTCTCTTTTCCTCTATGATTTGAGTTCCGATACGATCAAGAGCTACTGGATCTATTCCAACCAAAATTCCTCTGTAGTCCCATGCCCATTGGGGCTTGAAGGCTGGACCACCATTGTATTGAGCTTTCAATGCATCGCAAATTATTAGTCTTAATTTACCCTTAATGTATGGATGACTATTAAGGTCAGCTATATAAGGGTTACAATTTCCATCGTGATATTTGTTCGGATTATGTATAACACCAAAAAAGTTTTTCATTCCTATCGATGTGCCTGCGAGGTCATGATCTTTCAAGACGGGTACGTTTATTATCGCTGTACAGTATGAGGAAATAATCTGACTGAAACAACTCCCAACACTACCAATGATTTGTGGTTGTTGGTCGTAACCACTTTGTGGAAGTTCATCAGTACCAAAGCATTTAATACCAACTTTGTTTTTTCTTGTTTTATATCCAGCATTATCCAGTTCTTTACTGAATCTTTCAAATATTATGATATTACCTTCTTTTACACCTGCGGATCTTAAGCCATTTACTATAGATTCAATTATTTCAATATGTGGAGAAAATTGACTCCCGGCTAAACAATTTACCTTTATGCCGACAATGTCATCTTTATAGAAAAGTCTCTCCCATGCATCAGATGGCTTTTTTGTGTCAGTGATTTTTTCTAATGCTTTGTCAATAGCCTTGTTAATAAGTGAAATATTTGCCTTTCCATTAAAGTTTATGAATTCTTTGTCTCGTGCAAGTATTACTTTGGATTTTGAAGGTACATCCGTTTCAGCGTATACACTATTGAACATTCTACTGTTAAACAGGAAGAGAGACGAAGTGTAAAGACCAGTACCAATTGTTGTAACATCTCTAAGGAATTCTCTTCTCGATTTTTTAATAGTCATTTTGTATTTTTACTAATATCGTTTTTGATATTAATGTGCTTGGGTTTGGTTATTGCGAGTATCTTCAAGTATTCTTTTGTTAACGGACAATCACAAGGATTTATACTAATAATTTTATGTGTCTTAGAAAGCAATATATTTTCTATACCTACTATCTAATATCTCTTAATGTCGAGCTATTATAGCATAAAGTAACCTTGTGTCAATATTGTCGCATATCTTGGTATGTGTTTGTTTGTAATGTTGCTTTTGGGAAGTGCTTTTAGCCTTCAAAAAATTGAAGTACTTTTCGTTTGAGTTAGGTGTATTTTTAATACTGTGGTAACTGCCTTCGAAGATTCGGATGTTAATCCTACTCCCAAACATTTTTTAAAGGTATTTCTTCTTTAGTATCGTCAGGTGTTGTTTCGGCAGATAAGTCTTTTTCAGGCGTGTCAATTCCTCTATAAGCAGAGCCTGATTTCTTTCTCAATTCTTCCACAGCCTGTCTTGCTTCAATCAGATTTTTTGTATAACCTGCTTTTTCAGTGTCTAAAACGGCCTTTGCTATTGTTAATACTGTATATTCCTTTTGAAGTTCATTGAATTCCGTATTTAATTCTTCATTTGTTTCTGTAAGTTCGGCTAACTCAACTTCCAATTCTTGTTTTTCTTTATCGGCTATCCTTAATTTACCTATCGTCTCGGGCACCTTCAATATTTCTTTTTTACCTGCTACTATTTTTTGCTCCATGTGATGAACCCTTTCTCTTTGGGCTCGGTATTTACCAATGGATGTTACAGAAAGACCAAAAAATATTATGCTGAAAAGGGCAAAAATTACAGTAGTTATAGCAAGTAATTTAACGTTTTCTTTGGCCATTTTTATATCTCCTTTTATGGTTTATTAACAACAGAAAAGAAAAATGAAAGGTTAAGATCAAAAATATGGAGTAATCTAACAAATGACTTTTTTTATGTCAAGTATGAATTTTTTTTGGTGAACAAACTTTTGGGATTTATGTCTTTGGATGTTTGTGATTGAATCTGTTAGTAATTCTTGTTTTAATTAAGTAGAAGACCTTTTAATAGTTCTACGTTGTTATCCCGAAAAGACTTACAAAGATTAACTATATCCTATTACCCTGTAAAATCTCCTTTTCCCCATCCCTCCTCCGATACATAAAACTTCGTCAAGTCTGTTGACCATCTCATATCTGGTAGCATAGCCTCTACACGACTCTTAGGATCTACTACATTATGCTTTTTCTCATAAAGATTCACTTGCTCCACGTGATGGCCTTTTAACCGGCTTTGCCTGCCAACCCCTCAGTCTCATAATCCTCTGCACCTTCTTCTTGTTTATATGCATTCCTCTGTCAAATCTTAAAATTGCCCATACCATTCTATACCCATAAGTAGGAAGCTTCCTAATGATCTCCTGTATTATTTCTGCGATACCCTCATCTACTGGAAATTCTCGCTTCGCCCTCTGTTGATTAAATCGTCTTTTTCTACTTCTACTTATATAATATCCACTACGACTAACACCTAATACCCTACAAGCTAAAGCAATACTAATACCTTCTTCTGTTAGCTTTTTAACTCTTTCCCATTTCCCTTTTGCCAACTCCGGAGTTTTTTTAAAAGGGCACATTCCAAGCTCAACTGGCCAACCTTCCTCCATGTTTTAGTACTACTTCTCCCTTCTCAAGTAAGATGTTCTTCCATTCGTAATACATAGACTGACTAATCCCATGCTTGCGACAAACCTCCGCTACTGTTTCTTTTTCCTTTAATCCTTCTAATAACACCTCTAATTTCCGCTTGGCTGTCCATATTCTTCTTTTTTCTTTCTCTTTCTTTTCCCGCGTCATACTGACCTCCTTTTGACTTTTGTAAGTGCTGAATCTCGTAGAGATTCAGCATAACATCTCCGTTAATCAACTGTCCACTATTTACTGGGGGTCAGTATAATTTTTGTAAGTTTTTATATTGTTACCGCTGATTTTAACTTCATTGAGGAATCATCTAATAGGAAAAATATGTTTTCTCTTGATTTCTATTTCTGTAGGTGACCACTTTCATCGCGTTCATGCTGTTCTGCGGCTGGCGGCTCACTCGCGAACGCCCAGTACCGTTGGAGGTACGACGAAGGTCTCTTCAGTCGGTTGCACGGCCTTCAGACTGAAGCTGCGGCTGACCATGAACCACACCAAAGGAAACACCCCGCCGACCACGAAGATCGCTACACCCATGCCTCGTAGCCAGGTCAGTATCTGGAACCATTGGCCATAGATGTACGCCTGGGAACGGGCATAGGCGTAACCTTCCATCATGGCCACGATTAGCTGGTGGATGCCTACTGGGAACAAGTCCATGATCACCATGAGCGCCAGCCCGATATTCAGCGACCAGAACGAGAAACGCAGTAGCCTCGGACTCCAACGATCCGCCTCAATGATCCAGCGGCCGCAGAACAGCATGAACGCGATGGCCAGGTTCCCGTAGACGCCAAACATGGCTGCGTGGGCATGGTTGATCGTCAGGTAGGTGCCGTGCTGGTAGTAGTTGACTATCGGCAGGTTGATCATGAAGCCGAAGACCCCGGCCCCCATGAAATTCCAAAAGTTGACCGCCACCAGGTACATGAATGGCTCGACAAGACCGAATGTCTCACTATTCTCTCCATCGCAACGCAGCTGGCTCGCATTGCTATCAGGCATATGGCGAAATCGCCAAGCTTCGACTGTTAATAGAATCAATGGCACTATCTGCAGAGACGAAAACACCCCGCCCAGCGCCACCGTCTCGATCGACTTAGCGTTCCAGTAAAAGTTGTGGCTGATACCGATCAGCCCGGAGCCCAGGAAGAGGACCGCTCCCAGGTACACCACGCGGGCAGCAACCATATGGCTGACAAACCCCATGAGGTACAAAAAGTACGCGACGATGATTGTTGTAAACAGCTCAAAGAAGGCCTCGAGCCACATGTGGATCGTGCACCAACGCCAGAAGTCAGCGATCACGAAATTGGTGTCCGGCTCAGCCACGAACCCGGCGGTGAACATGAAGATAATACCTGCGATAGAGTATACCATCCAGTTGGGCAGCGACCAGGTCTGCTTCTGCTTCAGAACCGGCCAGACGCCGCGGACGATAATAATCAGCCACACCACGAACGCGGCGTAGAGGACGTATTGGTAGAAGCGCCCGAGTTGCATGTACTCCCAGCCCTGAATGCCTAACCACCGCCAATAGTCTCCCAAGAGTCCCTTGACGCCCAGAGGGATACCCAGAGTAGTCCCGGTTGTCACGACTACCAGCATCCAGAACAGGGTGTTGATCCACGGCAGTTGCCCGGGCGGCTCCGGGTGGCAGATGAGCGGCAGGACCCAGATCGTCCCGGCGAACCAGCAGACGGCAATCCACAGGATGGAGATTTGCGAGTGCCAGGCCCGCATGACGGTCACCGGTAGAAACTCGTCGATTTGGATTCCTAGGTACGCGAAGAGCCCCAAGAAGTCATTGATCGTAAAAATCCCCGCCAGGACCTGGACTAAAAACAGTACCACTGCTATGGCAAAGAACTTGTAGCAGGCACGCTGTGTGGTGGTCGGCTTGGAATGTTCGACCGGCTCTGAGGTAGCCATCGGCGCAGTCTTAGTCTGTTGGTTTTCCGAAAGGGCCTCCCGGTCCATCTTGCCATAAAAGTAGAATACGATCCCCATCGAGAGGACCAGGGCCAGTGTCCCAATAACGCTCCAGAAAGTTACGCCCGCAGTTGGGATGTTACCAGCCAGGGGGTCATACGGCCAGTTGTGGGTGAAGCTGTAGTCGAAACCGGGACGTTTTGCCGCACATAGCCACCCTCCCCAGAAGAAGAAGGCCGTCAGATCCTTGATCTCTTTGGGGTCGGTGATGTAGTTGACGGGCTTGAAGGCCTCATCCCCTACCAGCTCCCCACCTTCGCCAAACTTCTCCTCATAATACTGTACCAGCTTTTCGAAAGCATAGACTTGTGCATCGTTGAGCGTGACAGCGTTCATCGTGCTGTCGTAACGATTCTCCTTGAGGTCTTCCTGCACGAGTGACCGCACGGTGTGCCCCCGCAATCGCTCATCCGGTAGCTTTTGCTCCCACTTTTGAGCATAGTAATCATTCATCCAGGTTGCCGTGCGATTGAGCGCCTCGGCAGTGAAGTCTGGCCCCCTCAGTCCCCCGTCACCCAGGTAACTGCCGTAGTCCATCAACCCATAGCGGAAGAAGACCTGCTGGCCGTCCGTGATGGACCGGGAGTTGAAGACAAGCTGCCCCTGCTTACCCTTGAAGTTAGCGATAGGCGGGGCGAACTGATACGTCTTGTAGCCGATGTAGCCCACTACGGCAACGCTGACCACGAAGATCAGCATGAATGCCTTCCACCAATGTTTTCTCTGGTCTAACCATTTAATCAAGTTCATGTCGGAATTCAGAGGCGACTTTAGCGGCCGACTCGTTCAAGTTAGATACTTTGTTCCAATAATACTTTTTCGATTGCCTTACGAATAGCCTGTTCCGAGTTTGCCGTGATTTGACGGTTTATAGTAATTGTTGGATAGGTTCTAATACCGCGCTCTTCTGCATGTTGTTGGTCTTTGGTGATCTGTGCATCAATATCAATTCCATCAACACATGCTCTAATTTGTTCGGGATCCTGGCCGTGATGTTCCATAAACTTAATCAATGTATCCCAGTCCCAGGGGCCTTGATGATTTATCAGAGATTCCTGAACCACACTACAATTTCCACTTAATCGCGCACATTCAGCAAGTTTGATAGCACGGCGAGCCTCTACCGTCAATCCCGGCGTTCGTAGAACAACTCTTACCTTATGCAATTCACTTGAAACTCTTTTGACAAGCTTCCATACCTTCGATATGTTTCCATTTGTGTAGTCAGCAAAAACATCGATGATGACAGGACTACTAAGATCCATAATAATCTCGGTGGCTTTTCTACCGGCTTCAAGACTCTCTAAGACATACGTAATCTCTGCCTTACCAACACTGCAACCAAAACAGGCAGGGGATAGGGAACTACCCGGTAGATATCTACCACATTGGCATGGACAATGACGGCCAGCGAGAATTTCTTCCGCCATTTTATTGATTTCTTCTTTATCTATTTTGGTTGATTCAGCTTCGCATTCTTGATTAAAGGATTGCGAAACCGCAAGTGTCCCAATTATTAAGATTACGGTCAAAAAAAACGTAAAATGTGGTTTCATAAAAAATCAAACCTTCTATTGTGTTTCTGACTCCTAAAAAACATTTATATTTATATCATTTTACTATTGCAATAACTGACTCTACCAATCTGCCCCCTTAAGCAAAGCTCATAGGGATATTGAGTTGCCAGGCCATAGTCGGATGAATTTAACACTTAGTTATCTGCCGTTAAGGAAATTATGCTTGTTTTTTGCCCACCACTTTTGCCATTTTTCCGGGCTTCGGCCAAGATCCTTTCCTGTTATTTCATAAAGTGCATATGCTGATTTTATTCGGACCAGTAAACTCTCATCTTTCAATGCAGCAATCAGTGGTTCTATTGCACGAGGGTCTTTTATAGCGCCCAATGAAATTGCCGCACCCCTTCGTGTACCCTTATTTCCATCTTTTAACGCAGCAATAAGAGGCTCTACTGTATTAGGATCTTTCAACTCCACAAGTGCCTTTACGACACTTCTTCGTACATCTATGTGTTCATCTCTTAATGCATCAAGTAATGGTCCTGCTGCACGGAGGTATTTCAGCTTT
>JBHICG010000079.1:0-13911 GCA_046759445.1 Candidatus Scalinduaceae bacterium
ATTCAAATAAAATCCCACCGTTTTTCCACTAAGAAGGTTTAAAATAATTATTTATTAGTAGTTTAACAGTAACAACAATGATGTATGATATTTTTTAGGATATTTAAATAAAGATTTTTGTTTTGAATTATGGGGAAAAGATGGTTTGTACTTCGTGTACAAAGTAATAAAGAGGATAAGGTCAAAAAAGATTTGGAGAGACGCATAAAAACCCAGGGGATTGAAGATCTTATTCCAAAGATTTTGGTGCCTTGTGAAAAGGTATCTGAGGTCAAGGGTGGCAAGAAAAAAGTCGCTGAGAGGAAGATATATCCAGGTTATGTTATGGCAGAAATTGAAGTTGATGACAAAGGGCTGATTCCAGATAAGGTGTGGTATATGATTAGGGAAGCTCCAGGAGCGGGTGACTTCGTTGGTGGTGACCGTAAACCAGTAGCAATGGCAGACCGTGAAGTTGAAAAGATATTAAAAGAGGTAGAACGTGGAGAAGAAAAGCCTAAAACGAAGATAGAATTTCATAAAGGAGATAGAGTAAAAGTCAAAGAAGGGCCCTTTGAAAACTTTGATGGAATTGTGGAAGAGGTTTTACCTGCCAGTGGATGTGTAAAATTGATGCTCACAATTTTTGGCAGATCCACATCTGTAGAATTAGAATATTGGCAAATTGAGGCGATTTAAATGTAGATTTAGTTATAGGTGTAAAAGAACCTGATGGCAAAAGAAATAGTAACTAAAATAAAATTGCAGATTCCGGGGGGGCAGGCTAACCCAGCACCTCCTGTAGGTCCGGCACTAGGTCAGCACGGCGTAAATATAGGCAAATTTGTTACTCAGTTTAACGAGAAGAGTAAAGATTCGCAGGGAGTAATAACGCCAGTAGAAATCACAGTATATAAAGACAAGTCATTTTCTTTCATTATGAAATCTCCCCCAGCTTCTGTGTTGCTTAAAAGAGCTGCAGGGGTAGCAAAAGGTTCTTCAATGCCAAATAGAGAAAAAATAGGAAAGGTAACAAAATCACAGATTGAAGAAATAGCAAAAACAAAGTTATCTGATCTTAATGCTAAGAGTATTGACATGGCGGTAAAAATTATCGAGGGTACAGCACAAACTATGGGCATAGATGTGGAAGACTAAAATGTCATGATTTATAAGGAACTTTATTAATGAAGTTTAGAAGTAAACGCTACACTGAATCCAAGAAAAAACTCTTAAAGTCAAAAGAATACGAATTAAAAGAGGCTATTTCGGTCTTAAAAACATTTGACAAAACTAAATTTGACGAAACTGTCGAAATAGTTATGAAATTAGGCGTTGATCCTAAACGTTCTGACCAACTAGTTCGGGGTTCATTCTCATTGCCAAAGGGGATAGGAAAAGAGCTCAGGGTAGTAGTTTTTGCTAGTGGTGAAAAGGCAAAATTGGCAAAGAAAGCTGGTGCTATAGAAGTTAATGGTGACGATTTGATAAAAAAAATTGAGGATGGTTGGCTGGACTTTGACGTGGCAATCTCAACTCCAGACATGATGCGTAAGGTGAGTAAATTGGGTAGAATTTTGGGTCCACAAGGTAAAATGCCATCTCCGAAATCGGGTACAGTAACGGATGATATTTCTAATGTGGTTAAGGAATTTAGGGAAGGAAAGATTGAGTATAGAACAGACGCAGGTGGCAATGTTCATACGGCAGTAGGGAAAATGTCTTTTCCTGATGAAGACTTGGCTGAGAATATTAAATCATTTATAAAGCATATTATGAACAACAGACCACCCTCGGCAAAAGGAACCTTTATTCAAAGGATATCTATTTCATCTACTATGAGTCCTGGTATTAGAATCGTAACATCATAGTAACTTTAAATAATTTATCAACGGATTTCACTATATGTCTAAAGAGTTGAAAAAGTTAGTAGTTAATGAACTTATATCTGCCTATAGAAGTGCCAATAACTTTATTGTGGTGAGTTTTAAGGGACTAAATACGCAACAAGCAAACATATTGAGAAGAGATTTAAGTGAAAAAGATATCAGATTGAAAGTAGTGAAAAATTCTCTTGCAGCTATAGCATTTAAGGAAATAGGTATTCCAGCGCTAGGACAGATGCTAGAAGGACCGTCAGCTATTACGACAAGCGACAATGACCCTGTAATTTTAGCTAAAGTGTTAGCGAAATGGTCTAGAGAAATATCTGGCCTCAAGATTATGGGTGGTTTAATGGATGGAGAGATGTTGCCACTTGAGGATATAAAGGCCTTATCAGCAATTCCATCTAAACAAGTTGTTTTAACACAAATACTATTCGGGATAAGTACACCTTTGATCCAATTAGCGAATTTATTTAACGCTGTAACAAATAATCTTTATTTTGTTTTATTAGCAATTAAAGAAAAAAAGAGTGATGGTGATAAAAAAAACGTTTGAAAATGCATAAGGAGGAAACTATGGCAATAGATCTAGAATCAGAGAAG
The DNA here is from genome assembly GCA_046759445.1 of Candidatus Scalinduaceae bacterium. GTDB lineage: Bacteria > Planctomycetota > Brocadiia > Brocadiales > Scalinduaceae > Scalindua_A. The sequence goes on from JBHICG010000079.1 coordinate 2,469, forward strand.
ATTGAAATTGAACCTACTGGGAAGATTGCACAGGTACTAGAATTGGTTGAAGGGATGAGTTTGCTTGAGGCATCGCAGTTGGTAAAGGCATTTGAGCAAAAATTTGGTGTTTCTGCTTCTGCTGCGGTAGCAGTTCCTGCGGGGGGTGCAGCCCCTGCGGCTACTGAAGGAGCAAGTGCTACCAAAGAGGAGAAAACTACTTTTGATATTATCTTGAAAGAGATTGGTCCAAACAAGATTCAAGTAATCAAAGCAGTTCGTGCAGAGACTTCTCTTGGGCTGAAGGAAGCAAAGGCGTTGGTAGATGGTGCACCAAAACCTGTAAAAGAAGGTGTTGCAAAGGATGAAGCAGAGAAGGCTAAAAAAGCTTTAGAAGATGCAGGTGCAGTGGTTGAACTTAAATAGAACCTAATTTTAAAATCCCTATTTTAAGACGCAGGAAGACTCATTAAATGTGTCTAGGGGGGAAAAGATGGAAGTAAGAAACTACAGTAAAGTTGCTGAAATAGTTGAACAGCCAGACCTTGTTCAGATACAAACCAGATCTTATGCTGCCTTTTTACAGGAAGATGTGTTACCAAATAAACGTAAGAATCAAGGGCTAGAAGCTATTTTGCGGGAAACGTTTCCAATAAAAAACTATGACGAGACTGTTTCTTTACAATATATAAAATATGAATTAGGAAAACCTCGGTACACCCCGGATGAATGCAGACAATTGAAGTTAATTTACGGCAAACCCTTCAGGGTTTGGTTGAGGCTAAATAAGGGAGAATCTGTTGAGGAAGAGGTTTATTTGGGAGAAATTCCTGTAATGATTGGGGGGGGTGAGTTTATAATTAACGGAACAGAAAGAGTGATTGTAAACCAACTCCATAGATCGCCTGGTGTGGATTTTGTTGAAGAGCTTCATGCAGAGAAGAGAATGCATTCATGCAGGATTATTCCAGAAAGAGGTAGTTGGATTGAGACAGAAGTTGGGAAAAAAGATATTTTAACTATTAAAATTGATCAAAGTGGTAAGTTCCCTGCAACATGTTTCCTGAGGGCAATGTCAGAGAAGTACTCAAGAGATGAAGACATTATTCGGCTTTTTTATGAAACTGAAACGGTTGATACAAGCGATTATGCTTCTGCCCATAATCTAAAAGATAAATATATTGTCGGTCGATTGGTTAACCCTCAAACTGGTGAAGTTATTCTAGAAGCGGGGCGGCAAATAAATGAGAATTTAGTTAAGATTATCTCTGATTCAAACCTCAAAAAGATTGAGATTATTAAAAAGATGGATGACCCCCTAATACTTAATTCTCTGGAATCTGATTATACTGAATCACATGAAGATGCTTTATTACGAGTTTATGCAAGGTTTAGACCGGGCAACCCTCAACAATTGGAAAAAGCAAAGCAATTGATTCATGACAAATTTTTTGATCCAAAAAGATACAAGCTAGGTCTGGTAGGGAGATTCAGATTGAACAGGAAATTAGGGCAAAATATTCCTGATAAAGAAATGACGTTACAGCCAGAAGATTACATAAATTCTATTAAATATATTATGAGACTCAGAAAGGATGAAGGAAGTGTTGACGATATAGACCACCTTGGTAATAGACGACTCCGAACTGTTGATGAGCTATTTGGAGAGGAATTGCGCAAAGGATTTCTTAAACTTAGAAGGACAGTGCAGGAAAGGATGAGTGTTAAAGATTATGAGCAATTAACCCCGAGAATACTTATAAACTCTAGAACAATTTTTTCAGCTATAGAATATTTTTTCAGTCGAGGGGAACTTTCTCAAGTATTAGACCAAACAAACCCATTAGCACAACTTACACATGAGCGGAGGTTAAGTGCTTTAGGGCCTGGTGGCCTTAATAGAAAGAGGGCAGGTTTTGAAGTTAGAGATGTTCACGTTTCACATTATGGACGAATATGTCCTATTGAGACCCCTGAAGGAACGAATATTGGACTAATTGCATCATTGAGCGCATACGCCGCAGTCGACGATTATGGTTTCTTAATAACTCCTTATTTAAAAATCAAAAAGGGAAAGTTAACAAACGAAATTGTTTACCTTCGTGCTGATGAAGAAGAAGGTAAAGTTCTTGCTCCGGCTGATGCACAATCCAACTTTGAGAGTAGAGGTTTGGACAAGGAAATACTTGCACGTTTTAACGGTGATTTTCGGCTTGTAGATGTAAAGGATGTTGATTACATAGATGTGTCCCCCAAACAATTAGTAGGTGTATCCGCGAGTTTGATCCCGTTTCTAGAGCATAGTGATGCTAATAGGGCGCTAATGGGTTCAAATATGCAGAGACAAGCTGTTCCATTACTCAAAACTGAGCCACCTCTTGTAGCTACAGGTATGGAGAAAATAGTCGCAAAGAATTCTAGTATGGTAGTCTGTGCTAAAAATAGTGGTATCGTTACCAAAGTAACATCCGAACAAATTGTTATCGATGATAATGACGTGTATGACTTAAGGAAGTTTATTGGATTAAATGAAGGTACCTGTTTAAACCAAAAACCTATAGTATCTGAAGGCCAAAAAGTAAAAAAGAATGAGGTTATTGCTGACGGTGCTGCTACTTGTAGTGGCGAATTGAGTTTGGGTGCAAACGTGTTGGTAGCCTTTATGACTTGGGATGGCTATAACTTTGAAGATGCTATTGTAGTTAGTGAAAGTTTATTAGAAGACGACCGTTATACGTCAATTCATAGGGATGAATTTGAAGTAGAAGTCAGAGAGACAACACTTGGGAGGGAAGAGTTTACCAGAGATATACCAAACGTTTCAGAAAAAGCCCTTAGTAACTTAGATGAAAATGGGATAATCCGGATTGGGACGAAAGTTAAACCATCAGATATTCTTGTGGGAAAAATTGCTCCAAAAAGCAGGAGTGAACTATCTCCTGAGGAAAAATTATTGCATGCTATCTTTGGTAGAGCTGGAGAGGATGTGAAAAATGTATCTTTGGAAGTACCATCTGGTGTAGAGGGAATTGTCATTAATACTCAATTATTTTCTCGGAGAGCACATCTGTCTGATGAAAAAAGACAGAAAATCATGAATGAAGCTAAGGGGATTGAAGACAAGTATGATAAAGCGATATCAAAGGTTTTTGTGAAAATGATCAAAGAGCTTGAGCAAGTTTTTGAAGGTATGCTTTTAGATTTGAAGACTGGCCAACCTTTGAAGGTTACTTATGTGATGGACACTAAGCGTATCCTTGCTTTACAAGAACTGTTTGATATTAATAACTTTGATTCTGGCAGGAACAAACGAAAAAGTGAAAGAGCTGCAAGAATTTGCAAGGAATATAACGAGAAGATTGAGTCATTAAAAGATGAAAAAATTTCAAAAGTAAGTCAATTAAAAAGGGGTGATGAATTACCAAGTGGTGTGTTAGAAGTGGCAAAGGTCTCTATTGCAACTAAAAGGAGGTTATCTGTTGGGGATAAGATGGCTGGAAGGCACGGCAATAAAGGAGTTATTGCTAAGATATTACCACAAGAAGACATGCCATATTTGGAAGACGGAACACCTGTTGAGATGCTTTTAAATCCTTTGGGTGTTCCTTCCAGAATGAATGTTGGCCAAATATTGGAAACACACTTAGGTTGGGCTGCAGCAAAATTAGGTTTTCAAGCTATAACACCGATTTTTGATGGAGCAAAGGAATGGGAAATAAGAGATACCTTGAAAGAGGCAGGGCTTCCAGAAGATGGGAAAACTACTTTATATGACGGACGTACCGGTGAGCCTTTCGAGCAAAAGGTAACAGTTGGATATATGTACATGATGAAACTGCATCATTTAGTTGATGAAAAGGTTCATGCTAGAGCTACAGGGCCTTATTCCCTAATAACACAACAGCCTCTCGGGGGGAAGGCTAGATTCGGCGGGCAAAGGTTTGGAGAAATGGAAGTCTGGGCACTAGAAGCTTATGGTGCCGCCTATAGTTTGCAAGAGTTACTTACCGTGAAAAGTGATGATGTGGAAGGACGTACCAGAATTTATGAATCAATGGTAAGAGGCAAAAATACGCTAGAAGCAGGAACTCCTGCATCATTCGAAGTGCTTGCCAAGGAAATTGAAGGGCTTGGCCTTTCTTTGAAGCTTGAGAAAGAAACGATTTAAATCACGTTTTAGTTGTCGAGAGGTTTTTTCTAATAAATGGATTAAACTTTTAATACATAATCCCTTGTTTTTTTAACATTAAAGGAAAGTTGAAATAATGACAATTGGAACATATGAAAAAATAAATGAGTATAGTTCGGTGAAAATATCTTTATCGTCGGCAGAAGACATTAGAAATAAATCGTATGGTGAAGTAAAGAAACCGGAGACAATAAATTACCGTACATATCGTGCAGAGAAAGACGGGCTGTTTTGTGAACGAATTTTTGGCCCCGAACGTAATTGGGAATGCTTTTGTGGAAAATATAAGGGTGTTAAGCATAAGGGGGTTATTTGTGATAGATGTGGAGTTAAGGTGACTCATTCTCGTGTAAGAAGGAAGAGATTAGGGCATCTTAGTTTAGCAGCGCCTATTGTTCATATTTGGTTTTTTAAGGCAATGCCTTCAAGAATAGGAACACTTTTAGGCATGAAAACTAATTCTTTAGAAAGGGTTATCTATTTCCAGGATTATGTAGTGATAGAACCAGGGAATGCGCCGCTTAAGGCATATCAGTTGTTAACAGTAGATGAATATAGAACAGCCCAGGAAAAATATGGCGAAGGTAGTTTTTATGCTGATATGGGAGCTGAAGCTATAAGGTCATTGCTCAAGAACTTGGATTTGGAAAAATTATCAAAGGACCTTAGGGAAGAACTTAAAGAAACAAAATCCAAACAACGAACCAAGGATATAATAAAGAGACTAACAATCGTTGAAGCTTTTAAAGACTCCGGGAACAAACCTGAGTGGATTGTTATGGATGTTATTCCAGTAATTCCCCCGGATTTGAGACCTTTAGTATTGTTGGAGAGTGGAGATTTTGCAAGCTCAGACCTTAACGACCTTTATAGGCGTATTATTAATCGTAATAATCGTCTTAAAAAATTGATTGATCTCAATGCGCCGGAGGTAATTATCCGAAATGAAAAAAGAATGTTACAACAGGCAGTAGATGCACTTTTTGATAATAGCAGAAGCAAACGCCCTATTTTAGGAAGTAACAATCGTCCTTTAAAGTCACTCACAGATATGCTTAAGGGGAAGCAGGGAAGGTTTAGGGAGAATTTACTCGGCAAAAGAGTTGATTATTCAGCACGATCGGTAATAGTTGTTGGCCCTGAGCTTAAACTAAGCCAGTGTGGAATTCCAAAAAAGATCGCGCTTGAATTGTTCCAACCATTCATAATTCAACGTCTAAGGGAAATTGGATTAGCAGATACGATTAAGAGTGCAAAAAAAATGTTGATAAGGCAAGATGAAGAAGTTTGGGACATTCTTGATGATGTGATACGTAAACATCTTGTTCTTCTCAATAGAGCCCCAACATTACATCGAATAGGAATTCAAGCATTTAAGCCCGTGCTTGTAGAAGGCAATGCGATTAAACTTCACCCATTAGTATGTCGTGGCTTCAATGCTGATTTTGATGGGGACCAAATGGCAGTGCATTTACCGCTTTCGATTGAAGCTCAGATAGAGGCTAGGACTTTAATGTTATCTGTTAATAATATTTTTGCTCCTTCTTCAGGAGAACCAATAATTACGCCATCACAAGATATTGTTTTAGGTTGTTATTTTTTAACTACCAAGGTAGAAGAAGATGAGGGTGAGAAAAAACTAAGAAGTTTCTGTGGTTTTGAGGAAATATTAATGGCTTATGCAGAGAAGAAAGTAGGTATTCATACACAAATAAAACTTAGATTAGCTCCAGATAAAACTATTGTAGGTAACGAGGCTGAACAACTGAAGAATGGATTATGTATTACTACTGTAGGTCGTGTTATTTTTAACGAAGTTTTGCCTCATGAGTTGCCTTTTTATAATTATCCCCTTGACCATAAGTCAATAAATGGAATCATTCAGGATTGCTATAAGATTTTGGGTAAAGAAAAAACGATAGCTTTATTAGATAAGATTAAGGAAATAGGTTTTAAAGAGTGCACTAAGGCGGGCCTTTCGCTTTCAATAATGGATTTAAAAATGCCAAATAAGAAGCAAATCTTAGAAAAAACGCAAAAAGAGATAGAGAAAATTCAGAAATTGTACCACAAAGGAATAATCACTGAAGGTGAAAGGTATAATCAGGTGATCGATACTTGGACATATGCTGGAGAAAAAGTGGCGGATGAGATGTTTTATGAAATTAAAAATGATATTAGAGAGGGGAAACCATACCTTAATCCAGTGTTTCTTATGTCTGCATCAGGTGCCAGAGGCAGCGCCCAACAGTTGAGACAGCTTGCAGGTATGAGAGGTTTAATGGCCAAACCGTCAGGTAAGATAATAGAAACACCGATAAAGGCAAATTTTCGAGACGGATTAAGTGTATTGGAATATTTTAGTTCAACCCATGGTGCAAGGAAAGGATTAGCTGATACTGCCTTAAAAACAGCTGATTCTGGTTATTTAACTAGAAAACTTGCAGATGTTGCGCAAAACGTTATTATTACAAGTTACGATTGCAGAACAGTTAATGGAATTAGTAAAAGCGCCGTGTATAGAGGGGACCGTGTTGAGGTGCCCCTCCACAAGATGATAAGGGGCAGAACGTCTTTGAATAATATTGTGGATTTGGTTAAGGATGAAGAAATCGTTAAAGAAAATGAGCTAATTACAGAAGAAAAGGCCAAGAGGATAGAAGCTTTAGGGTATGAAAAAATTCGTGTGCGTTCTGCATTAACATGCGAAATGTCACAGGGTTTGTGTGTTAAATGTTACGGTGTGGATCTTTCAAAAGGTGAATACGTAGAAGAAGGTACTGCTGCTGGAATCATTGCCGCACAATCAATAGGTGAACCTGGTACTCAGTTGACAATGAAAACCTTTCATATTGGAGGAACTGCAACTCGATCAATTGAAGAGTCAGAAATAAGGGTTAAGAGAGTGGGTATAGTCAAATATGACAATCTAAATGTGGTAGAGAATCAGCAGGGAGAAAATGTTGCTCTGAGTGGAAAAGGAGAAATTCTCATTGTTAATGAAAAAGATAGACAAATTGAGAAACATGTAGTACCACTTGGTGCAACGGTTTTAGTAAGAGAAGGTGAAAAAGTTACTTCGAATCGAACGATTATTAAGTGGGACCCTCATATGACTCCAATACTTACAGAGATGCCGGGTAAGGTACGTTTTGAAGATATAATAACAAACAAAACCATGCGAAAGGAATATGATCCTGTAACGCGTATTAAAAGGAAAGTAATTATTGAACATAAAGGCGATCTACACCCACAGATAATTATAGAAGACAATACAGGAAAGATTCAGGGACTTTATCCAATACCGGAGAAAGCTCATATAGAGGTCGAAGAAGGTGCTAGAGTAGTTGCCGGTATGCTTTTAGCCAAAACACCTAGAGAGATTACGAGAACTGAGGATATAACTGGTGGACTGCCTCGAGTATCGGAGGTTCTTGAGGCAAGAAGACCAAAGGATCCTGCTGTAATGAGCGAAATAGACGGTATAGTAGAACTTGGCGAAAAGAGACGAGGAAAAAGGACGATAATCGTAAAGGGTGAATCCGGAATGGAAATAGAACATCTTGTTCCTCGTGGTAAACATTTAAGAGTGCATAGAGGTGATCGTGTAAAAGCAGGGGATCCATTGGTTGAAGGACCTCTAGTCCTTCAAGATATCTTAAGGATTTGTGGTGAAGAAGAGTTGCAGCAGTATATGTTAAAGGAAGTTCAGAATGTTTATCGCTCTCAGAATGTACCAATTGATGATAAACATATTGAAATAATTATTGCACAGATGTTACGTAAAGTAGAAGTAGATGAACATAATGACACAGATTTGCTTCCTGGTTTAGTTATTGATAAATTTAAATTTCGAGAAGTAAACGTGAAAATAAAAGAAAAGGATGGTAAACCTGCAACTGCTGAACCATTGTTAATGGGAATAACTAAAGCATCTTTACAGTCCGACAGTTTTATATCGGCAGCATCATTTCAAGAAACAACTAAGGTATTAACTAAAGCTGCGGTGGAAGGAAAAAGAGATGAGCTTGTGGGTCTAAAAGAAAATGTTATCCTCGGTCATTTAGTCCCAGCTGGAACTGGATATAAGACCTTACATAAATTGTCTGTGAAAAGTGCTGAGATTGAAATCTCTGAAGAGGAAAAAGCTGAAAAGGAAAAGCAATTAACAACATTACCTAATTGAGCAGGAAGGATGATAGATGCCAACGATAAACCAGTTAGTAAGAAAAGGAAGAAAGAAGATAGTAAAAAAAAGTAAAAGCGTTGACTTGGAAGGGTGTCCTCAAAGAAAAGGTGTTTGTCTTCAAGTAATGACACGAACACCCAAAAAACCAAATTCTGCCTTGAGGAAGGTGGCAAGAGTAAGATTGACAAACGGAAGAGAGGTTGCAGCTTATATACCAGGTGAAGGACACAACTTACAAGAACATTCTATAGTCTTGATAAGGGGTGGACGGGTGAGAGATCTTCCAGGTATTAAATACCATATAATAAGAGGTAAGTTAGATACGGCAGGTGTTGAGGGTAGAAAGCGGGGCAGGTCTAAATATGGAACAAAAAGCTCAAAATAAATTTTTTAGCTTATGTGTTGCTTGTTGGCGTGGGAGACTGATAAATGGCATTGGAATTTAAAAGTACAGAGAGATTTTTAAGACCTGATGTGCGGTATAGAAGTATTTTAGTATCTAAGTTTATTAATTGTTTAATGCATAAGGGGAAAAAAAGCGTTGCGGAAAGAATCGTTTATCAAGCTATGGATTTATTAAAGACTAGATTTCCAGATAAAGAGTCATTGGAAATAATAGAGACGGCAATTAACAATGTTAAACCTTTAGTTGAGGTAAAGTCTAGGCGTGTTGGAGGTGCGACTTATCAGGTTCCTGTTGAGGTATCCAAAAAAAGACAATTGTCGTTATCGTTTAGATGGATTATAAATGCTACACGAAAAAGAAAGGCTAAAGCATCATATCAAAAGTTAGCTGATGAATTATCTGATGCATATAAGAAACAGGGTGCAGCAATTACACAGCGAGAAAATACGCACAAGATGGCAGAGGCGAATAAAGCCTTTGCTCATTTTGGATGGTAAATATTAATTTTATAAGATATGAAAAAAGAAAAACTAGTGAATCTTAGAAATATAGGTATTACTGCGCATATTGATGCGGGTAAAACCACAGTTACCGAACGTATCCTCTTTTATACCGGTAAGAGTTTTAAAATAGGTGAAGTTCATGAAGGTGCTGCGATAATGGACTGGATGGAGGAAGAACAAAAACGTGGTATTACAATTACTGCAGCGGCAACAACATGCTTCTGGAAAGATTTTCAGATAAACATTATAGATACTCCGGGACATGTGGATTTTACAATGGAAGTTGAAAGATCTCTAAGGGTCTTAGATGGTGCAATATGCGTTTTTTGTGGAGTTAGTGGCGTTGAAGCACAATCTGAAACCGTATGGAGACAGGCAGATAAATACAAGGTTCCTAGGGTTTGTTTTGTTAATAAGATGGATAGAATCGGTTCTGATTTTATCAAAGTAAGTAGTGAAATTAAGAAGAAATTAAATAAAAATGTAATCCCAATTCAATTACCTCTTGGTAAAGAGAAGAATTTTAAAGGTATTATTGACTTAATAAAGATGAAAGCTGTAATTTATAATGATAAAGATGATACGTTGGGTGAGGAATTTGAGGAATGTGATGTACCAGAAGATATATTAGAAACAGCAAAAGAATATAGAGAGATAATGATTGAAAGTATTGCTGACAAAGTGGACTGGTTTATGGATAAATATCTGAATGAAAGCACAATTAAAGAAGAAGATATTCAAAGAGCCCTTCGTGAAGGAACTATAAAGACAGATTTGATACCTGTATTATGTGGTACGGCCTTTAAAAATAAAGGAATACAGCATTTATTGGATGCTGTGTGTAATTATTTGCCTTCGCCCCTTGACATCCCACCAATAAAAGGGACAGATCCAAGAAACGATACAATTAAACAAAGAAAACCTTTAGAGACTGAACCTTTTAGCGCTTTGGCCTTCAAGATTACCTCTGATAAACACGGGGATCTTACTTTTATACGTGTTTATTCAGGTAAGATGACTTCAGGACAAAGGCTTTATAGCCCAAGGATTAATAAAAAAGAACTGGCAAGCCGTATTTATAGCATGCATGCTAATAAACGTGAGCAACTGGAAAGTGCTTCGGCTGGAGACATTGTAGCTGTCGTAGGTTTTAAATCTACAGTTACCGGTGATACGCTATGTGCTGAAGAAGATCCCATAGTTTTAGAGAAGATAGATTTTCCGGAAACAGTTATTTCAATGGCTATAGAACCAAAGACAGAAACAGAAAAGGAAAAATTAGCTTTTGTTCTGGTTAGGTTATCTAAAGAAGATCCAACATTTAAAATTCAAACAGATGCCGAAACCGGCCAGTTAATAATCTCTGGAATGGGAGAGCTGCATCTTGAAGTCTTAAAAAATAGGATGTTAAGCGAGTATAAGATAAATGCAAATGTTGGCGCTCCTAAAGTTTCGTATAGAGAAACGATAGAACGCGAAGCTGAGGTGGAAGAAAAATTTGTTAAACAAACTGGAGGACGTGGCCAATACGCCCATATAGAAATAAAGTTGGAACCATACATAGGTGAGAAAACTGTTGAGTTTGAAAATATGATACGCGGGGGAGCAATTGCAAAACAATATATAAAAGCGGTAGAAAAAGGTATTATAGATACAGCGAAAAGTGGTGTGTCAGGTGGTTATCCCCTTATAAACATAAAAGTGAGTTTAATAGATGGTTCTATGCATTCCGTTGATTCATCAGAATTTGCCTTCTATAACGTTGCAGGTATTGCTTTAAAGAAGGGTGTAGAGATGGCTAAGTCTGTTTTGCTAGAGCCAATAATGCGAATAGAAATTACAGTTCCAGAAAATTACCTTGGTGATGTACTTAGTGATTTAAATGGTCGCAGAGCTGATATTGTCGAGTTGATTACAAATGAAGACTTGAGAGTGATTGAGGGAAAGATTCCATTGGCAGAGACTTTTGGTTATGCAACTATTTTAAGATCTATTACTCAAGGTAGAGGTACATATACAATGGAACCTTTAGAATATAAGCCAGCGCCAACAAAGGTTTACAGTAGGGTGTCATAATTAAAAAGTATCTTTAAAATATTATTTTTTGGAGGCAAGAAGGGACATGGCCAAAGAAGTATTTAAGAGGACGAAGCCGCATGTGAATGTAGGAACGATAG
>JBHICG010000080.1:0-13563 GCA_046759445.1 Candidatus Scalinduaceae bacterium
ACCAGTGACCCCTTGCTTGTCGAGCAAGTGCTCTAGCCAACTGAGCTAATCGCCCCTATATTAAAGTTGTCGAATATTGAACAAAAATAAACAACTCCATCCATAAAGATACTTCACAATTTGTAGTTCTTTCATTCTTCTTTATACTTTGTATTATATTAACAAAGCTTGATACAGTGTCAAGGATTTTCAAAAATGATTCTACATATTTGTTTTTATGTAAAATATTCGTGTTTGCCTTTACCAAATGGCCTTTTATTATATGTCAGTAAGTCTAAAATTATGCAAATTAGAAGTAAAGAAGCTAAATAAATAGTTAGGAAAATAAAGTTGTAAAAATATACACTTTTATTGATAATATGTATTCATGGCACTGCTCTTACAATTAACCCTGAAGTATTAATGCAACAAATGATGAATATTAATAATACTCATACACGTTTTTGTTTAATAAAAAAAACAACTTCTACGGGGCAAAAAATTGTCTGATCCAATTGTTGAAAGGATTTCTGAGCTTAAGAAAAAACATAATGCAATCATCCTGGCACACAATTATCAACGCGGTGAGATTCAAGATATTGCTGATTTTGTTGGTGATTCTTTAGGGCTATCACAGCAGGCTGCAAAAACAGATGCGAACCTAATAGTTTTTTGTGGTGTCCATTTCATGGCTGAGACGGCTGCAATATTGTGCCCGGATAAGACCGTTATCATGCCAGACGAAAATGCCGGATGCCCAATGGCATCTATGATCACAGTAAAGGAACTGAGAGAGAAAAAGAGACTTCTTCCAAATACCAAGGTTGTTTGTTACGTTAATAGCACTGCTGCTGTTAAGGCAGAAAGTGATATATGTTGTACATCATCAAATGCAATGAAGATTGTATCGTCTATCCCTGAAGATGTGGATATATTATTTGTCCCTGACAAGAGCCTCGGTGCATATGTTTCATCATGCTTAAACCGAAAAATGATCTTCTGGGATGGATATTGCCCCTCTCACCACAGGATACTTGCTGAACAATTAGTTAAATTAAAATCCTTGCATCCAAATGCAAAAGTTGTTGTGCATCCTGAGTGCACACCTGATGTGATTTCTCTGGCAGATCATGTTGCAAGTACCACAGGAATTGTAAAGTATGCTAGTAGCAACCATACAAAGGAATTCATAATCGGCACTGAAATCGGAATACTGCACCGGTTGTGTAAAGAAAACCCTGATAAGATATTTATACCTGTAACACCTCTGTCTGATTGTCCAAATATGAAATTAAATACACTGGAAAAAGTATTGTGGTCACTGGAGGATCTTCAATTCGTAGTCACAGTCCCGGAAGAAATTACAACAAAGGCAAGACAGACAATTCAAAGGATGTTAGACCTATCATGAATAAGATATTCGTTATTCTCTTACTGTTAAATATCTTGACTCTTTGGATAGAAAACTTATCTAAAAAAATATAAACATAAAATAACTTTCTTTTTATATCTAACAGGCTTCAAAACATATCATTATATTACGATCGTTCAACCGTTCATGCTGTTACCGTTTCAACTACACAACCTTTAACATTTACAAATATTCCTTAAGATACTTTCCCGTATAAGACTTTCTTAATTTAACAATATCTTCCGGTGTGCCACATCCTACCACATAACCACCTTCATCCCCACCTTCAGGGCCAAGGTCAATGATGTGGTCAGCACATTTTATGACATCAAGATTGTGTTCAATAACAATAACGGAGTGCCCATTATTAACAAGCTTCTGGAAACAATCAAGCAGTTTGCTTATATCATCAAAATGCAAACCTGTTGTAGGTTCATCAAACACAAAAAGTATTTGCTCACCTTTTCCCTTTGCCATATAAGTTGCCAATTTTAATCGTTGTGCTTCACCCCCAGAAAGTGTTGTTGCTGGTTGTCCCAATCTTAGATAACCTAAGCCTGTATCCTCAAGGTACTGCAAACCTTTTTTAATTTGTGACATTTCTCTAAATAAACTCTTACGGCTTCCAATGTTTAACTCTTGCCTGATACGTGTAGAAAAGAATTCTATCGCCTCTCTAATAGTCATTTCCAAAACTTCATGAATGTCTTTCCCTTTATAGCTAACTTCTAGAATATCTTTCCCGTAGCGTTTACCATTACATTGGTCACAAGTCATATATACGTCAGCAAGAAACTGCATATCCACTTTTATATAACCACATCCTTCGCAAAAATCACATCTACCACCTTTAACATTAAAAGAAAAAGACCTCGGAGTATAATTGCGTAACCTTGCTTCTCTGGTAGATGCGAATATTTTTCTAATAAAATCAAATACCTTTACGTATGTAACCGGATTTGACCTGGGTGTTCGACCAATGGGTGATTGATCAACCATAATTATGTCATCTATATTCCCGTTAATATTTATTTCTTTATAGCTTCCAATAAAGCCATGATAAGTTCCCATCTTCCTTTTGATGGCACTGTACAGGGTATCCTGTACAATGCTACTCTTGCCAGAACCTGACACACCCGTTACACAAGTAAGTACCTTAAGGGGAAAGCACACATCAATATTTTTCAAATTGTTTTCTGACGCCCCTATAATCTCGATATTATCTCGTGAGATCTTTCTCCTGAATGAAGGCAATTCTATCTTCTTTTTATTTTTTAAATATTGTCCCGTTAGCGAGCAATTTCTAGAAGGTATGTCTTTAGCGTGTCCCACATAAACAACCTCACCACCATTCTTGCCCGCTCCAGGACCAAGGTCTATAAGAAAATCTGCAGACTTGATCATTTCTTTATCGTGCTCGACAACTATAACTGTGTTTCCAATATCTCGAAGTTGTTTTAGTATATTGATAAGACGTTTAGTATCTCTTGAGTGCAACCCAATACTTGGTTCATCCAGTATATACAATGTATTAACAAGTGATGCGCCAAGTGAAGTAGTCAGATTAACTCTTTGTGCCTCTCCTCCTGATAGAGTTCTAGTCATCCTGTCTAGCGTCAAATATCCCAAGCCAACCTTAACCATGTAACCAAGTCTCTTTTTTATCTCATGTAATATAATACTTGCCACTTCCATTTCTGGTTTAGTAAGTTTTATTCTTTGGAATAAAACATACGCATCATCGATGGATATCCTGCATATGTATGATATATTAAACTGATTAATCCTTACGTTATGAGCAGGCTGGCATAATCTGCTACCATTACATTCTGAACATATTGTATAACATCGATATTTACTAAGAAACACTCTAACATGCAACTTATACTTCTTTTCCTCTAACCAATCGAAAAATTCTTTGATACCACAAAAATCTTTTGTACCTTCTATGATTAATTTTACCTGGGCTTTCGTCAATTCATTAAAAGGTGTATCAAGGGGAATATTATATTTGGGTGCAATCATCTGTAATTCTTCAAGTAAACTACAATAAGCAGGCGTATTCCAGGGAGCTATAGCACCTTCATTAAGAGTCTTTGTTTTATCTGGCACTACAAGGCCCATATCTATCTCGATAATATGGCCAAAACCCTGGCATCTTGGACAAGCACCCAAGGGATTATTAAAGGAAAACAAATGGGGTGTTAGTACTTTGTATTCAATATTGCAATTATTACAACAGAAATGACTGCTAAATAGCAATTTAATCCACTTTTTATTGTCTATAAAAACAGGCTTAACCTTTTTATTTGTACGTGTGCTGATAAAAGGAATTGTTTTGATAACTCTATCTTTAATAAATTTTTTACCGTTCTTACCTTTTAGATATACATTTGGCTGGTATCTATTAGATGAAGTCTTATTGGTTTTAAAATTGCCTTCAGTCAAAATGAAAATACTTAAATAGCCAAAACCCAGTCTGTACGCTGTTTCAAGACCGTCTAATAAACGCCCCTTTAATCCCTTCCGCACCACCAATCTATCTACTACTCCTGCAACTGAACTATATTTGCGTATATCAAAGGCTTTTGATGGAGATGAAAGATCTATTATATTATTGTCTGCAAGGATTCTGATAATGCCCCGTTCCTTTAAAGCAGAAACTTGTATTTTATCAGAGATCTTCTTGTTGGTTGCAACCGGAAACGTAATTAAAAATCTAGTGCCCTCTGGAAATGACAATACACAATCTGATATCTGAGTGACTGTATCACTTTGAACAATTTCCCCACACTTTATGCAGTAAGTCTTACCTATACGCGCAAAAAGGAGTCGCAGATAATCATTTATTTCGGTTGCAGTTCCGACTGTGGAGCGACGGTTCTTTACAGGATTCTTTTGTTCAATTGCAATAGCAGGAGGTATACCTTCTATATGGTCTACGTCAGGCTTGTCAACCCTTTCCAGAAACTGACGGGCATATGCTGAAAAAGATTCCACATATCGCCTCTGTCCTTCAGCGTATAGGGTATCAAAGGCCAGACTTGATTTGCCTGAGCCACTAACACCCGTTATCACAGTTAGTTTGCGTAAAGGAATTTCTACATCAATGTTTTTTAGGTTGTGAACTTTAATGCCACGAACAACTATTGACTTTCTCATGTATGTTTATGGCTAAACCAGTTATGCTTTAAAGACTTTCTTCCCCTGGGTTTCGTTCCTTATCATAGTAATTGTGGGAAGCTTTTAAGAATTCAGGGTTGAAATTAAAATAATCTTCACAGGATGCTTATGTTGACATGATTTTACTGATGAGTATCAATCTCTCAACCACACTATTTCAAAGATTTTTTTACACATTTGGAATGTGAATAATTCATTTAATTAACTACATGGGATACGCCCTAGCATTTATGCTCTCTTGTTGCCCACGCCTCATCCAAATCAAAAGTATAGTAGTTGAATTATTTCGTCACGAACAATGTAGGACAATTTTATTCCCTTTCTTTTAGCTCTTTATATTTTCTACATAGTTCCTTCCACAATGTTCGAATAATCATTAAGTTCTTACCATTAAATACCCATACTTGTTATTTCGAACATTCCTTTACCTCCAGGTTTTATCCCATCTTTTTCAGACAATTGCTTATTCCACCTCGTAGGTGGGATTGGTGAGAAACTATGTAGTTAGGTTTTAAACTGTATTCTATAAAGTTTACTATATTCACCTTCATTCATTTTTATTAACTCCTCATGTGTGCCAGACTCAACAATGCAACCATTCTTTAATACAACAATTCTGTCTGCATGACTTATAGTTGACAAGCGATGTGCTATAACAAACGTTGTCTTGCCCTCCATCAAGTTGTCCAGCGCTTCTTGTACAAGCTTTTCAGATTCAGAATCTAAAGAAGATGTGGCCTCATCTAAAATTAAGATAGGCGCATTCTTTAAAATTGCTCTTGCTATAGTTATCCGTTGCTTCTGTCCACTAGAGAGTTTTACACCTTGCTCTCCTACTAAGGTATCATAATTCCTTGGAAGACTCATTATAAAATCATGTATATTAGCCGCTCTTGCCGCACACTTTATTTCTTCGAAACTTGCATTCTTACGTCCATACAAAATGTTATCAGCAAAACTTCTATTAAAGAGGAACGGTTGCTGGCCAACAATTGCAATTTGTTCTAAAAGTGAATCACACTTTATCAAATTAATATCTATACCATCAATTTCAATAGACCCACTTAAAGGAACATAAAAGCGAGGAATAAGATCTAGCAAGGTAGATTTCCCAGCCCCACTTTCTCCCACAATAGCAATTAACTGTCCCTTACTCACTGTTAGATTAATATCCTTGAGAACCAATATACAGTCGTATGAAAAATTCATGTTTTTAAATACAATATCTTTCTCTATCTTTTTTAATTCCACAGCATCTGGGTGGTCAGTGATTGATGGTTTCTGGTCGAGTAACTCAAAAATTCTTTTCGCACCAGCTAATGATTGTTGAAGGTTACCATAACATTTGGCTAGTTTTTTTATTGATGTGAATACCATAAAACCTGTTACTGTAACAAACCCACCAAGTTCACCCGGGGCTATCCTTTTTGTGGTAACAACATAACCACCAAAGATTATGACTGCAGCTAGCCCCAGTGAATAAACAAATTCAGTAGTACTCGTATTCAGAGCTTTCGCCTTAACTGTCTGCATCACCTGTTTAAAGAATCTGGAATTTATATTTCTGAATTCCATACTCTCCTCATTTTCCATCTTAAACGCCTTTACTATCCTTATTCCCATAAACATTTCTCGCAGTGCATCAGTTAATTCTCCCAAATACCTTAAGCTTCTCATGCCGTATTTCTTTATCTTCCTACCAAATACCAAAACTGGCAATACAATAAGAGGAAATACAACAAAAGTTAATAGTGACAACTTCCAACTGAAATAGAATGCCAGCCCCAAGCCACATAAAAAACGCATTGGCTGAAGAATAACACTATCAAACAAAATCGTAAGACCATATTGCGTTGTTGTAATATCATTAGTCAGCCTGGAGATCAAATCACCGCTCTTCCTTTCTTCAAAATAACTTAATGACTGTGGTAGTAAATGTTCACATAGTTGATTACGAATATCAACGAGTACACCCCATATAACACGATTCTTACAATACTCTTGAAAATAGTTAGAGACAAATAAAAAAGGAGCTATAACTGCAGCAAGGATGCCAATAAAAGTAAATGAACTTGTCAGCTTCTTTAACAATTTGTCTAATTTCGACAAGAATGCTGTATTCTTAATCTTGGCAAAGGTTTTTTCTCTAAAACTTTTTACTCCTGCTATAGTATCTTTTTGCTCTTCCATGCTATATTCTTCGGAGGAATAGCTAACTGTGCCATCCTCTACCAAACGATCTATCACAGGTTTTACTAAAGCTAATTGAACACCATTGAATAACGTAAAAAGAAACATACAGGTTAATGCTAATAAAGCCATTCCCCAATGCGGTTTAACATATGAAAATAGTCTGGTACATTCACTTATCATGTTACTCTTTTTCAACATATGTGCATATAACTGCTAAATTATAACCGAATTAAATAGTAATTTCTCAAAATGATGGTATCATACAAAAGCATTTTGTCAACATTGATTGCACCCTTCTCAGCATACACTATAAAAAAATCCCTAAAATATTTCTTATTGACCTATTCAAAGTAAGACAGATATAATTAAATTTTAGATCTTAAAATTTTGTATTTTATATAACAACAAAAATTTTGAGTGATGGTTAATACACTGCAGAAATATTTAATTAAGGAACTATTCAGAACATTCATACCTGCACTCGTGTGCTTTGAATTCTTGATATTACTTGGGTTTTCAATGCAACTTATACATAAAGGGCTCGACATACCAAGTCTTGTTTCCGTAATGCCCTATATGGCTTTGTATTCCTTGCCTCATGCTCTACCTTCTTCCTTACTCACGGCTACAGTTATGACTTATGGAAGACTAAGTGCTGATAACGAAATTACAGCAATTAGAATAGCTGGTGTACATCTTCATAACATAATTACGCCCATAATCATTGCTGGAATATTTTTCAGTTTATTAACTTTATTCCTAAATGCAGAAATATTACCCAAATCATACTTTAAAGTAAGGCAACTTCAAGAAAAGGCTGTTAAGCAAGTTCTCGCCAAACACTTTATAACAGCAAAAAAAAAGATTTATTTCCATCCGTATCAAATCTATATAAGCAGTGTTGAAGATGGTATTTACAAAAATATAGCCGTTTTTGAGTACGCAGAAGATTATATAACAAGTATACTACTAGCAGAGGAAGGTGAAATAGAAATAAATGATCCTGGTAATTTAGCTTTATTAACATTAAGACGTGGTGAATTTATTAAGCCTAATACTAAGAACAAGATAGATGTTCCCACAATGGGAAGTTTTGAGGAAGCCACATTTGATATACCGTTAAGGCAAAGAGTACGTAACACATCACTTAAATATACCACATTAACCAAGCTTTTATCACAAAGAAAAAAAATTGATAAAGAGTTAAGGAATTCAAAAGAGTTTTTTAAATATCCAGGAAAAATCATAAAAGACACAACGAAAAATATTTCTCTAATAAGTGATAAAGAAAAAGAAGCTGGAAAAAAGTTAGAACTTGCTAAGCTAGAAATAAGCAATTCACAAAAAAATATTTCAAAGCAAGAGAAAATAATAAAACGTGCTAATTTTGATATTAACATCTTTGAAAACTATATAAGAGTAGCAAACAATAATATTAACAAAATAATGCAAGAAAAAAGACGTGAAGAAGACAATAAGGGCCATGGAGTTTTCGACACAATAGAAAAAAAACAAAAAAGAGAAGATGAATATCTTAAAAAGATTTCACTAATCAAAAAAATAATAGAAAAAGAAGACCGAAGGATTAGGACGGCAAAAAGGAAAATACAAATAGCTAAGAGATTAAGAGAAGAAGGGCACATAAAGATTGATAGGGCGCAATTAACTATAGAAGATATTAAAAATATCAAAAAGAAGTTGAACAAAGAATACACAATCCTTACTAAACGTTTTGAAACGGCAAGAAATCAAAATTTGAAAAGGGAGTTGTCATTAAATATTCATAAAATACTATCACCTTCTTTTTCCTGTCTTACATTTATCTTGATAGGCATCCCTTTAGGTATAATGACAAGAAGCAACAGTATGCTTGTAAGCTTAGGGATTAGTTTCATCTTGATACTGTTCTTTTATTATCCATTAGTTGCAACAGGATTAATTCTGGCAGAAAACATAATGTTTCCAATTATTCCCTCTCTCTGGGGAGCAAACGCATTTAACCTTATTCTTGGTATGGTACTTTTTAAAAACATACTTAATAAATAGTGAAACTAAACTTCAAGTTTCTAAAATAAGTATATATTAATAAACATAACTTATTATAAGATTGGATTTTAACAACAATCTTGACTTTTTCATCGAATCGGTTATATTAAAATTTGTCAAAAAATAAGAACTATTTAAGTAGGTTTTTAAATTGCCAAAGAAACCATTTCGTATTCTAGCTATTGATGTTGGCGGTGGGACACAGGACATACTTTTGTATGAAGACAACAAGCCTGTTGAGAACTGCTTTAAACTTGTATTGCCATCCCAAACCGTAATCGTGGGGAAAAGAATAGAAAAAGCTACAAGTAAAAACAAAGACATCTTTCTACATGGACACATAATGGGTGGTGGAAAATGTGTTACTGCAATAAAAAACCACATAAAAAAAGGCTTTAGAGTTTATTCAACAAAACATGCTTCAAAGACTATAAGGGACAATTTGACAGAAGTACAAAAACTCGGTGTTGTAATTGTAGAAAAGAAACCAAAAAACACCATCTCAATTGAACTTAAGGATATTGATTTAAAAGCATTGCAAAAGGTATTAGCTTCTTTTGAAATTGAAATTCCAGATAAATATGCTATAGCAGTTTTCGATCACGGTGAGAACATAAAAGAAAGCAATCGCAAATTCAGATTCAAACAATGGGAAGATTTTATAATAAAACAAGGAGGGTTATTAAAAGACCTCGTTTTTTGTGATGTACCCCATTATTTTACTCGTATGAAAAGCGTTCAAAATTTTCTAAAGGATGTAATTCTAATGCAAACAGGCACGGCAGCTATATGGGGTTCATTATGCGATCCAACAGTGAAAAAGGAAATCCCGAATGGTCTTACAATAATCAACATCGGAAATCAACACACACTAGCAGTGTTAATTAAAGATGAAAGGATGTGGGGAATCTTCGAACACCATACTTCTTTACTGACTCCAAAGAAATTGAAAAAATTTGTTCACTCTCTACAAAAGAAGTCGTTAAAAAATGAAGACATTTTTAAGGATAATGGACATGGAAGCATAATCAACCCCGCATGCCCGAAGGAAACAAAATTTGATTTCATAACAGTAGTTGGACCTCAAAGACAAATTGCAGACGATTTAGATTGTTATTATGCCGCACCTTATGGTGATATGATGCTTACAGGATGTTTTGGTTTGGTTACTTGTGCAAAAAGCCTATACGGAGAAAATTTAATATTTAATTAAAAGAATTTTGAAGAACTATAACTACTACAAACCTGAATTTAGTATGTCCATAGGAAGCAAGTGGACAAAGGTTATTATGGTACTAATAATCGCAAACGTTAGTATCTTTATAATCCAACTCCTGTTTTCGACTATCAATTCACAATGGGGAAGTTCACCTGGCGCCACATTTCCAGAAAACAATTTAGACAGTAATATAATCCATGAAATAAAATCTGTCCCAGACCTCTTTACAAGTTTTTTCTGGCTCTACCCTCCATATGCTATTGGAAAACTATGGTTATGGCAATTTGTAACTTATATGTTTTTACATAGTATTTACGATCCATGGCATATAATATTTAATATGCTCGCATTATGGATGTTCGGTAGCGAAGTTGAGAGGGCAATGGGATCAAAGAAATTTTTAACCATGTATTTTACTTCGGGTATTTTTGCGGGTATTTTTTGCTGTATATTTACACCAAATAATCCTATTCTTGGTGCTTCAGGTGCAGTCTTTGCCATTGAAGTTGCATTTGCTATGTTTTTTCCTAATGCTACCGTAATCTTTTATGTATTCCCAATAAAGGCTAAATACCTTGTGATGATATTTGCAAGTATTACAATAATTAATTGCCTTATACCCACGGGAGGAAACATTGCGCATTTTGCACATCTCGGAGGTCTTCTTTACGGCTTCCTATTCGTTCGTTATGAGCCCAGATTTAGCAATATTCTTATATCATGGCAAGTACAGCAAAGAGAAAGGGAATATATAAAAAATGAAGACCTTAAAAAGAAAGTTGATATGTTGTTAGACAAGGTTAATCGTGTAGGTATGAAAAATTTAACAAAAAAAGAAAGGGCCTTTCTTAGAAACGCAAGCAAAAAATATAGAAATATGTAAAGCAAAACACAAAATTTTATATACAAAAAAATAACCAGTATTTTAAGATCTTATACAATATTAAATTATTTTTGAGAAACGCTAAAGAGGTAATAATAGACCTCAAAATGAAAATATTGTAAATTATGATTAACATAGCAATAAATGGAATATGTGGACGTATGGGGTCAACAATTGCTGCGCTTGTTGCTGAGGATAGTACCCTGAAAATAGTCTCAGCGCTTGAAAGAGAAAAACATCCATATATTGGAAAAGATTTAGGCTCAATTATTGGACAAAAGCAAAAGGGTGTTATAATATCACATGAACTTAATGGTTCCCCCGATGTCTTAATAGATTTTACATCTCCAGATTCTACTTTAGCCAGACTCAAGACATGTACTGAGAAAGGTATCGCAATGGTAATAGGTACTACGGGCATAACTGAAAAACAAATGGAACAATTTAATAAGGCATCCGAGAAAATAGCTTGCCTTGTTTCTCCTAATATGAGTATAGGCGTAAACCTGCTTTTCCATCTTGTCGAAACAGTATCAAAGATATTAGGGGACAAATCTGACATCGAAATTGTTGAAGCACATCACCGTTTTAAAAAAGACTCACCTAGCGGGACAGCTTTAAAAATAGCAGAAAAAATATGCAATGTGACAGGTCATAAAATGGAAGATGTTACAATTTATGGACGTAAAGGTATCACAGGAGAGAGGACACAAGAACAAATATGTATACACTCAATACGATCCGGAGATATAGTTGGAGAACACACTGTAATTTTTGGTAGCATGGGAGAACGAATTGAGCTCGTTCATAAAGCACAAACCCGAGATTCCTTTGCTATGGGTGCTATTCGCTCTACAAAATTTGTGGCTGAAAAATCACCAGGGTTATATGCAATGGAAGATGTTCTAAATGACATATATTCTAAAATACAATAATTGATATCTCGATTTTATCATCTATTATAGACATATCACAGCATGCCATTTTGACATAGCACGCTTGCAAAAAAGACATATATTTGTATAATTAAAATATAGTAAATGCTATAAGATTAATATACTAATACGGTTATGGCATTCAAAAAAACATATGGTACATTATTTGCTTCAGTAATACATAGTCGTTTAGCTTATTAATTTATAAAAAGGAGATTTTAATGGAGAAAATCATTGGTATAGATTTGGGAACAACAAACTCTGTAGTCGCAGTAATGGAAGGAGAACAAGCCAAGGTAATAACAAATGCGGAAGGAAGCAGGATAACCCCTTCTGTTGTGGCTTTTACTGATAAGGATGAACGTCTTGTTGGGCAGCTTGCTAGAAGGCAGGCTGTTATCAATCCGAAAAATACAATATTCTCTATTAAGCGTTTTATGGGTAGGAGACATAATGAAGTTGCACAAGAAGAGAAACTAGTGCCATATGAAATCGCTGGTAGCCCTGATGAATTAGTAAAAGTTCAAGCCAGAGGTAAGGATTTTACACCTCCTGAAATCTCTGCAATTATTTTACAAAACCTTAAAAAAACAGCTGAAGATTATTTGGGCGGTCCCGTCAAGAAAGCAGTAATTACTGTCCCCGCTTATTTTAATGATAGTCAAAGACAGGCCACAAAAGATGCCGGTACAATTGCAGGGCTAGATGTTGTTCGTATTATAAACGAACCAACTGCGGCATCGTTAGCATATGGCATTGACAAAAAGAAAAATGAGAAAATTGCCGTATTTGATCTTGGTGGTGGAACATTTGATATTTCAATACTTGAGGTAGGTGAAGGGGTTTTTGAAGTTCTTTCTACAAATGGTAACACTCATCTTGGTGGAGACGACATTGATCAGGTATTACTGAATTATTTTGCTGACGAATTTAAAAAGGAAAATGGTGTTGATCTCAGACAAGACCACATGGCCTTGCAACGACTAAAAGAAGCGGCAGAAAAGGCTAAATGTGAACTTTCAACCTCAACAACCACAGAAGTTAATTTGCCTTTCATAACAGCAGACCAGACAGGGCCAAAGCATCTTACCATGAGTATAACCAGGGCAAAGTTTGAACAGATGGTAGAATATCTTATTGAAAAATGTCGTCATCCATGTGAGCTTGCTATGGAAGATGCTAAAGTTAGTCCCAGCGACATAAATGAAGTAATATTAGTAGGTGGAGCAACAAGATCACCACTTGTACAAAAACTTGTAAAAGAGCTTTTTAAGAAGGAACCAAACAAAAGTGTTAACCCAGATGAGGTTGTCGCATTAGGTGCTGCCATTCAGGGCGCCGTCCTTGCAGGTGAAGTTCATGATGTCTTATTGTTGGACGTTACCCCACTATCATTAGGAATAGAAACCCTGGGTGGAGTTTGTACTGTTCTAATCACACGTAACACCACAATACCCACAAATAAAAAAGAAGCCTTTTCGACTGCGGCAGACAACCAGACAGCAGTAGATATCCACGTATTGCAGGGAGAGCGTTCGATGGCCACTGACAATCGAACACTTGGACGTTTTCAATTAGCAGGCATACCTTCTGCACCCCGTGGTATTCCACAAATTGAGGTTTCTTTTGATATTGATGCAAATGGAATCCTGCATGTTTCAGCAAAAGACCTTGGAACAGGCAAGGAACAATCAATTCAGATAAAATCATCTTC
>JBHICG010000081.1:0-13544 GCA_046759445.1 Candidatus Scalinduaceae bacterium
GGGTATGATAAATATCATATTTCGATTCTAGAAATTATCGTGCCGAACAGTATTGACCTTGTCCCTTATATTAATTGTACTGTTAATTATTTTTTCAGGTATACTGAATGGAGAAATGGGTGGTGAACCACTATGAGTTAATTCCACGTGATTTGCCTTCCAAATAATCTTGGAGTTTGATGTATCAACCATCACTAATTCTGCACCTATGTCTACTCGTGAGTAAACAACACCAAACAGTTTTGAGCATTTTGTAACCCTTCCGTATATTAATGCGTCAGCACTCAATATCTTACCCAGTTTATAAGCGTCTGTTTTGTCCATATCCGCTGTGTGATATGAAGCAATCTTAAGCCTCTGGTCAATCTGATTTAGTTTTATCAAGCCATAATCCCTGAGACTTAAGTTACCATAAATAGCCCTCCTCAGGATTGTAGTTATTTCATTATTAGCCGTAAGATTTTTGAAAGGTAAGATTGCAATCGTCCTGATATGATTATGTTTTGGTGAAAATGGAGTTGTTATTTTTGGCTTTGAAGATTCTTGAAGATAATTACATGATGATAACGCGATAATTATGAGTAATAGATTGAGTTTTAAAGATGACCATTTCAAGCAAACATACAATGGACTGCAATTGAAGAATTTAGTTTCCATAATTACTTTCTGTACAAGTCATTATCAAAGAAGAAATTATCTAAAAGTATGCTAGAGAAAATGGAAATAATACGAGAAAAATTTGATATTTGTGACTGTGAATAGTCTTACAAGAATTTTATTGGCAAAAAAACAGGATTAACAGTGTCATCATGAGAAAGTATATAATATTATGGGTTGGAGGTTAGGATGTTTATTACTTATCAGTGGGTTTAAAAGTGTTTCGAAGCAGTAACAATATAACATATAAATATGTAAATGCAACGTTTTTTTAGTTTTTATATTTTAATGGTATAAAGAGTAACATCATCAAGATAATATAGTCAAAAATATATCAGATATTTTTGAAACGTCTCGATATTTGCAAAATTCTTTACGCAACAATTTTTATAATTATATATCATTTCGCTTTGACATCTTCCATTGGCAAATTAATCCCAAAATAGTCAGTATTCACGACAGTTGCTTTTGTTAAGCCTTAATTAATTTTACCATTTTGGTAATACTATCCTTTGCATCACCAAAAACCATCATTGTCTTCTGGTTATAAAATAGTTCATTATCCACACCTGAGAAACCAGGACTTAAACTCCTTTTACATATGATTACAGTCCTTGCTTTGTCTGCGTTGAGAATTGGCATCCCAAAGAGAGGGCTATTCTTATCTGTCCTTGCTGAAGGATTAATAACATCATTTGCACCAACTACCAGTGCTACATCTGTATTTTGAAAATCATCGTTAATATCACCTATGTCAAAGAGGAGGTCGTATGGCACATTTGCCTCTGCCAGCAGGACGTTCATATGACCGGGCATACGACCTGCAACAGGATGAATTGCGTAGCGAACATTAACGTCCTTAGCAATCAGAGTCTTTGTCAGATCGTGTAAGATAAATTGCGCCTGAGCAACGGCGAGGCCATAACCTGGAATGATAATGACTGATTGAGCGCTCTCAAGTAACATTGCTGCGTCTTCTTCTGTATACTTTATAACTTTGCGTCTTTCCCTGCTTCCAACATCTAATGAGACATCTCCTCCAACCGCACCGAAAATAACGTTAGTTAGGGATCGATTCATTGCCTTGCACATAATGCGGGTTAGTATCAAGCCCGAAGCGCCAACTAGTGCACCACTAATGATGAGTACATTATTGGAAAGTACAAAACCCGTTGATGCAGCAGCCAGACCAGAACAAGAGTTCAGAAAAGATATTACCACCGGCATATCAGCGCCACCAATTGGCATGACAAACAAGATACCAAGTGCTAAAGCAATCATAAGAATTACTAACAAACTTGCACTATTAGTCGGACTAATCGTAAAAATGACACTCAAAATGAGGAAAGAGATGAATATTAGCAAGTTAAGTGTCTTTTGCATCTTGAAAACCACAGGGGTAGATTTTACAAGCCCCTGCAATTTACCACAAGCAACAAGACTTCCAGTAAGTGTCAGACTACCGATAAAAAGGCTAAGTACCAAAGAAATTATGAGGTCATACTGTAGCTCACCCGTTATACGATAGTATTCGGCTAACGCTACAAAAGCCGAAGCCCCGCCACCAAGCCCGTTGAATAATGCTACCATTTGGGGCATTGCCGTCATCTGAACCTTCTTAGCGATAACAGCACCAATTGCACTCCCGATAATTAGACCCACGATAATAAAAGTAAAGTCTATAATCTCGTTCTTAGTAAGCGTTACCACAATAGCAATTAGCATTCCAGACATGGCAAACAGATTGCCACGGCGCGCAGTTTTTGGTGAACTGAGATTCTTGAGGCCGAGGATAAACAATATTGAGGAGAGGAGATAAGCGATTGTGGTTATAGTTTCCATAATTCAAGTTCTATTCTTTCTTCTTCCCTTTCTTGAACATTTCCAGCATTCGATCTGTTACCAGAAAACCACCTACAACGTTGATAGTGGCAAATATTACGGCTAGCAAACCTAAAATTGAACTGATCCTTGAGTCCCCCGCGCCGGCGCTGATGAGTGAACCCACAAGGGTTATACCTGAAATTGCATTAGTACCAGACATGAGTGGTGTGTGCAAAAGTGGAGGCACCTTCGTAATTACCTCAAATCCTACAAAGATTGCCAAGACAAAGATATATATAGGTACCAATAATGATTCAATCATTTGTCTGTTCCTCCTTTTTGAAAGGCTTTCCTCACAATTACATTAACAACCTCACCTTTGTACGTAATGCATGTACTCTTAGTAATTTCATCATCAAAATCGAGAGATCCATCATTTGCTTTATACAAGTGCGTGAATAAATTTGTGATGTTCCTGGAATACATTCGGCTTGCATCTGTGGGAAGAGATGATGGAATATTTGTATTACCATATATAATTATGCCATGTCTAACAATTTCCTTTCCAGCTTCGGTAAGCTCACAATTACCTCCTTGTTCTGAAGCAAGGTCAATGATGACAGAGCCTTTCTTCATTTGCCTTACCATTTTCGCCGTTATCAGCACAGGAGCCTTTTTACCGAATACTTGAGCAGTAGAAATAATAACGTCATTCTCTGCAATCCTGTTTCCAATAATTTCCCGCTCCTTTTTCAAGAATTCGTCAGACATCTCTTTTGCGTATCCTTCGGATGTTTCAGAATCCTTGACAAGTTCCATCTCTATGAATTGTGCCCCCAGGCTTTTTATCTGTTCTTTCACTGAAGGACGAGTATCAAATGCTTCAACTTTCGCACCCAAACTACGTGCCGTAGCAATAGCTTGTAAACCTGCAACGCCTGCACCAATTACCAATACCTTTGCTGGTGGAATAGTTCCGGCTGCAGTCATCAAAAGTGGAAAGAATTTACCCAGGTGGTTTGCAGCAATAAGTACTGCACGATACCCCGCAATACTTGACATAGAACTAAGAGCGTCCATACTCTGTGCACGTGCAATACGCGGAATATACTCTATGGCAAAACTGGTGATATTTCCCCCCCTCATCTCTTGTATGATATCCAACTTTGATGTTGGAGACAACATTCCAATAAATGTTGACTCCGGTTTCATTGTCTTAACTTCTTCTTTCTGTGGAGGTTGAACCTTCATAACCAAATCCGACTCTGCATAGAGGCGCCGTGCGTCAGGAATAATAGTTGCACCAGCTTTTTCATATTCGGTATCAGAAAAAAAAGCTGCTTCACCTGCATCCGTTTCAACGAGTACTCCTTGACCCTCTTTTATTAGCTTTGCAACCATTTTTGGCACAATAGCTACTCGTTTTTCACCTTCAAGGATTTCTTTTGGTATACCTATTCTCATTTTATGTTAATATTTCTTTGCATCTGTGTAAAATATCACTATTTTACTGTGTAAATTAATTATAATTAACTAATTCATAAAATATTAGGACAAAGATGTCAAGATGTTTACTAACCACAAAATTATAAAATAAATCTTGAAAGATAACTGAACTAAATAACAATTGCTTTTGTTTAATATTTTTTGTATATTTTTTAAGCTAAAATGGTGTTTATATATTATAATAATTTTTAAGTGGGAGATAACTGATGCTTCGGCAAAACAGTTTTTTACCATCAGGGTCAATGGTTGTTATTATGTTCTTTAGTATTTACGGTTCTGTTTTTGCTGATCTAACATGGTCAATCGAAGGTGAATATTTTGAGGGATGTACGTGCAACCCTGGATGTCCCTGTCTTTTCGGAAGCGAACCAACACACAATAGTACTTGTAAAATTACGGGAGTTTTTCACATTCACAAAGGAAAATATGGACAATATAATTTAGACGGTCAAACTGTCATTGGTATAACTGACTTAACTGCATCACAAAGTAAAAATTGGATTGTTTTTTACATTAACAAAAAAGGCTCCTCGGGTGCTCATGGAAAGGCATTATTAGATATTTTTAAGAGCCATGTTTTTGGTTTTGCCGAAGTCCCATCAGAGAGGATTACAGTAAGATATTTACCAATACAGATAGAGTCTTCTGAATGGCGTAAGAAAGTGTCTGTAGCCGATAACTTGACATTAGACGTGGAAATATTAAGAGGAAAGGGAGATCCTGACAAACCAACCCAGATTGTTAATAAAAATTTCCCAATTTGGTCAAAAGAATTTGATACAACCCTGGATATGGGCAAGGCTGTTACTCATAGATTTCACGAAGGCAATCAGGAGTGGAATTATGACGGGCGAAGTGGTTTTGCAACAAGATTTCATTTTACGGGTAATTAAAATTATTAATTATAATGTAAAAAATACATCTTAAATAAAAATTATCTAACCAACAACTTTATTCTCACTAGGAATATTTAAACCATTATCCGTTCTTAATTGCAGTATTACTGTAACCTTAAATCCAATATGCTTGGGCATCTTCTCTTTCTCAACTTCTTCTAATATTGTGAAAAGAAAAGGATTAATAAATATATTTAGAGGAATCAGGTTCAAATTATCAGTTATTACATTTCTCCTCGTTGCCCTCATAACAACGGCTTCCTCAATGACCGTAATGAACGTAATGGATCGTTTTATCATGGGAGAACTCATTAAAAGAGGATTTTCTATGGGTAGAAGTGCAGCAACCGCTTCTGGATATAGTTTACTATCAGGAGACACCCTCGCCCTTGACAACCTAACCGCCAAGTTAAAAGAATTCAGAGAAGACGTGCTTTTTATTGCTGTGGTGGATAATACCGGTGAGATAAAAGCTCATAGCACGATCGGAGAAACCAGCAAACTATTCCTTATCACAGACGGAGAGGTCGTAATGACTGAAAAAGACGGATCAACTGTAAAGAAGACTATAAGAGATGATGTATCTAATTATGAATTCATGATTCCCATAAATTTTGCCGAAAAAATACTTGGAAACGTATATATAGGCATTGATGCAAATACCCTTATCATTGCTCAATCACAAGCCAGGAAAAAGATTATTTTCATTTCTGTCTTATTTCTCGCTATCGGTATTGCTGGAACATTCTTTCTTTCCACCTTCTTCACAACTCCGATTAAGAAATTGTCAGAGGGTGTATCACAACTCTCATCAGGCAAGTATTCGCATGAAATACCTGTTGTTTCAAAAGACGAACTAGGAGAATTAACAGAAAACTTTAATAACATGGCAAAAACAATAACAGAGCAGAAGAACAAACTTGAGAATTATGCTAAAGAACTAGAAGATGCTTTTATATCTACGGTCAGAGTATTATCCGCTGCTATAGATGCTAGAGATCAGTATACATTAGGTCATTCCACAAGAGTTGCGAAGTTATCCATTCTCTTGGGAAAGAAAATGGAGTTAATTGATGAGCAACTCAAGGACCTTGAGTTAGCATGTTTATTGCATGATGTTGGTAAGATAAGAACTCCTGATAATGTTCTTCAAAAAGACAACCCTCTATCCAAAGAAGACCACCTTATGCTAATGAAACATCCAGAAGATGGTGCAAGCATTCTCAAGCTCGTAGATTCGTTACACAAACATATACCATCTATTCTCTACCATCATGAGTGGTACAATGCCGAAGGATATCCGGAAGGTCTCAAAGGTGATGAAATTCCTCTCTTTGCTACTATTATTTCAATAACAGATGCTTATGATGCGATGACTACTTCAAGGCCGTATAGAAATGCAAGATCTAAGGAGGAAGCAATTAAAGAACTGAGGAAATTCAAGGGAAAACAGTTTGACCCTAACATTACAGATCTATTCATCGAAGTACTTGAAGAATATAAAAACAATGATACATGTTCTTTATAGAGGTATATAATGAGGATGTATTTGGTAATCATTCTGTTGTTAAACTGTATTTTTTCTTCCTGTACCCATTTTAGATATGAAAATTGGAAGATAAATAACAATGATAAAGTTAAACACAAAATATCATCGCTTGTATATAATGGGGAATATGCACAAGCGATTGAGCTGATAACGGCTGCAGTAAAATCAGGCAAATCTGAACTTTCTTACGGCAATCAATATGTAGATTCAATAAACGGACTCGCAGCAAAGGGAATGGCTTATTATTCCGTAGGAGATTATGAACATGCTGGTATAATCTTAAAGAAAGTCATAAACAACTTCCCATCAAACAAGAGTTTGGCAACTAAAATAAAGTATTCTCAAGAAGAAATAAAATCATATATTAATGAACTTACGGAAAAGTTGATGGAAGAAGGGGTCTTTAAATATAGAGAGGGAAATTTAGTAAATGCAATTTCAATATGGGAAAAGATTTTAAAATACGATCCAGACCACATTAAAGCAAATAAAATGGTTGATACTGCAACTACACAGATGAATTATCTTAAGACGGTTGAATAGTTTTAAAATTATTTTGTTGGTACTGCGGAGTTCTTAAAGATATGCATTTCACAAATTTTACGGAAATGGTGACCGTAAATTGCAAGTGTAACTGCCAGTGGGAATAACTTGGGGCGGCGAAAATACGTCCATAATAAAAGCTTCCAATAGTGGGCTCTCCCTTTGCATATAATACCCAGATGATAAGTGGAACGGAAAAACGCCAGGACTTGCTGGATGTTCAAACGTGCTTTTATCTTCGGCGGTTTATATTCTCTGAATAAGGTCATTACACGTTTATAGTAGTGTTCTGGTGAATAAATATGTTGCAGGATCTTTTTATAACCCTCTTTCAATACATCAAGATTCATATTAGGTATTATGTTAGTTGTTCCGTCTACATTGTCACCTGTCATTTGACCAAGCAATCGCCCCTCTCGCCTCAAACGTTCATAAAGTTTTGTGCCGCATGGAGCTTGAAGTAGGCCAACCATCGCAGTTACAATCCCGCTCTTCTGGATAAAATCAATTTGTCTCTGAAAGATGGAGGAAGTATCATTGTCAAAGCCCACAACGAAACCAGCTTGTACTTGCAATCCGGTACGCTGTATTAGTCTCACGTCTTCGACCAGGTTGCGGTTTCTGTTTTGCTTCTTACTACATTCGGCCAAACTTTCATCATCAGGCGTCTCAATCCCGATAAAGACCGTATCAAATCCAGCTTCAACCATCATCTGCATCATTTTTTCATCATCGGCCAGGTTGATAGATGTTTCAGTGTGAAATGGTATTGCCACATTGTCTTCCTGCCATTTTATAAGCCTTGGTAACAACTCCGTCTTAAGCTTTCTTTTGTTCCCAATGAGATTATCATCTACGAAGAAGACTGAACCACGCCATCCCCGCCGATAGAAGCTTTCCAACTCAGCAATGATCTGCTCTGCAGTCTTTATACGTGGTCGGTGACCAAATAATGTCGTCACATTGCAGAACTCGCACTGGTAAGGGCAGCCTCTGGAATACTGTATACTCATAGAGACATACCGTTTAAGATCAATTAACTCCCACATAGGAACTGGAGAATTCTGGATGTCAGCAAATTCTGACGATGCATAAACCCGCTTCAACTGCCCTCGTTCCAAATCCTCCAAAAAGGAAGGAAGTGTTACCTCTGCCTCATTCAGCACGAAATGATCTACCTCTTCAAATTGTTCGTACTCACTGGTAAAGAGCGGGCCTCCTGCAACTACCTTTATGCCTGCTTCTTTACATCGTGCAATGATTTGACGTGCTGATTCTCTTTGCACGACCATGCCACCAATAAAAACATAATCAGCCCACGCCAGATCCTTATCTGTAAGCTTTGTTACATTGACGTCTACCAAACGTTTTGCCCACTCTGACGGTAGCATTGCTGCAACTGTCAGTAACCCCAGTGGGGGTGAGGACGCTTTTTTGCGTATGAATTTAAGTGCGTGTTTGAAACTCCAGAATGTATCTGGAAACTCAGGATAGACTAATAGAACGTTCATATGGTTCCTTTCTTATAACTATTCTAAAAGGTCTATGAACAAATTGTTGTCTTACTATCAGTATTTTTTAAATATACAACCCGTCATATATTGGCTGATACTAATAAACTTGTATATTAAAATCAAGCGTAAAATGATGTATTTCAAGGCATAAATAAATCTTAGCTTTTTGATATTAACAATACAATCTTATACAGCTAAAATTTTTACGGATTATTACACCTCTTTAAAAATCTAGAAAGTCTTCTTTTTTAATGTAGATAAAAGTCTTTCATATTTTTTGTGCAGTTTTTTTTCATGATTAAGCGCATCCTTTACAATTCTTTTAAAAAAAGTCTTCAACAAGGGATCTGTTTGCTGTTCTGCAAGTTTTACATATTTTTCTTGTAATTCCTTTTCATCTTTTATTACCATCTCCATTGCTTCAGATAAATTCATATAATACCTCCATAGTCGGAATATTAGGTAAAACGATACGTGTCTAAAAATCTTTTTTAAGTCGGTGTGAATATTAAAGCAAAAACCTGTAATTTATCAACAATTATTCGAAATTATTTTTTATTATTTCTATACTCGCTTGATAGTGCAGCCTATGGCAGTTTAATGAATACCTGGATATTCTGCAATCTCCTTTATCGTATAACCCATAGAGGTACAGGTGTGTAAAAGTAAAAGGGGGTCACATCTTTGATATTTGATATTCATCTTGATTATGCAAATCTACCACATTAGATTCTAATTGGCTAACCTTTTTCTTGGATTTCTTGTCTGTCTCCATTCGCTCCATTATCCGCTTACTACCCAAACTCACCGCTGAAGGCCATATTCCTCAAAGTATTCGCCTATTTCATCACACGTACTTCTTGTATACTTTGTCGATAAATATATCGCCACATCTCGACTTTCTTTTCCTTAGCGTCCCTATACGCATATTCCCTCCTTCGAAATCCCATATACATCACTCACCACTTCATTTATTTCATCAATTTTAGGACAAGGCCGAGCATATATCATTCCTGAAACTCAAATTAAATGATAATTAATTCATTTTATCTCATTTTTCCTATTTGCCAATATCAAAGATCAAAGATGTGACCCTTACATCCTACACTTCACAACTCAGGCAGAGACTTTTTCAAAGGCAATTTCGCTATCTTGCATTATTGCCTTGACTCTATCACCCGATTGAAATTCCTTGTTTACGATGCATAGGGACAGTTTATTTTCTATTTCACGTTCAATGGTCCTTTTAAGTGGACGTGCCCCATACTTTGGCTCATATCCATCAGATGCAAGTTTATGCTTAATTTCAGTACCTATGTCAAGACTTAGACCTTCTTCCTCTAACCTCTTTATGAGTTTATTTAAGAGGATGTCCAATATGCGAGTAATATGCTCTTTTGTTAAGGAGTGAAAGACGATCATATCATCTAGTCGATTCAAAAACTCTGGTTTAAAATATTTCTTAACTTCAGATAGCACTAGATCCTTTGCTTCATCATGGCTAATAACACCCGGACCTGTCTTAAATCCGATTACGTGTTTTTCAGCAAGCTTCTCACTTCCAATATTTGATGTCCCTATAATAATAGTATTTCGAAAGCTTATGACGTGACCCTGCGCGTCGGTTAATCTCCCTTCATCAAGTACTTGAAGTAGCATGTTAAAGACATCAGGATGAGCTTTTTCTACTTCATCAAGCAATACCACAGCATAAGGCACACGTTTTATCTTTTCGGTAAGTTGCCCGCCCTCTCCATAACCCACATAACCGGGAGGTGATCCTATAAGTTTTGCTACTTCATGACGCTCCATATATTCTGACATATCCAATCTAACTATACGTGTTTCGTCATCAAATAGAAATTCCGCAAGGGCCTTTGCCAACTCTGTTTTTCCAACTCCTGTTGGACCAAGAAAGAGGAAAGTGCCAATGGGTCTGGATACCTCTCTCAGTCCTGCCCTGTTTCTCCTGATTGCGTCAGCAATTGCCTTAACGGCAGCTTCCTGTGCCACAATACGTTCATGTATCTTTTCTTCCATATGTGCTAATTTATCCGCCTCTTTCTCAAGCATCCTTGAGGCCGGTATACCTGTCCAACGCGATACTATGTTGGCTATATCTTCAGATGTTACAGAGCTATCTTTTTCCTTTAATTCCTTCTGCCATTTTTCTTTTTCGCTGGCAAGACGTTCTTCTATAACCTGTAGTTCTGCATGATGTTTCGTTGCCTCTTCAAAATCCTGTCTTTCAAAGGCTTCCACCTTAAGTGCCGTATGCGTCCTCTTTTCATTTTCTAATTTTTTAACATCAGGGGGGGTGTAGTGCAATTCAAGATGTTTTTTTGAGCCTGCTTCGTCCAGGAGGTCTATGGCCTTATCAGGCTGTGCCCTGTCTGTGATGTAACGGTCAGAAAGATGTGCAGCAGCATCTAAAGATTCAGGTGTGTAATCTATATTATGATGTTTTTCGTAATAGGATTTAAGACCCTCAAGGATGTGTTTGGTCTCTTCGATTCCGGGTTCACTGATTGATACCGTCTGAAATCGCCGTGCAAGCGCTCTATCTGGTTCTACATATTTACGATAGTCATCATAAGTAGTTGCCCCAATCAATTGTAACTGACCCCTCGACAGGGCCGGTTTCAGGATATCTGGAGCTCCCATTCCACCGGCGCTTGCTCCACCTCCTACACCAACTACGGTATGTAACTCATCTATAAAAAGTATAATCCTACCTCCAGCATCTATTATCGAATCCCTTATTGATTTAAGCCTACCTTCGAACTCACCTCTCACGCCTGCCCCTGCAATAAGTGCGGCCATATCAAGGGAAAGTATCTTTTTTGTTAGTAATGATTGTGTCACCTCTGCGGCAGCTATTTGTTGTGCAAGGCCCTCCACAATGACAGTCTTTCCTACTCCTGCTTCACCTATTAATACAGGGTTATTCTTTTTACGTCTCGATAAAATCTGTATTACCCTTTCTATCTCTTTTTCCCTCCCTATAACGGGATCTAGTTCGCCCTGTCGGGCAAGTTCTATTAGATCGACTGTATATTCCTTTAGGACATCAAGTTTACTTTCGTCATCCTGGTTTACGATCTTTCTGCCACCTCTAATTTCTTCAATGGCAGTTCTAACTTTTTCCGGTTCAAGGCTGGCACCTTTAATAATCTCAGCAGTTTTTCCAGACTGTGGATTAAAAAGCGCAAGAAATAATGCTTCAGTACTAATCAATTTGTCTCCCATCTTATTTGATTCATGCAAAGCAATCTCAAACACTTTCTCAACCTCACTTGATATTACTAATTGTATTTTATCTGTCGATGGAAGGTCTGACGCTTGATTATCTATGGATGCAAAAATTCCGTCCATAAGCCGCTTCTTTATACCTTCTGTATCAAGTTTGAGTTGTTCGATAATTGTAACAATAGAGGAATCTTCCTGAACTAACAAACCTAGAAGTATAAACTCTGACGTAAAAACATTGCGTCTCATATTCACGAGTTCCATAGTCCCAAGGTTTATGGCATCTAATACCTTTTTTGTACAATATCTTATATATTTTTGTAGCATTTAATAGCTCCTCGTCAATATATTAGTATATTGTATTAAATATTTACTTTCAATCAATTTAGTGATTATCTTGAATAAATTGGAATCAAAACCAATTCTGTTCGCCACGATGTTTGACATATGAGTACAATGATTGAAGCTCAGGAAAATTATTGTACTAATTGGTAAAAAAAATACAAGAGGATACTAATAGTGTGACGTAATGGAGAGATTTAGAAATGAAGGCATAGCACTCCCATGAAACTTTTAAAGGCGACAAATCCTCTGAGAGTGGTTATTTGGCAAAAGGCAAAAGGGGTCAGATCTTTGATATTTGATATTCATCTTGATTATGCAAATCTACCACATTAGATTCTAATTGGCTAACCTTTTTCTTGGATTTCTTGTCTGTCTCCATTCGCTCCATTATCCGCTTACTACCCAAACTCACCGCTGAAGGACGAATTCCTCCAAAGTATTCGCCTATTTCATCACACGTACTTCTTGTATACTTTATCGATAAATATATCGCCACATCTCGGCTTTCATTTCCTTTACGTCCCCTTACGCACATTCTCTCCTTCGAAATCCCATACACCCCGCTCACCACTTCATTTATTTCATCAATTTTAGGACAAGGTCGAGCATATATCAATCCTGAAACTTCAGCATCTTTTCTCTCCTGTTTTCTATCCCTCAATTTCTCTCTCATGCGCCTTACAAACTGTACTGTTCCTAATGTTGCTCCAAAACTCATTTCTTTTAATGGGTTTTCTTCAGCTCCCACATTTACAAAATTACGATACTCCTTCCTCTGCTCTTTTTCAGATCGACCAAACCTTTCAAGCACTTGCTTCACTTCAAGCCACTTTTGGACATTTTCGTATTCCTAAATAATCTCGATAACTTGACCATCTATACTCCTCCGGTCGTCTCACGATGCCTGCACGTACCGGATTCATGTGTATGTATCGCGTTAATACGTTCAAATGCGCTTCCGCTTCTATGAGCACACTCTTAAACCTGCCCTGGAACAGATGACCTACTCTTTTATATTCTTTATTTACATAGCTAGCATAAACATGGTTCAACCACTGCAATGGCCTGCTCAAATTACCTTCCGGAGTTTCTACCTCAAGACGATAATAGGCTGGCATCAAACAATATCCATGAAATATTATTCCCCACTTTTCATGCAGATCTCCTAATTTATCTAAAAACATCTTTTTATCGGAATCATCAAAAAATATGTTTTGTCTCCCGACACCTCTGTTCGTAATGTGATAATAAGCACCTGGATACTCAATACGTAATGGTCTCGCCATAAAGTCTTGTTTCTAAAACTCAGATTAATGATATAAAAAACTAATTTTATCTTATTTTTCCTATTTGCCAATATCAAAGATCAAAGATGTGACCCTTATATTCACTTATATTCTTACCATGTCTGTCATAGACTGTCTAAAACATTCATAGACATTTTTTTTATTTTTTTTAAAA
>JBHICG010000082.1:0-13184 GCA_046759445.1 Candidatus Scalinduaceae bacterium
TCGCCCCCACTGCTAGCTTGCGCTAGCAAGCTGTGGGGGCTTAATCCACCCTACGCAAGCTAAAAACAAGTTCTTAAAGATTAATTAAAAAAATGCTAAAAAAAAGGAATATACTATTAAAGGGTGGTCATGTAGTAGATCCGCTGAATGATGTAGATTTTATATCCGACGTATTAATAATAGATGGAAAGGTTAATTCGTTATCAAAAAAAATAAAACCGGAGTATGAAAATCTAGAAGTCGTTGATGTGTCCGGAATGATCGTGATACCGGGCTTGATTGATTGTCATGTGCATCTAAGAGAACCGGGATATGAAGATAAGGAAACTATAGAAACAGGTTCAAGGGCAGCGGCAAAAGGGGGTTTTTCCACAATTATGTGTGAACCCAATACAAACCCGCCAATAGATGATGTTGGGCAGATTGAAAACCTTATGAAAAGGGTTAATGAGAAAGGTCTAGTAAATATATATACGAAGGCGTGTATTACTAAAGGGTCAAAAGGGGAAGCCCTTACGAATATGGAGAGGCTTAGCAGCATTAGTAGTGTTGTGGCATTTTCAGATGATGGGAATCCAGTTCTGAAAAAAGATTTAATGGAACAAGCTATAAAAGAAGCCGCACTAAGAGATAAGCCCCTAAGTCCTCATTGTGAAGATTCTGCCTCTTTATCTGTAAAGAACGTTACAGATGAAGAGCTGGGGTTTTTCCCCGGTGAGATGTTTGAAAATGAGGCAAATTATATTTCACGAGACATTAGCTATACCAGGCCAACCGGGTGCCATGTTCATTTTTCTCACGTTAGTCTCAGAGAATCTATAGAGCATATACGAAAGGGAAAAGGGCAGGCTAACATAACTTGTGAGGTTACACCTCACCACTTGTTGCTTGATAGGGATTACAGAGACATCAATGGTGTAGTGCCAAAGGTTAATCCTCCACTTCGCTCGAAAGATGATGTGCAATCAATCAAGAAAGGATTATGTGAAGGGGTTATTGATGTTATTGCCTCAGACCACGCACCGCATACGTTAGCTGATAAAAAAGCAGGCGCTCCAGGCGTAATAGGATTGGAAACAACATTAGGTCTGGTAATTACAAAACTTGTAGAACCAGGAATAATTTCCTTAAAGGATGCTATATTAAAAATGTCAACTAATCCTGCAAAAATATTTAAAATATCAGGTGGAAGTTTATTGCCAGGAACACCTGCGGATGTTACCATCATTGATATGGATAAAGAATGGGTAGTAGACGTTAATAAATTTGAGTCAAAATCCAGAAATTGTCCTTTTCACGGATGGAAATTAAAAGGACAGGCAGTAATGACAATAGTAGCAGGCAGGATTGCCATGAGAGATGGTAATATAATACCCCTTTGAAAAAGGGGGATTTATTCTTTGATTTTATTTTTCAAGATATTGGAAGTTTTGAGATTTATAAATGGTAAGATGCAAAAATGGATGTAATAGTTGATGCTTACAATGTAATATTTAAGGTTCCGGAGTTAGGGGCTATTACGAGTAAATGTGATATTGAAACCTTACGTGAAAGGTTTCTTTCGGTACTGAGGCAATATAAGGCAGAAAGAAAACATAAGTTAACGGTAGTTTTTGATGGTAAGGGTTATGGCGCTTCGAATAGCACTCGAGATACTGGAATAGATGTAGTTTTTTCCAGACCAGGCTTTGATGCCGATGAAGAAATAAAAAGGTTGGTGAGTAATAGCAGTCGACCCAGGCAAATAATTGTGGTTACTTCTGACAGGGACATACAACAATTTGTAAGAAGATATGGTAGCAAGGTTGTGGAACCGTTAGAATTCTATAAGGAAGTTAAAAAGAAGATTGCCAGTCCGTCAGGATTCAGGCATGGTGGTGGTAAGAGGATAGCACGAGATGGGAGAGAACCTATAAGCAAATATACAGGTCCGTCTAAGTCGGAAGCACAATACTGGTTAAAGGTATTTAAGGATAAAACAGGAAAACGTAAAGATGATTGAGGTATACGTTAAAAAGTTTATGAAAAAGCTGGAACATGAAAAAGGCTCTTCAAAGCATACGTTAAGGGCATATTATAACGATCTTACTCAATTTGACTTATTTTTAAAAGCTGAGAAATGCAAGGATTTGGAAAGCATTAATCACCTTTTGTTGAGAAAATATCTTGCTATTTTAAGGTCGAAGAATTACTCAAGAACTACAATAGCCAGAAAATTGGCATCACTACGCTCTTTTTTCAAATTTCTTAATCAGGAGGGTACACTCGAACTGAATCCCATTGAGACATTACGCATTCCAAAACAACCGAAGAAGCTGCCTCATTTCTTAAGCATAAACAACATAGATACATTAATAAAAACTCCTGATAAAACAAAACCAATTGGGCTAAGAGATAGGGCCATCCTGGAAACGCTTTATAGTGCAGGGATAAGGGTGAGTGAATTAGTGAATTTAAACGAGAGCGATGTTGATTTTTTTGGTGGAATGATAAAAGTACAGGGAAAAGGCAAAAAAGAAAGGATAGTTCCTATTGGCGGCTATGCAATTGAGGCCATAAAAGAATATATTAGTTCAAGGAAGAAAAAAAGTATTAATAAAAAATCCCCCTTGTTTTTAAATAAGTTCGGTGGACGTTTAAGTTCAAGAAGTGTTGCAAGATCTCTTGACAAGTATTTGAAGATAACGGGCATAAATCTGGTTACTTCACCACACACATTCAGGCACAGCTTTGCAACACATCTGTTGGATAAAGGCGCAAACCTTCGTTCAGTTCAGGAGTTGCTCGGGCATTCCAATCTTTCCACTACACAGATATACACACACATAACTACAGAACGCATGAAGCAGGTTTACGACAAAACCCATCCAAGGGCATAAGTAAATCCTTTGCGGTGTAAAATTTTTCACTTCCTGTAGTGATGTCATTTATGATTCTGGAAATACTTTTCTATGATGAGTTTGTTGCTAAGTCGATTTTATTGCAAAAACGATCTATTAACTTAATGCTTTCTTCTTCGTTTTTTAAAGTCATTGCTGATTTCTTTGCATCAGCAAAGTTCAGCATAGCCTTATTATAGTTTCTGCTGTAAAAATTATGCATACCCAAACAATAAAGCGAGGTAAATTTTACGTGTTCGTTGTCTTTGTCCAGGTCTAAGGCTTGCTTTAACATGTTTTCTACATTATCATAAAAACCGCTGATTGCGTAACTCCTGGCAGCCACACATAGCGCATCAATATAACCATTTTCAAACATAATTTTGCACAGATCATTTAAACCGTTGTTGCCATAAACGCCATTAACAAGAGATTCGTTTTCAAGAAGAAATCTTATAACCAAACCATTTTTTGCATATTCCGGCAACAAATCCTTAATCTGATTCATAGTATCTTCAAAAAGTATCTTGGTCTCCTCAAATTCCTCAAAAAGTCTTTGGTTTGCCCTTACAATTATCTTTGTAAATTGGTTGATAAATTGCTTTTCGTAACCAGACTTTTCTGTTTTTTTCTCAAGTGCATTATATCGTGGCCCATATACCTTTAATTGATATAAATCCTCTCTTAATTTCATTGCCTCATGAAATATTGAACCAATGGCCAGATCAAAGAGCTTTTCCTTCTCTGTACTTTTCTGCATTCTGTCGTCTCTAAAAAGATTGTGACAATTGTTTTTAAGATTAAACAAAACTGAATCACCTTTATCATCAATTAGTTTTTGCACATCTTCGAATGTTAATCTTTCATTCTTTTGATTATAAATAGACCTAAACAGGATTACTGATTGTAAAAACCCTTTTAAAATTTCTACTATCTTACGGTCTCTGTCATCGAAGAAAAATTCAACCATATTAAAGAATTCCTGTAAAAAAGATTTATTATTCTAGGTTTATTTTCTTTAAAGTATTAGAAGAAATCTAATTTATTACCAGATTTACCAGTTTCTTTGGCACTATTATAGTCTTTACTATCTTCTTACCATTTAGAAACTCTTTTACCCTTTTATCTTCCATTATGCGTAACTTCAAATCATCTTCTCGTATGTCTGATGGTACAATTATTTTGCTTCTAACCTTACCATTTATCTGAATGACTATTACAGCCTCTTCTGCATCAATATAATTTTTGTCATAAGATGGCCATTGCACGGAAAAAATACTTGGCTTATTTCCTAATACCTCCCAGAGTTCTTCACATATGTGAGGAACAAAAGGTGCAAGTATTTTAACAATCGTTTCAAAGGATAGTCTTAGTACATTAAAATCATTGATACTATTTTCATCTTTAGTTCCTTTATCTTTTAAACTTGCGCTGAAGTTCACAATCATATTAAGCAGTTCCATTACTGAAGCTATGGCTGTGTTGAAGTGCCATGATTGCTCAATATCATCAGTAAACTTTTTTATTGTTAAATTAGTGTTTCTATAAAGCTCTTTTGTTTCATTTGAGAATAACGTGTGTTTAATGTCTGTCTTAGGAACAATCTTAAAATGTTCTTCAAAATCCACAACATTTTGCCATAGCCGGTTTAAGAAACGAAATGCGCCAATAACGCCTCTATCGCTCCATTCTGCATCTCGTTGTGGTGGCGCTATAAATAGTGTATACAATCTTTGTGTATCTGTACCATATTTTTCAATGATTATGTCTGGATTTACCACGTTTCCCTTTGACTTAGACATCTTGGCTCCATCCTTTATAATCATGCCCTGAGTGAAAAGATTTTTAAAAGGTTCATTAAAATCTAAAAAGCCAAGATCAAAAAAAACCTTTGTTATAAACCTTGAATACAGAAGATGTAAAATCGCATGTTCAATACCACCTATATATTGGTCTACGGGCAGCCATTTGTTTACCTCTTTTGAATCAAAAGCCTGATTATCATCTTTTGGAGATAGATATCTAAGATAATACCAACTGGAATCAACAAAGGTATCCATAGTGTCAGTTTCTCTTCTAGCTTCACCTTTGCATTTTGG
The DNA here is from genome assembly GCA_046759445.1 of Candidatus Scalinduaceae bacterium. Taxonomy (GTDB): domain Bacteria; phylum Planctomycetota; class Brocadiia; order Brocadiales; family Scalinduaceae; genus Scalindua_A. The sequence continues at coordinate 4,979 of JBHICG010000082.1, forward strand.
ACAAGTTGTGTTAACAAATTCATCCACATCAACGAGTGGACTATGTCCATGCGGCTTGAATTCTACATTCTCTGGCAGAATTACGGGAAGGTCTTTTTCCGGCACAGGAACAGTACCACATCTTTCACAGTATATAATTGGTATGGGTGCACCCCAATATCTTTGCCTTGAGATTAACCAGTCCCTTAATCTGTAGTTTATACTACCTTCGCCTATGCCTTTGTCTTCAAAGAATCTAATAATCCTGGGTATGGCATCCCTGTTAGGCATTCCGTCAAACTGTCCGGAATTAATTTGTATTCCGTCTCCCACATAAGCTTCAATCATCTCTTTTTCTCTCTTGTCATTCTCTGGTGCCTGAATGACCACCCTTACAGGCAGGTTATATTTCTTTGCAAATTCGAAATCTCTTTGATCGTGAGCTGGTACAGCCATGACTGCTCCGGTACCATATTCCATCAAGGCATAATTTGAAATCCATAGAGGTACTCTTTCTCCATTAACAGGATTAATGACATATTTTCCAGTAAAGGTCCCTTCCTTTACAGCCTCTTCAGATGTCCTTTCAATGGTACTCTGATTACGGATTCTTTCTACAAATTGTAATACAGACTCTTCATAATCAGTACCCTTTACCAATTTGCCTATTATTGGATGTTCTGGCGCCAAAGACATAAATGTAACGCCAAAGATGGTATCAGCCCTTGTAGTAAAACAGGTGATTGTTTCATTACTTCCTTCTAATTTGAAATTAATACTTGCCCCTTCACTTCTACCAATCCAGTTTGACTGCATTGTCTTAACTTTTTCTGGCCATTCATCGAGTGTTGCAAGGTCATCCAACAACCTCTGGGAGTAGTCACTGATCTTGAAAAACCATTGGTCTAATTCCCTTTGCTTGACATTAGAGTCACATCTTTCACAAAGACCATCCTTTACTTGTTCGTTCGCAAGTACGGTTGCGCAAGACGGACACCAATTTACGGCAGCCGTCTTCTTGTATGCTAGATTATGCTCGAATAGTTTGAGAAATATCCATTGTGTCCATCTATAATAATCCGGTTCACACGAGGTAACTTCTCTATCCCAATCGTAACCTACACCCCATCTTTCAAGCTGTTTTTTCATTTCTTTAATATTGTTTCTTGTGTAAATGGTGGGGTGAATACCATTTTCAATTGCTGCATTTTCAGCCGGCAAACCAAAGGCATCCCACCCAATTGGTGAAAGTACATTATAGCCTTTCATTATCTTGTAGCGAGTGACAACGTCGCCAATGATATAGTTTCTTCCGTGCCCGACATGTAGTGTGCCAGATGGATATGGAAACATTACAAGGCAATAAAACTTATCTTTTTTGCAATTTGTGTCTGCCCGAAATAGTCCACAACCACGCCAGTAGTCCTGCCACTTTTCTTCGATTTCGCTAAAGTTGTATTTTTTATTACTCATTATCTTAATTAGGATACACTATTCTGCCGTCAGACAGGTGTGCCCAAAATGGAAAATTCTTTTGCTATTGATCAGGATTATACCAGTCGACATATGTTGTTTCAAACAAAAAGGCTTGACATAAACAATCCTCTATGTTTAGAATTGCTCACGTAAAGAATTAGTAAACAAAAGCTTACGATTAGAGTGGGGGATTAGCTCAGTTGGGAGAGCGTTTGAATGGCATTCAAAAGGTCAGGGGTTCGAATCCCCTATCCTCCATTTTATATTTTGGACTTACTATAAAGAGTAGAAGTGTTCTATCAAAAACTGTAGTCTTTATAAACCCGTTTAAATCCCCATTTTTCAGCTAGGTCGTCTGCTTTTCCTTCATTAATATTTTCTCTTTGTTCTACACGATTCAGAATCTTATGGTGGCCAAGTATAAAATGCGCAACCTCGTGGGCTATAATATCCATTTTCCTTGATTTATTCATACGCCCTTTAAAATTCAGAAAAATAAGAGGATGTTCTATTATAGTGTGATAAGTTACTCCCTTTTGTTGAAAATCTTCTTTCCTCAACTTTACCGGAAAGGTTGCTTTGGTTGTCAACCCCTGCGCAGTCACAATGAGAAAAATTACCTCATCTAGAGTTTTTCTCCTAACTTTATAAGGTAGCTTCAGAAGTGTTTCACCGATAATACCTTTATTCACTTTGTCCTCTAAAGTGACTTCTCCCCAGATTCGTAAATCATCTAAAACTCCTTTAAAAGAATTCTCATACTCCACATCCCTTCTGATTTTTTCTTCAACAGCTTGTTGTCTATCTTTATCTTTTATGACTTTTTTCATTTCTCTAATATGCTTCTTAATTAACCGTTCCACTTCTTTATCTTTTGCCTGTCTTTTTTTTCTCACCATAATTTATAGCTTCTCCATTCAATAAATATAATTTTTATTTATTCTAAGTCATTGAATCTAAAGACCATCGAGTTAAATCGTCAATATTTTTAATAAAATAACTAAATTTTCTCAGTACGGCTCCGATAATAAATGGTTTGTCAAAATTAAGACTGAAAAACGAGTTTACATATGTTAGCACATAATGCCTTTTAAAAAAACCATCAATTTTATTGTCTTAATTGCGCGATCTGGCAGGCAAATCGAGTATTTTGCTGCATATAAAAGTGATTTATTCTGAAATTATAAGTAGAGCATTATCGAAGAAAGGAGATATACGATGAAAATTAGTATTAACCTTAAGCTTATTTCGTTATATGTCATGGGTAATGTAATACGTATGTTTGCTGTTGGAATGTTGATATTTTTTATGATAAATCTGCTTTACGCTACCAATTTGAAGGCTGAAGTATTTACGATAACTGCTTATTGCTCATGTAAAAAATGTTGTGACAAAGACCCTTCAAGCAAGTGGTATGGAATTACTGCTACTGGTAAAAAGGCAAGATGGGGGACGGTGGCTGTAGACAGGAAGGTAGTAAGGATGGGAAGCAAATTAAGGATAGCGGGATTTCCTAATACTATTTTCGGGGCTGAGGATGTAGGTGGAGCTATAAAGGGAAATCATATTGATTTGTGGTTTCCAAATCACAAAGAGGCTCTTAAGTTTGGCGTACACAAGAAGCAGGTTTGTAGCCTTGAAAGCCTGTTTTTGAGAATTCTGTTATTGTCAAATGTGACTCGGAACAGTGGGTGACTAAGGCAATAAATCTGAAGAAACTTATAAGATAAGAAAATTAAATTTTGCTCATTACTTTTTATCAAAATTGATTATAAGCATAAAGATTTTAACGAATTACAACATATATTTTAAGCTATTAACTTGTGGTACGATATTTACGCAATAAGACCAAATACCCATTCAACAATTGTAAAAATGATGAATGTATTAAATTTAAATCTTTCTATAAAGTGGGGTGATTAAATTGATAAGATTCGTGAAGGATGAATTGGAATTTACGGCAATAGAATATGGTCTGATAGCAGCTATGACGGCTATAGGAATTATGGCTACTGTGACAAGCGTTGGCTTTAAGTTATATACAATATATACAACTTTTAATGCATTTAATATCACACTACATTAATATTAGTGGATAAAGTGAAGAACATGCTATCATAGGAAAACCGAACTTCTCTGACATTGATACTATCCCTTTTCTTACTTGCTGAAATTTTCTAATTGCCTTTACTAATTTATAAGCCCAGTCCTTTAGGGCGGAAAACAACTTGCCGCGGAGTTGAGCATCCCACGCAAGCGGAGCGTCGTGTGGGATGCGAGTTTACTTTGATTCAATCAATGTCATACCTGCATCGTTAATTACTTAACACGTCCTGGCAAATTTGATAATTTAACGTTAGGGGCTAATTTCTTCTCGCAGTCATCCAAGTACTTTTATGTCTTATCAATCTTGACTCAATTCACCTTATATTATATAAAGATCAGTATGGCGGAAGGCGATCTTTCCCAATTAGCAAAGTACAACATCAGAAAGGCAGAACCAACACTTGATAAGACTGCCCTCCTCGTAATCGATATGCAAGTATACTTCAGTTCGATTGCTGAACCTATCCTCAAGAACGTCATTTCATTGATAGAGGTCTGCCGAAGTCAAGGTATTAAGGTCTTTTATACCAGGCATGGACACAAAAGAGTAAATGATGGAAGTATGCTTTCAAAATGGTGGGGAGATCTGATTGTGTACGAATCAGAAGAGTGGGAGCTTATTAATGGATTGGACGCTGCTTCTGAGGACGTAATCGACAAGGACAGGTACAACGCATTTCATGGGACTGATCTAGATCAGAGGCTTCAGAGTGTTTGTGCGAAAGACATAATCCTTTCCGGAGTGATGACAAATTGCTGTGTAGAGACAACGGCCAGGTCAGCCTTTGACCATGATTATGGGGTATTTGTTGTTGCAGACGCATGCGCTACCGCTGATGATGAACTGCATATAGCTACTTTGAAGAATTTGGCCTATGGATTTGCCTATATCGTGGATACTAAAAGAATGTTGGAATTTTTGGATAGATAGAAGGATAGCAGTGTATTCTATGATCAAGATCCTAGTTCCCATTAAAATTATGAAAATAAACATACGACTGTATTTTGTCTTTATTTCTCACTGATTTCAATCTCAAGATCTTGATCTGAATATCCAAATAGTGCAAGAAGTCCTAAGCATATCCTTAAAGTTGAATTAGCACTCCAATGAGTTTCTACATAAATGTTAGTCCGTCCTACTTTTAAAGGTTCACGCATTTCGTTAGGAGTTCTACTAAAGTACACTCGTTTTGGCCCTCGGAAAGAAAAGGCTTTATCAAATTCTGAGGTATGTTTATCATAAATAATTTGTGTTAAGCTAGTAAGAAGCTCTTTCCAAGTTCTAACCTGATGTCGCACTCCACGAAATGTGAAGCTCTTAATTGATTTTCCAATATAAGAGCCTGTTTTACTTGGTGATCTTTGCCGAGAGGGAGTAGTAATCGGCTTGTAATTGGTTGAAGGTCTCTCCTGTCCCACAATTTGAAACTGGTCTGTATATTTAGCAAGGAATTTTTCAACAGCATCAGTTTGTGGTAGAAAACCTGAAAGTTTTTCCGTTGTCTCTACAATAACTTCAATTAGTAATTCGTCTGGGTCTGAAACAATTTTGTTCCACGCTTTAGGAAGAGTAGACTCTAAAGTCTTTTTCTTATGCTGACTCTTGTAAAGTTTCTCTGCAATCTCAATAGTTTTTCCAGATAAAATATATTCTTTTAACAAGAATTCGATAAATTTTGTACAAATATCTTGTTGTTCTTGTTGCAACAAATCAACTGTATAAAATCTTCTTTGTTCCCAGCTCCCTTCAGTAAGAGGAAGATAAAACCACCATGTTATTCCATTGGTTAGAATAGCAAGTCTGACACCTTCTTGGAAAGAATAATTTAAAAGTTGTTCCTGATGGTTTTCTAAAAGTTCGTTAATTCTTTTAACTTCGATAAAAACTTTATTCATATTAGAAACACGAAGTGCATAGTCAACTTTTTTGGTACCTACCACTTGCTCTGGTTTTACTTCATCTACGTTAAAATGATCCCAACCTAATATCGCAAGTAATCGTAAGACCACTGCCTGTTTTGTCACAGCTTCATCAAATGAGGCAATTTTACGATTAGAACGTAAATCAGAGATTAATGACAGAAGTTTTTCTTTCATAATGCTTTTATTACTACATTTCGTAAATTGCCTTTAGTTCACTTGATAGTGTAGCTTATGGCAATATAAAGAAAGTATGATATAAATATCTTTTTTCATTTATGCTTATTATGCACGGAGGTTTATGCCAAAGGAATTTTTTAAGTTCTCAAGAATCTTTTCCTGTAATTTATCTACCTCTTCACTCTTCAGGGTTCTATCATCGGCCCTGAATATCAATCTGAAGGCTATGCTCTTCTTACCCCTTTCAATCTGTTTACCCCTGTATACGTCAAAAAATTCTATGCCATCGACGTAATCTATTTCTAGTGACTCTATACATTTCTTTATGTCGGCCCACGTAATCTTCGCATCACTTACAATAGCTAAATCTCTCGTCATCGTGGGAAATGATGGGATTTTCTGATATGAACTTTCAAGGTTGGCCATATCCACAAGGAGGTTAAAATTCAATTCTGTGATACATGGTGTACTCCTGAAATCATGACACTTGGCCGTATTACTACTTAATTCACCAATGTATCCTAAGACCTTACCATCCAGCTTGAGTTCTGCGGATTTTTCAGGACTGAATAAATCAAACCTGTAAGGTATACTTTCAAGTTTGTGTTTGATATTGAGGCGCTTGTGTATTGCCTCAACAATGCCCTTTAAGGACAAAAATCCTTCCTCTCCAAGGATGCACAGACATTCTTTTTCTTCCGGCATCTTGTTATCTTGTGAAGGCAAATACACCTTGGATAATTCGTAAATCTGTGTATTCTCTATGCCATGGTTCTGATTGTGTTTTTTTACCCTCAGAAGGTTATGTATCAGTGTCTTTCTCAGAAGGTCTTCGTCCTGCCGTATTGGATTCACAATCTTTATGCTGTCGTTATCAGACCAAACATTACCGTATTGATTTTGCGAGTTACAGACAATGCTGTCAGTGACAACCTCGTTAAAGCCAAATCCAGAGATAATGTTTCTTACCGTTTCCACAATTAAGTCAAACACATTCTCTTGTACCGGCTTAACTCTTATGTTACTCTTTGTAGGTATATTGTCATACCCGTGAATCCTGACAATTTCCTCTATCAAATCTATCTCACGGTAAACGTCTCCCCTGAAGCTGGGAACATCTACCTTAAGACTGGTCTTTGTTTCAGATACTACTTTAAATTGTAAACGCTCCATAATGTCTTTCGCTAAATCCTTTTCGATATGAATCCCTAACATATTATTAAGCCTGGGTATCCTTAATATAACTTTTGTTTTTTCCTTCTTAAGATAATTCCTATCGATTACTCCTTCTGCAATCTGTCCGCCAGCTATCTCCTGAATCATCTTTGCCACTCTCCTTGATGCCCAGTCAACACACTCAGGGTCTACACGGCGCTCAAAACGGTAAGAAGAATCTGTCCTTATTCCCAATTTTCTGGAAGTCTTCCTGACATTCCTTGGCTCAAAGAAGGCGCTTTCCAAAAGGATGTTATTTGTAGTATCAGAAACCTCAGTATCCTTTCCTCCCATTACGCCTGCAATGGCAACAGGCTTATTAGAATCTGCAATTACCAGCATGTCAGAGGTAAGTTTACACTTGTTGCCATCTATTGCCATCATAATTTCTCCATTAAGCGCACGTCTGACAATAATCTTTTTCCCACCCAGTTTATCAAAATCAAAGGCATGTAATGGTTGACCACATTCCATTAATACATAATTAGTAATATCCACTATATTATTTACTGGACGCAACCCGATACTGTTTATTCTTTTTTGAAGCCATTCGGGCGATGGTCCTATACTCACACCCTTTATAACGCGTGCTGTGTACCTCGGACATAATTCCTTATCTTTTACGGTAACATTGCACCGTGGCGGCACGCTGGTTATATCTTTTATGCTTTCACTTATTGTGGTATAATTCACATCCGGAATAATAAGCTCACTTCGAGCAATGGCGGCAACCTCTCTTGCGATTCCAATAAAACCCAAACAATCAGGTCTGTTTGAGGTAACCTCAATATCCAAACAGAAATCGTTATCTATGGGAGTTGTGGTATCAACTACCAATCCAGCATTTGTTAACCTTTCGGATAATTCCTTTACGGATAGGTTATGTTTGACGTAATCCTTAAGCCAATTAAAACTAATTTTCATATGAAAATACCTAAAATTGCGAAAGGAATCTCAAATCATTTTCGAAGAAAAGCCTGATGTCGTCTATGCCATACCTTAGCATTGTAAGCCTTTCAACACCCATACCAAATGCAAACCCCGTATACTTTTCGGCATCGTAACCAACCTCTTCAAAGACATTAGGATCAACCATGCCAGCGCCCAATACCTCGACCCAGCAGCTATTAGAGCATACGCTACATCCTTTCCCCTTACAGATAGAACAAGATATATCCACCTCTGCACTTGGTTCGGTAAAGGGGAAAAAAGAAGGGCGAAATCTCATTTTAATGTCCTGCCCAAAATATGATTTGGCAAATAAATTTAAAACATATTTTAAATCACTGAAGCTGACACCTTCATCTACCATTAAACCCTCAATCTGATG
>JBHICG010000083.1:0-13127 GCA_046759445.1 Candidatus Scalinduaceae bacterium
AGATAAGATTCGACAAATTCTTCAGCAAAACCAAGATTATGCTCCAGCTTCAATTTTGAAATACGGCGTATGATATCATCGTTTTTTTCGTGAAATTTATCCTGAGCAAGTTCAATAGCATTTCCCAGGCTCCCACAACTGAATCTTGAAATCCACTCCGCTTCTTTTATTTCAGTACAGAATTTATTCATAAGCTGTTCTTTTATAATACTGGTTGGAATCGGCTTAAACCTCATAATCTGACATCGTGATTTTATCGTTTCCTTTATGGAAGCCAGGGAATTAGCGATAAGGATGATAATAGTATTCGGGGCAGGCTCTTCGAGTGTCTTGAGCAAGCAATTTGAAGACTCCTCGTTCATTCTATCTGCTTCTTTGATGATAAATACCTTGTACTCCGACTCAACAGGGCTTAAGTTAACATAGTGTTGCATGTCTCTGATATTTTCAATCTTTATAAATTTATCTTTTTTATCCAAAGCAATCCAATGAATATCAGGATGATTATTATTGTCTATGCGCAGGCAGTTGTGGCATGTATCACAGGAATCGCCTTTGTTACTCTTACAGAATAAGGCTTTTGTAAATTCCTTTGCAAATAGTAATTTTCCAGTACCTTTTCGACCGGTAAAGATATACGCATGCGACAGGTGGTTGTTTGATATGGCTTTTTTGAAGAGATAGACGATGTGGTTTTGGGATAAAATATCTTTAAAGGACATTATTCTTTACGTGAATTTATTTTTATTGCTTATCTTCTTCTGTTTCAATAATTGCTATAACATCTCCAACCTTTACAACATCACCTTCCTGGGCTAGTATTTCAATTAATCTACCAGTTTTGTGTGCTGGGACATTAAAGGTAGTTTTATTTGTTGCAACTTCCAAAATATCCTCTCCTTTCTCAAATTCTTCATCTTCTTCAACATGCCAAAAGGATACCGTTGCTTCATCATCGATATCTATTCCCAGATCCGGCAATTCAAATTCTACTTGCATTGTAACTTCTCCTTAAATTAACTGATTATTGCTGTTCATATGAAAAATTCAGAAATGTAATATTAAATATAGTTAGTTTTATCATAATAAGAGATTAGAAAATTATACAAACGGTTCATTTGTTGTCAATAGTTTATGCTTGACTTCAATTTGTTTGTTGTATAAAATCTCAGCATCTAAAAGGTATTATTTTTAATAAAACAATTATCTAGTACTAATCGCATGTAGATAATTTTAATTGGCTATTTCTTTATGACATGTGGTTATGTTACTAGTTTATTTATAGAATGGGATATTACGAGAAAAGAAAAGAAATTGAGATTGGAAATCATAGCATAAAACCAGGGAAGATGTTTAATGGGATTTAATCAATACGGTAAATCCCTATTTTTTTTTTATACCAAGGAAAACTTAGCGTTTGTTTTTTTACTAATGGTTTTGGTTAGATGTTTTAAGAAGTGATAATTTACGCCTAGAGATTAGTCAAAGATTTTAATGAAGAGGAGAAGTGACTTTCGTTTTAATCTGCGATTATCTTTTATTAATATTTAAGATCATTCCCCGGTTATAATACGTTCAACTTAGATAACAAAGTAAAAGCCAATTGGTGTTGTCCTTCCATATCTCAATTCTTTTGTTCTACAAGCGATTAACATCCTTAAATTTCTCTTCTAATATAATATTTTTATTGATACTTTTCAGTTTATAAAGGTGGTGAAGACTTATTAAAGAGCTACTTACAAACCCAATAATATATTTTCCTATACTACCAGTTTGCACAATATTTGGTTTTTTGATTTGTTATCTGTTTTTTAAATTACGACGCGTTAGTCGAGAGCGAACTTCCAGAAACTTAATTAAAGAATCAAAGTTGGAAGCGGAAGCAATAGTAAAGAACGCTACAATCTCTGCTAGAGAAGAGGCGTATAAGAGAAGGGAGCAGGTAGAGAAAGAAACACAAGAATCGAGACAAGAGTTACGTCATTTGGAACGACGGTTGAGCAAAAGGGAAGACAATCTAGAAAGAAAGATAGATGTCCTGACAAAAAAGGAGAAGTATATTGAGAATTTGGCTTCAAATTTGACAAACAAAGAAAAAAATTTAGAAAAGAAAAAATTAGAGCTAGAAGATTTGATTCTGGAAGAAAAAAATAAACTCTACAGAATTTCGGAGATGTCTAAGGAAAGTGCAGAAAAACATTTGATGAGTCTCTTGGAGAAAGATTTAGAACTAGAATGTGCTAACTTCATAGAGGGGTATACTCAAAAAGCCAAGGAATCAGCAGAAAAAAAGGCTGTTTCTCTTGTTTGTACAGCGATCCAGCGGTGTTCGTCAAATAACACAATTGAAAATGTTGTGAGTACAATAGAATTGCCGTCTGACGATATGAAAGGAAGAATTATAGGTAGAGAAGGACGTAACATACGTGCTTTTGAAAAGGCTACAGGGATAGATGTAATTGTAGATGATACTCCTGGTATAATTGTCCTCTCGGGTTTTGATAGTGTACGCAGGGAAATTGCTAGAATGGCAATGAAAAAATTGATCCTGGATGGTAGAATTCATCCAGCACGTATAGAAGAGATAGTTCAGCAGACAGAAAAGGATATTGAAGAGATTATTCAAGAGACGGGGAAACAAACAAGCTTTGAATTGGGTGTACACGATTTACATTCAGAGATTATTAGACTGATTGGACGATTAAGATATCGTACAAGCTATGGGCAGAATCAACTTCAACATTCAATAGAAGTATCTCAACTTGCAGGTATCCTGGCTGGGGAATTAAAACTAGATACACAGTTAGCCAGGAGGTGTGGTCTCTTACACGACATTGGAAAGGCTACTGGTGTTGATGTTGAAGGTACTCATGCTATTGTTGGGGCTGATATTGCGAGAAGATTTGAAGAAAGACCTGAGGTCGTAAATGCAATTGCTTCGCATCATGAAGAGGTCGAACCTGAAACTGTGTATGCTGTCTTAATAAATGCTGCAGATGCAATATCTGCTAGCAGACCTGGCGCTAGGCGAGAAACTCTTGAAAAATATGTTAAACGGTTAGAAAAGCTAGAGAATATAGCAATGTCTTTTGGTAGTGTTGAGAGTGCTTATGCAATCCAGGCTGGTAGAGAAGTGAGAGTAGTAGTTCATCCTGATAAAGTTAGTGATAAACTGGCAGCAAAAATCTGCCATGACATAGCAAGGGAAATAGAAGAAGAACTTGAATACCCTGGAGAAGTAACTGTAACCGTTATTAGAGAAAAACGAATAGTTCAAAAAGCAAAATGAGATTTTATGATAATCCTTATTATTTATCGTTTAAGGAACAATGAAGACATTCTTTGACATAGTTGTTGTGGGTTGTGGTCATGCTGGATGTGAGGCGTCATTAGCATCTGCCAGAATGGGTATGCGGACAGCATTAATTACAATAAACCTAGATACTATTGCTCAAATGTCATGTAATCCTGCTATAGGTGGACTTGCTAAGGGTCAATTAGTCCGTGAAATAGATGCCCTTGGCGGAGAAATGGGGAAGGTGATTGATGAGACAGGTATCCAGTTTAGACTTCTCAACGTTAGTAAAGGACATGCTGTCCGTTCTCCGCGTGCACAGGCAGACAAAAAACTATATCAGCTTGAAATGAAAAGGAGATTAGAAAAAGAGAAGAATATCTCTTTATGCCAGGATGTTATTGATGAAATTATAGTAAGAGATAGAGGTATATTTGATCTAATCGGTAGAAGTGGAACGAAGTATAACGCAAATGCCGTAATAATTACAACAGGTACTTTTTTAAATGGTTTAATTCACATAGGTAATTCCAAGACAAAAGGTGGAAGGTATAATGAACCATCGTCTGATAAATTATCAAATAGTTTACGAAATATGGGCTTCAAGACAGACAGGCTTAAAACGGGAACACCGCCACGTCTTAACGGTAATACAATAAATTACAAAATATTGCAAGCACAAGATGGCGATATACAACCTACTGCATTTTCTTTTTCAACGAAGAAGATTCAGAAATCTCAGGTCAAGTGTTATATAACGTACACTAATAATTTGGTTCATGAAATTATTAGGTCAAACTTGGATCGTTCCCCACTTTACACGGGACAGATCAAAGCAGTGGGTCCACGTTATTGCCCTTCCATTGAGGATAAAATAGTAAGATTTCCAGACAAAGATCAACACCAGATATTTCTTGAACCAGAAGGTCTGAATACCTCAGAGGTTTACTGTAATGGCATTTCAACTAGTATGCCATACGATGTTCAGGAAGCAATGGTTCATTCGATAAAGGGATTGGAAAAGGCTGAGATTAGGCGTTATGGATATGCTATAGAATATGATTATATACCACCTACTCAAATCAAACCTTCTCTTGAAACTAAAATTGTTGATAACCTTTTCCTGGCAGGACAAATAAATGGTACTTCTGGTTATGAAGAGGCTGCTGCTCAAGGTATTATGGCTGGAATAAATGCCGTGTTAAAGATACAGGATCGTGAACCTTTCATTTTAGATCGATCGGAAGCTTATATTGGAGTTTTAATTGATGATTTAGTTACGAAAGGTACGCAAGAACCATATAGGATGTTTACTTCAAGAGCGGAATATAGACTTCTCCTTAGGCATGACAATGCTGATAGAAGGCTTATGAGATATGGATATAAATATGGTCTGATAGACAAAGGACAGTGGAAAGAATTGTTAGAAAAAGAGAATATTATTTCAGAAACCATTAAGTATCTTAAGTGTAACAAAAATGGATCTGATTTATTGTCAAAAATTTTGAGGCGAACAAATATATGTTTTAACGATTTGTTAGACATAGATAATGGTTTGAAGACTCAAAATATTCCTCCTATTATTCAGGAACAAATAGAGATTGAATTAAAATATAAAGGTTACATTGACCGGCAGCAAAAACAAATCGAAAAGTTTAAGAGGATGGAGGGTTTTTCGCTACCCTCGTGGTTCAATTATGAAAATATTCCTGGTTTAAGGAAAGAGGCCCGTCAGAAGTTGAACAATATTCTTCCTGTTTCATTGGGGCAAGCTTCACGTATTTCTGGCGTCTCTCCTGCAGATGTTTCAATACTTATGGTATATTTGATCAGTAAAGGTAAGAAATATACTCAATCGGTGGTTGTCTGAGTTAGAAGATTCGCTTAATAGATTACTTTTGTGTGCTTTGGATTAGAAGTGAAATGATGTATGACCTAGGGAACATTGTCTGTTTATTACAGATTCATGCTCATTAGAAATTCGGCATTTGACTGAGTTTTTGTTAATTTGTTGATTAGTAATTCTAATGATTCCGTAGGATTCATTTCATTCAAAACCCTTCTTAACATCCACATTCGTTTTAATTCTTCTGGGTCAAGTATCAATTCTTCTTTCCTTGTTCCAGATCTAGTTATGTCGATTGCGGGAAAGAGCCTTCTATCTGCAAGTCTTCTATCCAGATGTAATTCCATATTACCTGTCCCCTTGAATTCCTCAAATATGACTTCGTCCATTCGACTACCAGTATCTATAAGAGCGGTGGCAATTATTGTCAAACTTCCACCTTCTTCGATGTTTCTGGCAGCACCAAAGAAACGTTTGGGTTTTTGTAATGCATTAGCATCGACTCCACCAGATAGTATTTTACCACTATGTGGTATTTCTGTATTATATGCCCTTGCCAGACGTGTAATAGAGTCTAGTAATATTACAACGTCTTTTTTGTATTCTACCATTCGTTTAGCTTTTTCTACTACCATTTCTGCAACCTGAACATGACGGCTAGTTGGTTCGTCAAATGTTGACCCAATTACTTCGGCTTGTACAGAACGAGCCATATCAGTCACCTCTTCTGGACGTTCGTCTATTAAAAGAATGATAAGATAAACTTCAGGATGATTTTTTGTGATACTGTTTGCTATTTTTTGAAGAAGGACCGTTTTTCCTGTACGAGGAGGCGCTACGATCAAGCCGCGTTGTCCTTTTCCTACGGGGGTAGTTAGATCCATTATTCTCATTTCTGTGTCTTCTTTTTTTGACTCTAATAAAAGCCTCTCTGTAGGGTGCAATGGAGTTAAATCATCGAAAACAACATGTTCGCTCATAAGTTCAGGATTTTCAAAATTTATTGCTTCTACCCTTAACAAAGCGAAATATCTTTCGTTTTCCTTAGGTGGACGTATTTGTCCAGAGACTACTGCACCAGTTCTAATACCAAACCGTCTTATTTGTGACGGTGAGATATATATGTCATCAGGACATGGCAGATAGTTATAGTCTGGAGAGCGCAAAAAACCAAAACCTTCAGGTAATACTTCTACCACACCCTCACCATACATTAAGCCATTCTGGTTTACACGCTCTTTAAGTATCTTAAATATCAAGTCATGCTTTTTAAGGCCTGAATATTCTTTTACGCCTTCTTTCTTGGCTGTTTCTTGAAGTTCTTTTATTGTATTCTTTTGCAGTGCAGTAATGTGCATATCACCTTTTTTAATTTCTTCATATTTTTCATTATTGTTTTTGTCAATTTTACTAGCCTTTTTGCTGGATTTAGTTGTTACCATGTTATCCTCCGTAATTTTACTTAATTATAAATTGATTCCAAAAATCTTTAACTTGTTTGAATGTATCTTCTTTAGAAGAATTATTATTGATGACAATGTCTGCATTCTCTTTTTTCTCTCTTAATGAGCCTTGAAACATTTCTCTTTTATTTATTTCGCTCGAAGGCCATTTTCGATTTTGCTGGACCCTCTTCTTGCAAATTTGCCTTTTAGAATCTACGAATATTATTATGTCACAGAGGCTTGTTAAGTTTGATTCCACTAATAAAGCAACATCAAGAACTATTCCTTTTTTTGTGCCTTGTTGATTAAGTTCGGTGATTCGGCTTTTTATTTGTTTTATTGCTTTTGGATGAATAATTTTATTAAGTGTCAATAGTTCTCTTTTATCTGAAAATACGATCTTTCCAAGTTTACATCTATTTATTTTGCCATGCTTATTTAATATATAGCCTCCCCATTTCTTACTGATTTTTTTGTTTATTTCCTCTGTGTTTATTAGTTGATGGCAGATCTTATCAGCATCGACAACACTTGCACCAAGTGATCTTAACATTTTTGCTACAGTGCTCTTTCCACTTGCTATGCCACCCATAATGCCTATTACCTTGATTTTTCCATTCATTCAATTATTGTTGCCATTTTCAACAATAAATGATTTAAAGTCAAATTTGGTAAATAATTCTTTAAGTCTGGCGTGGTCAATATTAGTCAAGCGGCAAGTGTCATAATTTACATCCAGTGGCACGTTGGTATTTATGGTTGCTAAACGTTTTGAAAGAATTGCCAATTCTGTATTCTTCGACAAATTTTCCTGCTTCTTTTTGCCATTTATCTTATCAATGTTCGATAAGACATTTTCTAATGACTTCCATTCTCTAATAAGGTTTAGGGCTGTTTTATAACCGATACCGGGAACACCAGGTATGTTGTCACTGGCATCTCCTCCTAGTGCAAGAACATCAATGAAGTTTTCTGGTTCAATTCCTTTCTCTTTACGTATCTTCTCAATATCCGTCATCTCTTTTTTTCTAAGATTAAGAATCCTTATATTCTTATCGACTAATTGTTCCATATCTTTATCTGTCGTTATTATTATGCATTCTATCTCCTTTGCAGAGACTTTCTTAGCAACGGTTCCTATTATGTCATCGGCTTCAAAACCTTCGTGAACATATAATGGTATGTTATATGCCTTAATTACGTCAAACATAAGTGGTAGTTGGGATAGTAGTTCATCAGGTGCAGGTTTTCTCTGAATCTTATATTCTTTATATTCTAAATGCCTAAAAGTAGGTCCTTTTGAATCAAAAGCTATTGCCATGTAATAGGGATTGTATTCTTTTATGATTTTGCGCAGCATCCTCGTAAAACCATATACGGCATTTATCGGGTGACCTGAAGGCGTAGTTAACTCAGTGATTGCATAGTAAGCTTGATAAAATTGTGAATGTCCATCGATAATAAAAAATCTTTTTGACACTTATTTACTTGGATATACTAGGCTTGATTAATCGTATTGCCTGTTAATTTATTGTTTTGGAAGATAAGAAATTGTTAGAGAGGGTTCTAATCGAAAAGGATGTAAGGATTTATGTTTAAAGTTTATACATCATTAAATCAAAATTAACCATGTTTAACATTGCTTGCTTTCCGTTAAGGATTGAAGAATTCTCTACTCGCAAGAAGATGATCCAGGAAATGAGCAATACTTATGAAGAAATTTTGAAGAACCAATATAAAATAATATACAAAATATAATAATTATATTAATTTAAATTGTCAAGTGTTTTTTTGGGATTTGTTTTTTACAAATTATCTTACTAATTCTTATAATCGAAATATATCTCAGAACAAAATTGATTTTGAAAACCATGTAAGGGTATGATATATAGAAAGAAGCACTTGATGTAAGACAAGGTTCCGCCTTACGTCGTGTGAAGTTTTTTCCTTATTACCCTTTTTTAAGGGGGGCACCCATTGATAAACTAACTTCGTTCAAAATTAGACTATCAAATTATGGTTCCCATGTGAACGTTATAGGTTAAGAAAATAGTTGCTTCAACACGAACGCAGCAGAACCCATGTCTGATTTACATATATCAAATATGATTATTTATTTCAAGTAAAATTTATACTATTTGAATCACATTATGTGAGCTATACAGACGGGATTCTCTTGACAGACTTCTTATGCGTAAGTACCATTAAAACTAGTAAATGTTTTTTAGATTCAAGTTCTTATTAATCAATTTTGTAGAGGAATATAAAGTGGAGCTTATTAAATGAAACTTGGAACTAGTTATTTTGGCAACAGAACACTAAGACATGTTAGAGAAGACATGGAGAAAATGTTAAATGATGGATGTAATTTTGTTATTCATACAATGAGTGAACACGATATCGCCTATCATTCTCAAACCATGGTTGATATAGTCAAGGTAAGCAAAGAGGTAGGATTAGAGGTTTTTCTTGATCCATGGGGGGTTGGTAGGGTTTTCGGTGGAGAATCATTTTCTACATTTGTAAAACTATTACCGGAGTCCAGACAAAGATTGAGCTTTGCTGAAGGTGAAATTAAAGTAAATAAAGCGTGCTTAAATACAAAAGCTTTTAGAGACGAAATGTTGCAATGGATAGAACATGCTGCTTCTACAGGGGCGGAGGGTGTCTTCTGGGATGAACCTCATCTCTTTTACGGTGAATTTAAGGATCTATTTGGCAAAACAAGAGTAATATGGGGATGTACGTGTACTACATGTAAAGACATTTTTAAAGATTACTACGGATATGAAATGCCTTTAGACCTTACAGAAGATATCAAAGAGTTTAGACAAAATACTATCTTAAAATTTATAGAATATTTATCAGATATTTCATCAAAAAAGGGTTTGCAAAATGCTGTTTGCGTATTTCCTATAAAAGATCCTAAATACGGAATTTATCAATGGGAAGAGTTAGTTAAAATGAAAAATATAGATATATTTGGGAGTGATCCGTACTGGTTTTCTTATAATAAATGTGTTAGAGATTTTGTAGGAAGTGTTTCCAGAGAAGTGGTACAACTTTGCGGGAAATACAATAAGGAACCTCAAATCTGGATACAGGGATTTAAAGTTCCCAAAGGGAGAGAAAGGGAAGTATCAACTGCTATCGAAGTGGCTACTGAATTAAGCATAGAGAATATTGCCACATGGTGTTTTGAAGCGGGAGCTTGCATGTCATATATCAGTTCGGACCGTCCAGAAATAGTATGGGACATAATTAGTAGAAAATATAAAGAATTAAATAACACGGTAAAGTCTCAATCAAAAAGGATGGCATAATCTGTAATTTAGACATGAACACAAAGATAGAAAATATTGCAAACAGGTCGATTCAAGGAGAGAAAATTTCCTATGATGATGCATATTATTTAATGTGTATAAGTGGAAATGAAATTTACGACCTGTTTTACTGGGCAAATAGTATTCGTTATAAATCTTTTAAAAATGTTATCCGCTCGTGCTCAATAATAAGTGTGAAACAGGGACGCTGTTCCGAAGATTGCAAATTCTGCTCTCAATCTGTTCGTTATAAAACAAGCATATCTAGTTTCCCATTGATAGAAAAGGAAGAAATTGCCAAATTCGTAGAGAGAGGTAATGATTCTAAAACAGATTGTATCGGGATTGTTACAAGCGGTTATAGTTTAGAGATTGATAAGGATTATGACAGGATTTGTGAATACATTTGTGAATTATCAAAAGAAGGAAGGATTCCCATTCATACCTCAATTGGCACTATTACGTATGAGATGGCGAAGAAACTGGCGGATAATGGAGTCGAAATGATTAATCACAATCTTGAGACATCAGAGAGATATTTTCCAAATATTTGCACAACACATTCTTATAGTGAGAGGGCAGATACAATTAGAAATGCAAAAGACGCAGGGATGAAAGTATGCAGCGGGGGCATATTTGGCGTTGGTGAGAGTGTTGAGGATAGATTGGATTTGGCTTTTGAACTTAGAGCCCTTGATGTCGATGCAATTCCATTAAATTTTCTCAGTCCCATAAATGGAACTCCTTTGTGTTTTGAAAAGCCTGTAGAGCCGATGGAGATACTGAAAATCATAGCTGTTTTTCGGTTCATATTTCCAGATAAAGAAATAAAAGTTGCAGGAGGGAGAGAGGCAAATTTGCGTGATTTGCAAAGCTGGATGTTCTATGCAGGAGCCAACAGTACAATGATAGGAAATTATCTTACTACCAAGGGTAAATCACCTGAAGAAGATTTACAAATGATAAAAGATCTAAATTTGGTACATGAAAACGGTAATGTTAAGAGGTGTTAAACGAGGATAATCTTGAAATCTGATGTAGTTGGATTAGGACAATGTTGTGTAGATTACCTTGGTATAGTGGAACATTATCCTGGAGTTGATGAGAAAAGAGAGGTGAATAATCTTACTATACAGGGTGGGGGGCCTGTGGCGACTGCAATGGTTACCCTATCAAGGTTAGGCGTTTCAACATCATTTATTGGGAAAATCTCTGATGACTATTTTGGAAATCTTATCAAAGAAAGCTTAATTGATGAGAATGTTAATATTGATTACATTGTTGTAGAAAAAGGTAAAAAGTCGCAACTGTCATTTATTGCAATTGAAAAAGAAACTGGCAAGAGAACTATCTTCTGGTCAAGGGCAACTGTCACACCACTTAAGCCAAACGAAATAAATAAGGACCTGATCAGGAATGCCAGGATACTTCACCTGGACGAACTTATGATAGAAAGCTCCCTGGAAGCAGCCAGATGTGCTAAGGAAGTTGGTGTTATAGTCGTAGTTGATGCTGGTAGTTTAAGGGAAGGTTCGTTAGGGCTTGTAAAGATGGCTGACTATTTTATAACGTCCGAGGATTTTGCTAAACAATATTATAAAAGTCATGAGCCAAAAAAAGTAGCGAGGGAAATGTTAAAGATAGGGGCCAAGGTTGTCATAGTTACACTTGGCGGCAGGGGGAGTGTAACAGTATCTAAAGAAGATTGTTTTTATCAACCAGCCTTTAAGATTAAGGCCGTTGATACAACAGGTTGTGGCGATGTCTTTCATGGAGCGTTTATATACGGTTTATTGCAGAATTGGGATTTAAAGACATCAGTAAGATTTGCCTCTGCTACTGCAGCGCTTAAGTGTAGAAGCATAGGCGGAAGAGCGGCAATACCAAACCTTAAAGAGGTTAAAGATTTCTTGAAAAGCAAATCCCCCTGAATCCCCCTTTACGTGCGATTCAGAGAATCGCCTAAGCAATTCGCAGAATTGCCATAAAGGACACTTCTTTTTGTGACTTGGTGTCTGTTGATATGTCAGATAACATAAAATAGTATCTAATAACATAGCGGCCAACTTCGTTACCTGAAGTTTCTTTTGTCATTCAAGATCTGGAATCTAATAACGTAGGTGGCTAAAAATATGTTAAATAACGTGAAAGAAAAATCTGACAAATTATCAAAAAAATATTCCAAACAAAAATATATATTGGCAGTTATAGGTTTAGCCGTTGCACTTATATATTTAGTGTTTATGGCAATGTTTGGTTCAAATATCTTAAAAGACAGTATCTTATTAATAACAACAAATCAGTACCCTCTCATAGCACTTTATCTTATCGTCTTTATTATTATTCTAGATTTGATAACCATTCCCTTAAGCTTTTATGGAGGTTTTATTCTTGAACACACCTATAAACTGTCTAACCAGACACTACCGGGATGGGTTAAGGATGAAATAAAGAAGTTCTTTCTTTCGCTTGCATTACTTATTTTCTTAGTAGAAATAATATATATATTCCTTAGAAACTTTCCAAACTCATGGTGGATATTTACTACTATCTTCTGGATATTCTTTTCAATAATTATGGCAAAACTTGCTCCTGTCCTTATATTTCCTCTATTTTACAAAACTGTACCCATAGATAATGAAGATGTAAAAGAAGGTCTTTTATCACTTACAGAAGGTACAGGTATTAATATTCAAGGCGTCTATAAAATTAATCTGAGCAAAAATACAAAGAAAGCCAATGCAGCTCTTGCTGGTTTGGGCAATACAAGGAGAGTGCTACTAAGTGATACATTATTAGATTCATATTCATTGTCTGAGATTAAATCCGTGTTTGCACACGAATTAGGTCACCATGTTTATCATCACATGCTTAAAATGTTGGTTGTTAGTAGCATATCAGGTTTTATCGGATTTGCTTTATGTCATTATGTATTAACAAAAATGATAACTATTCTGGGATATCAGTATATTCACGACATTGCTGCATTTCCAGTGTTGTGTTTGGTATTGGGTATTTTTGGATTTATTCTTCTGCCAATTCAAAATGCTTATAGTAGAAAGAAGGAAAGGGAATGTGACAGATATGCTATTAGAAAGACGAATAACCCTGGAGCGTTTATCTCTACAATGAATAAACTGGCAGAACAAAATCTTGCAGACAGAAATCCCAATAGACTTGTTGAGATACTCTTTTACGATCATCCACCCATATCCAAA
>JBHICG010000084.1:0-12944 GCA_046759445.1 Candidatus Scalinduaceae bacterium
CTTGGTAATGATATCAGTGAGCTGCCGGTAGCAGGTGTTTGTCTTGACTGGATGCATGAGAAGGCGTTGGCAATAGGACAGTACTTTGTTGCCAGTGGCGTCTTTACGATATTTGGGACGAAGTCTCCGGCTGCCGGAGCGCCGGAAGTAGATAAATTCTTGAGTGAGGGGCTGGAAGATATTGTGGGTGGAAAATGGGCGTTTGAACCGGACGTTGATAAGGTAGTGAAACTCGTAATAGATCACATAGAGAAGAAGCGTGATGCGTTGGGCATAAATGTCAAGAAGGAGAGAAAGTTATATGATATGGCAGACAGGCGTGCGCTTGAGGCCGAAAACTTAACAACAGCACAGGCCGGATGCGAGCCCGGTATTGCTCATAATAAAATGCATTAAAGTATTTAACTTGATTGTTAAAAGTGAACAATATTTTAATAGCTGTGCAGAAAAGTAAAGAGAGGGATATTCATAAATGTGTGTTTTGAAGTGAGTTTACAAAAAAGGTTCCTAACATTTACACACAATTGAGATATATACTTAACTTAGATATCTGCTAAATGTTAATTTGTTTCACTTTTGCAAAACAAAATGATATAATTTCGCAAGGCTAATGATGAAGTTATGAAAAGATAACATAAATAACTAAAACATTAAAAGGAGGTATAATTGGATTGGGGTACACATGTTGTTTTGGCTGCAAAGTTGTTAGAAAGTTGTGAACTGGATAAAGGTGCTGCAATATATTCTGTTATCCCCGTTATAGATAAAGAACCCCCGCATTTTCACAGGGTTTATGCGCATATCCTGGAAAATCAGCCTGATTTTCTCGAAGTGGCATTGGAGGTTTTCAATGGTAATGGATTAAGTAGCAAGAACTTTGCAGCTTTACATAAAAAAAAGGAAGAGAAAATAAATCAATTTAACCAGGAATTAAAAAGTCTTTCTCCAGATGATTACAAAGGAAGAGCAAAATTAGAGAAAAAGATATATGCTCACAAAAGGATTGTTGAGGAAGTGCCTGGATTTCTGAGTCATGCTGAAGACGCCGTAAGCATCGTTGGCGATGAAAAGGTAAAAAATATTAGCCAGGATAAACTTAGCGCTGCAGTTAGCCTCTTGAGTCACACCTATTTTGATGTGTGGAACAATCCTGTACAGGTATTCCTTCCAAATTGTTCAAACTGTTCTGCTCATTGGGATTTCTGGAATAACGTGGATTACATGAAATTTAGAGGAGATTTCTATAAACCTGAAAACATCATACCTTTCAGGAAGGAGATAGCAAATAGCAATGTATGGAAAACAAAGTTGAAACCTGAGGCAATGATAAAAGCTATGATAATACGTTTAGGAGAATTAGGACAACCGGTAATTCCTTACGAGATCATTGATATGGGTGTTAGAGACTTTATGAGATATTTAGATATAAATGACTATCAAAAGGCTGATAAGGAATTGGAATTTTGCCACATGTTAGAAAGTGAAATACACGAGATTATTTATAAAAATTATCGTAGAATCGAGAGATCAAATTAACTTTGATTAAGAAAGGAAAACTTAATTCAAAGCAATTTTTTAGAAGAAAATGAGGTTTAAAATGAAAACAACTTTAAAAATGTTTAGAATTGTATCATTAAATACATTATTTATGTTCCTTTTCATGATAAGTATCAACAAAAACATAGTATTTGCCGAGATTAATACGGGCGTAGATGTAGGACAAAAAGCATCTACGTTCAAGCTATTAACTATTGAAGGTAAGGAATTGGATTTGGAATCATTTGGAAAAGATAAGAGTATATTATTGGTTTTTGGTGCTACATGGTGTCCTCATTGCAAACATGAAGTTCCTCTTCTTAAGGAATATTACAAAGAATTCAAGGATAAGGGTCTTGAAGTGCTCAATATTGACATTCAAGAGAGTGAAAAAAAAGTCAAGGCATTTGTTGAAAAGAACAAGATAAATTATCCTGTAGTCCTTGATTCCAACGCTGATGTTGCTAGATTATACAAGGTAGTTGGTATACCCTTAAATATTATCCTGGATAAAAATGGAATAATAAAATATAAGGACAACATACCGCCAAGCAAGGAAATTATAGAAAAACTATTAGCCAATTGAACGTCGTAATAAAGGAGAAAAGAAGATATGGCCATTAGTACATTAAAGGAAATTTTAGATATGGCTATTCAAAAGGAAGAAGATGCTTATACATTTTACTGCCAGTCAGAAGATATCGTAAAGGACCCTTCTGCAAAAGAATTACTTAAGGAATTTGCGAATATTGAATTAAAGCATAAAAACAGGCTAAAAGATTTTGACTTAAATAAGATTGAAGAACAACATCATAACCTTAAACAACCACATGACCTTCACATATCTCAATACCTATTAGACAAAGAAATCACTAAAGATTCAACCATTCAAGAAATAATGATACATGCAATGAAGAGAGAACAAAAGGCATATGATTTTTATAACGACATGGCAAAGATCGTGACTAGTATTGATGTAAAAAATCTTTTTGAAGAATTAGCAGTAGAAGAATTAGACCATAAATCAAAAATCGAAACGGAATATGATGACGTAATTTACAAAGAGTTTTAAAAAAATGGATAAAAAAGTAATTATTGGTAATGGCGTTGCGGGTACTAAGGCGGCGGAGTCAATCAGAAAATACGACAATGATTGTGAAATAATAATTGTAGGAGAAGAAAATTATCCATTTTATTACAGGCCACAACTCCCAAGATTTATATCCGGATCTATTGATGAAGATAAATTGTGGAGTGGGAAAAAGGATTTTTATGAGAAAAATAATATTAATTTATTCCTTGGGAAAAAAGTATCTAAGATTGCTCCGGGCAAGAATGAGGCTGTATTAAGTGATGAAACTGTTATTAAGTACAATTCGCTATTAATCGCAACAGGTGGTTTAATTAAAAGAAAGAATTACCCAGGCAGCGATTTAAATGGAGGAATTGTAGAATTAAGAACAATAGACGATGCTAAAAATATAAAGGAAAAGATTAGGTCCTCAAAGTATGCTGTAGTTATTGGTGAAGACTTTCTAACTATGTCATTAGCAGAGGCCTTAAACGACAGCGGTCTAGAAGTAATATATTTAATACCGGGAGAGAGGCTTTGGCCAGAAGCGATGGACAAAGATGCCTCTAATGTTCTTGAAATTAAACTGAGGGAAAAAGGCATAAAAACACAACATAATACCGACATAAAAGAAGTTGTTATTAAGAATAAAACCGTTCATGGCATCATTACAACAGACGATAGATTTATTGAATGTCAGATCCTCGGGATTATTGATAAACTAAGGCCTAACATAGGCTTTCTGAATGGAAGTGGTGTGAATACTGACAACGGTGTTTTAGTAGATACAAAAATGCGTACAAATATAGACAATATTTATGCCGCAGGAGACGTTGCTCAATTACAGGCTGTTCCACATGATGGAATTCCTGAAATTAACATTAGATGGCTAAAAGCATGGAAACAAGGACAAGTTGCCGGCTCTAATATAACAGGTAGTGAAAAAGAATATGATGATGTTTCGTGTATTAGTTCAACTCAAATATGCGGAGTTGATATAATATCAATTGGAATTTCAAATCCTTTAGATAATGGTTATAAGATAATAAGAGGTGATTACCCTCATCCTGAAATTGATATTTACAAAAAACTAGTCTTAAAAAATGACACATTAGTTGGCGCATTATTTGTTGGAAACGTATTAGAAGCTGGAGAGGTTATAAAAGCTATCAAAAACAAAACGAGATATTCTGAGATTGATGAGATTCTTTTAAAACAAATGTTTGACCTCAATTATCCTGTAAGCCCCTTTCGCGGATTTTTATGCCCAGTATGCAAGCTAGAACTTCATATAGCACCTGATACAAAGGCAGGTGATAAAATTACATGCCCCGCCTGTGGTATTGAAGTTAGAATATCTGAACGAATGTTAAAATAATAGAATTACCAGTTATATAGGACGCTTTTAAGCATCTTGATTTCTCGTAAAAAACTTAGGGACTCACAATTTGCTTATTTCTTCAATACTAGATTCTGCTTCAGGTTTTGAGACATTTCATGATCAGCCGGTAACATTCTAAATATGTTAAAGGAACATTGAAACATCATGACGAGTTGGAAATGCAATAACTGTGGTTACCAATTTGAAGCAAAGGAACCATACGAAAGATGTCCTTCATGTAGTAAAGAATGTGAATTCATAGATGTCACAAATTATGTCCCTAAAATGGATAGAAAAGGAAGAGAATGCAAATGTGAGATATGTGGCACAGAGGTTAAAGTTATACAAGACGGTGGTGGTTTTCTTAAATGTTGTAATCAACTTATGATATTAAAGTAAACCCCGTTAGAAAACTCGGGTGGACATTAGCACCCTCCCCCGCTACCAATTTTTTACCTCGCCCACAGGGCTAGGCTTTCTTTCTAACGGGGCAAATTAAAATTATAATAAATAAACCATGCAAAATGAATCGATTGAATCAATTTTAAAAAAAGCTGCTAGTAAGGAAAATGGCTCATACCTACTCTACAAAAATGCGGCAGATTATGCAAAAGATCTACAAACAAAGGCAACCCTAAAAAGGTTTGCCGAGGAAGAATTAAAACATAAAAAAGCTATCGAGGATTTCAACATAGAAAGTGTAAAAAAAAAAGAAATAAAAATAAGCAGGACACCCAGACAGGGAATATCAGAGTATCTTACAAGTAAAGATGAAAGCCTTAGCAAAGACTCAGACTTTAAGGACATTCTAGTTTTTGCTGCCAAAAGAGAAAAAAGAGCTTTTGAATTTTACTTTAATATGTCCGAGATTGTATCCGACCTTGACTTGAAAAAGTTGTTTGTCTGGTTGGCGCAAGAAGAATCAAAACACAAAGAAGATATCGAGGCTTTATTTTGGGAGGTAATGTATCGGTAACTTATTATGATAGACTATCACATGCATACAAAATTGTGTGGCCATGCATCAGGGGAAATGGAAGATTATGTTAAAGAGGCAATAAGAAATGGGCTTGACGAAATAGGATTCAGCGATCATTTGCCTATGAATGATGGCAAAGAAAATAACCTCACAATGACACTCGAAGAACTGCCCGTTTATATAAGTAAGGTTATGCACCTGCGTAAATCATTTCCAGAAATTCAAATAAAATTAGGAATAGAAGCTGACTATATTCCCGGCAATGAATCTTATATTAAAGAAATCCTAACAAGATACCCCTTTGATTACGTCATAGGTTCCGTACACTACATTGGGAAATGGGCATTCGACCACCCAAAAGAACTTAAAGGATGGGATAAAAAGAATGTAGACTTAGTTTACAAGGAATATTATGAATTATTGCGTGAATCTGCACGTACCTCACTTTTTGACATAATCGGGCATTGTGACCTGGTAAAGAAGTTTGGACACCGTCCAAAAAACGGGCTCTTAAAAGAATTAAATGAAACAGCACAGGTATTCAAAGAGTATAAAGTCGCTTTAGAAATAAACACATCAGGTCTAAGGAAACCTGTGAATGAAATATATCCATCTCTTGAAATTCTTAAGTTATACAGAGAACACGGCATACATATAGTATTTGGTTCAGACGCTCACGCTCCAGATGACGTAGGTAGAGATTTTGATAAAGCCATTTTACTAGCAAGACAAGCAGGTTATAAGGAATTTGTTACATTTGATAATAGAAAGAGTTCTGCACATAAACTTAATTACAGCAGAAGACATGAAGAATTAAATGCTTCGATTACGTGAATTCAGGCTTAATACTTTACCTATATGCGGCAAAATGCTATGCACTCTTTTCCTAATTTGTATGGGTATAGGTTATGTATTTTCGCAATTTAACTTATTTCTTTCTTATCATAAGGCTGATGGAAGAACAGGGTTATCGTTAAAAGATATAATTTTAACATTTTATGGACAACCTGATGTGTTACTTATTGAAGCAAAACTTAAAGGTACCATGAAAAAACATATTGATGACGAGAATAATAGAAGCAACCTGATTAATTGGGCAAAAAGAGGAGCTATAAAAAAGGAATTCGATAATATTAAAGGAATCATTATAAAAAATTGTTTGAAATGTCATACTGCTGGTGGAGAAGCAGCATTTGCGCCATTTGATAGATTGTCAATAGTTACTGAAATATTTACAAAGATTAACCATGGAATACCAATATCCAGACTTATAACATTAAGCCATATCCACATGACCAGTATAGGCATAATATTCGCTTTAACAGGAACTATTTTTTTATTTACACCAATCAATGAGAAGCTCAAAATGGTTTTAATAGTCTTGCCTTTTGGTTCCTTAATATTGGATATCTTTTCCTGGTGGCTAACAAAATTAACGCCAATCTTTGCAATAACGGTTCTTCTTGGGGGAATTATGGCCTTAATGGCTTTTTTAATGCAATTTGTAATCTCCTTAAAAACAATGTGGTCACCTGCCCGAGAACTTTTTAAGTGAATTGGCTTTCGTTATTTGGTTCGGAGTTAAGGGGTGTTTTTGAGAAGATAAATTCCGCAACCATTCAACGATTAACTGTTTTCTATTAATTAGAGGGAGTTATATTTATGTCTAAAGACGATATGCTTGGGCCATACAGCCCAAAGGTAATGGATCATTTCATGAATCCCAGAAACATGGGGGAAATAGAGGATGCCAATGGAGTAGGAACAGTAGGCAATCCCGCCTGTGGTGATGTGATGAGATTATATTTGAGGGTAAAGGATGAAAAAATCTTGGATGCAAAATTCAAAACATTTGGTTGTGGGGCTGCAATTGCAACTAGCAGCATGGCTACTGAAATGATTAAAGACAAGACGGTGGGAGAAGCCTCTGAAATTACAAACGAAGCCGTGGCAGAAGCCCTGGATGGTTTGCCTCCAAATAAGATGCACTGTTCAGTCCTGGCTCAAGAGGCCATAGAAGCTGCAATAAAAGACTACAAAGAAAAATGTGATAATAAAGGTGATGCTGATAAGGAATAAAATACTGTTGAATTTAATAGCTTAAAATGTCATTAAATCAGAAACCATTTGACATATCATTCTATCAGGAGGTTTAAAAATGACCACTCATAATGATGAGTTTTATTATTGTGAAATATGCGGAGCTGAAGTCAAAGTAATGAATGGAGGAGACGGCACATTATTCTGTTGTGGACAGGCTATGATAATTAAAGAAAATTAACAAAGAAAGGTGAGGATATTTATGGGTAAAGAAAAAATAATTGAGGTTTTGAATAAGGTTAGGGTTGAAGAACTTACTGCAATAATGCAGTATCTGCAACATCACTATTTGGCTAAGGGTATTAATAGCCCAGATGTGTCAGAAATTTTTAAAAAACTAAGCATTGTCGAGATGAAACACGCATATGCTCTTGCCGAGAGAATAACTGCACTCGGTGGTATACCAACTACCAAGATTGACAAGATAAACGTTCCGGAAAAGCTTGAAGATATGATCAAAGAAAACTATGAGGTAGAAAAAACGGCAATTGAAGATTTTAAGGGATATATCAAAGAGGTTTCAGAAGATATCACAACCAGGAGAATGCTTGAAGACATATTAGCAGATGAGGAAGAACATCTTGATGAATTAGGGAAATTACTGGAAATTTAAAACTTGGTTCGTTTTGTTTACATCCCACCAGAACGATTTTATTGCGTTGGTTGAAATGTTGGAATACTGGAATGATGAAAAGTCTGTGAATTTCTGATTTTGGATTTTCTTTTTATTGGTGTGCGCGCAGGTTGTACATTAAATATTATTTAGCTTAAATAAGTTTTACAATTTCCACGATGTTAGTGGTGTGTTGATACGGATTAAGATTTTATTTACGATTATTTAATTTTTTATATAAAGACACTTCTCTCCTTGACTGAAGAAGCATTCCCTTTTCACGATAAACCATTCCCAAATTATAGTGGACATCTGGCAAACCAGGATTGGTTTCTATTACTTTTTTATATTCAAGTACTGCATCATCGTACATCCTCTTTTTACTGTAAACTATACCCAAATTGTAATGCGCTGATTCATCATCTGGGTTTAATTCTATAGCTTTTCTGAAGGAAGCAATGGCTTGATCATACATCTTTTTTTTACTGTAAGCTATACCAATATTATAATAAGCTTCTGCATATTTAGGATTTATCTTAATAGCCTTTTTGTATTGTGAGATTGCCTGAGTGAACATTGCCTTCTTTCCGTAAGTAATACCAAGGTTGTTATATGCCTCGGCATATTCCAGTTTTTCCTCGATAGCCATTTTGTATTGTTCAATGGCTAAATCTAACATTTTATTGCTATTGTACGCTACTCCTAAATTATTAAATGCCTCGGCATAATCAGGACTTAAATCTATAGCTGTTTTATAATGTGATATTGCCTTGTCTATCTTGCCTTGCTTTGCATATGCTACTCCAATATTATTATATGCCTCGGCATAATCAGGTACGATTTTAAGAGCTTTCTTATAATATTTCACAGCATCTTCTAATCTTCCATAATCATCATATATAATACCAAGATTATTACAAGCTTCTGCATAAGAAGGATTTATTGTTAATGCTTTTTTATGTGCACGAAGAGCTTCATCAAGATTTCCTCTTTTTCTAGATACAACCCCAAGAGCATCCCACGCCTTTGCATAATTTGAATTGATTACGAGCGCCTTTTTGTAAGCTTCATATGATTCATTTAACTTATTCATTGCCTTGTAAGCAACACCAAGGTTAAAGTAACATGCTACATTCTCAGGCTTACTCTTTAAGACCTTCTTAAACAAAGAAATAGCTTTTTCGTACTTCCCTGTCTTATTATAGGTAATCGCCAATTCAAATAGTACCTCAATATGTTCCTTGTTAATTTTTAAGGCACTTTTATAAGATGATATAGCCTCTTCATACAACTCTTTTTTGTAGTAAGAAAGTCCAAGATTGTGATAAATGTCTGTTTTGTTTTTATTATTATGCAAGGACTCTTTATATTCAGAAATTGCTTCATCGTATTTTCCTTCTTCATAATATATAAGTCCCAGATTGTAATGCGCACCCTGGTGTTTAGAATCAATGTCCAGGATTGTTTTAAATCTAGAAATTGCTTCATTATTTTTTCCATTGATTTTGTAAATAATTCCTAGATTACAAAGTGAGTTAATGTGCACAGGATTAAGCTTCAAGGCATTATCAAACTCTTTTTTTGCATTTGGAATCAATCCTTTTTCTTTGAAGCATAGTCCCAGATAATAATGAGCGTCGACGCTAGTGGTATCCGCTTTCAATACTTTTTTAAACTCAGATACTGCCCTGTCAATCAATCCTTTTTTTCTATACGCAATACCAAGATTGAAAGTTGCATCAATGTGTTCTCTATTTAAATCTAATACTTTTTTATAAGTATTGATTGCTTCATCTATTTCACCACATTCGTCATAACATAGACCAAGATTATAATATATTGATTCATCTTCAGATTTATAGATTAAGGTCTTTTTAAGCTCTGAAATAGCAGCGTCATAATTCCGTTTCCCTTTGTAGGCAAGCCCAAGACAATAATGCGAAGACGAATCTTTTGGGTTGATCTTTACAACCTTGTTTAATATGGAAATGGCTTCTTCATACATTGCAATTTCATAATAAACAATTCCTAGATTATGACTGGCATCCAGTTTGTTTTTTTCTAGCTTAATTACTGTTGCCCATTGCTTAATTGCTTCATCAATCTTTTCATTGCAATAGGCTATTAAACCTAACTCATAATACCCCTCTGGTGTAGTTGGGATTCCAGCTCTATCTAACCTTTCAATCTTTGCCTTTAACTTATTTATCTTTACCTTTGACCTTTGAGAAACCTTAACCTTTTTCATGCCTAACTGTATTAGAGAAGGAATATTTGCACCTTTACGTTCCATCTTTAACAATTCTTCTAAATCCCTTTTCTGTTCTTTTAAAAGGTTTCTGCCCTCTTCATACATATGATTTAGAATATTTAGTTGTGTCGTTAAATTGTTAATTTGCACATTTTTTTGTTTTAATTTTTCTTCAAGTGTCTTTTTCTGGTAAAAGTGCCAGGAAAATAAACCAGCAAAAAACCTTACTGGTTTAAAGATATAATTTTCCTTTATTAATTGAAGTTGATTTTTGCACTTTTCTGTGTATAAGCTTTCCATTTATCGCCTTTCTTTAATTACAGCCTGAGCAGCCGCCAGACGTGCTATAGGAACTCTGTAGGGAGAACAGCTTACGTAATCCATCCCATTTCTATGGCAGAATTCAATTGATGAAGGATCCCCTCCATGCTCACCACAAATACCTATCTTTAAATCAGGTCTTGTTTGTCGTCCTTTTTTAATACCAGTTTCAACCAACTGTCCGATTCCTTCCTGATCAAGTACCTGAAAAGGGTCCTTTTCCAGTATACCAAGTTTTGTAAATTGTGGCACAAATGCGCCAACATCATCACGGCTATATCCAAATGCCATTTGAGTTAAATCGTTGGTGCCAAAAGAGAAAAATTCTGCATGTTTTGCAATTTGATCTGCAGTTAATGCCGCCCTTGGTATCTCTATCATTGTACCGATCTTATAATTTATCTTAATATCTTTTCTTGCCATTACATTATTTGCCACCGTTTCAATATCTTTTTTCAGGGTACTCATCTCTCCCTCAGTTCCTACAAGAGGAACCATTATTTCTGGAATGACTTTAATACCCTTCTTTTTCATATTACATACTGCCTCAATTATTGCCTGTGCCTGCATTTTATAAATATCAGGATAAATAAGACCCAAACGACATCCTCTAAGTCCCAACATTGGATTAATTTCCTGTAGACTGTGTACCTTATCCCTCACCTCTTTAAAACTCATCCCCATCTTTTTGGCTATTTCTTTTTGTAGGTATTCCTCTTTGGGTAAAAATTCATGCACGGGCGGATCAAGAAGTCTTATGGTTACGGGGAGACCATTCATAATCTTAAAGATCTTCTCAAAATCACCCCTTTGCATGGGCAGCAACTTTTTTAATGCATCCCTGTTGAGCTTGGCTACTTCATTAAGTTTCTTCTTTGTCTTCTTTATTTCTTCCTTAAATGAGGAGATTTTCTCTTTTGGTATTTTGTCAAGCCCATTGTTCATCTCTTCAACAATCGCTTCAAGGTTCCTTACGTCACCTGCTACGAGTATCATCTGTCGAACATAGTCAATGCGGGTTTCATCAAAAAACATGTGTTCAGTTCTGCATAACCCTATCCCCTCAGCGCCAAAGTCTCTAGCTCTTTTTGCATCTTCAGGTGTATCGGCATTTGCCCTGATCTTGAGTTTACGAACCTCATCTGCCCATTTCATAAGTTTACCAAAATCTCCACTGAGTTTAGTTTCTACAGTAGGCAATTCCCCCAGTATTACTTCACCCAGAGTACCATCCAGAGAAAGGTAGTCTCCTTTCTTAACAACCCTTCCATCAACGGTAAATTCCTCTTTTCCATAACTTATTTGGATGTTACCACATCCTGCCACACAGCATGTTCCCATTCCTCTGGCTACGACGGCAGCATGTGAAGTCATACCTCCCCTTGTTGTAAGGATTCCTTGTGCTACATGCATGCCTCCAATATCTTCAGGTGAAGTTTCTATTCTGACAAGTATGACCTTCTCCTTCCTTGCGGCTAGCTTTTCTGCCTCATCAGCGTGAAATGTTACCTTACCAGAAGCTGCTCCCGGTGAAGCGGGTAACCCGTATGCAATCACATTTCTTTTAGACTTCGGGTCAAATATAGGATGAAGGAGCTGATCCAATTGATTTGGATCAATCCTGCTAATGGCAGTCTTTTTACCGATAAGTTTTTCCTCTACCATATCCACCGCTATCTTTACGGCTGAGTGTGCTGTGCGCTTCCCATTTCGTGTTTGAAGCATAAACAGCTTGCCTTCCTGTATAGTGAATTCCATATCCTGGAGGTCTTTGTAATGTTTTTCTAATTTATTTTTTATTCCCACCAAGATCTTATATGCTTTGGGTATCTCTTTTTGCAAGTCGGTTATTGGTTCAGGAGTTCGTATCCCCGCTACTACATCCTCACCTTGTGCGTTAAGTAAAAACTCTCCATAAAACTTGTTTTCACCTGTAGATGGATTTCTTGTAAAACACACACCTGTTGCAGAATCGTTACCCATATTTCCAAAAACCATTGATTGAACATTTACGGCAGTTCCTAATAATCCCTTAATGTCATATATCTCTCTGTATTTTATTGCCCTTGGATTATTCCAGGATTCAAATACTGCAAGAATCGCCTTACGCAATTGTTCCTTAGGGTCGAGTGGGAATGAGGTGCCTGTCCTCTTTTTGTAAATGGTAATAAAGTCTTTACAAATATCCTTTAATTGCTTGGCGCTAAGGTCTGTATCATTCTTCACATTTGACTTTTTTTTGTATCTTTCCATTATTTCTTCAAAGTCATGATGTTGAATGCCCATCACAACATTACCAAACATGGTTATAAATCGCCTGTACGCATCCCATGGAAATCTTTCATTCTTCGTTTTCCTGATGAGACCTTGAACTGAATTCGGATTCAGTCCTAAGTTCAATACTGTGTCCATCATTCCCGGCATCGAAGCAGCAGCGCCACTTCTAACGGATACTAACAAAGGGTTTTTAGAGTCCCCTAATTTTGCGCCCATTAGGTGTTCCAGATGGGCGAGGTTTTTATCAATTTCGCTTTGAAGTCCAACAGGGTAACTTTTGTTATTTTTATAATAAGCTTGGCAGGCTTCTGTCGTAATTGTGAACCCGGGAGGAACGGAAATTCCAAGATTTGCCATTTCTGCAAGGTTAGCTCCTTTACCACCAAGTAAAGCCTTCATTGAGGCATTACCATC
>JBHICG010000085.1:0-12819 GCA_046759445.1 Candidatus Scalinduaceae bacterium
CAATACTGAACTCCACTTTTCTTATCCACAAGGTTCTCCAGAATTATTGCACTTCATCGTCAATAAAATACTTTTGACAGTTTTGCAAGATGTGAACAGGCCCGCCAAAAAAAACGTCGGGCAGGCAACGCTCGCAAATATATATGTATGAAATCTTACTTGTTCATACAAGTTTAAGATAGTCGCTAGCTAAATATGAAAGATTATGGACGCTTACGGCTCTTTAGGTGCAATTCTGCGAATAGCACCTAAAGAGCTAAGCAATATCGCAAACAGCGATATTGCCGTTATTATAAATGTGTGGGTTTGTTTTGCAATAGAAAATAATGGGCTGTGAATCCGGCAATTTTACAAAATAAAATTGCTTAGCTATTAAGGCAATTTGCGGAATTGCCTTAAATAGTCAGAAGAAAGAAGCTTGTCAAATGTCACGTGTCGAGGTGTGATTATGTGGAATCGGAGATTACATATCTGCTTCTTTTGACTTAAACCACATCTCATACAATGGTAAAGATATGAGGAATATGAAACAAAAACCGAGAAGAAAATATGATGCTATTAAGGATATGGTAAATACATCTGATTTGAATCTTATTAGCCAGGGACCCGTTAAGTTCATTACAGTACCAAGAAAGGCAAGAATATATATGGTAATCTTAATCCACTCTCTTATCAAGGTCATGGAAAATATGCGTGACATAACAAATATGATCAGGGGAATTGTAAATGCATGTACATGGGTGATTTCTGTGATTTCTCTTTTCGTCTTTGGGAATATGAACCCTTCCCGCATAAGATTTTCATTGTTCTCATAGCCTGACTCTTCATTAAAATCTTCCACATTACCACTATAATGACGTACTGTTTTTTTGAGAGAGAAATTAGTTCTCTCGTAAAAATTGAAACATGCTACGTAAAAGGCATATGCCATTATCACCAGGAAAAAAGTGATGTATAATTTATTGCTTGTTGGAGTTTTTGATAAACCTTTGGGCATTTTTTTCTGACAGAATAACTGGATAAATGATAAAAACAACAAGGATTATAAACAAACGACACATCAAAAAAAAGCATAAAAAATATTGTAAAAAATTAACTGGATTCGTATCATGTACATTCAGTTATCCTGTCAAATATTTTCTTCCTGGTAAACACCTAAGCAGGTACCTTAATTTCTGATTGCAGCTTGGTGATTTTATCTCTAATTTCAGCTGCCTGCTCGAAGTTTAGTTCTTTGGCTGCCCGAAGCATTTCTTCTTCAAGTTCTCTTAAATATTCCTGAGTTACGTATTCCACTTCTTCTTCCTTAACCATTGTTCTTGCGACCTTCTTTGAAGCAATTTCATCTTCAATACTTTTTCTAATTCCCTTACGGATCGTCTGTGGCGTGATGTTATTTTGCTTATTGTGTCTGAGTTGAATCTTACGACGTCTTTCCGTTTCCTCCATCGCCTTTTGCATAGATTGTGTAACTTCATCGGCATATAGTATAACCTCTGCATTTACATTCCTTGCTGTTCGTCCGATTGTTTGTACAAGCGATGTCTCAGAACGAAGGAAACCTTCTTTATCTGCATCGAGTATTGTCACTAATGAGACCTCTGGCAAATCAAGGCCTTCACGTAGCAGATTTACGCCAACTACCACGTCGAACTCACCAAGTCTGAGATCTCTAAGAATTCTCACGCGCTCAATTGTGTCAAGTTCTGAGTGCAAGTACATTCCCTTAAACCCTTCTTCTCTAATATATTCATTTAGGTCTTCTGCCAGACGTTTAGTCAACGTAGTTACAAGGATACGCTCTTTCTTATTTACTCTCTTACCAATCTCTTCAAGCAGGTCTTTGACTTGTATTTTAGCAGGCATTACCCTTACGATGGGGTCTACAAGACCTGTCGGCCTTATTATTTGCTCGACGACTTTGCCACTGCATTTGTCTATTTCATATTCTGAAGGTGTTGCCGATACAAATAATACCTGATTAATCATTGATTCCCATTCGTCAAAACGTAAAGGTCTATTATCCAGCGCTGAAGGAAGTCTGAAACCATATTTCACAAGTGTTTCCTTTCGTGATCTATCTCCCTGATACATCCCCCTGATCTGTGGAATTGCCACGTGTGATTCGTCAACAATTAGAAAGAAGTCCTTCGGGAAATAATCAAATAAGGTGTATGGACGTTCTCCAGGAGCACGTCCGCTGATATGTCGAGAGTAGTTTTCAATGCCATGGCAATAGCCTATCTCTGACAACATCTCCATATCATAACGCGTCCTTGCTTCAAGGCGCTGTGCCTCGAAATGCTTGTTTTGAGAACGCAGCTCCTTTAGCCGTGCGTCAAGCTCCCTTTCAATCGATTCTATAACACGTTCAATCTTACCTTCAGGCATCACGAAATGTTTAGCAGGGTAAATAGAAACCTCTTCTAACTCACGTAATCTATCCCCCGTCAAAGGATCAATAATTGAGAGTCTATCAATTTCGTCACCAAATAGCTCGATACGATATGCAAATTCTTCGTAGGCCGGATATACCTCGATTACGTCACCATGTACACGAAATATACCACGCTCAAATTTTATATCATTTCTTTCATAAAGAATGTTTACGAATTTCATGAGAAGAAAATTTCGTTCTATTTCCTGCCCTTTTTTTAAATGAACATACATTTCCTGATATTCTTCAGGTGAGCCCAGACCGTAAATACATGAGACACTTGCCACAATTATTACATCATCCCGTGACATAAGAGCGCTTGTGGCTGCCAGGCGGAGGCGATCAATCTCCTGATTTATCGTAGCCTCTTTTTCTATATAGATATCCCTCTGGGGAATGTATGCCTCTGGCTGGTAATAATCATAATAACTTACAAAATATCCAACTGCATTTTCAGGAAAGAATTCCTTAAACTCACTGTATAGTTGTGCCGCCAGAGTTTTATTGTGAGACATAACAAGTGTTGGTTTGCCCAATGCCTTTATGACATTTGCCATGGTGAACGTCTTCCCCGAACCTGTTACACCTAAAAGGGTCTGGTGTTTTTTACCTGATTTCAACGCCTTTGTTAATTGCTTTATTGCATTAGGCTGGTCACCCTGTGGCTTATATTCTGCTGATAATTTGAAAACCGACATCTGATGTAAATTTAGCTCCTTTCAGTCACTAATTTAGTAATTGAACAATTAAGTAGCTGAGTAATTGGGGAGGGAATAGTTGCATTGCTTATCCTGAAAAGAATTCAGGATAGAAAATTTAGCGAAACTTAATTACTATCTGTTGCGGAAACGCGGTTTTGTCATCCTGAATTTGTTTCAGGATCTCTTAACATATTGATACATATAGATTCTGACCCCCATAGCTTCCTTGCGTAAGCTAGGAATGGGGGCAGAATGACACCTTTAGATATTTGGGCTTTCCGCAACGGATACTAATAACTAATTTATTTGCTGTACAAATTTATTATATCATTAGTCGTGAATCCTCAAATGCTAACTTCCCTTAAAAAATTTTGTATCTTTATATTTGATAATACCTTCATCGATCAATACCTTTACCACAGATGCAATAGGCACTGCAAGCAAAAGACCTAAAAATCCCAATACCTGGCTACAAATAAGTATTGCAAGGATGATGGCAACTGGATTCAAGCCCAGTTTAGTACCCACAATCTTTGGTGTAATCACGGTACCCTCAAGAAATTGCCCTATACCAAAAACCAACCCAACAAGAAGTAGATGAGTAATGTCTTGAAATTGGATAAATGCAAGGATCAGGGCCGGGATAAGCCCTAACCCTAAGCCAATATAAGGTATCATATTTCCAAACCCGCCTATAACGGCTAAAAGGTAAGACATGGGAATCCCAATGATAGTGAGCCCTACACCATAAATAATTGATAGTATGAGACTAACCGTAATCTGACCTCTAAAAAATGCCTTGAGATTTTCGTCTATCCTGCACATTATATCAGATATCTTGCTTTTCCTCTTAATCGGCAACAACTCTTTACCCCTTGATACAATTTCATCAAAATCCTTTAAGAGATATATAGTAACAACCCCAAATATAACAACGTTCATAATTATTCCAAAGAAACCAAATGTGCTGGAGAATATGTTTTTAACAATTCCGAATACCAGGTTCAAAACTTGTGGTACATATTTTTTTAACTCAAGAATGGGTTTTGGAATAGGATATTTCTCATCAACAGACTCTTTAGTAACAGGGGCCTTTGTTTCTTCTTCTTTTGGTTGCTTGTCTTCTACTTTTCCTTCTTTGATTTCCTCTTCCTTGATTGTCTGTAATCCTAATTGTGATTTAAGCAACTCTACAATCTCTGTATCACCGTATTCTTCAATTATCTTTCCCACCTTTTTCTGATATTTTGGATATTGATCCTTCAGGGCAATTCCAACATGTTGAATACCATTAACGGTTTTAGGAATCGTGTATGTTAATAAGCCCCCTATGATTAGGACTATTCCCGTTAATAGCACTGCTATGGCAAGACCACGGGGTATACACCTTTTTGAGAATATGATTCTTCTCCTTGATATACAATCCACTACCGGGTCAAAGATATAAGCAATCGTAAAGGCAAGAAAGAGTGAGATTAATATGCCTTTCAGGAAATAACACAAGGTAAAGAATAATGCGATAGCACAAAACCCTATAAATGTCCTTATCCACATATTTTCTAGTAATTTTTGTCTTTCCATTAAACCAGCTCCTTTTAGCCCTACTGAACTTACAATTTTATACAGAGGAAATGTTAATTTATAAAGACGAGTTCTTTAATCTTTTTTACTGTTTTTATTCCAATGCCATTAACCTCAGACAATTGTTCTATTGTCCTAAAGGGGCCTTTGCTTTTTCGATATTCGACAATAGCCTTTGCCTTTTTCTCTCCAATCCTCGGCAGAATAATAAGTTCGTACCATTCAGCCCTATTTAAGTCAATCTTTAATTTTATTGATTCAGGATCAGTGTCTACAACTTCGGTTTCAGGAAGCCACCAGTGGTAGTCCATCGTATACTTGATTCCTATACCTATTAAGAGGGTAGTGATCAGGAAGAATGTGGCAATAAGTTCCTTTCTTGAAAATTCCAAAATCTTTGATGGTCGAGGAGGTTCAGCCATTTTATAAGTATGAGAGATGGTATGTAAAGTCTTATTGATTTCTTTTTAAATGTATAAAAATTTTAGTTATTTACAATCTACGGTCAAGTAAATTCTAATAAGATATCTCTGAGTTTCAATAACTAACTTGCCTAAATGAACCGATCAGGTGTGATTCTGCCTGTCCTTCGGACAGGTCGAGAATTGCCAATAACATTTTTGGGCATTTGAGATTTTCTGTAACAGAAATTAATTATATGTCCCGCAAAGTGGATAAACTAAGCGAACCTTCTGAATTATGTGGTTATCTTTTATCTTGAACTACTATGGGGTGTTATGTAGAATTCTTGCATTATGAGTGTAAAGAAAATCAAATGTGAAGAAATACAGATAAAAGACAAATCTGACAAACTCCTTGTGAAAAAGGTCTTTGACTTTGGTCAGGAACATGTTTTTGGGTGGTGGAATGAACTTCCCGTAAATGAGCAGAGCAATCTTTTAAACCAATTAAGATATATAGATTTTACATTACTTCAAGACCTTATTGATAAACATGCCAAGGAAAACAAACTTACAAGCACAAAGACAGCAACATTAAAACCACCCAAAATAATCCCAATACCACAAGATGATTTACAGAAGGCTCGCGCAATTAAGGCTAAAGAGATTGGGAAAAAAGCCATAAAGGCAGGCATGGCTTCAGTTGTTACGGTTGCCGGAGGTTTGGGAACAAGGCTGGGAGCCAATAGACCCAAAGGCACACTTCCGATAGCCCCTATTACGGGTAAAAGTATATTTCAATTACACGCTGAAAAAATCCTCGCTACTATGAAAAGGTATAATACCATTATTCCCTGGTATATTATGACAAGCCTTAATAATGATGATATGACACGCAATTTTTTTGAAGAAAACAATTTTTTTGGTTTAGACAAGGGTAACGTTTCTTTTTTCACGCAAGACGTCCTCCCTGTAATAGACCTTCACGACAAGTTATTAATGGATTCAAAGAGTAATATAGTAACAAGCCCTAATGGCCATGGTGGGACATTATTTGCCTTAAAGGAAAAAGGTATTTTGTCCAACATGAGGGAACGCGGCATTAGGCATATCTTTTATCATCAGGTAGATAATGTCTTGATTAAGATTGTCGACCCTGTTTTTTTAGGCTATCACATCAGCGAGGGTGCAAAGATGTCACCCAAGGTAGTAAGGAAGACTGATCCTGAAGAAAAAGTTGGCATTATTGGTATAAGAGATGGCCATTTAGATACAATAGAATACAGCGAACTGAGTGATGAGGAAAAGCATGCAAGGAATCCAGATGGAACGCTCAAATTTGGTATGGGAAGTCCTGCAATTTACTTACTCGATGTGGATTTTGTTGAAAAAATTAATGAAGGTAGCCTTGCACTCCCTTATCATGAAGCATTGAAGAAGGTGCTTTGTATCGGTGAAGATGGCAACAAAGTAAATCCTGTTGAAAGCAACGCAGTTAAATTTGAGATGTTTATATTCGACGCCTTAAAGTATGCAGGAAAGTCCATAATTATGGAGGTTTTGCGTGAAGATGAGTTTTCACCTGTAAAGAATGACAAGGGGGAATGTTCACCAGAGACTGCCAGGCAACATATGACAAATCTTTTCGGCAGATGGTTAAGAGAAACGGGAGTTAAAATCGCTGTGGATAAAGATGGAAATGTCAGAGGAACCATTGAGATTAGTTCGCTTTACGCCTTAGACGCTGAAGAACTGGAAAACAAAGTTGATAAGAAAATCACTTTTACGGGTGAATTGAACCTACAGTAAATTTTGTGTTGCAACACAAAATTTATATGGAGAAATATATGGATATTAAGGTTGATTTTACAAATATGATGGCAGATGTCATAGGTGAAGAACACGGCATTAGGGATAGAGAAATAAAGGACGTGAATGAACTGGCTTCAAAAAGTATAAGTGAATTGCAGGAGGAAAGGAAAGAAGGCAAACTTCCTTTTATGGATCTACCCTATCAGAATGATTTAGTTGATGAGATAGAAAAGACGGCAGATGAAATAACAGAAAGGTTTGAAAACTTTGTGGTTTTGGGAATAGGCGGTTCGGCATTAGGTAATATAGCCCTGCATAATGCACTTAATCATCCATATTACAATTTACTTGATAAGGAAGCAAGAAATGGCCACCCAAAGATATTCGTAATGGATAATGTTGACCCTGATAAATTTTCTGGCTTTCTTGATATTGTCGATCCCAAGACTACGATGTTCAATGTGATTACAAAATCAGGCACAACGGTGGAAACCATGTCACAATTTCTTATTATGAGCAAAATGCTTAAAGGCAGGATAGGCAAAAATTATTGTGATAATTTCATATGTACGACTGATAAAAGCCAAGGATTGTTAAGAGAGATAGCAGACAGTGAGGGGTTTAGGTCATTTATAATTCCTGATGGAGTAGGGGGCAGGTATTCGGTCTTAACGCCTGTTGGATTACTTTCTGCATCCGTTAGTGGTATAAATATCAATGAATTGTTATCAGGCGCAAGTAGTATGGATGAAAGATGCCAGTTTGATTATATTAACGATAACCCCGCATTAATGAATGCACTGTTACAATACGTTAGTTATAAGAAAAAAGGCTTAAACATTTTGATAATGATGGCTTACTCCAATGCGCTCAGTGGCATTGTGGACTGGTTTTGTCAGTTGTGGTCAGAGAGCCTTGGAAAGGAGGGCTCTATAAGTGGAGAGATAGTTAATTGTGGCTCTACACCCGTAAAGGCAATAGGAGTAACGGACCAGCATTCACAATTGCAACTCTATATGGAAGGGCCATTCGATAAGACCATAACATTTTTGCATGTCAAAAAATTTGATAAAAACATAGCAATACCGAAGGGCACGATTGATAAACTGGAATATCTTGGAGGCCGTACATTAAATGATCTGATGGAGGCCGAAATGATTGGAACGCAACTGGCCCTGACTGAAAACAAAAGGCCGAATTGTACCATTACGCTTCCTGAGGTTTCAGAGTCTACAATCGGACAACTCCTCTATATGTTTGAGGTTCAGACTGCTTTAGTCGGCAAGATGTACGGAATCAACCCCTTTGACCAGCCAGGTGTGGAGGCTGGCAAGATAAATGCTCATGCCATACTAGGTCGGAAAGGATTTGAAGAAAGACGTAAAGAGATTGAAAGTTATCAAAAGACGGGTAGCAAACATATTGTTTAACATTTCAAAATCATAACATCATATGAGCAAGTTGTACAAAGTGTAGATCATTGTCTTCTATTACGGCCGCTAAGCGATAGAGTGCCATGGGTTGGCCCGAGGGCGTCTACTTATCCCTTCTGAATATCTTCGTATAAAGGAGACATTTCTCGCAATCTTTTGATAATGGGAGGCAGAGCCTCTATAACATACTCGATGTGTTCTTCAGAATTATCTATTCCTAAACTAAATAGTATTGACCCCTGAGCCACCGCATCTTCCACCCCCATTGCGCTTAATACGTGTGATGACTTTAAGGCTCTGGAGGTGCATGCAGAACCAGAAGAGACGGCTATCCCCTTCATATCAAGAAATAGTAGAATAGATTCGCCCTCGACATATTCTATACTTACATTTATGTTGTTAGGTAATCTCTTCTCAGGATGACCATTCAGGTGGATATGATCTATTAAATTCATTAAGCCATTTAATAACTTGTCACGTAAAGGTATCAGCGTCCTTGTCCGTGTTTCCATCTCTTTCTTTGCCAATTCTGCAGCTTTCCCCATGCCTACTATACCAGGAATATTTTCAGTACCTGCACGGCGTCCGCCTTCCTGTACTCCACCTTCAATAAAGGGAACAATCCTTGTCTTTTCTTTAAGGAAAAGTGCCCCTACACCTGGCGGGCCATAGAATTGATTACTGGACAGACTCATTGCATCTGCCATCATCCTGTTTACGTCTACGGGAATAGAACCCGTTGATGCAACGGCATCGACATGAAATAGTACACCGTGCTCCTTAACTACCTTTCCGATTTCTTCGATTGGTTCGATGGTACCCACCTCCGTATTTGCATGCATGATAGAGACGAGTATTGTTTCTGGAGTGATGGCCTTTGCAACTTCATCGGGATCTATCATACCATACCTATCAACGGGTACATGTGTAACCCTAAAACCTACCTTTTCGAGCCTTTTAAGTGGGTTAAGGACTGAAAAATGTTCCACTTTAGATGTGATAATGTGTTTGCCCTTTTTCTGATTTGCCAAAGCCAACCCTCTCAGGGCAAAATTATTCGTCTCACTCCCACTTGATGTAAAGATTATTTCTTCAGCTTTAGCGCCGATGAGTGAAGCGACCTCTTCCCTGGCAGTTCTAACTACTTTATTAGCCGTCTGCCCAAAATGGTGCAGATTTGATGGGTTGCCATAGCAGTTCTTTATAGAATCAATCATTGCTTCTATGATGGAAGGATGAATTGGCGTGCAAGAAGCATGATCAAGGTATATTTTTTCCAATGTCTTTACTCCTTTATATTATGCGTTCCCAAGTGGAACTTGGGAACGCACTTTTCTTAAAAGCTTTTCATCTACAATAACTTTCCATTTTTTCTAATTTTGCGTATTCCAGAACTAACTTTTTAATACCAACTCTACCAAAATCAACAAATACTATGTCAGAAGAGGGATTGATTTTTGTAATTCTTCCACGACCGAAGTGTGCGTGCTCTACA
Source organism: Candidatus Scalinduaceae bacterium (assembly GCA_046759445.1). GTDB lineage: Bacteria > Planctomycetota > Brocadiia > Brocadiales > Scalinduaceae > Scalindua_A. The sequence goes on from JBHICG010000085.1 coordinate 9,861, forward strand.
ATATCACCGGAGTTTAAGGTGGTGTTGATATTTGCATGAGGTTGTAGCTCCTGATTAAGGTTGTCTTTCTCCTTCGTGTTACTATGATTCGAGTCATACTCTGAATCCAGAAATTCTGTGACGTCTTTTTTATACTCAGTCTGAAACTCATCAATATCGGAATGACAGTCTGTTTTGTCAATTGCTTCTATAGATTCTTGGGGTATCTCATGCAAAAACCTGGAAGGAATGCATGGTGTTCGCTGGCCAAATTTAGTTCTGTGTCTGGTATGGGTCATAAACAACTCCTTTTGTGCCCTGGTGATACCCACGTAACACAAACGACGTTCTTCCTCTATCTCATCATCCGAATCCTTTGATTGTGAATGCGGCAATAAACCTTCCTCAAATCCTGCTATAAATACAACCGGAAACTCTAACCCTTTTGCAGCATGCAGTGTCATAAGAGTGACTGCTTCTGTGCTATCGTCCCATTTGTCGATGTCTGAAATTAATGATACCTCTTCTAAGAAGCCCTGGAGCGATCCTTCTGGATTTGAGATGTCGTATTCAAGGGCTGCGTTTACGAGCTCTTCAATATTTTCTAATCTCTCTGCACTTTTCTTGCCGTAAGACTCTTTCAGGTAATCCACATATCCGATCTTGTCAATTACTTGTTTTACAAAATCCACAACAGGGTAAGTTGGCATCTTGCATAATCCGGAAAATACATTCCAGAAATCTTTTACTTTTTTAGTACTATTCGCCATGATATTCGGAACTTCCTGAATGCGGGATATTGCCTCCAGCAGGCTTAAGTTGTTTTTGTATGTCCATTCCTTTAGCCGTTTTGTAGTTGTAGGCCCGATGCCCCTTGGGGGAACGTTCACTATTCTTTCAAATGACAAATCATCATCTGGATTTGAGCAGAGTTTCAGATAAGAAAGGATATCTTTTATTTCCTTTCTTTTGAAGAACTCAACGCTTCCCACAATCGAGTAAGGGATACCTTCCTTGCGTAAATAACTTTCAAATACCCTTGACTGCGCATTTGTACGGTAAAAAATTGCTATATCAGAATGCTTGTTTCCGTTATTTATAAATTCAATAATGTAGCTAGCTGTCTCCATTGCTTCAATATTTTCATCCTCGCAGTGTATTACCCTCACCTTATTTCCTTCATTATTTTGAGTCCAGAGAGATTTAGGTTTCCTCGATCTATTATTCTTAATTACCTCTGAGGCGACATTAAGGATTATCTTGGTAGAACGATAATTCTGTTCAAGACGGACTATCTTTGCATCCGGATAATCTCTTTCAAAGTTGAGTATGTTCTGTACATTGGCGCCACGCCATCCATATATGGATTGGTCGGGGTCTCCGGTGGCACATATATTTTTGTAATTTTGAGACAAAAGTCTGGTGATTGTATATTGCGCATGATTTGTGTCCTGGTACTCATCAATGAGTATATATTTAAATTTACTTTGATATTTCTCCAATACTTCAGGATAATTTTCAAAAAGATGCACAACCATGAAAAGTAGGTCATCAAAATCAAGGGCATTATTTGCTTCAAGGAATTTCTGATACTTTTCATATACTTTAGAAACGACGTTATTATAGTATCCTGACCTGTATTCAGAAAATTTCTCAGCGCTTAGCAGCTCATTTTTTGCATTACTTATTGATGCAGCTACGGAACCTGGCCGCCAATTTGTTGTGTCTAGATTAAGTTCATTCATCACGGTTTTGATGCAACTAATCTGGTCGCCGGAGTCATATATACTAAATTGTTTGGAGTAACCTAAAGGTTCTATCTCATTCCTTAATATCCTTGCACACATGGCATGAAACGTTGAAATCCACATACCCTTTTGATTTAGAAATTCACATAATCTTTCCTTCATTTCATTGGCGGCCTTATTAGTGAATGTTATGGCCAGGATATTATACGGAGAAACACCTTCATCAACAAGATATCCTATCCTGCGTGTGATTACCCTTGTCTTGCCACTTCCAGCACCTGCAATCACGAGCAAAGGACCATCTATATGTGTAATTGCCTCTTTTTGAGATTCAGTTACATTGTCTAAGATATTCATGGTTTGTGAATTAGCTATCAAAGTGAGCTAATGTAAAAAGTGATCTAAAGTGCCTAAAGTTAATAAAATATAACTTCTTTGAAGTTCACTTCTTGCCAATAGATGTAAAAATAGCTAGCAGTTCACTGTACTTTTTATATTCTAATTTTACTTTTTCCAAGATAACGCCAGCCGTCACTCGCTAGATTGTTTAACTGATTTGTTAGTACTTTTTTCTTTATTTAACCCTTCTGATTGCTCAACAATACCCCTCTTTTCTAAATACTTTACTAAAGAAGGATTTAATGCAATTTTACCTTCTTTTATATCTTGCCCTATTGCTCTAACAACAATTGACACAGTAGCATGGTAAACTTCAATTGCATCTTTTGATAATGTGCGATGGTCTTGAGACCATAAGTGTAAATACTTCTTTCGCTTATTTCGAATTAAATCAAATGATTTTTTTATTTCATCGTTGATAATACTGTAGGCATAAAGAACCTGCACACGCCTATCTTGCCCTAGCTTTTCGAAAGTACTTCCAAAAAGTGATTTCTGATCATGCTCGTTCATACTCTTATTGTTGAGCTTAAAATCACATATCTCAAATAAAAGGATGGCAACCATTTCAGCCACCATCCCACATAGGGAAATAGTACCCAAATAATTCCCAATCATATAACTTGCCTTTGCATTACGGAGAGGAAATATAAGTTTGTGTAGTATTCTCTCATCTGCTGGTGCAATAAATAAACGTGGTTTTTCAACACTTATTTCCTTATACCTTTTGATTAATGCATCTAAATCACTTTTATTGTATGGCCCGCAAACAAATTTGATAATAGGCTTATCCGGTTGACTGCCGTTAGTTCAACATCTGGTGATTCTCGGTT
>JBHICG010000086.1:0-12733 GCA_046759445.1 Candidatus Scalinduaceae bacterium
GACAAGCACATGGCATACAGGAAAATGGTACAAGATTATTCTCGGGAAGAAAAAATGATATGACCATAATAGGGACAGCGCCTATTTTATTGTTGACATTTAGTGTCTTAAGTTGTAAATTTCTAGCATGCCACGATTAGCAAGAGTTGTCGCAAAGGGATATCCACATCACGTTACACAAAGAGGCAATTACAGACAGCCTGTATTTGAGAAAGATGACGATTATGTTCAGTATCTTGAGTGGCTTAAGGATTACGGCAAAAAATACTCTTTGAACATATGGGCTTACTGCCTTATGACTAATCACATTCACCTTATATGTGTTCCGAAAAAGGAAGACTCTCTGCCACGTACTCTTAATATGCTTCATATGAGATATGCTCAATATATTAATCGAAGAAAACAGGCACACGGTCATTTATGGCAGGGGAGATTTTACTCCTGCATCCTTGATGAAAGACATACGTATTCAGCAATCAGATACGTAGAAAATAATCCTGTTCGAGCTGGTATAGTGAGAAAACCGCAAAGGTATAGGTGGTCGAGTGCAAGTAGTCATGTAGACAAGAAGATAGATCCTGTTTTATCTCAAGATTGTTATTTGGAAAAAGAAATAGAAGATTGGTTGGAATATTTAAGAGAAAAAGAAGATGAGCAAATCATAATGAACATAAGGAAGTGTTCAATGACGGGAAGACCTTGCGGTAATGATAGTTTTATGAAAAAGTTTGAGAGATTGTTTGGTAGAAGGTTAAGGGCTTTACCATGGGGAAGGCCACGAAAGAGCATAAAATAGGCGCTGTCCCTACTATTCTTTAATGGTGTCAGAGATCGTGAGGGTATTGATAAAGGAATGATATTCACAAGCTCTCAGTTTAGTACAACAGCAAAAAAGAATTACCATGCTGAGAGCAAAAAAATTGCATTAATTGACTATGATAAATTGTGCATTTTACTCTCGCGTTGTTCAAAACAGTGGGTTCGAACAGCATCAGATATATGGATAAGCCCGTCAAATACCATGGTTGACAAGCAAGGAAATTCAAAATCGGCTTTAAGCAATTCGGCTAACAAGGCTAATTCAGCCGACGCTAAAAGACGCGCGGCTGATTAGCGGCGTTATGTGGAGATGTGAGTGTCAGGAGCAGGGCTGAAGGGTGCTGAGAGTGGATTGTGCGAGTCCAGAATCCGGATAAAACCGTCAGGTTTCCTGGCCCGGAAAAGCTCCGCTCTGGCCTCTTTGGTCGAAGGAGGACGAAAATGATTCAGCTTGACGGAAAAGAGCACCGGATCGGCCTGGCTCTGTCGGGTGGCGGCTTCCGGGCCTCGATCTTTCACATGGGCGTGATGCGCCGGCTCCAAGAGCTTGGGATCCTGAACAAGATCGACGTTATCTCCACGGTCTCGGGCGGATCCATAGTCGGTGCTTACTACGTCTTAAAAAAGCCGAACTGGGGAGACATCCTGGGGGTCGAGGAAGGATTCAAGAAAGGCCTGCAAGCCAACATTCGCCTCAGGGGTCTGACCGGTGCTGTGATTTTTCGTCCCATTGGCTTTGCGAAGAGCCTCCTGCCGGGACCGACTCGAACGAATGTCGTGGCAGGTGAGTTCGACAAGCACTTCTTCCACGGCGCAACGCTGGATCAGCTCCCAGAGACTCCCAAGCTCGTGATAAATGCCACCAGTCTGAACACTGGGGCGGTCTGGAGGTTCAGCAAGGAGCGGATGGGCGACTGGAAGTTCGGCTACGGACCGGCGGGTGAGTTTCCAGTGAAGGACGCTGTTGGGGCCTCGGCAGCCGTGCCGGGTCTGTTCGCCCCTCTGGTGCTGGCGCGGAAAGACCTGGGCAAGATGGAGGTGAGTCCCGAATTCGGGCATCACAGGCGCGTCAATCTGTCGGACGGGGGAGTGCGCGACAATCAGGGTCTCACCAACCTGTTCTTCGAAGACATCTGCGATTACATCATCTGCAGCGACGCGTCCGGTCTGATCGAAGCCGATCCTAAGCCATCCAAGTTGGCCGTACAGGTCCTTTTGCGCTCGAACAACATCACCATGGATGCCGCTAGAGACTGGATCGTCCAGATGCTATACCTGCGGAAGCAGTCCGGCAAGATTCGTCAGATGGCCTTTTTCGACTTGAAGGACGAGGTGCAGAAAGGGGCTCCAGGGCTTCCCCATGAGCTCGTCAACACCGTGGCTAACATACGGACCGATCTCGACTACTTCGACAAAAACGAGATCTTTGTATTGAAGTACCACGGGTACACTTTGGCAGACGACCGGATCCGGCGATACGCCGAAGAGCTCATACAGACGGAAGACGTGGAGATGAAATGGCGGGAAGAGTTTCCACCCGAGACAATCACGGCGCTCAAGCACGTCCTCCGAAAGGCCCACAAGCGGCGACTACGGCCGCACAGATTCTGATCCATGGCGTGTTTAAGATAATAGGGACATTTTATTAAATAAACGCAGTAACTAATTAAATTTTCTAACATAAAAATTAAGCTCAACCGAATAAGGCCGGATTAAAAATCAACAATCTGGTGGCGGTCAGCTTATAAAATCGTTAGCTGGTATAAAATAAAAACTGACAACAAATGAAGGTATGGGTAAAAGTAAACAAGCGATAGCAAGTCAATCACGCAATTATAAAGAATGGTACAAGAAAAATAGCTGGGTTTTAAAGCTACTGGGCCTGTCATGGAATGAGGCCTCATTCCAGCGGGTAAATGTGGATGGGATCGTTGCAGATATTTAATCCTTTAAAAACAGTGCTAAAAAGTTTATGGCAGTTACACTAATTGTACTCGCGCTCCTTTGTTTAACTCATTCATTTCTATTCTTTAGTACAACAAGAATTTATAATCTTATATCAATATATTTCGGTTTGATTGGTTCTTTTCTTGCCTCTTATGGTTTTATTCTCGGTCTCAAGAGAACAAAACCTAAGCATCAAGCCAATACTATTTGGATGCCTAATATTCCAAATCGTATTGAAGAATACCCCCGCTATTGTGAAAAAATGAATGAGATCGTTGCTAATATTATTAACTCTGGCGCTAATGAAAAATTTGGCCAATTAAAGCTTGAACTCAGGAGGCAGTTTTCCTTGGTAATTGGTTTTGGCCTGCTTGTCATTAGCTTTTGCATTCAGATTGTTTTAGAATTTGTGGGGCGTTAATATAATGTAATCAGATAAAGGTGGATTCGCTATCGCTTAATCCACCCTACGAAGATCTATAGATTCTTGTGTCTTGCATCTGGCATCATGTTTTTGCTTCTTATTTATACCCTGATCTCCTGTAAATCCTGTCTAAAGAGGTTTGCTCTAAGGAAGGCAGGAATGCAGGAAATAATTGGTGGGCATTGGATTAATTTTATCCTTTTTCATATGCTTTCAAAAAATCATTCCGTGAAACACCGGCTTGGGTACAGATAGTTCTCAATGTGGAACTTTTAAGTCGATTATGATTAGGCATAGTCAGAGGAGTTTTTGTGCCATCCGTGTTTGTTCTAATCATAGCTATATGTTCTCGTTCCTGAACTAATTGAAAGCCGAGTAATTTTAATGCCTTGATTACTTTTGATTTGGGAGCATCTACTGGAAACTTAGACATCAAACGGAAACACCTGTTTCTGCTACGAATGCTTCTAATATTTGCTCATCTACCTCAAAAACATCATTTCCAAATGTATCAATATGAAATTTAATAGCAGATTTCACGTTTGTCAGTACTTCCTCATATGTATCACCTTCGCTAACTACAACACCTTTTAATCCAAGTGGGTAAGCAACATAGCCATCAGGATGTTTTTCAACTATAACTTTAAATTGTTGATCCACTAAGCTCTCTCCTTTTTAAATCCTTAAACTGATTAATGAGTAGCTGAATATCTTGATTGTTTACTACTACATCGATACTATCGTGTATAACTTAAATAAATAGTATATTTATCAAGATTTAGTGTCAAGAACAAACATTTTACAAGCTGGTTCAATCTTGCCAGCCTGTACCTATTCAGGTAGGCCAGTAACCAGCAAGAATTCTGTCAATCACGCAACGTTAAGGTTGCGGCTACCTGTCCAATTACCAGGCAGTGTCACACGTCATCCCACCCCCATAGCCCCGCATCTTGCTTTCAGCAAGAAAGCAGCGGGGCCATGGGGGTCGGGATCTCTTAAGTTGCTAAGTTATTGAAATCATTAGATTCTGAAATCGGAGATCCTGAATTAAACTCAGGATCTGGTTCAGGTGTGATTCTACTCGACGAGTAAAATCACCTAAGCAATTCTGCTGTTGCGAAATTGCCAATGACGTATTATGTGTTTTCTCTATTGTGACACGGCCTGATACGTCGTTCGGGCGGGTATAAATCACTCACTTAATTTATCTCTTCCACCAGGAAGCCATACAAATCTCCGAATCCAATAACGTCTTTTGCCACATATCCAACCGGTATTAAATCCTCCGTAAATAATATGATGAGTTTGCCTTCCTTTGAGTCAAGGACTTCAGGATCCAATGCTACATCCACTACATATTTTATATCAGGAACAATATCTTGCCATTTGGATAGCTCATCCGAATCCTCAGCAGAACGGACTTTAGCGCTAAAGTTTGGAGATTTATCTTTATACACAGTGGTAATATTGAAACTGGCGCCTTCTTTTACCTCACCGTATATTTCATTACGGAAATTGTAAGTCACTGATATCACATCATCGCACCCTTTGGGTTCCAGTTTAAGGCTTCCTTCTTTATGAATCAAACCCTTTCTCCAGGTTTTATAATTACATATATTATTCTCGTAATCGTAGTCAGTAATCATAATCCGCTCTTTTTTCCTCTTAACCTTTTTCTCATAAGAATTGACTGGCTTAAGTCTGTTAGTAATATCGTCTATTATCATTGTTGTTCTATAGATGTTGTGTCTATGAATAATCTTATCGAGGAATCCTGCCGTATGCGCGTCAATCGTTACAACCAGGTCATCACCGTTTTTTTCACATTTAAATATGGCAGTCCCCACCTTTTTGAAAAGCCAGAAGCCAATATTATACTTAAGAAACTCTCCTTCAAATTTTGTTGGATCATTTCTACTACCCTTCTTGCCACCAGAAGCAAAAACCGGTGAGGTTATTACGTTTGTTTCATGTTCTTTTATTTCAGAATATATGTCTCCAACATTAAACATAGTCACGAACAATATGCAGAAAATGGCATTCGCAAAAAAATGTCCTGACAATATTGTCTTAACCTTATACATTCAGATTTTCAAAAACCGTATGGTTTTATCAGGGATGTCCCCAATACCACTAAGTTTCATTGCCAGAAGGTGTGATCTTAAAAATTCCAAATCTTCCGAGGTATCAACGTCATACCAGGGAGGAAGGACAAACAATTTCTTGTTTATGGATTTCATTCTCTTTATGGTCTGGTCAAATACACTCGATGTACTCCATTTGATACCATTAAAAATAGCGTCATCAAGCTCTGAAAGACCAATGAGATAATATCCCCCATCAAACGTTGGCCCAATTACAATTGGAACTTTTTTTAAAACATTAAATGCTTTCTCGATATAAGATATTGGAAGAGTAGGACTATCTGAACCTACTATAACTACTCTTTTTAACCCCTTAGCAAAAGATTGCTTAAAGGCGTTTTTCATCCTTTCGCCCAGATTTCGCCCTTTCTGAGGCATAAAACCCACAGACCTTCCAACTATTTTGCGAAGTGACTTTTCTGCATTACCAAGCGTATATGCAATAGTTATTCTTCTGCAATTCAGTTTACATATGCTATTTGCAATATCAACAATAAATGCCTTATACAACTCCGCTGCCTCAACAGGGGTAATACTGGGAACGAGTCTTGTTTTGACCTTACCCGGGATTGGATTTTTTGCAAACATTACTAGACTTGTGCTCATGTTTGATACAACTACAAATTCTACATATACCTTAGATTCATGTATCTGTTTAAATTCATTCTAACAGTTAATAATTCAAAAATGGCTTTAATCCTATATCTTGCTTAGCAAAAAATAAGGCAGAAGATATTTGCTCTCTCCTGCCTTGCCTGATCAGAATAAAGAGTTTACATATGTTTCCTCTAAATAGTACGGAATCTTTATGCAACACCAATCATAACAGTTTACAAATCCACTTTATCCTGCTCTGCATCCTTTATCAAAAACGTAAACGCATAATGCGTCAAATACCCATCAAAGTCGATTGGTAAAATCAGATTAAACGTTGAATCTTTCAAGTCTTCTCCTCGCCCCTCAAAACTGTATCTCGGAAAGAATGGTTCCATTAAATAGTCTATCTGATACGACGCAATCGAAAACCTATCCTGCCCTATACAGAAATCTGGCCAGTTATTCTTCCAAACATATCCTGTTATTTCTGAACTAGGATCGATCCTCATCGGTGTAACATATAAGTCATTATCTTGGGTAAAATATATCATCTCGTATGCAAAATCATAACCATAAAGCACTCTATAAGATTCGCCCGAAGGACCTATATATTCGGCTTTATCTCTAACAAGATATACGTCGTTATCAGTCTTGTTTTTGATTTCTACCCAGATATTTTCAGGTGATGGAACAAATCTGAACTGAACATTATTATCCTCATACTTCATTGTTTCACTTTGAGGTTCAACTAGAGAAAAACTATAACGATAAGGTGTATATGAACAACCAGTAAAAATTAAGCATAAAAACCCAATGATTATTTTGTGTTTTATGTTAAATAATCTATACATTTTTCACCTCCAAATTAAATATCACTCATGATGTGAACGTATGGCTCCGTTAGCTACATGAACAAGCTCTTTTCTAGGCATTGTTGAGGTTAAACTATACATTTTCTTACCATATCTCCATAGAACAACATTGTATCCTTTATGCCTGCCGAAGTAGTATTGCCGTCCATTGATAATCTGTCTTTTAAGGCTATTTATGTTCATTCCAGAGCTATCTATTACCTCTAAAGATATCTTGTTATGTCTTCTTTCCATTTCAATGTGTGCACTCTTTCTACCGGCTAAATAGCAATTTTTACAACCTAGATGTTTTATTTTAATACCCTTAAATACTGGAATAGCCATATCAACATTAACCTGTTTAGAAGCATTAAGATATCTTCTTATTTCATTTCTATCAGAACTTACTAGATCGAGTAACATTTTGCCTTTAATAAATCTATCGTGACATTCTGCAGCTCCCTTAATAATGGGAGAGGAATCTACTGGTTTAAAATATACATAGTAAGCGGTAAGACCAGAAATAATCAGAAGTATTAAAACTGCTGTGTTTATATAGATGGGCCTTAGTGTAAAAAATCCAAATATGTCTCTTATATTTTGCTTGCCTAGCTTCAATATAGAAGGTTTTACACGGGTACGTTCTTCATGCGTCTCTGACAATTGCTTCAAAATATTTTCTCTCACATATTGTGGCACTCTGTGAATTCGTGTCCTATCTCTAACAATTTTTTTTAAGGTCTGTTCAAACTCAAATTTCTCGCAACATTTTTGGCAGATATCAAGATGTTTCTTAATCTTTGAACAATTATAATCGTCAAGCTCATTATCTAAAAATTCATAGAGTTGATTTATTGCTTCTTTGCAAGTCATTTTTTTCTTTTTCCCCCCTCACTAATTTCCAGTTTATTCATGTCGGAACTACCTTCTTAAGCCTGCAGTAAACGCTGTTTACGTACTTTTTGTCCTAATATTCAACAGTACTGTAAAACGTATCCTATTTTTCTTTTAAATAACCTCTGTCCTTTGCATAATTCCATAGTAATTTCTGTAACAGCCTTCTTCCCCTGTACAATCTTGACTTTACTGTCCCTATTGGACATCCTATAACGTCCGATATTTCTTCATAAGAAATACCCTCTATATCCGAATATAAGACAACTTCCCTGAAGGCAAGTGGCATATTCTCAAGTGCGTTTTTTACTTCGTCCTCAAAAAATTCTTCAACACTTAAAGTGCTCTCATTTAGGGGGCTATTGTCTTTTCTATAAGCATTTTTCTTGTTAAACAAATAGAAGTCATCTATTTCATCATAATAGGTCTCATGTGGCTCTTTTATTTTCTTTCTATACATATTAATAAAAGTATTTCGCATTATCTTAAATAACCATGCCTTCAAATTGGAACCTTCTCTATATTTATTCGAAAATCTGTGCATCTTAAGATAAGTTTCCTGAACCAGGTCTTCAGCGTCTTCCCTTTTTCCCGTCATCCTCATTGCAACGTTAAAAAGCGAATCAATATATTCTAACGCATCTAACTCAAAATCTCTTAATTTAGCTTCAGTGTTATCCAAGTACCTATTCCCTCATGTTTATAACAATATTCAAAATAAAATAGTTCCCTTTTCATAATTCATCCTGAACAATCAAATCATGACGTTCAAGTTTCCTAAGCAAAGACGTAACCGTTATTTATATTATAGCATCAAGCTTAATTTATTTTGTAAAAACACAAGCTCCTTCTGAAAACTACACAATTTATACTTCATATTAGTAAAGACATGAAAAAAGGCAAGATATTTTTGAATAAGAAACTTGCAGTGGTGTGACAATCAAAGTTTTATGTTTACTTTCTTTATAAAAACATTATATTTGAGTTTTTAACTAAATTGGAAATAAATTAGTGATAATAACGACTACAAACGTTTTTATTATAATCTAAAAAAATCTTGTTTTTGAGCAAATTTTTTTACAATAATTAACAATATATCGCAATTAGCTTTCATGTTAAGTTAGTTCTAAGGAGAAACTTATGAGTCGGGATACGGTAATAGTTGATGGTTGTACTGCGTGTGCACACGTAGTACATGCGACTAATGAAATTATTACAATTTATCCAATAACACCTTCATCACCCATTGCAGAAATCTGTGACGCAAAGTCTGCAAAAGGGCAGGTAAATATATGGGGATCTGTGCCAAAGGTTAGTGAGATGCAGTCGGAAGCAGGTGTTGCTGGAGCAGTACATGGTTCTCTTACTACTGGCGCTCTTGCAACAACCATTTCTGCATCTCAAGGTCTTTTATTAATAATCCCAAACATGTATAAAATCGCAGGTGAGCTGACTCCAACTGTGTTTCACATAACTGCCCGTTCTCTTGCTTGCCAGGGATTGTCTATATTTGGAGACCATTCGGACGTAATGGCAACACGCTCTACGGGCTTTGCTATGTTGTGTTCTCAGAACGTGCAGGAGGCTATGGATTTTGCCCTAATCTCTCAAGCAGCCACACTTGAATCCAGGATTCCGTTCATGCACTTTTTCGACGGTTTCAGGACATCCCATGAAGTCCAGAAGATTGAAGAAGTTAGTTTTGACGATATGCGTGCCATGATAGACGATGACCTTATTATTGCTCATCGTAAAAGAGGTCTTACTCCAGACCGCCCAAGCATTCGTGGCACATCACAAAACCCGGATGTGTATTTCCAGGGAAGAGAAACTGTTAATAAATATTATGATGCAACCCCGGATATCGTTCAAAAGGCAATGGATAAGTTCGCTGGTATATCTGGCCGGCAGTATAAACTATTTGATTATTTGGGTGATCCAGATGCAGAGCGTATTATTGTAGTTATGGGTTCTGCGGCTGAAGTGGCGCTAAATACAGTTAATGCACTTAACACGAGGGGAGAAAAACTTGGAATCGTTCTTGTGAGACTTTACAGACCATTTTACATAGATGCATTTGCTGAGTGTTTACCATCAAGGGTAAAATCAATTGCCGTCCTTGACCGTACAAAAGAGCCCGGCGCAATTGGTGAACCTTTATATCTTGACGTCAGGACTGCTGTTGGTGAGATAATGGAAAAGGGTACATCTAAATGCAAGGACTATCCAAAAATTGTCGGCGGACGTTACGGTCTGGGTTCAAAGGATTTTACTCCTGCAATGGTAAAGGCCATTTATGATAATCTCTTACAGGATAAACCAAAAAATCATTTCACAATAGGCATTGATGATGATGTTTGTGGCACCAGCCTTGAGTATGACCAGTCTTTTGATATAGGCGAAAAAGGGGAATTCCGTTCACTGTTTTACGGTCTGGGTGCTGATGGTACAGTTGGCGCAAATAAAAATACCATTAAAATTATCGGGAAGGAAACAGACAATTACTCACAGGCATATTTCGTTTATGATTCAAAGAAATCAGGCGCAACTACGGTATCACACCTTCGTTTCGGAAAGGATAGAATACATAAACCATATCTCATTTCAAAGGCAAACTTCATTGCATGCCATAATCCTTCGTTCCCGGAGAAAATAGATATGTTATCAAATGCAGAGGAAGGAGCAACTTTCCTTCTTACTACATCGCACAAGAAAGATGAGGTATGGGATACGTTGCCCGTTGAAGTACAGGAGCAGCTTATCTCGAAGAAAATGAAATTCTATATTATTGATGCCATCTCACTTGCTGAAGAGATCGGTCTTGGCGCAAGGATAAATATGATAATGCAAACAGCATTCTTTGTTATTTCAGGAATCATTCCTAAAGAAGATGCCGTTAAATCAATAAAGACTGAGATCAAAAAGACCTATATGAGGAAAGGTGAGGAAATAGTCAATTTGAATTATAAGGCCGTAGATAAGGCATTACAAAATATTGTCGAAGTGCCTGTCCCTGATAAGGCGACCAGTAAGATAACGATGCGTGATCACGTGCCTGAGGATGCTCCTGAATTTGTTAAGAATGTAACAGCCAAATTACTGGCCAACAACGGAGATTTTCTCCCTGTATCAGCTATACCTGCCGATGGCACATGGCCGACAGGAACCACTCAGTATGAGAGGCGAAATATTGGCGTTAACATACCTGTTTGGGAGCCTGATGCCTGCATACAGTGTGCACAGTGTTCATTTGTTTGTCCACATGCAACCATAAGGGTAAAGGCGTATGATCCATCTTTACTTAAAGATGCTCCCTCTACATTTAAATCTATAGATGCTATAGGGAAGGATCTTAAAGGGCTTAAGTTTACTGTACAGGTTGCCCCTGAAGACTGTACCGGTTGTGGTTCTTGTGTATTTAATTGCCCGGGGCAGAAAAAGGACGCTGATGGAAACAAGATTGAAGGCGTTAAGGCCATAAATATGAAACCTCAAGAACCTTTACGCCAGGAGGAAGCAAGGAATTATGATTTCTTTCTGAAACTTCCAGAAACTGATAGATCGAGGTTCAGAGTTACAAATGTTAAAGGAAGTCAGTTTGTAAAGCCGCTTTTTGAGTACAATGGTGCGTGTTTAGGTTGTGGGGAGACGCCTTATATAAAATTACTTACACAACTGTTTGGAGACCGTTTGATTATTGCTAATGCAACGGGTTGTAGTTCCATCTATGGTGGCAATCTACCAACAACCCCTTACACAAAAAGGGACGATGGCAGGGGGCCTGCATGGTCAAATTCTTTATTTGAAGATACAGCCGAGTTTGGTCTTGGTATGAGACAAACAATGGATAAGTTTCATGCTCAGGCAATGGAATTGATAGACAGGCTAGTCTCAGACCCTTCGTATGCAGATTTAAAAGATTTCTTTAATTCGATGAAAAACGCAGATCAATCGACACAAGAGGGTATTGAGGAGCAAAGGGGACGCATTGAAGAACTCAAAAAGAGACTTTCAACAAAAAACGGTTCTCCAGAAGTAAAGAACCTCCTCTCCCTTGCCGATTATATTGTTAAAAAGTGTGTATGGGCTATTGGAGGAGACGGCTGGGGCTATGATATTGGCTATGGGGGAGTTGATCATGTGCTGGCAACAGGTGAAAACATAAAGTTGTTGATTATGGATACGGAAGTATATTCAAATACCGGTGGTCAGATGTCCAAGGCAACACCCTTAGGAGCAATTGCCCAGTTTGCGGCAGGTGGGAAGAGAACTCCCAAGAAGAATATTGGCATGATAATGTCAACTTACGGTAATGTATATATTGCTCAAGTGGCTTTTGGTGCAAACCAGGCTCAGACACTTAAGGCATTCTTAGAAGCTGATGCATATAACGGTCCTGCGCTCATAATTGCCTATTCGACTTGCATAGCACACGGTATGGATATGAGTAAGGGAATAGAGGCTCAGAAAAAAGCCGTGGCAAGTGGTTATTGGCCACTCTATCGATATAATCCGGAACTCGAGGCCCAGGGTAAAAATCCACTGGTTATCAGTAGTAAGGATCCTTCAATCCCATTTGAGGAATATGCCTATCGTGAGAACCGTTACAAGGCATTAAGGGCAAGCAATCCAGAGGCTGCAAAAGCGCTTATGAAACAAGCAGAGGCAGACATAATGAGGAGATGGAAATTACTCAAACATATGGCTGCCTGGTCTCCTGAGGAATGAGGTTTGTTTAAACTTGTTTAACCGCGCCATTTGGGTGTGGTAGGGTGGATTAAGCGACAGCGAATCCACCTTTATCCGTAGCAAGAGACATTATCCATATCAATTATCCATTCTTATTGGTGGATTCGGCCTATCTGCCTTAATCCACCCTACTTTTGAAATATTTTGAGAATTGGCTATGTTGTCGATCAGGAATTCTATACGGCCAGAGTTGCAGAATCATTAGCTTAGATAACATGGTAGAAAGCGTTAATTCTCATCTAAGTGATACCATTCAGGATTTTCAAGCCAATTATCAGGTTGTGATACAAAATCGATTATATTTTCCA
>JBHICG010000087.1:0-12608 GCA_046759445.1 Candidatus Scalinduaceae bacterium
TGATGGTGCAGAATTACAATCCCCTGCTGACCCGAGTTCAAATTACATTGCACGGTCTGAATGGTATTTTCTCTTTCTCTTTCAATTATTAAAATATTTTGAGGGTGATCTGGAGGTTGTAGGAGCCATTATTATTCCTTCCATTGTCGCATCCTTAATAATTGCCCTTCCCTTTATTGACAGGTCAAGAAGCCGTTCTCCATTAAAAAGACTGCCAGTCATGGGATGTTTTGGTGCTGGTCTTGCGAGTGTCGTTTTTCTGACTGCAATGTCTGTGATAAGTGATTCCGGAGATGAAAGAATTATAAAGCAAAGGGAGGAATCCGAAAAAATGGCCCATATCGCTGTAGAACTGGCAGAGCATGGTATACCTCCTCAGGGAGGAATATCTGTGTTTCAGAATGATCCGCTGTATTCGGGAGAACAATTGTTTCGCCAGCACTGTATTGTCTGCCATAGTTTCGAAGGTGCGGAAGGTAATTCCGCCCCGGACTTAACAATGTACAATTCTAAATCATGGCTTATGGGCTTTTTTCAGAATCCCAACTCACCTAAATATTACGGAAATACAAAATTAGACTTCATGCCTGAATACAAACTGGAGGAAGATGATTTGTTATACTTGGTAGATTTTCTTCTGGCACAAGCAGAATCGGATAAAGGGATTGATCCTGCATTGAAGAAAACTGGAGAAATAATTTTACAAGAAAATGGATGCAATACTTGTCACGCCTATGATGGAACTGGAGGGGGATTAGCTCCAAGGCTAGGTGCCTTTGCATCTGATAAATGGCTCATGGGTATCATTGAGGATACTGGCCAAAAGGAATTCTTTGGCCAATTTAGTGATATGCCTGCGTACAAAGACAAGCTTTCAAAACAAGAGATAGATAATTTAGTCCACTTTCTCCAAAGTTTACGAAAAAAATCCCATTAAAACGTACGAATACTAGAGACAGCGTAGACACGGAAAAGATTAAGTTTGAAATTGATGATAATGGGAAGAAATTGCATTTTATTGAAAGGGCAAAAGGTATCCACAATATGCAATATTCTTTACAGCTAATTAATGACACAAAAAAGAGATTAATGGATTTGCGCAATGTGGCACTAGAAAGATAACAGTGGTTTAAATTTGACAGTAACATAAGACATTTTGGATATTATTGTTATGTAAAACTTTAAATAATAGTTTTTCTTGATGAAAGATTCCAACCACTTACTACAAAGCCGTAAAGGAAGTGCTTAATCTGGAAGATTTCATAAGGCATTTGGTTGTTATTGCTTATGTAATAAGTTTTTAAAAACTTATTTTTGGTATCAGGCTTGCTATATTGATTTTTATAGTCTTTTAAGCATAAGATAATGAAATATCATTGGAAAGCGGATGTAAATAGTTATAATAACTGCAAATTTATTTAAAAAATTCCAAAGTTTTTGCAAGTTTTTGTTGACATATAAGGAAAAAATTATATAATCCATGTCTTTCGGAAGCAAAGGCTTGAAAAGAGGTATTTAAGATTAAGATTGAAAGGGGGTGTAAGTATATATTTCTAAAGCAAAAGAGAGATTTATATAATTCACAATTATGTTTTGTTATTTTATAAATAGGAAAGGAGAAATTGTATGCTAAAAAGAGGTAATTCGTTGATTGTAGCGTTGCTAGTTTTTTTAGCTGCGTTCTGTATCTGTAATAATTTTTCAAACAAGGAAGTTTCTGCAGTAGAAATTATTACTCACTGGGTACCTCATGAGGTCTATGGTATGCCGGGAGAGCCT
Source organism: Candidatus Scalinduaceae bacterium (assembly GCA_046759445.1). Lineage (GTDB taxonomy): Bacteria > Planctomycetota > Brocadiia > Brocadiales > Scalinduaceae > Scalindua_A. Next base: position 1,780 of record JBHICG010000087.1, read on the forward strand.
GATAATTCTGGTAAGGTTTTCTTCTCAGGGTTGTATGCTAAATACATGGGATATCCGAAAGGGGCCCCTCCATATCCAGGCAAATATTCAAGATTTTGGAGAACCCTTCCTGCATATCGTTATTACATTCCTGACTATATGTACAACAGGGATGAGGTAAGGCCTTCAAACCCAATTAAGGGTCAATTCAGACTTAAAGAATGTTTGGGCTGCCATTCTGTAGTCACACCTGGTATCGTAAGAGATTATGAGAAGAGTGCACACGCAAAGGCAGAGCCAAGTCCAACCGGTTGTGATACATGTCATGGAAATAACCATCAAAAGCTCTTAATGCCAAGCTCTAAAGCATGCGGTGTTAGTGATTGCCACGAAGACCAATACTCACAGCAAGGTCAGGGTGGTATAGGTTCACATGCTTCATGTTCCAGCTTTGCTCAGGTTGAGTGTGCATGGTCAATTGAAAGACCACCAGGAGATACTGCTGGTTGTACTTTCTGTCACACAAGCGCTGAAGAACGTTGCAGTACATGTCACCAGAGACATCAATTCAATCCAGCGGTGGCAAGGCATTCTGAACAGTGTAAGGCATGTCACTGGGGTAAAGACCACAGGGACTGGGAAGCTTACGACATCTCTATACATGGCGTGGTTTACCAGGTGAACAAGTGGAATCCAGTTGAATTCGACTTTAGTAAAAAACTTGAAGATGCTGATTATGTTGGACCAACTTGTGCTTATTGCCACATGAGAGGTGGCCATCACAACGTTCAAAGATTTTCAACTGTTTATACAAGTATGGGTATGTCTAATGCAGATAGAGGAGCACCTTTGTGGAGTGAGAAGAGAGATACCTGGGTATCAGTATGTGATGATTGCCATTCGCCAAGGTTTGCAAGAGAGAATTTACAGGCAATGGATGAAGCTTGTAAAGATGCAGGCATAAAGTATACTGAGACGTTCAAGATTGCTGAGAATCTGATGCTTGATGGAATGGGCGAGCCAATGCCTAAAGACCTGGCGCCAGACTGGAGTGGACAACACATATGGAGTTTGAAGATAGGCGCTTATCATGATGGACCTGAATATGGTGGTCAAGCAGGTGAGTCCGGTGAGTTCAGGATGTCAAACTGTTCAGACATTGAGAGAGTATGTTTTGAGAGCGTAGGATACTGGCAGACATATATATTCAAGGGAATGGCTCATGGTTCATGGAACGATGCAACGTATTGTGACGGTTCGTTTGGTATGGATCGATGGCTCGTAAAGGCAAAGGCAGCTTCTGAGCAGGCAAGAAGATTTGCTGCTCTGGAGAAGAAGGCTGGTATCAATTGGGTTCCAGCAGAATTCTGGAGACACGGTGATTGGTTAGACCAGTTATCAGGATGGAAGATTGTGAAGGAATTTCCTGGTAAGACCATCTTTGACCTGTGTCCTGAGCCAGGTTGGTTAGACACACATCATGCACCGGCAGAGGAAGTAGAATACATCAATAGAAAACTGAAACAGCTAGGAATAAAGGCTGGTAAACATGGTGTGCATCATTAATTTGATGTATTTTGAAATTTAAATTGTTAGTAAGGGAGTTGGGGCAAATTCCGGCTCCCTTGCTATTTCATAGTGTGGTAAAAAAACCCGCCAAGAAGGTGGGTTTTTTTATTGTAATAAATCGCTCAGTTTAGGTAATAATTAAATGTGGATAATTAGTAAAATGTCAACGAAAATCTTTAATAAAGTTAAAAAGGCAAATGTTTTAATAACATTGGTATTGTTATTAATATTTTTGGGTTGTGGAAAGGCGGAAAAGCATGCAGAACTTGGCAAGATTCTGTTAGAGCAGGGTAAATTAGAGGAAGCATTAGGGGAATTTAAAAAGGCAATAGAAAATGACCCTAATCTAGCAGAGGCACACTTTGGCATGGGAAACGTTTATGTTAAAAAGCAGATGCTTGAAGAGGCCATTCCATATTATAGAAAGGCCATAGAATTGAATCCTGAATATTCTGAGGCATATAAAAACCTGTCAGATACCTTTATTGAAATCGGCCCGCCTGATACTGAGTTTGAAAAAAGGATGAAGGCCGTTGAAAAGGATCCAGAAAATACTATGGCACGCATAGATATGGGTGTATTTTATCACCGTTGGGATAATACCAGAGAAGCAATAAAGGAATATGAAGAGGCGCTAAAGTTAGACCCTGATAATCCCTTTATTTATTATAACCTTGGGGTTGCATATCAGGATATGGGTCTTTACGAAGAAAAAGCGGCACCCCTTTACCTAAAATCCATAGAATTGAACCCTGATTATGATAATGCCCATTATAACCTGGCGGTTTCATATCTTAAGTCCAACAACCTTGAAAAAGCAATGGGAGAGTATAAAAAAACATTGGAGATAAATCCTGATTACGCTGATGTTTACGTAGATTATGGGATGATTAAGATTAGGGAAAAGAAATTCGAAGAAGCGATGGAATTCTATGATAAAGCATTGGAAATAGACCCAAATTCCATAGAGGCTCATTATCAAAAGGGTATTATATATGCTTTTCAAGAAAAATACGATGAGGCATTAGCCGAAAACAGAAAGGCGTTGGAATTAGACCCAAACCATACTAATTCTCAATTTAATATTGCCGTAATCTTTCACAAGCAGGGAAATTTAGACAGAGCGTTAGTTGAATATAATATGACGTTAGAGATAGACCGTATTTATCAGGATGCTTATTACAATAGGGGTCAGATATATGCGGCAAAGGGCAACACTCCTCAAGCATATAATGATTATATTACTTACAGTAAGATAGTAAAGGCAAAAACAGGTAAGGAAGCTGCTGCACTTGCATTGCGTGGTATTGATAAAGAAAAAATTCAGGGTTATATGATTCCAAGTTTCAGGGACTGGCTTTTAGAAACTGAGTGATTGTCAATTCTATGGTTCCACTCCATTAATCTTCATACCCTTTTGAATACATAGTCAGACAGAAAATTGTTCAGTTTAGTGATTTATATATATGCTTTTAACATCTTCAGTTAAGATTCAATGAATGTTAATTATGTATGGTAAACGTAATGTTTTTTAATTTTCTGAAAAAATACAGGTTTATTTTTATAATTCTTTTGTTTGGAATTGCCTTAAGCTGTGATAAACCAGAGAAACATATTGAGCTTGGAGATAAGTTTATCCTGGAAGACAAGCCAGAAAAAGCTATTGAGGAATATAAGAGGGCTATTGAACTAGATAAGAATGTGGCTGAGTATTATTATAAACTTGGTGATGCACATCTTAAAAAAGGTATGTTGGAAAAAGCAGCAAGGGAATTCAGGAAGGCTATTGAGATACGTCCGGATTATGTTGAAGCAAACAAGAAACTTGCAGAGACATTTGAACAGATTGGAGTATCGGATGATGAAATTACGTTGTGTGAAAAAGCAATATATAAGGACCCGAAAGATATTGCAGCTCGCTTAAGGCTGGGTGTTTTATTTCTGAGGTTAAAGAAAATGGACCAGGCCTTTGAACAATTTAATAAAGTTTTAGAAATTGATCCTTATAATCCTGATGCTCATTTTAATCTTGGTGTTGCGTATCAGGATTTTAATTTAATTGAAAAGGCAATACCCTCATACGAAAAAGCAATAGAGCTTAAGCCAGGTTATGAAAGGGCGCATTATAACCTGGGAATTGCATATATTGCAATGGATGAATATGATAAGGCGCTATCCGAACTTAAAAGAGCCGAAGAATTAGGACCTGGCAACAAAGATACATACTGTAATTTAGGTCTGGTCTATTATCTTAAAGGCATGAGTGATGATGCTATCTTAAACATTCAAAAGGCATTAGAAATAGATCCGGTTATGGCAGACGCTCACTATTACCTGGGAGTGGTTTATGCCAGCAAAAACATGTATAAAGAAGCAATAGAAGAAAATAAGAAGGTCATAATGACCAATCCTGATTATGCTAATGCCCATTTTAACCTTGGCACAATTTATCACATGCAGGAACTATTCGACGAAGCCATAGCCGAATATACGAAAACAATTATGATTGACCGTGGTTTTGCAGATGCTTATTTTAACAAGGGAAAGGCGTTAGAGGCAATGGGCAAGGAAGCAGAGGCTCGGGACGAATTTGAGAAATACAGGGTGGTAAGAAAAACAGCCAGGGGATCAACAAGTCTTTTAGAGTTTGACGCAAAACTAATGGGGACTATTAAAAAAGGTGAGAGCGCTATTGAAGAGTTGAAGAAAGTTCATGAACTCACCGAAAAGGAAAGGGCCACTCAATAAGTAGCATAGCTTTACAAATTGATTGGTGAGAAAAAAATGAAAAAAATTTAAATGGAGTGCAAATTTTTTTGTAAATAGTTGTAGGGTGTGTTTCTTACGCGACATTATAATTATGTCGGGTAAGAAACCCGACCTACTTTGAAATTCCGATATATGATATCATTTATCTTGCATCACGCTTTTCTGAAATGGTGGGTAGTTCAACCTCTATGGTTTGATTCGGCTCCACTGTAACTTTCATGCTGACAGGCTTGTATTTCTCATGCCACGTCTTGAGCGTATACTTTCCAGGAGGAACATTATCTATCATGAATTCCCCTTTTTTATTGGTTAATGTAAAATAGGGATTGTCCAGAACAACAATAACCGCAGACATCTCTTGATGCACATTGCACCGAAGTGGTATCTCTCCTGACTTGTTCAGTCGAACCGTCTTGATAACCTCCGGGTTATATGTGCCCAGGCTAAGTATTCGTTTTGTACCAGGGAGAGGAACAGGTGAATAAACATTATGACGAACAGTGTCTGTATTGGGAAAATCTACTATTGATCCCTTTAAGACGGGAAGAATATGTGGTATAAACTCCACGTTCCATTGATCCATGATAGGTGGTTCTGAAGGAATCCCTTTTTCCTTAGTAAATGCAATATGTTCGGTTAACTTAACGTGTCTTTTTTGTACAGGTTTGTAATTGTTACCATTCATATTCTCAATATAAATTATGATATTTGCAGAATGTCTTTCTGATATGCCAGAATATGCATTTGTTACTGTTATTTTCCCTACAATAATACCAGGATTTTCCACGAGTCCCTGAGCTTCTTTAGCAACCATCATGTTTTTGTAAGTTAATTCCTCACCCATTTTAATAATCCTCGCCTCTTTTTTTGCATAATCATCTGGTGGTGATATAGGTGTTTCCTTCCCACCAAAATGTTCAGCATTTCTATTAAACTCTTCTGAGCATAAACCAAACTTGGTAATATAAAAAGAAACACTTATTATTAATGTTGTTACTATAATTCTTAAGACATTCTTTGCAGTTTCAACTTTTACCATAATAATCCACCTCAAAAATTCCACGTTTGAATCTGTATCCCATTAGAAATCAGGTTTGAAATTATATTTGGAATTATTTGGTAATGCAATACTAAAAGTATGGGCTAGTAGCATCAGGAGAAACAAGCAGTAATATGTCTGTGTGCAGTGAGTGTTGTTGATTGTTCTTTAATTTTGAATCACTTGCAAAATAATTATTAATCTTTATAATCTCTGAAAAGATATTATTTTCAGTCCTTTGAGGGAGGTAAAATCTATATGTGCATAGCAAAACTAAGTTACTATATTTATATTATAGTAATATTTACCCATTTCTATTTTTTCGTCTCAGAAAAGTGTTTTGCAGATACCACGAACCTTCCGTGGCACATCCAGGATAAGGCTTTCGAGAAGGTGGGAGTTTCTTGGGTTAGCAAGATAGCTTTTTCACCTGATGATAAGTATATTGCAGTTGCTACTAAAGTAGGCACACACTTAATTGATGCAAAGACGCATGATGCTATATGCTTTCTTTTCGGTCACAAGGATGCAGTGCAATCAATAGCTTTTAGTCAGGACTCAAAACTGCTTGCCTCAGGTTCATTAGATGGGACAGTCAGGATATGGGCAATACCATCAGGAGAAGAGTCGGAAACTTTGTTTACTGCCAGTCAGGCCGTTACGTCTGTAGCCTTTAGTCCTGATTCTAGTTTGCTCGCCTCTTCGGGAACATACGATAACAATATTACACTCTGGGACGTAAATACATGGAAAGAAGTAAAATCATTAGTAGGACACAGTAAGAACGTTAACACAGTTGTCTTCAGCCCTGATGGTAAATTATTAGCGTCAGGTTCAACTGATAACAATATTAAACTCTGGAATATTGACTCGGGAAAAGAAACAAAAACTTTGAAAGGGCATGATTATATAGTTTATGAAATAGCCTTCAGTCCTGATGGCAAATTCCTTGCATCAGGTTCTGGTGATAATACCATAAGGATATGGGATGTAGCTACTGGGAGGGAAAACAAAAGATTAATTGGGCATACGTGGAATGTTAATTCAATAGCCTTTAGCCAGGATGGAAAACTTCTTGGTTCTGGTTCTGCAGACGGTGTTACTAAGCTCTGGGATGTAACCAAAGGTGAGATGGTATGGTCAATAAAGAGCCATAGTCGTGGTGTCAAGTCAGTGGCGTTTACACAGAATTCTACGATTCTTGCTTCTGCAAGTCCATTTGACCATAATATTAAGTTCCTGGATGCAGCTTCAGGAAATGAGTTGGAATTGATAGCAGGGCACGGAAGGGACGTTAACATAATAAAATTTAGTCCTGACGGTAAATATCTTGCGTCTGCAGCGTGGGATCGAACAGTAAAGGTCTGGGATGTCGCAAAGTTTAAGGAAAAATGGACTTTAAAAGGGCACAAAGAAGAAGTTAACTCAGTTGCGTTTAGCCACGACAATAAACTTCTCGCATCAGGTGCACATGAAGGTGATATTAAGATATGGGATGTTTCAACCGGCAAGGAAATAAGGACGCTATCCGGGCATACCGACAGTGTGTATTCAGTAGTCTTCAGTCATGATTCCAGGATGCTCGCATCAAGCTCCTGGGAGATAATCAAACTCTGGGATACTGATTCGTGGAAGGAAGTAAGGAGTTTATTAGGGCAAAAAGAGGAAATTAGTTCATTGGACTTCAATCATGACAGTACGCTTCTTGTATCCGGCGCATACGATAGAAGTGTAATGGTTTGGGAGGTTGCTACAGGACAAATGATAAAAGAACTTATAGGACACGGTATGCGCGTCAACTCTATAGACGTAAGTCCGTATTCAAAATATCTTGTTTCCGGTGGACGTGATACTGTTTTGGTCTGGGATTTTGTAACTGGAAAGAAACTCTGGAATCTGAATGGACACAATTGGGGTGTTACTTCAGTAGTCTTCAATCCTGATAATAGACTGATAGCATCGTGTTCATGGGGGGATGAATTGATTATGCTATGGGACGTAAAAACAGGTAAACTGCTTAAATCATTGCCTGGTCATTGGGATGCGGTTAGATCGTTAGCCTTTAGTCCAGATGGTAAGTTTCTTGTATCCGGCGCAAATAATGGCATAATCTTGGTATGGAGAATAAATTAGCGACCAAAGGAATTAGTTTACATCCTTTGCGCATCTAAAACCAACGCTTTTATTTCTTTCTTCTGGTTTACCAAACATCCTTACAGCACAGCGCAACTTGTAAACATTAACTGCAAATAATGAGCCACCCTTGATAATTCGCTTACCTGTGTTTTTAGGTCCTTTTGGGTTTTTTTCAGGACTATTATAATAGTACTCAGGATGATACCAGTCATTACACCATTCAGATAGACTCCCCGACATATCATAACAGCCATAAACGCTATTTCCAGGTTCATAACTTCCTACAGTTAAGATGCCTTTAGGACCTATATTGCAGTACTTAATTTCCCACACATTGCCCCATGGAAATCTTCTGCCGTCGGTTCCCCTTGCCGCCTTTTCCCATTCTGCCTCGGTTGGCAGGCGTTTACCTGTCCACGACGCATAGGCATATGCATCATACCAATCAATGCGATTAACAGGATAATCTGGGTAATTATAATACTTATATTCGTAACCTCTATAAGCGTTACCCGGAATATGGTCTTTACCTATAGGTTCCCCAGGATGACATTTACTGTGGTCTCCTGTCCTCGTTATGTATTCTAGAAATTCCCAGTATTGAGCATTTGTTACCTCATATTTGTCAATGTAATATGCATCAAGATATACTTTATGCTGAGGCATCTCTTCTTTAATAAAATCCTCTTCACTACTCCCCATTACAAATTTACCAGCAGGCACAAGTGCCATTTCCTCCCATTTATCTTTAAATTTTCTCAATGCTTCCTCCATTATGGGCTTTCTATCATTAATTCTTTTTTGTGCAATTCTCCTCTTAGTATCTATATCCAAATATACCAAAACCTTACCAACAAAATCATCAACCTTGTTTATTTGATCTGAACCTGGTAATTGAAGGTTCCTACACTTTTCCAGATGTTCTAGTGCTTTCTGGTGATTGTTGAGCTTCCAGTAAGCGCCAGCCATGTACCAATGCAGGGAGGCTATCTTTGGATTAAGTTCTTCGGCCTTTTTATACAGCCGTAACGCACCCTTATAATCATTGGAATTTTCACGTAATGAATTGCCACTTTCTATATATTTCCTTGCCTTTTCAAATGTGTCATCTTTTAATAATTCCTGAGATTCCTGGACCGTCTCTGTCTTTGTTTTTTTGGTTTGCTCTTTAGTATCTGTCTCAGAATATAGTATCAGTCTTTTACCATCTTGAGGACAATAACTACCTTCAGTGTACATATTATTGCATTCAGAGCAAATTTTCTTGCCTGATATATCAGGTGTTTCTGCGCATAGTCTGGAACTATACGTAATTAGCACAATCAAAAAAACTGAAATTAAAATCCTTTTCAATTACATCCTCCTTCTAATTAGGTAAATTATGAATGTTTAAGTCATTAAGTTATTAAATAATAGATATCTAAAAAAACAATTATACAATTGATCTTTGATTAAATCAACATCCAAAAAACTTGCATTTCTTGCTGATTAAAAAGGTCTTGATATTATGTTTTTTTTTTGGTACTATTCTCACGTTTATTCTGTAACATTTCGAAAAAAAGCATCTAGGTTGTCATAGTGCAACGTAATTAAGGAGAAATATATGGAAGGTGAGACTTTATTGGGTAAAGTTACAAATATTATAAAACTGATATTCGAACAAGTGAAGAAACACAAGAGATTAGCGGGAGTTTTAATTATAGTCTTTGTGGCTGTTGCCTTAATTGGTGGGAGAAAATTTTGGCATTATGCTGAGTCAAGTGAATTCTGTGCCAGTTGCCATGAGATGGACGTCCATTACGAATCCTTTATGAGTTCAAAGCATCATAATGAGCATGTGCATAGTTGTCACACCTGTCATGTCGGTCCTGGCCTGAAAGGATTTTTGCATGCAAAGTTAAGCGATGGCACCCACGATTCGCTGGAACATATGAAAAAAACCTATCTTGTAAGCCCAAATTCAGGCTTATTTATAGATATCGCCGAGGATAGCATTCCTATAGTTAATAATAATTGCGTTAATTGTCATATTAATGAAGAGTACACAAAGGATAAAACTCACCTGGAAAAGGTTTCACAATCTAAGAGGAAAGGAGAAGGTGTTGAACTTAAAGATTTCTTTTGTACGGATTGCCATGTAGGAGTAGTGCATCCACATTGGAATGCAGATATGTATAAGGCATATGCTGAAAAGAAGATTCCGCCTTATGGCACTTTTACCGAAGATGATTGTTATGGCTGTCATAGACATGCTACACCTGAGGTTGTAAAAGAATGGACAAATAGTCCACATGCCAGACAGGGTGTGTCATGCTTAGAATGCCATGGAGATGACCATGGGCATATTGTTGAAAGCAAAGGTAGTGTTTTGCCCAGCAAATGCGGTGAATGTCACGTAACGATGTATAATGATTTTGCGCAGAGTAGACATTATAATGGACGTGTAGTAGCAGAATTTGATGGTCTTGTATCGAGCACAAAAAATGCAACGATGAGAGAGGATTGTGTAAAATGTCATATGCTCGGTTTAAATAAATCGTGGGATGTGGGGCAAGGAGGCAGTTGCGAAGGGTGTCATCCCAAACATTTATTCGAGCGAACAAAGGCTGCAGAAGCTAAGATATGTGAAAAATGCCACATTGGTGGGCCAGTTCATGCACAACTTGATATGGGTGTTAAATCCGTTCATGGTAAACTTTACGGCAGATGGGAAGAAGAGGGTAAGATTAAATTGAGATGTCAGTCTTGCCACAGTGATCCATATAGCCATCACAATTTTAACAGGAATGTTAGCTTAAGTGATTAATGTTTTTATGTAATTATCTTTTTGTAGGATTTTTACATTCAGATGCAAAAAGTTTTTAAAGTATAGAAAATAATGAGTAACACACAAACCCACCCATAAGGGTGGGTTTTTTTGTTTGAAGGTTTTACAGGATTTTGAGATGAAAATAACAATTATTGGCGCTGGTAGTGTTGGTGCAACTACCGCCCAAAGACTTGCAGAAAAGGAATTAGGCGATATTGTACTTCTTGATGTAGTTGAAGGTTTACCACAAGGAAAGGTTCTTGATATGATGGAGGCTGGACCAGTATATAACTATCAGTGCAGAATTGTAGGAACTAACTCGTATGAAGAAACTGCAAATTCTGATTTGGTGATTATTACATCTGGAAAGCCACGCAAACCTGGGATGAGCAGGGATGATCTTCTCAAAGTAAATGTTGAGATTGTAAAAAATGTTGTTGAGCAGGCTATCCAGAAATCTCCAAACGCAATTTTAATCGTGGTTACTAATCCACTTGACGCAATGGCTTATGTAACATATAAGGTGAG
>JBHICG010000088.1:0-12430 GCA_046759445.1 Candidatus Scalinduaceae bacterium
TCACTCGGAAGGATTGGATGATGCGATGGAAGTTTAAGTGTTTGAATCTTTTTTACGTGCTTGATTAATGTCTCAGGTTTTTCTTGTGTGAGCAAAGTAGAAGTTTTTCTTGAGTCATCACTATCAACGGAAACCATATTAAGGGTTTTCGCAGTCCTATCACAGCAAATGGCAGACTGTGGCTCAACAACAAAATCATTTACCTTTTCTCCTAACCAATGATAGCGTCTTGCAAATCTATTAGTTTCATTCATACCTTGCTGTACAACGCTCCAAAAACCTTCCTTAGTAAAATAGAAACAGTGATGATAAAGCTGGTATCCATCCTGAACGGCGCTGGCGTCAACCTTAGCGCTCATTTTACTGGCATAAACGAGGTCTTCCGGATTACGTGAAAGTAAATTGCAAAAGCCCTCAATTTCTGAAGGAGTCTTTCTGGAGGAGCCTCCCTTACCTCCAGCAATGAATATTCCGATTTCCTTCTCAATCCCTTTTACGCCTTCTTTTAATGCCCCACACACGGTGGTAGTAACACCACTAGAATGCCAGTCAAAACCCAGTGCACAGCCCAGCGCCTGAAACCAGAAAGGGTCTGATATCTTTCTCAAAAACTCTTCCGACCCGAACTCACTCGTAATAACAATAGCAATTTCCCTTGCAAGCTTCTTCATCCTCTGGAAGAGCCAGGAAGGAGCCTTGCCGTAATGTAAGGGTAAATCAGCGGTTCCCACCTTCATTCCTGCGAGACCTCCCACCTTTCATAACAACCCTCTTTCAGTTCCCTGATAAATCTGGAAGGTTTCATTATATATGATTCTGAGTGTGATTTTTGATTCATAATAGGGTAACATAGATAAAGTTCATCTCTAGCTCGCGTTACGGCAACATAAAATAGTCTTCTTTCCTCTTCCTCACCATCTAACGATTTTAGAGACCTTGAAGAAGGAAAATAACCATCAGCCAGCCAGATAACAAATACCACATCCCACTCAAGGCCTTTTGCCTGGTGAACGCTGCTTAAGACGACCTTTTCATCCTCTTCTCCCCCAAAGACAACGGTTTCAGATTCTACAGTACCCAGAAGCGCCAATTCGCTTAAAAAACTTTCCGTATCCTTATATCGAGAAGCAAAGTTTCCTAACTGGTTTATGTCCTCACTCCTTTCACCGTAATCAGGATATTTTGCGTGAAGATACTCCTCATATCCATCCTTTAAGACGGCTTGTATCATTTCTGCAGGGGATGATTTAATTTTGGAATGATTAAGCCTTCTCAAAGTATTATAGAAGCCTTTCCAACCGTTAATGGCTCCTTTGTTTAACAAGGTCTTTATCTTGTCTATTTCTAAACACGATAAAGAACCGTTGTGTTCCTCCATATGCTTCCATATCCTATCAGCGGTAATATTTCCTACCTTAGGTAGAAGCTTCAGTATCCTCTTCCATGCGATTTCATCCATAGGATTTACTATAACCTTAAGATAAGCCGTTACGTCCTTTATGTGTGCTTGCTCAAAGAACCTGAGCCCTGACCTTATTGTATATGGTATTCCTCGCCTTGTCAGTTCCAACTGCAGTTCCATAGATTGATAATGTGCCCTGTACAGGACTGCAATATTGTTGAGGGATAGACCTTCATCTCTCAGCTCAAGCAGCCTCTCAGCAACAAATTCTGCCTGTTGCAAGACGTCTGATAGGGCAACAAGACCTGGCTTAAGGCCACTCCCACGCACAGCCCTTAGTTTCTTTGGAAATTGCTTAATATTATGTATGAGGACATCGTTTGCCAGGCTTAATATTTCATCTGTACTTCTATAGTTTGTTTCCAGTTTGTAACTTGTTGTGTCAGTGTATCTTTTAGGAAAGTCTATTATATTGGCAAAGTTAGCGCCCCTGAATGAATATATACTTTGCGAATCATCACCCACTACCATTAAATTCCTGTAGTAAGAAGCCGTAAGGTCTATTATGTCTGCCTGTAATTTATTGGTATCCTGATATTCGTCTACAAGGATGTGTAAAAATTTGTTAGAATATTTCTCTCTGACATCTTTATGTTTCTCAAAAAGAAATCTCCAGTTCAGGAGCAGATCGTCGTAGTCCATCACATTTAACCCTTTCTTTCTTTTAAGGTATTGTCTTGCAACATTTTTTATCTCTTTGCTCTGTTCATGATAGAAAGGATACTTCAGGTTGATGGTTTTATCTATGCTCGTTTCTGTGTTAATTGAAAAGCTGATGATATCCAATAGCACGGCACCCTTAGGAAATCTCTTTGATTTAGTATCTATTTGAAGGTCTGTAGTACATGCCTCAAGAAGGTCTTTTGAATCCTCCCTGTCTATTATGGAATAATTTCTACTATACCCTACCATGTCCGCATGATGTCTCAGTATTAAATTGCCTATATGATGAAATGTGCCTCCCCAGAGTTTCTTCACATCAGCGCCTATAAGTAGTTCAACGCGATGAAGCATCTCTCTGGCGGCCTTGTTCGTGAAAGTTACAAGGAGTATTCTTGACGCGTCAACGCCGGACTCCATCAGGCGTGTAACCCTGTAGGTAACAGTTCTTGTCTTTCCACTTCCAGCGCCTGCAATTACTAATACAGGCCCGTCCTTTGCCATTACGGCATTCAACTGTTCGGGATTTAGTTCAGAGCTGTAGTCAACAATAAACTTACGAGTTCTTCTTTTAGTTTTTAAGGTGTATTGACGCATGATTTGTTTTTGTAGTGATTTGATTAACAGTTTCTCAATATCAAGCGCAACAATACGCGGGGAGGTATACTTAACAACTCTATCTCAAAAAAGATATGGATTCTTATTCTGAAACACTATGTCTGTTTTTTCTTCTATATCTTTTACAGGTTAAATAGATGTATCCCGCAACTATGACGCCGATTATGGATGCAATTATTGTAAGTTTACGCTCTACGGAGTGTATGGGCGCAAAGGCCTCTGCTTCATCAATCTCCACCAGGAGAACCCAATCGATAAAATTAAGATTTAGTGGTGTATACGCGCTTAAAACTGGAACACCTCGATAATCGTCTGTGATCTTTGTGCCAACAAATCCTCTAAATGCCTCTCTTGTCGCCTCTGTATCTACCTTTTTTTTAAGCATTGTAGGTTCTACAGAAAATCTTGAATTTGATCGCATAAGGCCGTCCTCACCTACTAAGTACATTTCTCCAGTTTGTCCTAAGCCAGCCCTTTGAGTTAACATATCATCCAGATGATGGAAAGGGATTTCTATTATTAATACACCTAATAAATCTTCAGCGTCGTAGATGGGCGCAGCGAAGTAAGCTGTATGTTCGTTTATCTTATTATTCCAGGTATAATCCTCGTATGTTACGTCCTCCAAACCTCGTTTGAACATCTGCACAATACCAGAGTTTTTAAATTTCCCTGTAAGAAGTAAATTGGATCCTGTGAATTCTTCTTTTATTGCCGAAAATATTACATTTCCATCTTTATCAATAAAAAATATATTTACATAGCCGTAAGCAAAGACATAATATTCCATTAATGGTTGATAAATATTTATTGCTCCCTGAAATTCAGGGCTTCCGAGACCGTAAGCATTAAAGGCTCCTGATAATTGAGTAAAACCTTGAGCAATAACGGGGTTTTTTGAGAGTGTGTCTATGTCTCCATGTCTTTCGTTGAAATAGTTCCATATCTGAAGGTTAAGGAGATCCCTGGCCGTAATAAGGTGTTTAAAAGCTTCTTCTTTTAATGCTGATTTATAGGCTCTGTAACTTACAAAGGGAACGATTAGAAAGAACGTCAAAAGGGCTATTGCCAACGCAAGCGTTATCTTTTTTGTCATTTAGTATGTAAAAGTTAACTAACTGTTAAAACTGATGAAATTACAGGAATTAAAAATCTTACTTAAAAATTCCCGTTTACGCTTCCTCTGTTTTATATATTCCTGCAACGCTTCAGTAACTACTGCCTTCTTCGTTTGATGGCTCCCAATCTTGAGAGCTTCTTTTATAAGCTTGTCATCTATAGCGAGATTAGTGGCCATAATATATATCTCCTTTCTGCACATAACGTCACACACGAGAATGTGTAATAACAAGCAAAAAATTTGTCTTATTTTTTAACTGTATATAGCTATCCCTATATCAATTAAAGCAGTTCAATGAAATATGATATGACAGCTAATTAATGACAGTAATAGTGCAATTGCAAGTCTACCAACATTTGGGTCAGAAACCATAATTAGTTCTTTCCCTGAATTTTGCAATCCTG
Source organism: Candidatus Scalinduaceae bacterium (assembly GCA_046759445.1). Lineage (GTDB taxonomy): Bacteria > Planctomycetota > Brocadiia > Brocadiales > Scalinduaceae > Scalindua_A. Next base: position 4,265 of record JBHICG010000088.1, read on the forward strand.
ATTTCAGCCATGTGGGAATAGCTACAACCAACGAAGTTACAACAATGACTATGGCAGACCTGTTAAAATAATTCATGTCAGGAAATAACAACTTCAATATTACCGTAATTACGATTGAACCTAACAATACATAGAACACAAGCTTTTTCGATGGATTGATGAGAAACGCAGCGCATATAATCAGAAAAACAAAACCATTCTTTGCGTAGTATGATACTTCGTTAAACCAGTGAGTTAAAGCAAAATCAGGATTTTCAAATTTTACATATACATTTACCCATGCAAACATAATCCCTGTGATTAAGGTTAAAAAGATAGTTGCCCTACCAAATTTCACAACGGCATGACCATCAGCATTGGGATTAATGTATTTTTTATAGATGTCAATCGACCAAAGAGTTGAAACAGAGTGGAAAATGGAATCTACACTACTCATTAAGGAGGCAAATAGCCCACACAAAATCAAACCTCTTAATCCTGCAGGAATGAACTTATGTACCATCGTCGGGTAGGCCAAATCAGGGTCTTCGAGCGGATTGTTTATGAGTATCCCGGCAAGGGCAATGGCCGGCAAGATGACAACTGCCGCCATCAGGTATTTTAAAAATCCGCCAACGAGAAGCCCTAACTGTGCATGAAAGAGATTTTTTGCCGCCAATGCCCGCTGGAGAATGATTTGATTTGCCCCCCAGTAATTCAAATTCAGCAGAAATATCCCTACCAGGGCAGGCCATGGTAAGTACGGGTGCTCTGCAGGCAAGTGAAGGTGCATCAAATTACCCGACTTTTTATACAGCATTCCCCAGCCGCCCAGGTCATGGAGAGAAAATACCAGTAAGACAAGTCCACCGGCAGAAAGTAAGACAAACTGAACAATATCAGTTCTGACAACCGCCCCTAACCCACCAAGAAAGGTATATACCGCAGAGAATGCGCCCAACATTATGGCGATGATAAAAATCCTTACCATTGGATCATGGTGAATAAACTGAATTGAAGCCGAAAATATTGCGTTAACGGCATATGCACCCCAGAACAATATACTCCCGACAAAGACAAAGGAATACAGCAGTATCATCAATACCGAATAAGTCACCGCCACCTTGCGCCCAAGATGAATCTCAAAGAATTCACTGATAGTGGTTATCCTTTCCTTCAAATACAGGGGCACAAAGAAAAAAGCAGCGATTACGATGCCCGTAATCGCATTTATTTCAAGATTGGCTTGAGCAAGCCCAAAGAGGTATGCCGACCCTGCCATACCCAAAAAGTGTCCGGCATGGATATTGGTCGCAATGGTGGATATGGCTATCGATGGCCAGCGGAGAGAACGGGAATTGAGAAAAAACTCTACTGCAGTCGTTTTTGCCGTAACTCTTTTGTAAACACCTACTGCCATCACAATGGCAAAATAGGCAAAAATAATTATGGCGTCAAATGCCAAGCTATCTTCCTTTCCCTTTTCTGTAAACTATTACAATAATTTTGCACATATTAGTTGAAGTTACGTAATTAAATAAAAGACAGTTGTCCTTGCTAATGTAAAAATAATATTTATGTTCCATGTAAATTGCACTAAAATGTGAAAATATGATATTAACTACACATCAACCAATATTTCTTCCTTGGCCAGGCTTTTTCTTTAAAGCCATAAAATCCGATTGTATGGTTTTACTCGATAATGTTCAATTTCCACGAGGAAGAGGATGGGTGAATCGCAACCGATTAAAAACCAAGCAAGGGCCGTTTTCGTTAACTGTGCCTGTTTGTAAGAAATCTCGAGGACTGCAAATTATTCGTCAAGTTGAAATTTTCAATGAAATAGATTGGCGTAAAAAACATTTCCGTAGCATTAAGCATAACTATGCTAACGCATCTTATTCAGGTGAATATTTCCCTATTATTGAATCTATATTTAGAAAAAATCAAATCTTGCTAGTTGAATTAAACATTGACTTGATCCGTTTTTTCTGGGATGCCCTTTCCATAAAGACCAGATTACTATTACAATCAGAACTGGGGGTAAATGGTAATGGAACTGAACTCCTGATTAATATTTGTCGACAAGTGAAAGCGGACGCTTATTTGACGTTTTCAATTGTTGAAAAGCACCTTGATCTGGATAAATTTAATCGAAATAATATTCAAATAAAATTTACTGGTTTTCATCCTCCCATTTACCCACAGCTCTGGGGTAAGTTTTTTTATAATCTTTCGACATTAGACATGCTCTTAAATTGTGGACCTAAATGTATTGAAATAATCTCAAATGCCTGAAGGAGTGTGCAAGCTCTCAAATCATGTTAAACGCTCATGCCCTTTCAGGGCACCACGAAGTATGAAAACATGTCTTGACGAAAGTCAGGATCAGATTTCCTGTCTGCTTCCCAAGTCGGTATTCCTCGGGAATGACAGATAAGTTGAATCGTGGAAATAACATAGAGCATTACATATTAGTCATTGGCAATTCCGCTGTTCCGGAATTGCTTAGGTGATTATGCCTGTTCTTCGGACAGATAAGAAGAATCACACCCCGACTCGATCGGGAATCTATTTTCGGATCAAAAAGCTGAAGAAATAGAACAAATCTTTTAACACACACACCGTTATTGCCTAGTCTAGTTACCAGCTATAACAACCGAGTTATCACTGTCTTCGTAAGGACTTTTTACATATTTGTCGGCTTTCCAGTCATTTTCCCATCTTGACTCGTCAATGAGGTAACGAAACTGATATTCCTTACCAGGTTCTAGGTCAAGTATGATGGTGTAGTCTCCATTTTCCAGCATCTTCATAGGATTTGTATGAATATCCCAATTATTAAAATCACCAACAATACGTACACTCTTTGCGTCAGGAGCAGCAACTTTTGGAAGTCTGAACTTTACTCTCCATACATTTTTAGACTTAAGAAACACTTTTTTTATCCCAACATTTCTTGTTGTTGCTTTATCTGAAACTGATTTTTTCTTGACTGTCTTTTTTGGAATGTTTTCCTTTTGCAGAGTTGTAGAGTTTTCTTGATTTGCTTCTGCTATTGCTAATCTTCTTGCCATGGCATTTTTCATTTCCCCTAGTTTTTCTAAAAAGAAGTTCTTTCTTTTTGCTCCTTTTCTTAAGGTTTCTTCAGCGGCTATGTTTATCATTTCTCTTTCTTGTCCGTTAATTTCTGTAAACTCTATTGCGATACTAAACATAGAATTTAGTGGTTGACCCTCCTGTTTTAAAAGAGGCTGGGATTCTTCAATACGACTTACTCTCCCAATACAGTTTATGGCAGGTATGGATTTAAAAACGTCTATTTTTAAATCCAGAAGTGAATCAATTTCTAGATTTTTATTATAGTCAAAAAACATACCTCCTGCGCTCAAATTCTTCACGGCAACCATATCCCAATCAGGGGAAGACATTCCCTGGCCTTCGTATTGTTTGACTCGGAACCTTGCTATACATGGATATTCTATTTTTTTATGTTTCCTTTTTTCTAGTTCCATTCTTTCGTATTTCCTTTTTTCTGTATCGTTGTACATAAGAATTTCCCTCCAGTTTACCCCGTTAGAAAGAAAACCCCGCCCTGTGGACGGCGTAAAAAAACATAGCTCGGGTGGGGTCTAACACCCCACCCGAGTTTTCTAACGGGGTTTACCTTACATTGTTCTTTAGATTTGAGAGTTAGTGGGTGATGCAATTGATTTAATTGATTAATCCGAATGTGACTTCTATAGGTAAGCATAATTAAATTATCATTTTTGCAATTGAGAGTCAAGGTTTTTATCCTGTATCATTCCTAACGCATCACATGAGAAGAAATTTGATTTATGGCTGACTTGATAGGGTAATTCTTTCTTGGAATTTGACATTTATATTTGATTTGTTATAAAGACAAGAAAAGAGTTAGAAGAATCTTATGTTACTGCCATCAAAGATGCTGAAATAAGTTCAGGTGTGATTATGCCTGTCCTTCGGACAGGATAGCATAATCACCTAAGTAATCCCACTTTTACGGAATTACCAATGACACTTTTCAGGGCATGACTTAGCGCGCTACAAAACTCATCGGTTAAAAATGACATAGAGTGATGATCTTTTTAAAAGCTTCATTTAGATATTCAATTCAGGTATATTCCCTTTTTTGTCAAAATTGACACCTCATATTTTCTTCGTTATTGATAAAACTTAATCTATCTTTATGTTTCTACTTTTGAAGACTACGAAAGTTTGTTTCATAAGTTTATGCCCCTGTGTCTTACAAGGTAATTGTATTGGAAAAGAAGTTTGGCAAGACTTAAACAGACATCTTCTTTTTAAGAAATGAAATAGTATAAGGACTTTTTTTGTTTCTTTCCGCACAGGAGATCCCGGTACAATCATCACATACAGAAACTATATAAAGTCTTTGATTTTAAGAGAATATCCAATATACTTAATCAAAAACACATAAATATTAAGATTCATAATCCTAACCTGAACGAGTCGGAATAGAATATATCAATTGTTTTAGCCAAATTTTTTTGCTAAGAACGTAAACATAAGGAGCTTAAATGTGGATAAAATATCAAACAAAACGAAAAACCTTGACCAGTTATGCATAAATACCATACGCACGTTATCTATGGATGCAGTGCAAAAAGCCAATTCTGGGCACCCAGGTGCACCAATGGGTCTTGCACCAGTGGCATTTGTACTTTGGGACAGATTTATGCGTCACGGTCCTCAAAATCCTAATTGGCCTAATCGAGATCGTTTCGTCCTTTCGGTAGGTCATGCATCCATGCTCTTATACAGCATATTGCACATTCTTGGATATGATATTAGTCTTGACGACATCAAGCACTTCCGACAATTGCACAGTAAATGTGCAGGACATCCCGAATACGGACTAGCGCCGGGTGTAGAATCAACCACCGGACCCCTTGGACAGGGCGTTGCAAATAGCGTTGGTATGGCGATAGCAGAAAGGTGGCTCCAAAAATATTTTAATCGTCCCGGTCACGAGATAATTAATTATAATATATTTGCTATTGCGGGTGATGGATGCATGATGGAGGGTATATCCAGTGAAGCAGCATCTCTGGCAGGCCACCTCGGTTTGAGCAATCTGGTATGGATTTATGATAATAATCACATCACCATTGAAGGTGATACCGCTCTAGCCTTTAGTGAAGATGTGGCCGCACGCTTTAAGGCTTACGGTTGGAATGTTCAACACGTTGAAGATGCTAATGATTTAGAAACGTTAGAGATTGTATTGCAAACTGCTATAGATGAGACAAAATGTCCGTCTCTAATTATTGTTGATAGTCATATTGCGTATGGCAGTCCAAATAAACAGGATACGGCAGATGCACATGGTGCTCCCCTTGGCGAAGATGAAGTAAAGGCAGCGAAGATAAATTATGGCTGGGACCCTGATAAAATATTTTACGTTCCGGATGAAGTAAAAAAGTATAAGGAACCCGTAATCGCAAAAGGCGCAAAATTAGAAAAAGAGTGGAATAAAAAATTTACTGATTATGTAAAAGCACATCCTGATCTGGCAAAAGAATTTAATATGATGCAAAAACGCAGATTGCCAGAAGATTGGGATGGTTATCTTCCGAACTTTCCGACCGATGCTAAAGGCCTTGCCACCCGTGCATCAAACAACAAAATCTTAAACTCTATTGCCAGACAAATCCCATGGTTCATGGGAGGCTCTGCCGACCTGGGCCCTTCAACTAAAACATACATAAAAGAAACCAAGAGTTTTAGAAGAGAGGACTATGGTGGCAGAAATTTTCATTTCGGTGTTCGCGAACATGCCATGGGGGGCATCTTGAATGGGATGTCTTTAAGCAAGATACGACCGTATGGGGCTACATTCCTTGTTTTTTCAGATTATGCACGTCCTGCAATTCGTTTAGCTGCTCTGATGGAACAACCCGTAATATATATTTTCACACATGACAGTATTGGTGTTGGTGAAGATGGACCAACTCATCAGCCTATCGAACATCTTGCTTCGCTGCGTGCAATACCAGGCTTGGATGTTATTCGACCTGCAGATGCAAATGAATTATCAGTGATGTGGAAATATATTATGGAACTTAAGGATCGTCCTGTAGCGCTTATTTTGAGTCGTCAGTCAATACCAACCATTGATCAATCGAAATATGCCCCGACCGATGGCGCCTTGAAGGGAGCTTATATTCTGGCTGAAAGTGAAGGAACACCTGATGTAATCTTGATAGGAACCGGCTCTGAAGTCCAAATATGTCTTGATGCATATGAACAATTAAAACGAGAAGGGATAAAGGCAAGGGTAGTAAGTATGCCGTGTTGCAGCCTTTACCAATGTCAAGACAAAGCTTACCAGGAAAAAGTTTTACCCAGCTCAGTACAGGCACGCGTTATAATTGAAGCAGGATCGACTTACGGTTGGCATAGATATACCGGAAAACATGATAACTGTGGCATACTCGGACTTAAGAGTTTTGGCGCTTCTGCACCTTTAAAAGACTTGTTAGAAGAATATGGTTTTACTACGGAGAGAGTAGTGCAAGTGGCAAAAAACGTTATAAAAAAACAAAGGGTAAAATAACTTGAGCTCGAAAAGAAATATCTGTGTTTATGCAAACAAAAAAGAACTGGTAATTGCAACTACAGAAAAGATAATTAATTTCATTAAGTATGTAATACAAGAAAATGGTTTATGTAATATCGCATTGGCAGGTGGCAATACCCCGCGTGATGTCTATTCCATGTTAGCTATGAACGCCTATAAAAAACGTGTCGACTGGAATTGCGTACATCTCTTCTGGGGTGATGAGCGAACAGTTCCCCCAAACCATCCAGATAGCAATTTCAGAATGGTTAAACAAGCGCTTCTTATGCATATCACAATACCAGAAGATAATGTTCACAGAATCAGAGGTGAAATTGAACCAGGGCAAGCTGCTACAGAATACACAACTCTGTTACGAGACCACTTCAAGGGAGATTTGCCTCGCTTTGATTTAATATTGCTCGGAGTAGGAGAGGATGGTCATACTGCGTCACTTTTCCCAGGCACTAGTGCGCTTGGAGAACATAATAAACCTGTAGTTGCCGTTTTCGTATCTAAGCTTAATACATGTCGTGTGACTTTGACGCTGCCAGTATTTAATGCAGCCAAAGAGATTATTTTTCTGGTTTCTGGAAGCTCCAAATCTGATATTGTCCAACAAATAATTAATGTCGATAGACCCACTAAAGATCTTCCAGCAACCCTGATTAATCCAGATAACGGTATTATCCATTGGATGCTGGATTCAGAGGCTGCAGCCCTAATCGATAAAAAAGAAGCGTTATCTAAAAAATAAACATAGAAAGTTTCCTATGAAAAAACAGGTTTTTGGTTTGATTGGTCTGGGAGTAATGGGCCAGAATTTTGTACTTAATGTTGAACGCAACGGTTTTGGAGTCGCCGTCTACAACCGAACTGCAGGAACAACAAAAAAATATATGGATGGGGCTGCCGCTGGCAAAAACATTAAACCCACATATACATTGGAAGAGTTTGTTGACACTTTAGAAAGGCCACGCAAAATAATGCTACTGGTAAAAGCGGGTACACCAGTAGATGCAGTTATCCAGCAGCTCATTCCTTTATTAGACAAAGACGACCTGATAATTGACGGTGGAAACTCTTATTTTCTTGATACCGAACGACGCACCAGGGAACTGGAAGCTCAAGGTTTAAATTTTTTGGGCATGGGTGTTTCTGGCGGGGAAGATGGGGCTTTGTGGGGTCCAAGTCTGATGCCGGGCGGCTCACTCAATGCATACAAGGAAGTTGAACCAATAATGAATGCGGTGGCTGCAAAGGCAGAGGAAGATGGGGAACCCTGTGTAACCTATATTGGCCCTGGTGGTTCCGGACATTACGTAAAAATGGTACACAACGGTATTGAATATGGCGACATGCAGCTCATTGCAGAAGCTTATGATCTGCTTAAACGTACTCTTGGGCTTACGGCTCAGGGACTCCATGATATTTTTACTGAATGGAATAAAACAGAACTTTCCTCATTCCTAATAGAAATAACAGCAAAGGTTTTTAAAAAGACAGATGAAGAAACCGGAAAGCCATTAGTAGATGTTATATTAGATAAAGCGGGTCAAAAGGGAACGGGTAAATGGATGAGT
>JBHICG010000089.1:0-12267 GCA_046759445.1 Candidatus Scalinduaceae bacterium
CACCCTTTCGGGCATTGCGAAAGATTCTCGACTGCAGCCTTCCGTAGAAGTCTGGGCAGTGTCTAAGTCCCAGTGTGGCCGGCCACCTTCTAAGGCCGGCTACCCGTCTTCGCCTTGGTAGGCCGTTACCCCACCAACAAGCTGATAGGACATAAACCCCTCTATAGGCAAAAGATATTATACATACCTTCCTTTGACAAAAAAGATTTTCTCTTCTTTGTGTCATTAAGTATTAGCTTCGTTTTCACAAAGTTATTCTTATCCTATAGGCAGGTCGTCTATGCATTACTCACCCTTTCGCCACTCGACTTATATCCCGAAGAATATATCCTCGTTCGACTTGCATGCCTAATCCACGCCGCCAGCGTTCGTTCTGAGCCAAGATCAAACCCTTCAAAGAAGTTTTTGAGACTCAACATTTAATAAAAAAAACTTACTTACCTTCATAATTCCTCTTCACAAGGCTAATTATTAAGGCAACTTAACTATTATACACCCTTCGCTTTTATGTTGTTAATTTTCAAAGAACTTATATCTTTCAACACTGTCATATAATAGTATAAACTAATTTAAAAAATTGTCAATAGAAATTAAAAGAATACGTTTCAAACTGATACACAATATATCTTAAGTCTAACCGTTTTAGTGAAATATTTTTAAAATTAGTACATATAGGACTATACTTTAGTGAAGAAACACAAGATACTGATAAACATTACTAGAATAAACATATCTATCAATTTTTTATCTTTTCATAACACACCTAATGACATGAAGTTACATTATTGTGAGACGAATATGCATCTAAACACTGTTATTTTCTCTGTACACATATTCATCAAAAAAGGCAGTAAATATGCTAAAAAGAGGTTATTGTTAGCAGTCTCAAAATTCGACCCATATACTATTGTATCTCTAATTGCCTATAAATAAGCATGGGCGATACTGGACTTGAACCAGTGACCCCTTGCTTGTCGAGCAAGTGAAATAAGGTTGATAGTTTTTCGGTTTAGTTATAAGTGTTTTGGTTTGTTGAGGTTTAAGGCCAGAATGGGGAGTTTGATTTACTCCCTGTTTTGGTCTTTTTTGATGTGCTTACTTGACAATTACTTGACAGTAAGGATTAAAAAAAGTGAAGGTTTCTGGTGCTGATAAGAAAAACATTAATGATGAAACGTGTTATCAAATCATTTAGCAGAGTTTTTTCTTGTCGATAGGTTAGGCATGACTTCGAAGATATTAATTAAAATTGATAATCCCAATACTCTCCAAGTTAATTCAACTTCAAGTGCAGGAGTATGTACCATTTCAATGTGTCCTAAAAGAACGTGACCGTATTCATGAAAACTTACAAAATATGATGATCCCAGCATTGCTTGTGTAAATTCAGGTACTAACTCCGGATGTTTTTCCAAAAACCTATATGATGGTATTATTGGAGTACCGGATACCTTACCTTGCAAACCTAAAAAGCCCATCCTGCAAGCTGAAATAAACTCTGGTTTAGTCACATTTTCTTGAAGGATATCATCATTTGGGCTTATGATATCACCATCAATTTTATTGGGAGTAAGTACAGATTTTGATAAGCGTAGACTTGGTGAAATGTTGAAAGAGAGGAAGAAGGCAGGGGTATTACAAATTGGTGGAGATAGGCAAAGCAAAAAAGCATTGTCACAGAAAGTGACAATGCTTTCTCTTGACAAAATAGGCATAGATAGAAATCTGTCCAGTCGTTCACAAAAACATTTTACTTGACATTCATAAGCGGTTATGATATGATGGTTATATGAAATATGATATTGACTACAACATACCAGATGATAAAGCCCTTGAAGAGTGTTTTACGAATGCCGATAAATTAAGGCAGTATTTACCTAATGCACCAATAGAAGGGCTTACTGAAAGTGAATTAGATTCTATTCTGCAAAAAATCATGGTTACAGAAAGTAACTTTGATTTTTCTTAATAAAATAGGCATAGATAAAGAGCGCAGACTTGGTGAAATGTTGAAAGAACAGAAGAAGAATGTGGGTGGCAGGCCGGAGAAAACCGGTTCCACAAAGGGACCGGTTAAATCACAACCTGGCGGAGATAGGCAAAGCAAAAAAGCATTGTTCCTTTCCGGAACTTTGATTTTTCTTGATGAAATAGGCATAGATAAAAATCATTATCGTTGAACACGAACATGATTTCGCACACAAGAAAAGAATAAAGGGCAGCTTTTCCGTGGTACTAAAAAAGAACCACGGAAGAATACACCTACATTATAAAAGAATGTTCATATGGTGCAGGGTACGAATATACAAAAGGTGAATGGAGATGGAAATATAACAAAAAATGAAATGTCCAAACTGCAAAAAAGAAATAAGCGATAAAATTATTGCTAAACACTTGGCATCAAAAGGCGGAACAATATCAAAAAGAGAAATCACCACACGACAACAAAAGGATATGCAGGCTGGCAGGTTAAAGAAAAAGAAGAAATAATTACGTGCAAGCAAGCACATAACAGATGGTGACTTTTATTTTAATTTTATTTTTATTTTTTTAAAGAAAGGAATGAAAATGAATACGAAATGGAAAGAAATTTGGAAGAGCGATAGTTACAAAGCGGAAATCTACGATAATTGTTCCACGAGGGTATATACCCATACGGGAAAAAACATGGTCAAGATCGAGGCAGATGGAACATATTGGAGTGGGAATACTGGAGGATTTAAGACGTACAAATATTTTCTCAAAGATGATAATTCTATTCAATCTATCCTGGGTGTAATCCAGGAATACGATGAAGACGAAGCCTCCAGCGATGACGTGCAAAAAATGATTGAAACATATACAACAGCACACTATTAAAGAAATGGAGAAAAATGAAATACGCAATAACGTTTAGGCAAGACGGACTAGAGCGGCCAAATTTTGAGTTTGAAAGTCAGATTGAATGCGCAAAAGCGTGGTTTCGTAGACATGCTGGCAATGTTTCTTGCAATTACTTAGGAGAAATTTATAATTTAATTCAGACAGATCGGGGCTAGCCTGTGCACGGTGAACACTGGCGTTCTTCACCAGTTGCCCCGATTTCTTACCTTTGAAGAGTTGTAGGAGAGCAACGTCATGGCTAAGAAGAAACAAAATAAAACGGAAGTAAGCAAAGATGATTTAGTAAAGGTAGCTGTAAAAGAAGCAATTGACAGTTTGTTGCTACCAGATTTATTTAAATGGAAAGTTGCATTTTTATATTCCAACGAAAGGCTAACTCCAATATACAAGAAAGATGTATTATTCAAAATTGCTTCCAGCCTTAAATTGGCAACTGATAAAAACACGAAAATTTCTCCCTATTCTGTCACTTGGCTTTTTTTATTGAAATAAATAATTTTAAAAAAGGAGTGAGTATCATGATAAAGAAAAGTATTAATAATTTTGATTTTGTGAAAGCGGGTGCGAAAGAAGCTCTCGAAGGAGGAAAATTCTTATGTATTACAGGGGATTATGAGAGGTGTAAGAAAGCGTTGTATTTAAGTTATTGGGAGTTCAAGAGAATACGAGATGAAAAAAGGTATAAATGGGATGGTGATAATATATTAATTAAAGGTACTGACCCCCGTGTTAAACGCCCGCACAAGAAAGAGATTTTTATGCAAATTTACCCACCAGATGCTATTTGCCTTGATGGTGGACATATAGACATGGCGGGCTGTGATGCTGCCGATTTTGACAAAGAGGTTTTGGGCAATTGTAAGACATTCAATCTTTCTGGAGTAGTCTTTGAAAAGTTGCAGGAAGTCGGAAGTCCTTTAGCTGCGTTACAGTCCAAAAGCAGAGTGGTGGTTATAGATAATATCAATCTAGATACCGAAGGTATGGTAGGAGTAATGAAAAAACTAAGAAGTGTATTATCGGCAATCAAGAAATTATGTCAGGATGAACACGGGATGCTTATTTTAACTTTAGAAGAAGATTTAAAAAAATTACCTAGTGGACTTACGGATTTGTTCAAAACAATTGATCTTAATGATAAGACTAAAAGAAAAAAAAGAATTGCTGATGAGGATTTTATTCGCCTCACTACAAGAACTAAAAAATCTTTGAAAGATCAATCACCATATGACTTTGATATGAATAAATTGTTTGCAGAAGTATCAAGAAAAAGTAAGGAATGTGATCCTAAGAAGAAAGGATTAACTCCGTCTACTGTAAATACAAAATATTATAATCTTTGTTATACAAAAAAAAGAATTGGTTTAAATAAAAATTAACAAAATAATTTGTATGGCGTAGGAGGTATAATATCAGTATGTTGAGAGTTGTTTTAAGTTAAAATCAACTTCAATCAACAAATTATTTCTTTATTTGTATAAATAAAAATTCTTTAATAGGCTGTGTGAGTCGAAAAGATTTACACAGCCTATTTTTTTTCACTTTAAAGTGGAGGTTGCAAATGAAAGATTTGAAGCAGAGCTGCAATGTATTTTTAGACGGTAAGCAGTATCGTGCGATAAAGGAGCTTGGTCACAGGCAGGACAAACCGTATTCGCATTTGGTTAGGGAGGGTGTAAGTTTAGTCCTTGATAAGTACTCACATAATTCACAAACAATAAAAAATGACACAGGTGATAACCGATAAACCATCTAAAAATGCAGTTTTAAATCAGATTGATTTCGGTTCGTTTTATAAAAACTATGTGCCTTCTCTAACAATAGGTAGCAATAAACAGGCTAAAGGGTGTTGCCCTTTTCGCAATCGACACTTTATTCGTGGGCGAGAAAAAAAGTGATGACGAATATTGAAGAATGGATAGAGAAATATCGGGAAAAAGGGTTTTCTATAATCCCGCTTATACCAAATGGGAAAATCCCAGCTATTAAGTCATGGCGTCAATATCAAGATAGATTCGCAACAGATAAAGAAATAGTGAAATGGTTTGGAAATGGTTCTAAATTTAACGTAGGGGTTGTTACTGGTAAATTATCTGGGATCGATGTTTTAGACCTAGACTCTGAGCAAGCGGTGCAATACGCACAAGAGCATAATATTATACGTGAGACGCCATCAGTCAAAACAGGCAAAGGTTTTCATTATTGGTATAAGCATAAGGAAGGTGTGCGGAATTTTCAAAAAAAAGATAGCTTGCCAGATATTGATTTACGTGGTGAGGGAGGATATATAGTTGCACCACCCAGTATCCATCCATCTGGGCAACAGTATCAATGGTTGCAAGGGAAAGGACTTGATGACATTCCTTGTGCTGAACTTCCAGAAATTGTCCTAGCCAAAAACTCACAAGACAAGAAACAATTACGAGAAATTTATAAAGGTGTACAAGAAGGAAATCGAAATGATTCTTTAGCTAGACTCGTTGGTTCGTGGGTTAATAATGGCCTTACCTTTGATGAATGTTTGGAAAATGCAAGGCTATGGAACGCAAAAAATCATCCGCCATTACGTGAAAAGGAAATTATTCAGGTTATCAAGAGTATTAGAACTATACATGAAAATACAAATCCAGAGAGGCCGATTTTTAATTATACCGACCTTGGCAATGCGCAACGGTTTGTTGCTCATTTTGGCGGTGTAATTCGCTTTTCCCACACTTTAAGAAAATGGTTGATCTGGAATCAGGAGCAGGGATTCTGGGAGTTTGATACGAACGGCAAAATTAATCGACTTGCAAAAAAAACTATTAAAAAAATTTATAATGAATCTTCTCGGATTGATGATGAAGGGACCAGAACGGCTCTTGCGAAATGGGCAATTAAATCGGAATCAATTCACTACCTAAACGCTATGGTGAAACTTGCAGAAAGTGAGGAGGGTGTGCCGATTTCACCTGATGAACTTGATACCAACCTGTGGATCTTGAATTGTCTGAACGGCACGATTGATTTGAAAACAGGCCAACTAAGAAAGCATAACAAGAATGATTATATTACAAAAGTGATACCCGTAGAATATGACATCCATGCGGATTGTCCGAAGTGGATTGAGTTTCTAGAGAAAATCATGGATGGAAACGACGTGTTAATTGCATTCTTGAAACGTGCAATAGGTTACAGTTTGACTGGTAACACATCGGAGCAATGCTTATTCATGATGCATGGGGTTGGTGCAAATGGCAAGTCTACTCTTATATCTACCATTAATACTCTTTTGAGCTGCTACGGGCAGATAAGTAGTTTTGAGACCTTCTTACTAAAACGCAATAACACCATCACTAATGATATTGCAAAGTTGCGTGGTGCAAGATTCGTTTCAGCCATAGAAGCGGAAGGTGAAAGACGGCTGGCAGAAGTCCTTGTAAAACAACTTACAGGGGGTGACATGGTGTCCGCACGATTCTTATTTTCTGAATTTTTTGAATTTATACCACAATTCAAACTTTGGCTTGCTTGTAACCACAAGCCCACAATACATGGTACGGATCACGCCATTTGGAGACGTATTCGACTTATACCTTTTACCGTGCAAATACCAGAATCTGAACAAGACAAGGAACTTGGTGAAAAATTAAGAGAAGAACTGCCCGGAATTCTTACGTGGGCAGTACAGGGGTGCCTGGAATGGCAGCACAATGGGCTTGACATACCAGAAGAGGTGCTAAATGCAACTAGCGAATATCGTCAAGAAATGGACGACATAGGAATATTTTTATCCGATTGTTGTGAATTGGGACCCGGATTCAAGGAAACACCAGCAAAATTATATGAATATTATAAAATTTGGTGTGAAAAAGCAGGAGAATATCCATTAAAACAACGTGCTTTCGGGTTAAGATTATCAGAAAGAAATGTCGAATCGGTTTCAATAAATAGCGTGCGCTATCGGAATAATATTAAGCTAAAATCCAGCACGCTTGTGTGGAAAAAACGAGTTTCAGCACGCTTGAAATGTTAAATCCGAAAAGTATTTAAAATCATGATAATAAAAAAGTTTACGGAACAAGCGTTTTATCCGTGCTATTCGTTAAAAAAAGCGAATTTCAGCACGCTTAAGCACGTTTAGCACGCTTGTGACGTATAGTCTGCAAAGTTCTTAAGCATATCTCTCATGTAGGAACTTTAGAGACTTAACGAGCTATCCGTGCTAAGTGTGCTGATAAGGAAATTATGCAGAAAAAAAATGAGTGAAAATGAAAATCAAATGACGAAAGTAGACGAGAAATATGAGCCGTCTGTGAAACTAAAGAAATATGTTGCCGTGCTATTGTCGCCAGAGACGAAGGGTTGCAAGACCGAAGCTGAGAGGTTAACAGGGGTAGACAGAAGGACATTTTACAAGCAGTATAAATATAACGAAAAATTCCGTAAATGGTACAACTCTGAGATTCAGGCATTCAGTGAGACGCTAGCGGCTAAAGCTATGTGTGCGTTGTCAGACATGATGGAGAGCAAAGACGATCCTTACGCGCGCATACAGGCTATTCGTACATGGGCTGAGATGATGGGACGTATCAGGGTAAATAACATCAATGTGGATCAGTCAAGACATATGCACGTAACTTTTTTAGACCTTGCAAAAAGAGCAAGATTAGAAGGCGATAATGGGGGCGGTTGAATTGAACATAACATAATTATCAATTATGCGACTATGTTCATAACATATTGTATATTAAGGCGTTACAACTACGAAAAAAAGTATTATTTTGACGGTGAATAAGTTAATTGTGCTTCACCACAACCAAAATTTTGGAACTAAAAATAAAGACTTATGACGTGATTTTTTAGCATTTTGTGTGTAAGTGGGGAAAAGTTCACCGTAATTTTAAGAAATTGGAAAAAGTGATAAAAATAAAAGACGTAAAAGTTATATTTTTGTTGTGTTAAATTTATAGCAGATTTTCAAGATTTTTTCTTTATTGGTATGGTGCAATTAGCGGTCAATCTGGATATAAAGTTATTACTAGAGGCATATTAACTACAATGATTTTTTTAGGTTTTAATGACACCGTTAACTTGGCTCAATGTGCGGTATCAGGGAGGAAATTTAAGCCTGGTACACCGTTAGCATTTTTTTTGAATGGCAACAAGGAATTACCTGTAAGTGAGTCAGTAGCATTCAAGAAGGGATTTACTATAAGCAAGCAGGATTTTGAAGATTTACAAGCGTACGTATTTGACGGGATGACTGAAAAGGAGTTACCTTTTTAATTTTTAATGAGAGGATAAAGAAATGGGATTAGGTGTTTTAGAAGAAAAAATAAAGCTGTCGACAAAGGAGAAAAAAGCCTTGCAAACAGCGATTTTGTTTTACGATTCGGTCATGACTAGGATGGGCAAGTGGAGCGGAGACACAAAGAGTTTGAAAAGTGCGTTTGAAAAACTGCAAGGTAGTGACTTTGAAAGCAAAAAACGTCAATTACTAGATTTTCAATGGATGGTAGAGGCACCGGCCTTCGATCCATTCGAACGTGAAAGATTGGAGCGGATTCTAAATTCATAAATTTTTATAGGAGGATAAATGATGAAAATATTGGATAGAGTGGGAGAAAAGTATCAATTGTTAAATGGTGAGATTGCAAGCTATGACGAATTGGACACATGTGAAAAGATAAGATTGTATCAAAAAGAACACGGCTGCGATCTTGAAACGGCCACAGTCGAGGTCCTAGGCAGCGAGGAAGGAAAAGAGAAACTCAATTTTGAAAAGGATTCAGACCAAAGCAACATAACAAAAGTTAATGACCAGTACATTGAAGAAATAGGCCGGGAAGAAGATTTAGAGATCAAGAAATACATGTCCGAAAATGACTGTGACTATGAATCAGCAATGTTGAAAGTTTACGAAAATAAAGCCAGTGAAAGCGAAGAAAATAGATTTTCAGCCTACATGTCTGGAAACGATAGCATTATTGTTGACAGTGAAACTGGCAAAAAAATCAAAGTACCCCGGGAAGCAATCTCTAAATATGAAAATAAAAACTATTGTAGTTATCAAGAAGCGGAATCTGTGATCGTTAGCAATGCCATTGCAGAATTAAAACAGATGGCATAATTAAATAGACAGGATGGGGATAAAAAAGTCCTCCACGGGCAATTTTCCTTTTTTAAGGTGGTGCCTGTTTTCGATTTGAATTCGTAATGAGTAAAAACCCCATCCTGTCTATAAAGTAATTGTTGGCGGTGTCTTTTCCTTTCTACACCGGCATGTGGCAGGGCAAGTAAACAACACCTTCCGGTATTTTCAGCATTATACCGTGCATCAATGGCTTGCCTTGCCGATATTTAAGGGCTGAAGATTATTTTAAAATATAATGATTGAAATCCAACAAATTAAGAAAATACAAGAGCGCTGCAGACGTGATCCAGTTTTTTTTAGTGAGAATGTTTTAGGCAATGAAAAGCCTTGGTCAAAACAGGTTGAGATCATGGAAGCTGTGAAGGATCATCCAGAAGTCAATGTGTGCAGTGGTCACGGCATAGGCAAGTCATGGGTGGCCGCACGGGTGTCTTTGTGGTTTCTTTATAGTTTTGCACCTTCAATTGTGGTGACTACTGCTCCCACCTGGAGGCAGGTCGAGTCCATTTTATGGCAAGAGATCGCAAGGCAATACAGGATGTCCAAAATCCCACTGGGGGGTAAGCTGACAAATGTAAAACTGTCGCTTGATGATGGGTGGTTTGCAATCGGTCTTTCTACTGACGAACCTGAGAATTTTCAGGGTTTTCACTCCGAGAATATTTTAATAATTTTTGATGAAGCAGGTGGAATTGAGAAGCCTATTTACGAAGCCACACAGGGGCTTTTAACCGGTAAAGTTGCACGTGTATTGCGGATCGGCAATCCTACTTCTACAACAACGGAATTTTATAACACTTCAAAGTCGGATAGTGTAAAGACCTTGCATATTTCTAGCTGGGAGTGTCCGAACGTAGTTGAAGATAAAATCATATATCCTAGACTAGTCACACGTGAATGGTGTGAAAAGAGAAGGCAAGAATGGGGAGAGGATAGTCCTATTTACCAGAGTCGGGTTTTAGGCGAGTGGCCTGTTGAGGGTGAAGACACGTTGATACCACTTTCGTGGTGCGAAAGAGCTGTTAAAAATGAAGTTCAAACGAACGAAAAGAGTGTCACGCTGATTTCAATTGATTGCGCACGGTTTGGCAGTGATCAAACGGTCATCATGTGTTTGCGAGGTAGTAAGTTGCTTGATGTTGATTCGTTTCAGGGCAAAGACCTTATGGAGACTTGCGGACGTGCTATTGCCATGAAAAAGAAGTACGGTGCAAAGAGCATAGTGGTCGACGATACGGGGCTGGGGGGTGGCCTTACTGATCGACTTAGGGAGCAAGAACACCACGTGTATGCGATTAATTTCGGACAGGCTGCAAAGGATAAGGAGCTGTTTGCAGATATAAAGAGTGAGATGTTTTGGCTCTTACGTGAGGATATAAGAGATTTAAAGATTCAGATTATGGACGGGTTACTACTTGCACAGTTACCGACAATTAAATACACCTATACTTCAAAAGGACAAATAAAGATTGAGAGTAAGGAGTCTATGCGCAAGCGTGGCCTTAAAAGTCCTGACCATGCCGACTGCCTGGCACTTGCGAACTATATCAGGCGACAGCATTATGAAAGTAGCTGGCAATACGAAAAAGACAATTTCAATCTTGGCAAGGATAGGGATATTGTTTATGACACTTCACTTTCGGCAAGTGAACTATACAACCAGGAATTTGGAAGACTTGGGAATTACAATCAGGAATTTCCTGAAAGTGAATATCTTGAAGAGTTTATTTGATAAGGTATAAGCTATTAGCAAATGTAAGATATGAAAATAGAGATTGATGACAAGGTGTTAATCGACACGATTGTTGAGCGGGTTGTAGAACAGCTCACGCCGTTAATTAAACAAAATTCAAACGGAAGTGGTGACGAGCTTATGACCGTTGAGGAAGTAGCACAGTATCTCAAAGCGAAGAAATCAACTATTTATGATAAAGCGCATACCAGGACAATTCCATTCCTGAAACATGGCAGTTCATTGAGATTCAGGAAGAAACACATTGACTTATGGTTACACAATCCTTACCATCCCGATTTAGGTACTTATAACCTTAATCATAATGGAAAGGAGGTGAGAAATAGTGAAAGGATTGTATAAACGTGGCAAGAAGTACTGGATGGTCTACAGTGTAAACGGTCATATGCGTTTTGAAAGTACAGGCGTAACTACAAGGCGTGAGGCTGAGTACATTCTTGGTTGTCGCAGAAAAGAGATCAAAGATAGTAAGATACCTGAGACCAGGCAAGTCAAGAACTGTAAGTTTGCAGAATTAGCACATGATTATTCAAAGTGGGCTGAAAGGCAGAGGATATTTAAGACAAAGAAGATTTGGATAAAACAGTTGGTTGAAGTCTTTGGTAATCTTGATGTTAAGGACTTGAATACCAGAATGATTGAACAATGGCAGAGTATGAGGTTGAAGTATAATAAACCTGCTACAGTTAACCGTGTTCTTGCGTGTCTAAAACATATGGTCAACAAGGGTGTTCAATGGGATATGGCAAGTGATGAGACACTGAAGAAAGTCCGCAATGTAAAGCTGTTGGAAGAGAACAACGAAAGACTCCGCTTCTTAACTGTTGAGGAGTGCCAAATGCTCATTGAATGTTGTTCAGCACACTTAAAGCCTATCGTAACGGTTGCGCTTCATACCGGAATGCGTAGAGGTGAAATCTTGGGCTTAAAATGGGAGCAGGTGGACTTAAAACACGGCTTTATTTTGTTAGATACAACCAAGAACGGTGAACGTAAGGAAACCCCTATTGATAAAACACTGAGGAATCTGTTTGAAGGTATGCCGCATAGTATTGAAAGCGTTTATGTTTTTACTGATAAGGATGGAAAACCATACAGATCAGTTAAACGTAGCTTTAGCACAGCGTGTAGTAGGGCTGGAGTGCTTGATTTCAGGTTTCACGACCTTAGGCATACCTTTGCGAGTCATCTCGTCATGGCGGGCGTAGATTTAACCAGTGTGAAGGAATTGTTGGGGCACAAGTCATTGAAGATGACTTTAAGATATGCACACCTTGCACCTGGACACAAGATGAAGGCAGTAAACATGCTCGATAATGTTCTAACAAAACCGCATATGAAAAACAAGCAACTTGACAATTACTTGACAATTTTCAATTCTGAAGAACCTACCACTTATCATAAGTCCTTGTATGACAATATGGGCGATACTGGACTTGAACCAGTGACCCCTTGCTTGTCGAGCAAGTGCTCTAGCCAACTGAGCTAATCGCCC
>JBHICG010000090.1:0-12259 GCA_046759445.1 Candidatus Scalinduaceae bacterium
TCTTTGAGACAGCTCATAACCGTCAAGCCACCCCTTTATGGGGTGCGTTATGACTCAGTCTCAGATTCTGCCTAGGCTACATATTCCTCTTCCTCTACAGACTCAAACGGAATCTCTTCCTTCATATATTCTTGAACCCACGGCTCTTCTGTTTCTTCAAAAGCCGGACCTACTGTAGTAAAACCCATAATAGCTAAACCAACTATTAACATATATATTAATTTTCTTATATTCATTTTTGTTACCTCCTAGCCTTTCATCGTTCTTAAATTACGGACTACAAAGTTTTACTGTATATAAAATTTCACCGGTTTATTGATAACCTCTATTTTTAATATAGCAACAATTATGCTATCATTCTCATGAAAGGCACATGATATTTGCATCCATAAGCCTTTTGTTTACTTAATAATAGAGTTTTAATAACAAAATACAATCAATCTTGGGCTGTAGAGAATAAAATTTTCTAAATTTTTAGAATTATTATGCCATTTTTAGAAATGTCACATGGTTAGAAATTCCATGATGCAGAGAAAGCTTATTATTATTGCTCGGCAGGTCAGTAATTAACCTACCGATTTGAAGGGTATTAGAAACGAAAACAGATTGTAGAACATCCCTGGGATCGATAAAATTCTGGAATAACCAAAATTGTTTTTTGATGAAGGGGCTTTAAAATGTAAAAGCCAAATTTAGCTTATTGACCCTGGCTTACAGCATTAAACGGGTTATTAATATTATTGGAGTGCCAAAAATGCTAGAAGTCCTTGCTCAAGGGGTTTTCTACCTTTTGCTTTTTTCCCTAACCTGATGTTTTTTTTCAGTATATATTTGAAAAAAAGTGAGATATCTGAAATAATAGGAATGTGAGACGAAGCTATATTTTAGTTTTCACACAGTCTAATTAGATATATATGTCAGATTATTTCATTTGTCCAAATTGTGGAGCCGAAGTATCACTAAAGGCCCTGGCATGCCCGGAATGTGGGTCTGATGAAAATACCGGCTGGTCTGAAGATACGATGTATGATTACGTGGACCTCCCTGATGCTGAAGAATCAAGTACACAAACATCAGCATCTCTATTTCAAAATAAATACTTTCTATACATCGTGGCAATCATCACTTTTTTGGCCTTCTTATGGATTTACGTACTATAAGTCAAAAGTAAGTCCGCACAGGTTGTCATTATATCTTTGTTTTATAGTGAAAGTCAAAATACGAAACAATTCATCTAAGCTGGCATTTGTGTCTAATCTAATTATCAGCAGATGCTCACAGGTTTTCCAACAAATCCATTCTCTAATCTCTGGATAATGCCTTCTATAAAGTTTTTATCAAGCCACTTGCTCAGGTTCATGCGCTTGTATATTTTGAGAGTCTTTGAGGTATAGTTCATCCTATCAATAATAATACTGTCAACATAGGGGCTTATTTTCTCTGAGAGTGCTTCAGGATTCATAGGCAGTACCGGACCTATAAAGGCATAGGTATTTACACTATTGTTATGGAGTTTTTTTATCGTATCAATTCTTGAGGTGATGGGTGGGGCTTTGGGTTCGAAAACTTTCCTTATCCCTTCATCATCTGTCGTAACAGTAACACCAACCTCTATGTCCTTAAATTTCTTTATCAGGTCTATATCCCTTAGAACAAGAGAGGATTTCGTGAGTATGTCTACAGAAAACTGGTAGCGTAAAAGAATTTCAAGACACTGCCTAGTAAGTTTATATTTCGCCTCGATTGGCTGGTAGGCGTCTGTTACTGAACTGATCATGACACGTCCCATTACCTTCCTTTTAAGCTGTCTTTCTAAAACTTCCGGTGTGTTTACCTTGACATCTACAAAGCTTCCCCATACCTCTGCATGACCGGTATATTTTTTCATGAATGTTGCATAGCAGTATTTACAGCCATGAGAGCAACCTACATAGGGATTAATACAGTAATCAAC
The DNA here is from genome assembly GCA_046759445.1 of Candidatus Scalinduaceae bacterium. Lineage (GTDB taxonomy): Bacteria > Planctomycetota > Brocadiia > Brocadiales > Scalinduaceae > Scalindua_A. The sequence goes on from JBHICG010000090.1 coordinate 1,955, forward strand.
ACCGGGAATTCCTGATCTGGTAAGGATAGATTTAGCCTTTATTTCTTTAATGATTATGTTCATTACACTATTTCACTATTAGAAGGATATTGTTTTTACTCCATTACTGGCCAATAGAAAAATTATTTAAAATCGAAATGACCTCATCATCTTCGAGGTCATACCAGCTCTCATACGCATCAGCAACAGCAAAAACAACTCCGCTTCTCACATTGAGACAAATAAGCTCATTTACTTCTGGTAAAATAAAGTCAAGCGTCTTTTTTGATCCCGTTGGAACTGCGACAACAACTTTTTGTGGCTCATACCTTTTTACAAAATCCACAGCAGAAAGCATTGTATAACCAGATGCCAGCCCATCGTCTACAATAATAACAACCCTGTCTTTTACGGAAGGAAATGGCAGCCCTTTCCTGAAAAAATCATTCCTCTTCTTGATTATATCTATTGTCGTTTGAATCTGCCGCTTAACCTCTTTTTCTGAGAGATTAAGCATTCTGAGAAGATGTTCGTTTAATAATACCTTATTATCAGGTCCGATAGCGCCAAACCCGGCCTCAGGATTATGAGGTATCTGAATTTTTCTTACAATAATTAAGTCAAGGGAAAGTGAGAGGTCTTTTGCTATCTCGGCAGCCACGGGAACTCCACCGGAAGGAATACCAAGTACTATACCGTCTGTACCTTTGTATCCCAGAAGCTTTTGTGCAAGAAGCGTCCCGGCTTCTTTCCTGTCTTTAAAGACATAAAGTTTATCTCTTAGAGAACTGTCTTCAATGAGACTTTGCATATTACTTTACACAGGTACTTCTGGCAGATGCGTTTCAAACAATCAAGAAATTATTAAGGACTTCGAGAGAGTGTTCAAAAAGTGTTTTTTTGACATGTTTTTACTAAAACAGGAAGTGAAATAATGAAGGCATACTTATACCTAATGTTCTTTTTTTTGATATCAATGTTTTTTTCGTATCTTTTGATCAGGTTCTTGACTATGTAAAAACTATAACATATACCGTTTTTCTCCAGTATTTTTTTGCACTCTTAATCAGGTTTATTTAATTATCTTACCTTAAGAGTAGCAAGTTAAATCAATGCCCCATCATTCCACAACAGCCTGTACCACATTTACCCGGTGCAGATGATGGAATGCCACCTTCACTTGAAGATGAGTCAGAAGTTGAACCACTTGCAAATACTGAGAAAAGTTTATTTAATGACGTTCCTCCACAATTTGGACAAACCGCCTTTTCATTATTCCTTTGTAATATCTCAAAACTTTTATCGCATTTCTTACATTTATATTCATACAGCGGCATATTATCTTCTCCTATAAAAATTAGTCCTTACAATTTTCTTTTCTTCATTATCATGTTAACAAAGTTATTATATTAGAAGTTGCTATTAAAGAATAGAAAAAAATTTGAGAAATCTATTTGCATTTCTCTACTCTCTACTCTCTACTACTACACATGACAACAGCACAATGAATAGCATCTATAGGTGTTAAGGTACTATGCCTTTTCATCAAATCTCTTGCTTCCACAGTTTCAGTTTTTCTGATAGCAAACAGATGGGAAAAGAGAATTAAGATTTCTTTTCGTCGTGGAATCTATAATTTTTGCTATCTCCGGTTGTTTATATTGTGTTTGTTTTTTGCCCACCACTTCTGCCATTTTTCTGGGTCTCGGCCAAAATCTTTTCCCGTTATCTCATAAAGTGCATATGCGGATTTTACTCGGACAAGTAACCTCTCATCCTTCAGTGCGGCAATCAACGGTTCTATTGCACGGGGATCCTTTATGCTGCCCAATAAAATAGCCGCTCCCCTTCGGGTTCCCTTATTTTCGTCTTTTAACGCAACAATCAGTGGTTCTACTGTATGAGGGTCTTTTATTTCCAGGAGCGCCTTTACGACACTCCTTCGTACATCTATGTCTTCATCTCTTAATGCATCAAGCAATGGTCCTGATGCATGGGGGTTTTTTAGCTTTCCGAGTTCACGTGATGCTACTACTCGGACAAACGGATGCTCGTCTTTTAGCGCAACAATCAGCGTTTCTATTGCACGATGGTCATCTATGTTAGCAAGTGCCGCTATTACACTTGCTCGAATCAAATGTTCTTTGTCATTCAATGCTGCAATCAGTGGTTCTATCGCACGAGAGTCCATTATTTTACCCAGTGCCAGCGCTACCCTAACTCGTATCCTCCAATTTTCACTTTTTAGTGAAGATATTAAAGGTTCTACTGCAGGCTCACCTATTTTTACCAGCACCTTTGTTGCTTCTTCATTAGTACTGGTTATTCCAACCCATCCCAGCCAAGTACGGTCATCTAAAACACTTATTAGAAATGGTATTGCGGGTGCTGCTCGTGTACCCATTTGTCCTAATTGAACTACAGCGGATCTTCGCTTTAACGGATTCCAGGAATACACGCCTTCGATTTTCACCCTTACATCCACGGGAATATCAGAGGGAATACTTTCTATTGGAATATTTGGTTGGTAACAGCCTGTTGACCCAATGCCAATAATACTGATTACTACTGTAAGAGATAAAAATGTCTTAATCGTATTCATTCTTCCTATTACTATGTCTAAAAGTAGAGGTCCCTTTTCCCTTGAACGAGGGATTCCATTTTGTTAGAGGTTATCTGTCTGATTTTTGAATCGGATATTTTGCCAATCTCAGAAGATAAGAAGGCCTTTATCTTTTTGGCCAGTTTGGGATTATAATCCAGAAGATATTCCTCGAATGTGAGAAGGGCATTAGGGTGACAAAAATTCTTAATATCACCGGGTTTGGCAATGTCCATAAAATTCTCTCCGGTTCTCCCTGAACGATAGCAGGAAGTGCAGAAGCTTGGAATGAAGCCCTTGGTGGCCAAATCTTCTATAATTTCCGAAAGGGAGCGGTCATCTGAAATACTGAATTGGCCCTGTGCTTTTTTATCACTACTGTAACTGCCGGGTACTGTCTTAGAACCGGCAGAAATCTGAGATATGCCAAGATGAAAGAGCTTATTTCTTAAAGTTGCATTCTCTCTTGTAGAAAGTATTATACCCGTGTACGGGACAGCAAGGCGGAGAACGGCAATTATTTTTTTAAGCTCCTTATCTGAAACCGGGCAGGGGGGATGTGAAGATGTATTAGAACCTTCTGCAGGCTCAAGTCGTGGAACGGAAATAGTGTGCGGACCTACGCCAAACTTATCCTCAAGGTGCATAGTATGAAACAGCAATGCCAGTACCTCAAATTTGTAATCATACAGGCCAAACAGTACGCCTATACCCACATCATCTATACCAGCCCGTTGAGCAAGGTCACATGCATAAAGACGCTTTAAATAGTCAGACTTTGGACCTGAAGGATGTAATTTTTTATATGTGTCTATATGGTAAGTCTCCTGAAATAACTGGTAAGTTCCTATACCTGTATTCTTGAGTCTTCTAAAATCCTTTATTCCCATTGGCGCTACATTGACATTCACACGCCTTATGGAGCCGTTACCTTCCTTTGTATCGTAGACGGTTTTTATAGTCTCTTCTAAATAATCTATATTAACTGCAGGATCTTCTGCTGAGACAAGGAGCAGACGTTTGTGTCCCTGTGAGATAAGTGCCCTCGTTTCATCGCGTACGTCTTTTACTTTCAACAGGCGTTTTTTGGTATCAAAGGCCCCTTGCCTGAAACCGCAATAAATACAGTCGTTGACACATCTGTTTGATAAATATAAAGGTGCAAATAATACCAGGCGGTTTCCGTAAATTAGCTCCTTGATTTGTTTGGCGGCAGCGAAGATATTATTCAATACAACATCATCCTCGCAGTTGAGGAGTACGGCAACCTCAGCGGGACTAAGACCTTTTAGATTTAAGGACTTTTTAATTATGTCCTTAGCATGATGGTTAGGAGTCTTTTTTTTGCGCTCTAAAAGATCAAATATTTTATCTTCGTTTATAAAGTTTTTCATATGCTTAATTTGAATAAGTCGGAAAAGAAAATAGTTCACCGCAAAGTCGCAAAGGGCACAAAGTTTCAAATATTATTGACTATTCTCTTAATTCCTTCTTTTAAAATTGGGACATTTTACGTACTTGTTTATTAGTACGCTTAATCAAAATTCCTAATTTTAAATCTGCAAGTCTTAAATATGTCAAAATTTGCGCTTCATGAATTGATTCCATCTTGTTAACAGACTTTAATTCCAAAATTACTTTGCCTTCAACTACTATATCCAGTTTATATCCACAATCTAATGTTATTCCTTTATAAACCACAGCAAGAGGTTTTTGCCTCGTAAATACAATATCTCTAATTTCCAACTCCTTACAAAGACACTCTTCGTATGTTGATTCTAACAACCCTGGCCCAAGGTGCCGATGCACTTCAATTGCAGCACCTATGATTTCTTTTGACAACCTGTCTTCTTCCTTTATCACCTTAGGTTTCCTTTGCGTCCTTTGCGACTTTGCGGTGAATAGTCTCGAATAAGTCAGCGTCTAAATACCTAAATCAGTAGGAGCCCTACCAATACTTTTAAGTAATTTCAGTGCATCATCTATCTGATTTTCGATAGAAACATCTACCGTTGCCCTATGTGGGTAAATATCGTAAAGACTGACGTAGTCTTTGGGAGTAAGATTCAGCATAATTGAATTTGATCCACCCATAAGGGCTTGTCGCCTTGCCTGTGGGTTTAGAGACTCAAGAGCCGTAGTCACAAGAATTTTCCCATAGGGGTCGATAAGTCTTAAAACAGAAAGTGCCTTGAGTACATATTCTGAGCCGGGTGCATTATAATTGGCAAGCGGTGTGTCCTGGTGTGGAATAAACGGACCAAAGGAGTACATATCACAACCAAGTTCTTTAGCAAACATAAAATCATCTATGACACTCTCTGCCTTCTGTCCGGGAAGACCTATTAAGCTGCCTGTGGCTATGAGATATCCGATATCCTTAAATAGCTCAAGGTATCTGATCCTTTCTTTCAGTGATGAATGAGGGTGTAACTTTGAATATAGATTATGATCGGATGTCTCAAATCTGAACAGGACAGCCTTAGCACCTGCATCGTATGCACGTCTATAAAATCTTTCTTCCCTTTCTCCTATGCTCAGGAATATAAGAACGGGGAAGTTCTCCCTTATCTTTTTTATCAAATACAAAATCTCTTCTGATCTATAAGACGAGTCTTCACCCGATTGCAGGACGATTCCCTTAAATCCAAAACGTTTTACAGCATCCTCAACTACGTCGAGAATATCCTCAGGTTTAAGTCGGAACCGTTTTGAGACTAGTGTTTGATGAACTTATGCCGCAGTATGCGCATGGGCTCTTGCAGATGTTTGAAAACTCGATAATTCCGTGAACACAGCAGGCATTGCCCAAAAATTTCTGACGTATAAAATTGGCTGATTTGAATAGTACATCCACTTCATCCGGATCTTCACTTAGGAGTAACCTCAAAGCCTCCTCATGTGATATTGATTTGCCATACGTCGCTCTATCAATAATCCTTAGAAAGCCTTTATCCAGATTGGGTTTGTCATTATATAATCTGGAGAGTCGAGCGTCTGTTTCTTTTAGTTCAAAGAACAGTTCTTTCCATGTATCTAAGATTTCTTCGGCATCCTTTTCATCTATCTTTTGAACTACAAATCCACCTTGTGCATAGACATAATCGCCCACCTGGAGATTGTAGAAGTCATTACGTGCCTTCCTCTCCTCACCAAAATAATCTATTGTAACGTAATCTTCAGCAATACCCTTAACGTTTCCGGGAATAGCGTAACACATATCTTTATCCTAATCCTCATTTGTAAAAGAAGCCTAGAAACTTTTTGATAAAAAGTAGTTCTGTAAATTATAGATAAAGTGATTACTACCTGTTTTGAATATACGATTCCGCCCATTCAACAACAGACTTTGCAAGATTTACAGCCCTTTGATATTCTTCTTCGTCTATAGCTTCTAGATCGCCTGGATATCGACTAATAACTGCATAATCAGTTAGGATTGCCGATTCTTGGACTTCCAGTGGTTGTTCAATTTCAGGGGGCAAAAGATCAAGGAGCATTCGTATACTGTGTGTTTTGGGGAAAGTGATTTCTTTAGCAATCAATAATGCTTTGACAGCTTTTTCTGCGGCTTGTTGAGCATGAAAGCATAGTGTTTCGAACAAAACATTTTGTGGTTTGGAAACGCAAGCAAGCTCTAAATCACTATTAGCATATTGCAACCAACTTTCAGGGCTTCCGGAGTGGTTATTCTCAGGCAGCATACACTTCTTTACCTTCCTGAAGAACTGTTTTGTAAATCAAACCTATATTGTTCTTGTGTTTTTCCAAATCTCCTGGTGTAGCAACTAAGATATCAAAAGGTACTCCTATACCGCGTGCATGTCGATATAGAAACTGAGCAGTATGACGGCGATGAATACCTTCCGGCATAACAACAAGCACATCAATATCGCTGTTTGGCCCCATATTATCCCTGGCAGCTGACCCAAAGACTAAAATACGTATTGGATGCACCAAATCAACGATTTTTTTAACTAATTGTTCTATGGCAGTTGAATTTGATTTTACAGTCATAATGTCTTTCATATTTTCTCAAAGTATAACTAATAAGTAAAGTTTAAATAATAGATTTTTGACAGGATATACTGGATATACAAGATTGAAGAAATAAGAACTAAAGAATTTTTATCCTAATAATCTTGTAAATCATGTCTAAGAAAATAAAGATTCCTATACTATAAAAACAATCATTATGCTTAATTAATTTTACCACCTTAGATTATTATTATCTAACTTTTTTCAGGAACATCCTTATCTGTTTTATACACTTAATTATACATAAATGCATATTGACACCTTCTTCTTATTTCAGTAGTTTATGGTGGTATTTTGGATAAAACTCAACTTGTTAAGCTACACAAGAAAGCGGGCAGGTCTAACAAGGTAGAAAAGTATTACAAAAGCAGAAAGAAGGTAAAATGATTGTTATAGAGACATTTAAAGGAAAATCTGTTACAGAACACAGTGTTGAGATAGTAGAACGAAAAGGTACAGGTCATCCTGACTATATGTGCGACGCCATGATGGATGCCATTTCTGTAGCACTATCGAGGGAATATATCAAAGAGTTTGGAACAATCCTTCATCATAACATAGACAAGAGCCTTCTGGCCGCTGGAAGGGTTGATAAGAGATTTGGAGGTGGAAGTGTCACAAAGCCTATGGAATTGATTATAGGAGATAGGGCTACATTTAGTGCTTCTGGCAGGAAAATACCTGTTTCTGATATCGCCATAGATACAGCGAAAAAGTGGTTAAAAGAAAATATGAGATTCATTGACCCTGAAAAGCACCTGAAATATAACATTGCACTTGCATCTGGTTCCGAGGAACTTACGGATATCTTTCTAAGACCTGGTAGGATCAGAGGGGCTAATGACACCTCTGCTGCCGTTGGATATTACCCCTTTAGCCCTACCGAAAAGACCGTCTTTGAACTTGAAAGGTATCTCAATTCAAAAACTTTTAAAGATGAATATCCGGAAACCGGTGAGGACATAAAGATTATGGGTCTCAGAAAGGGAGAAAGCCTTGATATAACGGTTGCTATGCCATTACTTGCTAATTACGTTCAATCTGAAAAAGAGTATTTTGAGAGAAAAAACATTATCCATAAAGAGATGGTAGAGTTTTTGGAAAAATATAAAGAATTTCAAACCATAGAGGTTCATTTGAATACCCTTGATGAAAAAGGCAGGGGACTTGGCGGCATTTATCTCAGTCTTTTGGGCACATCCGCAGAAGATGCAGATTCAGGACAGGTAGGACGTGGAAACAGAGTGAACGGAGTCATCTCCGTGAACAGGCCCATAGGAACGGAGGCATCGGCAGGTAAAAATCCCGTAAGCCATGTTGGCAAGATATACAATGTTCTTGCCCATAAGATAGCGCAGGAGATCTATGAAGCTGCAGAGGGGATAAAAGAGGTCTATGTAATGCTTCTTAGCAGGATAGGTACACCAATCGATAAACCACAGGTGGCAACTGCACAAATACTCTTTGAGGAGGGGAGGGAGATAAAGGAAGTAGCGGAGAATGCGGAAGAGATATTTGATAGAGAATTAAGGAATATCAATAGTTTCTGCCTTGAACTTGGGGAGGGGAAACATCCTGTCTGTTAATATTATCGGACAATCTGTTGGATTATGATTTACTTTAGATCATTCAATGTCATTCGTCAAAATCATTTTGCTATGCTGTATTTAAGTTTAGCCATCACTGCTTCGCTTGTATCCTCTGCAAATCTCGCCTCAGCTTCACTATCATACAACCATACAAAAGCTGATCTGATCTCTGAGGTGAAGTCTCTTAAACCTGGAAAACCGTTCTGGGTTGCTGTGCGGCTTACGATGGATAAAGACTGGCATACATACTGGCGCAATCCCGGGGATTCTGGCCTATCCACCAAAATCAAATGGACACTGCCAGAGGGATTCGTGGCTGGTGAAACTCAATGGCCATATCCTCATAAATTCAAATTTGACGGCATCGTGAGCTTTGGTTATAAGGATGAGGTCTGCTTGCTTACTAAAATAAGACCTGCTAAGTCAATCGAGCATGGGGGTTCAGTAAGTATTTCAGTAAAGGTGGAGTGGCTGGAATGTAAAAATGTGTGCCTGACGGGATTGGCTGACCTCACCCTTGAATTGCCTGTCAAAGATGTAGAACCAGAGATTGACAGTCAATGGATCAAGCAGTTCGAAGCAGCACGAAGGAATTTACCGCTCTCTCCTTCTGGTTGGAAGATTTCGGCAATGAGCAGCAAATCTGGATTCATTTTGCAACTAACACCATCGCCTGGACTAGTCAGCAAACCAACGGAAATCTTTTTCTTTCCAGAGAAAAGCAAAATTATCGATCATGCTACGGTACAGGAGGCCTCACGAACGGAGGCAGGTCATGTACTTAGATTGAAAAAATCTGCTTATGCTCTTGAGCCTACTAAGAGACTCAGAGGGGTATTGGTTTCATCAACTGGATGGCTTGGGCTTGACTCTGAACGAGCTTTACAGATTGACGTGCCGGTGCAATATGATTGAAAAGTCAATTAATACTATGGTCCAGATGTCTTTTGTGTAAATTCTCAATAAGTTGAGGGTTACCTCCCCTTAATCCCCTCCTTCGCAAGGAGGGGAAATGGGGTGGTCAAAAATTAAAAAGTTTTCCTTAACTTATTAAGAATTTACTCTTTTGGGCTTAAATATTCAATTTTTCTACAATAAAATTAGAGGAGGATGAATATATGAAAAGTAATTTCATTTTACCCCGTAAGAATTCCCAGTGCGGAAGCACGGGGATGATACAATTAGATAAATTCCGCTTTTTCACACGGGGTTTAATGTCCTTTGTGAAATTCCAAGGGGGTTTACTGTTACTCGTTTTCGGTTTTTCTCTTTACCTTACATTCAATGTCCAAGCTGGTGAACCTGTGCTAGGCAAACCAGCACCGGGCTTTACGCTGATGGGGGCAGACGGTAAAGGACATTCGCTCTCAGACTACAAAGGTAGTTTTATAGTCCTAGAATGGTTCAATCCAGATTGCCCTTTCGTGAAAAAACACTACAACAGCAAAAATATGCAGAAGCTGCAAAAGTACTACAGGGAGAAAGGAGTTATCTGGATGATCGTCAATTCTTCTGCCAAAGGTAAACAGGGGTATTGTACTACAGAGAGAGCCAATGAAGTTATCAAAGATAATGACATGGTGCCCACTGCCTTCTTGCTCGACCATGACGGTAAAGTAGGCAGGTTGTATGGTGCTAAAACCACTCCCCACATGTACGTGATCGACAAAGACGGCCTGTTAATTTACCACGGTGCCATCGACAATAAACCTTCAACCAGAATCAAAGACATTAAAGACGCTGAGAATTATGTACGGGCAGCCTTAGACGAAGCGATAGCCGGCAAAAGTGTTTCAGTTAAGGCGTCGCAACCTTACGGATGTTCTGTTAAGTATGCCTATTAAATAACGAGGTGTTAAATGATAAAGATGCGAGTGATTAAATGGTTAATGATAGCCATTTTGTCTATAAGTTTGGGAGCGGAACAACTTTCGGCTGAAGACCTATCACGTAAATTCTACTTTTCTGACTTTGATCAGGCAGAGAAGTCATCTAACTACTTGCGTTTTGATATGAAAAGCACCAATTTTTGGATTATAAAAAACAATTTTCATGGTTTCGTCAAGGATTTTGACATTGATATAAGTGGGTTAGAAA
>JBHICG010000091.1:0-12095 GCA_046759445.1 Candidatus Scalinduaceae bacterium
GGCGTTAAATGATTTAGACAATACTCTAATGCTAAAGTGAAACTCTCCATCCACAGGGTGGGGCATCTTAAAGAAATATTATTTGTTAGAAGTGATAAAAAAACACACAAATTGTCGATCCTGTAAACAAACTCAACTTGAAGTTTTTTTGAGCTTGGGCCAGACACCTCTTGCCGATCGTCTGCTCACGGAGGAACAACTCAAACAGACAGAACCAACCTACCCACTTGAGGTTGCTTTCTGTCATAAATGTGGATTGGTACAGATATTAGAAACTGTATCACCAGAAGTTCTATTTTACAACGACTACCCGTATTACTCCTCTTTCTCACCTTATCTTTTACGGCATTCTAGAGAAAACGTCCTTGACTTAATCAAGTCATACAACCTTGACTCAAATAGCTTTGTTATAGAGTTAGCTAGTAATGATGGATATCTCCTAAAAAACTATGTTGAAGAGGGAATTCCGTGTCTTGGTATCGATCCGGTAGAGGGACTATCAAAGGCCGCTGAGAATGTAGGAGTACCAACATTATGTACATATTTTAGTAAGGATTTGGCCAGGCAATTACGCGGAGAGGGGAGAAGGGCTGATGTCATCCACGCAAATAATGTACTGGCTCATGTAGCTAATACCAATGATTTTGTGGAAGGCATTGGTATTTTATTAAAAGATAATGGGGTTGCCGTCATAGAAGTACCATATGTGAAGGATATGATTGATCACTGTGAGTTTGACACGATTTATCATGAGCATCTTTGCTATTTTTCGGTAACGGCATTAGACAACTTATTTAGAAGACACTCACTTTTCCTTAATAAAGTAAAACGCATACCTATTCATGGTGGATCATTGCGTCTTTTTGTGGGTGTTAAGGAAGAATTAGATGAGTCTGTTCAATCGCTTCTGGACGAGGAAACAGCCAAGGGGGTTAATAATTTTAGTTATTATGATGATTTTGCGATTAAGGTTAGTGAGATAAAAGAATCTTTGCATAATCTGTTGACTAATCTTAAAACTGAAGGGAAGATTATTGCAGCATATGGTGCTGCCGCCAAGGGAAGTACATTGATTAACTATGTAGATATTAGCCAGGAAATCATTGACTTTGTCGTTGATCTAAACATTCATAAACATGATCGATATATGCCGGGAAAACATTTACCTATATATGCACCAGAAAAACTATTAGAAGAAAGACCTGACTATGTACTGCTCCTGGCGTGGAATTTTGCAAAGGAAATCATGCAGCAGCAGGAAGTTTATCGGCAAAAGGGTGGAAAGTTTATTATCCCTATTCCCTATCCCAAAATTATTTAAGGGACTTGGCTAAAATAGAGTACATGGATGTTCGTATTGTCAAGACAATGAGAAAGAAATATGAAAAAAATTATTAAGAGCAAATTGGCAAGTTACAAGAATAGACTGAACTCAAACGACAATTCAGTCACTATTATAAAACCAAGTTCTGGATGGAGAGTTATAAATTTTAAAGAATTAAAGGATTATCGGGATCTTTTTTATTTCCTTGTCTGGCGTGATATTAAGGTGCTATATGCTCAAACGATATTGGGATTTGCCTGGGCCATATTGCAACCGCTAATACAGATCGTTATTTTTACAGTTGTTTTTGGAAAAGTAGCCAAGTTATCAACAGAAGGTATACCTTATATTCTGTTTTCAACTGTTGCCGTTATTCCATGGACATACATGTCGCAGTCAATGACCCTATCAAGTCAGAGCCTTGTGCAAGGACAGCATATGCTTGGAAAGATATATTTTCCAAGGTTGATTTTCCCAGCAACCCCTATTTTATCTAAAATGGTTGATTTCGGGATTTCTATGTTGATTATATTTGGAGTAATTATCTATTATCGTGTCCAGCCGACATGGAACCTGCTTCTCTTCCCACTTTTTGTTGTGCTTATGATGAGCATTCCTGCAGGTATTGGTGTGTGGTTATCTGCAATGGCCATTCGATTTCGTGATATAAGGTATGCAATGTCTTTTGTTATTAAAATGCTTATTTATTCAGCACCAATCGTCTATTCAGCATCATCAATACCAGAAAAATATCGCATCATCTATTCATTGAATCCAATTGTGGGTGTTATAGAAGGATATAGAGCTTGTTTGCTAGGCACACCTATGCCGTGGAACTATGTCTGGCCGGGTATAATTACCGCCTTCATATTACTAATTAGCGGTATGTTATATTTCAAACGCATGGAACGTGTGTTTGTGGATGTAATCTAAGAGAATTGTTTGTTGATTGTTGTTAGTTGTAAGTTGCAAAATTAAATAAATAGATGCCAAAGAGTGCGTTTGAGAATCTTTGTATTTATCGGTTGGCAGAAGAGATAGCTATAGAGAACTGAATTCATGTTGGGGAAGTTTTAAATGTGAAATTCGAATATCGAAATCCCTGACTGCGGGCAGGCGAAACAGTTTGATAAAAGAGGCTCCAGAATTGATGAATATATTTAGTTCAATATTGCACAAGAGCAAATAATACTAAAAGATTAGAAAACTAAATCAAATATTTTAAAAAATTTGGTCATTTTATTTTAGAATTTGTTTCGTATTTCGTGCTTGGGATTTCGAATTTTAAATAATAATAGGTAATAGCTTACCAATAAACTCAAAGTTTCACACTTCAACTTAAACACGAATGAAGGAATAAAAATTTTAAGTACCTATATTAATTCAATAGGAAGAAAAGCAACAAGCGACTAACAACATAGAACGGACAACAAACCACCAACAACTCACAACTAACATATAATTATGAACTCCAACGACATAGCTATCAAAGTAGATAATTTGGGTAAGTGCTACCGTATTGGATTGAAAGAGAATATGCACGATAACTTTGGTAGTGCTTTTTTTGATTTTTTAAAGAGCCCAATTAAAAATTATCGCAAATACCGATCACTTTACAAATTTGACGAAGTAGTAACAGATCAAGAAAGTTACTTTAATAATAAAGTGTCTAGTATCATTTGGGCCTTGAGAGATGTTTCATTTGAGGTAAAGCGAGGAGATGTACTTGGGGTTATTGGAGGAAACGGAGCCGGCAAATCCACCCTCCTTAAGATTCTTTCCAAGGTTACTGATCCAACAGCCGGACGTGTTGAATTCAAAGGAAGGATTTCAAGTCTCTTAGAAGTAGGTACTGGATTTCATCCAGAACTTACAGGAAGAGAAAATGTATATCTTAACGGTGCTATCCTGGGTATGAGAAAAAGAGAGATAGACCGTAAGTTTGACGAAATCGTAGATTTTTCTGGTGTTGAACGATTTATTGATACGCCAGTAAAACGATACTCGACAGGGATGAAGGTGCGTCTTGCCTTTTCAGTGGCTGCCCATATGGAGCCGGAAATTCTGATGGTGGATGAGGTTCTAGCAGTAGGAGATGCGGCATTTCAGAAGAAGTGTTTGGGCAAGATGAGTGATGTGGTAAAGGAAGGCAGGACAATATTGTTTGTGAGTCATAACATGACAGCAATGCAACAGTTAACTAAAAATAGTATATTATTGCAAGAGGGGAGACTTATCTATAAAGGAACTACTGAAGATGTCATTAACCGATATCTTGAAGCTTCAATGAATTATACTACCACAGTTTATCACGTAGAGAAGACTCCCAGAAGGTATAAAAAGCTCAGTCAGCAAGTCGAATTTCTCAGTCTTGAGATAGAAAATTCTTCCACAAAACTTTTGCCTGCTGATGCGGAAATACCCATACTAATTACTGTGCGAGGTAACGAATCTGTTAACAAGTTTAGATTTAGTATGACGATCTTTAGATTGAATGGTACACCAGTAGGTAATTTATTCGGGTTTGAAAATAATGCGATAAAAAAGGGCGAGATGGCTACTTTCAGAATGAGATTAAATGATCTTAGACTTGCCCATGGTAGGTACTATTGTGCATTAGCTGTAGGTAAGGGTAATCATATACAAGGACGTATTGAATTTGATATTATCAATGATGTATTGCATTTTGAAGTTATGCCTGAGAAAGGAGTCAAAGGTGTGATAACTGAGTGGGGTCAAGATTGGGGGGCGATTCGATTCAAAGAACCAACTGTAGCTAGGATCGCATAGAACTAACCAAAATAAATTAAGTTATATGTAATGACTTTAATCTATAAGTAATTATTAAGTGGAAATAAAATGGCCAATATTACTTCCTTTGATGTCTTTGACACAGTTTTGACTCGAACAGTCGGTTCGCCTACATCGGTCTTCTTACTTTTAGGCCGACGACTACACAACATGGCGCTGATCGATTGCACACCTGAAGCCTTTGCCCGTGCTCGTTTCAAAGCGGGGGTTCGGGCCCTGAAAAACGCAGACCATAGAGAAGTGGCACTGTTTCAAATTTACACTGAACTTGGCGCTGCACTAAGACTGACGGAAGAACAATCTAACCGGTTAATGCACCTTGAAATTAAGATGGAGGCTGAATTAATTAGGGCAGTGCCTGGTGCACAAGACCGGGTAAGGAATGCTCGTGCTCAATCTCAACGTGTGGTGTTCTTGTCCGATATGTATTTAACCTCTACGTTTATACAGAACCAGTTAAAGAAACATAAAATGTGGTCAGACAGAGATAAACTATTTGTATCGTGTGAATATGCAAAAAAGAAGGCATCGGGTGAGCTTTACCGAGAATTTCTACTCAGTGAAGGTGTTTTGCCTGAAAGTGTGTTACATTCTGGTAACGATCATAAAGCAGACAATCACTCTGCAAAACGCGTTGGGATTCAAGTCGATCCATTCTTAGATGCCAATCTAAATCGATATGAACAAATTCTTGAGTCATATAACTGGGTCACGGAGGGATTATCATCCGTCATGGCAGGAGCATCTCGATTGGCACGCTTGAATATTCCAGCATATAGCACAAAAGAGAAAGTATTGTCATCATAATGAATCTAATCTATCGTGATGAGATGCAACAGAGTTTTGGTAATATAGGCTTAACTACAAAACTTATAACAGTTTGATTGTGTAGCTGGAAACTTGTAGAGATGAGGAATAAGTCAACTATCACAGAAAACTTGTGCACCGTTTGTTTCCCAACAGGAGGAATATACTTGATAAGCGTATGGTAGAACCTACATTTCTTTTAATTGGCGCTCAGAAATCAGGAACAACATGGTTGTCTGCAATGTTGACACAGCATCCTGAGGTGTTTATCCCCAGACAGAAGGAACTTCAATTTTTTAACATCAGTTATAATTATGATAAAGGTATTGACTGGTACCGAAACCAGTTTTCAGGATATTCAGGAGAAAAAGCGGTTGGGGAGTGTACGCCTAACTATCTCTGGGTTTGTGACGGACCCAATTCTCTTCAGGCCGAAAGGAAGGCACTTGGTAAACCTATAATAGTCTTCCGAAAGTATCCTTGCGTGATTCGAAACATTCCTGAACTCGTTCACAATCACTTTCCGGAACAAAAGCTGATTGTAATCTTGCGCAACCCAATTGAACGTGCCATATCAAGCTTCTACCATGCAATACGTTCAAGAAAAATATCACCAAGATGTAGCCTCATAGATGTGGGAGGCGAGCAGGGTATCCTGGGGATGAGTTTCTACTATCGACACCTTTTGGAATGGCTAAAATTTTTCCAGAGAGAAAGGTTCCTCATTCTTATTTATGAAGAGGATATCGTTATAAATAAGCAAGATACTATAAGGCGAGTCTTTGAGCATATTGAGGTCGATAAAAGCTTCAAGCCGCAGAATCTTGAAGCACGTTACAATGAACGTTCCGGCTATCTTTTTATGTATTTGAACTATTATTTTCCATTTCTTGCACGCCGGCTATTTAAACGAGTCCCCCAATTACACAAGTTGAATCATCAGATTAAAAAGATAGCACACGATGATGTGAGACGACTCCATCACCTTTATGATGCTGAGAATAAACTGCTTGAGGCATTACTGGGCCGCTCCCTCGCGGTCTGGAATCGATTTTGAAAAGGACTATAGAGGAAGGATGTAATAGTTCTGATTTAGAGCATTTGTACAATGGGTGACAGACTAAAGAAAAGAAGGTTTTTTGATGCCTTTTCCTGAGAAATGAGATCTGCATCTGCCTTGAAGAAGGTATAAGTATAAAGATGATTAGAGACTTACTTTGACTACTTCAAGAATAGTACATCATAATCAAATATTATAAAAATTAATCATGTATAGAAACGTTCCACAATGAAACATAATTCTTGCCCAAACTGCGGTTCAGAAAATATTTTAGTATTTTATGAACTGAGTAGTGTTCCCGTACAGAGTGTTCTGCTCATGCCTACCAGGGAAATGGCTGTAAATTATCCTAAAGGGGACATATTACTTGGATTCTGTGAGGAATGTGGATTTATCTACAACACAGCTTTTGATCCTACTTTACTAGAGTATTCATCTACTTATGAATCAACACAGGCATTCTCACCCACATTCAATGTTTTTGCCCGTAATTTAGCTACTCGTCTGATAGATCGCTATGACTTGCATGATAAAGTTGTACTTGAAATAGGCTGTGGGAATGGCGAATTTCTCTCAAGGCTTTGTGAACTGGGGCATAACCGTGGAATTGGTTTTGATCCAGCTTATGAAGAAAAACGTACTGACAGTGAAGCAAATTCGAGGATCACCTATATAAAGGACTACTTTTCTGAAAAATATACTGGCTATAAGGCAGACTTTGTCTGTTGTAGAATGACACTGGAACACATACAGAACAACGCCGACATTATCGGCACAATCAGAAACTCTATAGGAAAACGATCAGATACAATAGTTTTTTTTCAGGTACCTAATGTCACACGCCTGTTGCGTGACTGCTTATTTGAAGACATCTATTACGAACACTGTTCCTATTTTAGTCCAGGGTCTTTGACAAGGCTGTTTCGCAAATGTGGTTTCAATGTTCTCCAGCTAGAGACGGACTATGATGATCAGTATCTCATGTTAGAAGCCAAACCGGGTAACGGAACATTGTTACCTTCCCTTCTATCCCAGAAAGAAGACCTTGAGAAGCTCAAAGACTATGTATCAGGCTTTCCAGAAAAATTCGAATCCAAGTTTTCCACTTGGCAAAATCAATTAAATGAAATTAACGTAAATGGTCATCGTGCTGTTTTGTGGGGATCCAGTTCTAAGGGTGTCTCATTTCTGACAACGCTTAAGATTAGGGCAGAGATAAAATATGTGGTAGATATTAACCCCTACAGGCAGGGCACATATATGGCTGGGACCGGGCAAGAGATTGTCACTCCGGATTTTCTAAAAACATATAAACCTGATTTTGTGATTGTCATGAATCCTGTATATCGTGAAGAAATCGAAAAGGATATCAACCGAATGGGCTTGTCCCCGAAAATATTAACACTATGATATGGAATTTTTTTTAAGACCATGATAACTGAGGAGGTAATAACGTCGAAACCAAACACATGCCCGGTATGCAGTTCACAGGACGTTTACATATTTATTGAGATGCTTCAGGTGCCTGTCCATTGTAACGTACTCTGGCTAACGCGTGAGGAAGCCCTTCGTGCTCCCAGGGCCGATCTGCGGCTTGGGTTTTGTAAAGTATGTGGGCACGTGTACAACTTTGCCTTCAATCCTGATGATATGGAATATACCCAGGATTATGAAAACTCTTTGCACTTCTCTCCACGCTTCCAGGAATATGTCAAATCACTGGCTACCCGTTTAATTGATCAACATGATTTGCATAACAAAGACATCATCGAAATCGGCTGTGGAAAAGGTGAATTTTTGACTATGCTATGCGAGTTTGGAGGAAATCGTGGAGTCGGGTTTGATTCAAGTTATGAGGATGAGCGAACTGGCAATAAGTCTACAAAAAATATAAATTTCATCCGTGATTTCTATTCGGAACGTTATGCTGGTTATAAAGCGGATGCTATCTGTTGTAGACATGTTTTAGAACACATCAAATCTCCTTTTGATTTTTTGACAGACCTTCGTAATGTAATAGGCGATCGACTGGATACAAAAATATTTTTTGAAGTTCCTAACTTCATGTTCACATTGAATGATCTTGGTATATGGGACTTGATCTATGAGCATTGCTCCTACTTCAGTGTATGTTCGCTTGCACAAGTATTTCATTCATGTAGATTCAAGGTTGTCAACTTAACCGAAGCATTCGAAGGTCAGTTCCTCTGGATTGAGGCTTTACCAGTTGGAGATTTAGCATATTCCAAACGAGAATATCGAGATTATTACAAAAAAATGGCCTATGATGTAACTGTATTTGCTGAGAGATATCGAGACAAGGTCGACGCCTGGCACTCTGAGATCAAAAAGATTGTGAATAAGGGAGATCGTGCGGTTATCTGGGGTAGTGGTTCTAAGGGCATTACTTTCCTGAATAAAATCAATACTCAAGGCCAGATTGAGTATGTAGTAGATATCAATCCGCATAAACACGGGAAGTATGTGTCAGGAACGGGACAGAAAATTGTGCCACCTGAATTTCTTCGCAAATATCAGCCTGATATAATTATAGTGATGAATCCTATATATCTTGATGAGATTCGGCAAATCACTGAAAGTATGAATATCACTGCTAAATTCGTAAAGACTTAATAAGGCCTAGCATATTGGTAAGTTGTGCCGTTTTTAAAATTAATTATGATATACAAAAGATGTTTGTGAAAAAACTATTTTTGGACAAGATTGAAATTTAATTAATAGGGGATATTTATGAAACCTAATATACTATTTGTTAGTTTACCGAATGTGCCTATAGAAACTATATCTGAAAATTTATCCGCTAATGAATTTGTTACAATAAAAAACTATATCCCTTTAGGTATACTTTATATATCTTCATATTTAAAAGAAAACAACGAACTTGGAAGGGTTGGAATTGTTGATTATGTCGCAAATTTTGAAGAATTAAAGGGCTGTAAGAATGTAAACGATTTTATTGTAAAGGTTGCATTGAAAGAAGTGGATTTCACTCCGGACATTATTATGTTTTCTCTTATGTTTTCAGTTTCTCATATCTTTTGTATGCGGGTAGTTGAATCGTTGAGAGATCTTTGGGCTTCATCAACAATTGTAATAGGTGGCGTCCATGCCACAAATTGCACAGAACAACTACTGCAAAGTAAACGTATTAACTATGTAGTGAGGGGAGAAGGAGAAAAAGCGCTTTCTGATTTTATCAAGCAGTTTTCACACGCTCAAACAATCAATGTAAAAGGAATTTATTCTCAGAAAGAACTGAATTCTGACGGGGCATATGATATATGTGAGTATATTTATGATCTGGACTCAATCCCATTTCCTGATTGGGATTTGATAGCAATGAACCTATATACACAAACAAGATATGTAACAGTTCAAGGAAGTGAAAAAGACAACGGTAACGTAAGAAGTGCAGTAATTCAGACGACTAGGGGTTGTCCTGGTAAGTGTACATTTTGTTCTCAGCATACTGTACACGGTAGGAGTATGAGATATAGAACTGCGGACAATGTAATTGAAGAGATGAAATTATTGCATGAACGTTTTAATGTAACAACGTTTGTACCGAATGATGATATGTTTATAAGCAAAAGGACAAGAGATCTTGATTTGCTTGAACGTATAAAGAAGTTAAACATTCCTAATCGTGAGTTACAATTTCCAAATGGTTTACATATTAATAGTCTTAGCCCACAGGTAATGGATGCCATGATGGACACAGGTGCTAAGGTTGTCAATTTAGCGATTGAGTCAGGTTCTGAGTATGTTCAAAAAAATGTGATTAAGAAACGTGTTAATCTTAAAAAGGCACGTGAAGTTGTAAGCTATCTTCGAGACCGTGGGATATATGTACGATGCTTTTTTATTATTGGATTCCCTGGGGAGACAAAGGAACAAATGCTTGAAACAATCGAATATGCAAAATCGTTAAATGCAGACTGGTGTGATTTTTTTCTTGCAACACCCTTAATAGGTACAGAAATTTATGATCAGTTTGTAGAAATGGGATACATAAAAAAGGATAAGCCTGCGTGGTCAAGGGCTCATTTCTTTGGAAGAACCTTTGATACAAAGGAAATTTCCGCTGCAGAGATTACAGAACTTGCCTATAGAGCAAACTTGGAATGTAATTTCATCAATAATCCCAATAAGAGAAGTGGAAACTATGAGAGGGCAATTTCATTGTTTGAAAGCATATTAGCCAGGTATCCATTTCATGTGGTAGCATGGTATTCTATGATGGAGTGTTTTCAAGCACTTAGAAATATGGAAAAAGTTGAGGCAATCAAACAAGAAATTAAAGAATTAATACGCACAAATCCTCTAGCAAGTGATATGTATAATAAATATAAAGATCTTATGGTGAAATCCGAAAAATCACCAATAGTATGAATATTACTGCTAAACTTGTAACGGTTTAATTATATCTTTTGTCATTTCAACCACGTTGATAAATAATATCATATATGAGTATTGGATTGAAGAAAAGTTGTTAGACTAAGGAAGAACTTATGAACATACTTGGAAGATATTATCAAATTCAGGCTTCGAAAGGAATTAACCGAATCTTGTCTACACTTCTTTTGCCGATTAAGGCGCAAAATCAGTGGCGGTTACATCTCGCGAAGAAGCAAAAACGTGTCAACGTGATTAACGGCATCGGTCTTTACCAACGTCCATTATTAGCCTCATATTCTAGAAGTGGGACGAACTGGATTCGCTACATTGTTGAATACATTTCAGGCTGCCCAACACCTGGTCAAAAACGACTAATTAGCGGTAATAATTATTATATCGATAGGGCTCACCGTGCTTATCCTGTAATGAAATTCTACAAGAAGGTTGTGCTGATAATAAGAGACTACAGAGAATGTATTTTGCGCCATCACAAGGACATTTGGTCGGATTATCCTAATGTTGTTGCGTTGCTCACTGACGCAGAACTCGAACAGCCAACAAGTTGGTATATAAAAAATATCGAAGCGTTTGATGCCTTTCAAGGAGAGAAGCTTCTTATTTACTATGAAGAATTACTTGAAAAGCCGGAGGAAACAATTATGGAGCTCTCTGCATTTCTAGGTTTAGATCAGAAAAAAACAAAATTATTTCTTGAAGACATTGATGTTCATTTTCAATATTCAGTTAATGTTTACACCAGAGAAGGGCATTGTTCTGAGACTTCGTCAACAAAAGACGTAAGGTTTCATGCTGAGACCAAATTGACACCTGACCAAGTTAAGGAATTTGATGAATTCTATTTCTCACGATACCCAGACCTCTCAAATAAGTATCTACTTCGCTATAATACTCGAAATCAACAGCCCTGAAAAGGCAAACAAGGCGCTGCGCCTGACCCCTATTCCGCTACGCTTCATAGCGGCAGGTGAGCTTAAATGATAACTGAATCAAACACTACAAACTCATATATACCATCACGTAATGGTCTGATTTACATATGGGCTAGCGCATTGATAACGTCAGCCTCTCTATTATTTTTGTAGCGACACTCTGTCCTTATGATTTTTTATTTAAGGAAAAAGCTGACAAGTTAGAGTACTACTCCCTCTTCTTTGGCTGGGGGAAGATCAAGTATAACTGACATTCCCAAAAATATTTTACTGTTTTTACCCTTAGATTTCAGCCTCTCTTTCCTTATGCAGAAGAGAAGGCTGGTAGTCCTCGGAACAATCCTTCTGACCAGTTTTGGATTATCTTATACTATTGAAGTTTTGCAAGATTTCCAGCTATCAAGATAAAGTGGAAAATATTCCTGATTTGATTTGGAATGGAGAACCTCAAAACTCTTAACGAGACGAAGGTGTATTTCTGGATAAAAATCATTGGCTTGAAACGTCAACTCCTGCGGCATTTTTGTCAGAACGGATAGCTACAACCTCTCAGTTTACAATGGACATAAAACTGTCTACTGATGAAACGAAACAAAGTGGACTCGCTCGTATTATTTCGCTCTCAGAAGATCCATATAAACGCAATTTTACCATTTGGCAAATAGGTCGTAACTCATTGATAGGTAAGCCACTGGTTTTACCAGTGAGACTATCAAAGGTTTTA
>JBHICG010000092.1:0-11991 GCA_046759445.1 Candidatus Scalinduaceae bacterium
GAGAGCCGCTATATTTCGCCAAAGTTATCAAGGTGGATCAAGTAACCGATCTTGCCCTTTTAAAGATTGAGAATCCACCACCTAATCTTCCTACTCTAAAACTGGGTAATATAGATGATGTAGAAGTTGCTCAGGATGTCCATGCCATAGGTCACCCGGGAGGAGACATTTGGACTTACACCACGGGAATAATCAGCCAGATAAGGCCGAACTATGAGTGGGCATATGATAACACGGTCTTACATGAAAGTAAGGTAATCCAGACCCAGACCCCAATCAATCCAGGCAGCTCTGGTAGTCCCCTCTTGAATGATAATGCTGAGATTATAGGAATAAACTCCTTTATAAGAAAAGGTGAGGGTTTAAACTTTGCTGTTTCTGTAGATGTGATAAAGGAATTCTTGAAGAGAGAAAAGGGACGTCTTGCAGGAAGACCTCCAATAGCAAACACATTGAATCCCCAAGTCAGCTATACATACGATACCAATCAGGATGGAAAAAAAGATGGGATTGCAATGGATTTAGACGGTGATGGAATAGTAGATACGTATATAGAGGATTTAAATCAGGATGGGGTAATAGATCCCATAAAGCAGGATGGAGATCAAAATGGTAAGATTGACACATTTATTTATGATACATATAAAGACGGCAAATATGACACATGGGCTTACGATACTGACGAAGATGGTAAAATTGATCTTTATGGATTAGATTACAATGGAGACGAAGTAATAGACGAGTACATAACGCCGTAAAAACCAAATGTTACTATTACAAACTAAAAAATCAATTATTATCGCCACCAATGCATTCCTAATAATATTCTTACTGAGTTGCCATATACAGGTTCATGCCGAGATTACAGACAAAAGAGAGATGGCTCAAGCTCAATGGGAGCAGGGGAGAGATATATTCTATATTTTGTCTACAACTTACTTTACTATATCATATCAAGAACAAATGTCATCAAGAGTAAAAGATTATCAGAGCGCTTTGGAAAAGTTTAATAATTCTTTAAGCCTTTACAGGGAATTAGGAGACCTACAATCAGTAGCCGATCTTCTGACATGGATTGCAAAGGTATATTTGGAAACGGGTAAGTATGTTGATGCTATGAATTATCTAAAAAAGTCTCATGAAATTTATGAAAAACTAAATGTTAGCCCTGGAGAGAAATCGTCTGTTAGGGAGCTAGAAAAGGCAATGAAGGCTATGTTACTTTTTGTTGTAGGTAAAAGTCATCAAGATGAAGAAGATTATAAATCGGCCTTAAAAAAGTACAAAACTGCTCTCCAATTAGTTAAAAAGATTGGTGAGAAACGATATGAAGGAGGTCTTTTGTGGGAGATTGGGATGATTCAATATGAGCTGGAAAACTATTCTGATGCTGAACGTTACTATCAAGAGGCGTTAAATATCTTCAAAAAACTTGGCAAGAAGGATTTTGAGGGTCGTATACTTTTTAATATGGCAAGAGTATATTATGTCAAAGACAAGAATACTAAATCACTTGAATATTTTGATAAAGCATTGAAAATTTTTGAACAGTTTAATGATAAGAATGGAATGAAAGCTGCTCTGGCTTGGAAAGGATATGTTTATAATAAACAGAATGATTACTCAAATGCCTTGCCTTTTTATAAGAAGGCGCTGGCGATTTCTCAAGATATCGAGGGTCAAAGAAATGATGCTGAAATAACCGAAATGCTTGGACTTGCTTACCGTGGTATGGGTTATCTTAATATACCCACAAAATATTATGAGCAGGCTTTAAATATAATACAGAAAACAGGTAATCATCCTAAAGAGGGTGATATTCTTTATACAATTGGACAACTGTATAGTGATATGGGGGATTATGAAGAAGCGTTGAAAATCTATAATAAAGCAATGAAGATATATAAAGAAAATAATCTCAAGATCTATCATGGAGAAGTACTTGTTGAAATTGGTAAGGTGAAGAGCAAACTGGGGAATTACCTTGAAGCTATAGATAACCTCAAGGAGGCCTTGAAGATATTAGAAGGGATTAAGGATAGCGATGCCAGTAAGAGACTAGCTCTCTCCTATCTTGAAAATGTGTATAGGTTATTGGGAGCTGATGAGAAAGTTAAGAAAAATGATTTAAAAAGAAAAGGCATAGAGCAACCTGACATGAAAACCAAATGGGGTCAGTGGAATTATTTACAAAAACAAGGATGGAGTTTTGTAAAAGAAAATAAATATGACAAGGCATTAGATGTATTTCATCAGGCGCTTGATCTAAGTAAAGAAATTAATAACAAGGGGTTCAAAAGAACGAGCCTTACTTCGATAGGATTCACTTACAAATTTTTAAGAGAATATTCAAAAGCTTTGGATTTTTATAAGCAAGCTCTGGAAGTAAGCAGAAAACATAATGATAAGGGTGGAGAGCTGATTGTTTTACTTGATATAGCAGAGACATATAATTATCCATTTCTATCAGACTATCCTAATACCTTGGATTATTATGAGCAAGCACTGATAATAGCAAAAGAAATAGGGGATAAGCCTTCTGAAGAAAAATGTTTGACCTCAATGGGGCTGATATACATGGAACAAGAGAAAGATGAAAAAGCAGTAGAATATTTAGAAGAAGCATTGAAAGTTAGTAAGGGAATGAGTGTACGAGAGGAAATCTGGAAGGCTCAAAACAATCTTGGCCAGCTTGCATATTTTTCTGGAGATTTACAAAAGGCTAAAAGTTACTATAGCGAAGCAATAAATACCATTGAGTCTATAAGGGGAAAGATTTCAGTGGAGGAATATAAAACAAGTTTTATAGAAGATAAAATACCAATTTACGCAGATATGATTGATGTACTGCTCGGTCTCAAAGAAGACGAGGAGGCCTTCAATTATGTAGAAAGGGCAAAATCAAGGTCACTACTTGATCTACTTGGAAATAGGTTAAAACTGAAAAAAGAGAAAGATAAAGAATTAAGTCACGAAGAAATAAAACTACAGAAAAAGATAAATGAGCTCTTAGATAAGATTCGAAAAGAACATTCTCAACTAAAAGGAGAACAAAGGGCAGAATTGGGTTTATGGAACAAAGAACTTAAAGAGACAAGAAAGCAATATGCCAGACATCTCTTGAGATTAAAGAAGGATAACTCTGAACTTTATTCTTTAGTAAACGTGGATCCTCTTACCCTTAGAGAGGTTCAAGAGCTTATAGAGCCCGACACAACTTTATTGGAATATTTCATTCACCCAAATGGAATAATTGTCTGGATAGTAGATAACTCAAAACATAAAAGTGTAATAACATTAATACCTAACACTGAATTAAATTCTAAAATAACCACCTTTAGAGAAAAAATAGCTTCTCTCCAGCCTGATTATGAAAAAAAGGCCGAAGAACTTTATGATCTATTAATAAGGCCAGCAAAACCGTATATAAAGACTAAACGAATCTGTATTGTTTCCCATTCCGTACTCCATTATCTCCCTTTTCAAGCGTTGCTGAATGTTCCTGTATTTAGTAGGCTTGGTATAACCGTTGAGCTAAAGGATGGAGTACCAACTGTAGCTTTTATCTTTGAAGAAACACCAGCATTTAAAGCAGATATCCACGTAGGAGATAAAATTATGGCTATTGACGGAGATCCAACCATCAATATGTCATTAAATTCAGTTGTTAGCAAGCTAAGAGGTGAACCTTTAACAACCATCTTGTTAGAAGTAGTAAGTGGAAAATCCGAGACGAGCAAGACTATAAAATTAATAAGAGAAAACGTAATGAAATCTAGTATTTATTCACAATTTTATGGCAGTAATGCAAATGATAAAAATAACGAAGTAGTAAGTAAAACCAGCTTTTTAATCGAGGAGTATGATATATTTTATGCACCAAGTGCCAGTGTTCTCAAGTTTGTCCTGAAAAAAAGGAAAGAGGTTTTAGACAAGGTTCTGGCATTTGGAAATCCAGAGTTAGGGGATGAAGACCTCAGCTTGCTTCATGCTGAAGAAGAAGTAAGAAAGATCAAGGAAAGTTATCCTAAGACTGCACTCTACTTAAAAGAAAAGGCCACAGAGGAGAAAGCAAAACTACTCTCTGGTTACTATGACATCATCCACTTTGCCAGCCACGGTGAGCTTAATCCAGAATCTCCCCTCTTTTCATGTATCAAGTTGGCTAAAGAGAAAGATGAAGATGGCAGACTTGAAGTGCATGAAATCTTTAACCTTAACCTTGAAAATACATCTTTAGTAACTCTAAGCGCCTGTGAAACAGGGTTAGGGAAGCTATCAAAAGGAGATGAACTGATTGGCTTAACCAGGGGATTTATCTATGCTGGAACACCATCTATCGTTGCCAGCCTATGGATGGTTAACGACCAATCCACCTCAGAGTTAATGAATCTCTTCTACAAAAACCTCAAGACACACTCCAAAGCTGAATCCTTACGATTAGCCCAGCTTGAGATGATAAATGGTGAAGTAGGCAGGGGAATTGTGCGAGGAGTAGGCGGAATTACCATCTCAAAAGAAGACAAAGAAAAACCTCAAACATCTATGACTGTAAACGGTTCTCATCCATACTTCTGGGCACCTTTTATCTTATTAGGAGATTGGAAGTAATTAAGAGTAACAACTACAGAGGTATAATTGCCCTAATAAACCTACCTTATTATCTCACGCCTTGTTGAATGAACAACCACAGCTTGTAAATCACATCTGAAATAACATACTTTTCTCTTTCCTGTAGCCTAATCATAAATTTTTCAAATTTTCCAAAATAAATTGCAAGAATCCCTCTCTATAAGTGTCTATTAGTACAGATGCAATTACAACTTTAACTTAAAAGGAGGTGATGTTTAGAGATATAATTTTTAGTTTGTGCAGCAAAAATAGTTTAAAACGAATTCTTATAATTTAATTTCTGGTAAAAAAAAAGAAAATGAAAATAATTTTATTACTTTCTTTGTTGATAATCACGTTGTCAATGACTGCTTATTCTTTTGCATCTGATTACGAATATGAAGTCGAAGGGTATAGCGATGATGGTAGTTATGTCTATGGAGAGATTGAGGCAAACCAAGATGAACAAGAGGTTGAAGGTTATATCTACGATGAAGAAGGAAACGTGGTTTATTTCGAAGGTGAATGGACTGGCTACGGAGAAGTTGAGGGTTATGACGAAAATGGAAATTACGTAGTATTAGAAATAGACGAATAAAATTTAATTTCTAAAAAAAGGGAGGTAAAAAATGAAAAAAATATTATCTACATTGTTGATTATAAGTATTTTGATAATCTTTGCAGGAAGTGCCTTTGCAGGTAGTGTTCGGGTAAAACCATATTTCAGAAAAGATGGAACATATGTCCAGCCACATTATCGAACCAGTCCGGATAAAAACGTATGGAATAATTACAGCACTAAAGGAAATTATAATCCCTTTACTGGTAAAAAAGGATATAAAGACCCTTTCAAACTTCCAAGCATAAAGCATGGTTACGGATATAAGACAAAACCTTTTAAGTGGTAATGAGCTATAGGGACAGCGAACAGTTATAAAGTTGATACCGAAAGGATAACTGTCGCTGTCCTATTTTTTATAGAATGGGCAAATGACCGTGGGACTTCTCAGAAAAGGAGGAGATATGAAAATAAAACCAATGAAGTATATTGTACTTGCTATCTTGACTCTTTTATTAGATAGTTGTTCTACTTCAAATATAGCAAACCGTGGCGAATATATAAAACAAACAACCATTTCAAAAGGCTTGCCAAGAATTGATCTTCTTGCTCGTTTTGGAAGTCCCATCGAATCAAAAGTTAACAAAGATGGCAAAAAGGTTGATCTATTTAGGTTCGAGCAAGGAGAAAGCACATCTGGCAAAGTTTTAAAAGGTACTGGAACTGCCCTACTTGCTATTTGGTCATTAGGGTTAACAGAAATTATAGCGAATCCCGTAACAAAGAAAACAGATATGGTTGTATTTGAAGTTTTATACGATAAAAATGAACAGGTTGAGACCGTTAACTTTATTCAATTGCCGAAGTAGAAAGATAAAATATAATTATGCCTTTAGTGAAATGCGATAAATGTGGTTAGTCAGTTAAAGTAGAAGATAGCACAAAAAAGTATAGACTTCCTTTGTTCCTTATTTTCTTGGAGCTTACGATACCTGCTTATGAACGTAACCTGTGCAATTCAATTATAGCCATCACGATTATGGGAGGTCTTTCGGCGGCTTCTGGTCTTATCTGATTGACCGTAACAAGGTTTCTTTCTAATAGAGAATAATGAAGGAAGTAAAGGAGAGAGGAACGAAAATGGAGAAAATATTGGACAATGCAATACCTTCAACAAGATTTATCTTATTTACTGGAGCAGGGTTTACCAGAAACGTTGGAGGTTATCTTGCTAGAGATATGTGGGCAGAGATACAACTTGGACTGCCAGATAAATATTGTGGAATACTGAAGGAAATAAAAAGAGAATTTGATTATGAAAAACTCTTCCAAACTGTAATGAAAGGAGTGGATTACACCAAAGAAGAGAAAGTGGCTTTTAACAAATGCGTATTAGATGTTTATAAAAATATGGATGAAAGAGTTAGAGATTCAGTAAGCAACATCCCCAAATTAAACTTTAACATAAATGGTGTTAGAAGCCTTTTAGATCGTTTTGCTGAAGAAGGAAATGGAAAATACACAAGTTTCTTTTTTACCTTGAATCAGGACATTTACATTGAACGGCAATTTTATAATATACTAATAACTCTATGTGTTAAAACTAATGATGGAATAAGAAGTATGGGAGGAAAAATGCAATTTCAAGATTATTTCTCAGTAGTAAAGAAAGAAGATGATCTGAAGAAGGAACTGAAGGCACTAAAGTGGGAGCATGAAAGGTTTCATTATGTTAAACTTCATGGTTCATTTAATTGGAAGGACTCGGATGGAAATGAAACGATGGTAATTGGTACTAGCAAAGAAGAAGATATAGAAAATGAACCAATACTTAATTGGTACAAAGATTTATTTGAGAACGTTCTATCCATAAGAGATAGTCGTTTGCTTATTATTGGATATGGTTTTGGAGATACTCATATAAATAGAATTATCTTGGACAGTATAAATAAGAAGAATCTAAGACTATATATTATCAGCCCTACCGACCCTGAGGGTTTCAGAAATAGAACTTTGAAAAATATAGGATGTGTAGAAGACGAAGATAGATTATGGGATGCGACTAAATATTACCCGTATTCTTTTGAGAAATTATTCCCTCTAAACGGAGACTCAAGAGAATACCAAAAATTGATTGAACAATTTTTTGAAAGCTAAATTTACAAGAACGTCTATTAATCTGATTCCGAATCATGGAACATCATGCTTATTTAATTGACAGATAAAAAGGAATTTCCTGGCTTGACACCTTCGGGCACAGAAAAAAGGAATTAGTATTTCTCGACTAATCAGATTAAATTACTAAATTGATATCGCCTAACTTCCTTATGATTTGCAGTAAATAAGGCTTTTTTTTGGGTTTTAATAATTAGCGCCTATTTTATTAAAACAATTATCTTAGTTCTCCACCTTTTTTCTTATCATAAAATGTTTCTCAACAAGCCTAACCATGTGCAATCCCAAACCTTCTTCAATCATTGAAGAAGAGGATATTACCATTTATTTCTTTACAATCCTCATAGGAAATAGTAGATTAGCTTGACGTGTCCATTACACATAAATTGAGTGAATTTTAAAGAAATTTTAAATCGACCATCGGGTGATAGTAAGAGTCTGTTAAGTGAGTAAGAAAAGATTTTTGAAACAGATAGAAAGTTTTGCAAAGCTTATTTACAAACACAAAGAAAAGAATGTAAAACCATGCCTGTAGTAAGTGGCAGAATAAGTTCTACTTTGACAACCTTATTAAGTGAGCTTAGGGGTGAATGTGTGTCGACTACCAAGTTGATTCATCAGCTTGAAATTGAACATCTTACAGAAGAACAAATGGAAGATGTTTTGGGTGAGCTGATGGCATCAGTTACTCATTTACAGATGCATTCTAAAATGGCGAAGGAAGTGCTGGAAAAGGATTAAGAGGAAAGTTTAACGTAAATAAATTGTTAGGCTATAGTCAATTGGAAATTGTTGAGTCTACTATGCTTTAAGTGTAAGGAAACAGTTGTTTAAAAAATTAAAACTATACTTTGATACATCTATATTTAACTTTGCATTAGCAGATGATGTTCCAAAGGAGAAAGAAGTTACCTTAAAGCTTTTCAATGAAGTAAAGAGAGGCGGATACGAGGTCTACATTTCCGAAGTAGTTATTAGAGAAGTTAATCGCGCATCAAGAGAAAAAGCAGAAAGTCTTATTGGTTTGATCAATGAAATAGTAACAGAAGAGTTGTATGTAAATGAGGAAATGCAGGATTTAGCCAAAAGATATATTGCAGAAAGAATCATACCTGAGAGATACGAAGATGATGCTCTACATATAGCTGTTGCTTCAGTTAATAATCTTGATGCTATTATCAGTTGGAATTTTGCTCATATAGTTAAATTAAAAACAAAAAAAGAAGTTGTCGGCGTTAATGCGATCTCTGGTTTTAAAGAGATAGATATTTATTCTCCTTGGGAGGTGATAGAGTAATGGGAAATGAAGTGAACCCTATGAGAGAAATTCATGAGATTCAGGAACGAATTTATGAAGAACAAAAATGTATGACTAATAAGGAAAAAAAAGAGGCCTTACATAAAGAAGCCAAAGAGGCAAGAAAAAAGTTTGGTCTAAAGATTAAGAAAAGGGAGAGTAGTGTTTCGGAAGCGACTTAAGTTACTCGTTTATGTAAGCATTCTTGCCCATCATATTTTGTATTAATTAACCATGTCTGTAGTAAGTGGTAGAATAAGTTCTACTTTGGCAACCTTATTAAGTGAACTTAGAGATGAATGTTTATCGACTACCAAGTTGATTCATCAGCTTGAAATTTAACATCTTACAGAAGAACAAATGAAAGATGTTTTGGGTGAGCTGATGGCATCAGTTACTCATTTACAGATGCATTCTAAAATGGCGAAGGAAGTGCTGGAAAAGGATTAAGAGAAAAGTTTAAAAAGAGGAAATGGTACAAGGCACATTAGATAAACAAAGGACTCAAAGCTAGAAATAAATAATCTTTAAATAATAGTAAGGAGTGTCACTTAAGATGAAAAGTAATTTCAAATTGTTTGGCGCCATAATTATTATGGGAGCTTTAGTTATTATTTCTATAAGTTCTGCAAATTTTCAGAAACAGTCCGTCTTGCTTAGAGAAGAGATTTTTGATAAGTGCAAGATGATCGCCATCGAACTTAAGCACACAAGAGAATACCTGGCAGAAACAATAGCGCTTGCCAATTTGCAACATCACGAGGAAGCTAGAAGGCTCATGCCTGCAATGGCAGGAAATGAAATCGGGAAAAAGTTTTATAATGAAACAGGTTATCAGTTAAGGCAGGTAAGTTCAAAATATAGAAACCCAAAAAATAAACCTGATAAATTTGAAGAAAAAGCTCTGCTTGAATTTGAGGAAAATACGAATCTCAGTGAATATAAAGGTGTTGATAAGGTGAACGGCAGAAGAGTCCTGAGGTATCTCATTCCACTTTACATTGAAGAGGCATGTCTTAAATGTCATTCTGCAAAGGAATCTGTGCCTGAATTTATAAAAGAAGATTATCCTGAAGATAAAGCCACTGACTATGTGTATGGTGATTTAAGAGGAGCTATATCTGTGATTGTCCCAATTGACAGGGCGGAAGCTGAAGTCAAAAATAATCTGATTTATATGACCATTTTAACGGCACTAGGAACAATATTCTTGGTAACCATTATTGCCTTTGCATTGAATGTTACGATTAGAAAGGTAAGTAAAGATAATCAACAATAAACCCCGTTAAAAAGCTTGGGTGGACAGGCTGTCCGAGAATTGTCATTCAGGTTCCCAATCAAGTTGGGAATGACATTACTTGATCCGGAATCTCATACCCTTTAAAACCATTAAATTTAAGGATTCTGAGATCCTGAATTTAATTCAGGACATGATTCAGGTGTGATTCTACTCGACGAGTAAAATCACCTAAGCAATTCTGCTGTTGCAGAATTGCCAATGACAAAATGGGTTTTTACTTATCCTCGGACAGCCTGTGGAACTTTAATCCCGCCCAAGATATATATTTTTAAATACGTCTACATGAGGAGTTTCCCCCCTCTAACGGACATAAACATTCATTTCTACAATGAATTTGCACATAGAAACCCTGGATAAGTTAAAAGAACAAACCTTTGAAACATTATCGAGAAATTATAAATCTCTGAAGGAATGTAAATATGCGGACTTGAAATTGGGGATTAGTGAATTCAAGTCAGCTTGTTCTGAAAATGGACAAGCAAAGGATGTAAAGGAGGAATGTAACCTTTCTTTCGGCATAAGGGTTGTCGCAGGAGAAATGTCATCCTGGGGCTTTTATGGTCAATCCCTGGGAAAAAATGATTTAAGAAACAAGGAAATCAAAAAACTGATAACGTCAGGTATGAATATTGCCTATGAAAGGGCCATATTTAACGCTAAGAAAAAACGGGAATTCAAGAGTATGGCTGATTCATTAACCGAGGTTCGACTTGCAAAAGTCAAAGTTTGTCAGGATACAGTTACGGCAGATTTCGAAATAGACCCCAGAGGAATTACTTCACGGAAGATATTAAGTACGAGCATGAATGTATCTAAACAAATGAAAGATGTTGATGATACGTTAAAATTTACGGCCACAGAGATTAAGACGGGTATAACAAGAGAATTATTTTTCAACTCTGAAGGAGCAAAGATTGACAAATCCTTTGCATTAACACAAGGCATGATATATGTATCAGCTCAGAAAGATGATTTAAGTCCAGAAGTATACTATGACTGCCTTGGAGACTTGAGAGGTTGGGAAGTGATTGAAGGTAAAAATGCTTGCAAATTGAGCCTTCTTGATTTTGCACTTGAGAAAACTAAAGATACAGTTGAACTTGCAGGCGCAGAGTTTCTAAAAAGCAGTGAAGGTGAAGAGATTGTTGTAACAAACCCTCACTTTAATACATTACTTATACATGAAATCGTTGGACATCCAACAGAAGCAGACAGGGCCTTAAAAATGGAAACCGCTTATGCAGGCAGATCATGGCTTTTTAATAATCTGAGTGATAATCAAATAGGCAGCCGGATAGCCTCACCTCTCGTAAACGCCTTTTCAGATCCCACCATGGCAGGATATGGACACTATAAATATGATTCTGAAGGAACACCAGCAAAGCGCGTAAACCTGATTGAGGATGGTGTGCTAAAAGATTTCTTGAACGGAAGGGAAACCGCTGCCATCCTTGGACAGGAACCCAATGGTTCAATGAGGGCAACTGACCCATCCCTTGTGCCACTAGTCAGAATGACAAATACTGCTTTCGGAAGTGGTGAAAAAACTCCAGAAGAGATAATAAAAGAAGTAGAAGATGGTTATTACGTTGTCAATCACCGCATACCATCAATAAGCGAATCAAGAGAAAATTTCAGAATCTCTGCACAAAAGGTTTATAAGATTAAAAATGGAAACCTCGTCAAGTTATATAGAGGTGGCGCCGTAATGGCTGACTCGAAAGACTTTCTTATGAGCGTTGATGCTGTAGGAAACGATTTCAAATTATATCCCGTACCGAACTGTGGAAAAGGGCAACCAATGCAAATCATGAGGGTCGGAAATGGAGGACCCACACTTAGGGGCAGAGCAAGGGTAACTGGTTGTTGAAGATTATAGCTACGTAAACTTGTTTTGCAAAAAATTAATGAATGGCATGTAGAAGGCCTTACCTTTACTCTGAATGTAACGTAGCCTTTCACTTGTCATTCTGAACGAAGCGTAGCGAAGTGAAGAATCTCTTGTTCATAGACCTATAGATTCTTCGGTCGTAAACTCCCTCAGAATGA
>JBHICG010000093.1:0-11709 GCA_046759445.1 Candidatus Scalinduaceae bacterium
CTAGATATTTTCCTATTATAGGATAATCAATTGCTTTCATAAGAAGTCTATTTAGGAATGGCTTATTTGGATAATTATCACACATTCTTCCCGACAACCAGGCAACGTTGGGATGCTTAGAAAGCATTCTATGAAAAATTGTTGAGCCACTTCTTCCAGCTCCAATAATAAAGATAGGCTTTATTATTTTCATAATTAATCCTTCAATAATGGCACTAGTGAAAACATACTATATAGATTTACCAAAAAACTAATCTCTGTTGTTTATAAAATGTTTCAAGAAAACACTATGCATTGTTTTAATAATAAGAAACCTTGAGATGACAGCTAAGAATGAATTTATACGTCACAACAGACATATTATTTACGTCTTTATGAAATACTAATCTGATATTTTGTCTGATAACTTATCAGGGTGCAATCTGTAGAATTTATCCCCCAATTTGGCTATATTTTAAAAATGGTTTTAAAGATTAATTTTAGATCAGTAAGATAATTATGGTTATCTATAACATTAATGTAAAGAAAGTTTAATCTTTTCTGGTAAAATCCTTTTGGCATAATCTTCTTCGCAGTTTTTTGATAATGAAAGACCTTTCTCTTCTTCTGAATATTCTATTGATGCCGGGTCTGTTATACCCGGTCGTATTTGAGCAGTTTTTTATAATCTAATTTGAATAAATCAACATATTTACTTACCTCTGGTCTCGGACCAACAAAACTCATTTCTCCTTTCAGAATGTTCATTAATTGTGGAACCTCATCTATTTTATATCTTCTCAAGAATTTTCCAACTTTTGTTACACGTTTATCACCGCCAACCGTTATTTGCGGACCATTGTTTTCAGCATCAACAGTCATGGTTCTAAATTTATAAATTCTAAAAGTCTTGAATTTTTCCCCTATTCTTTCTTATCGGAAAAATACCGGACCTTTACTGTCAAATTTTATAAGGATTGTTAATATTGCAAAGAAGGGGGGAAATAATACTAGACCAATTGTTGAGAAGAATATGTTAAAAAAGCCTCTATGTTATTTATCTGAAGAGGAAGGGAAAGTTTTAAATTAAAATGTAGAATGTAGGATTAAATTCTTTCTTTTAACTCTTATTTAACTTGTACATCCCGTATTCCAACTTTTCTTCTTTCTGCATTCTTAATTCTCAATAACGCAATCTTAAATCTATAATCTGAAATAAATAGTGTCTACACCTATATTCTTTTTGTTATATTGCAAGACCTGATTTATTTAGGTTTCTTCCAATCATCTCTCGGCTGCCATTCAAAATCTGGCTCCCATCGAGGCGTTCTACCAATCCATTTTGAACATAAAATATAGATTGTCTCAAAGACTAATTTAATATCGTATGATAAACATCGGTGCCGAACATAATGAAGATCAGCTGATAGTTTAGGTGGAAGTATATGTTTGGCATAGAATTCCTCTGGATGCATGTTTGCCGGTGGAACTAAATTCTCGTGATAAACGTAATAAAGAAGGTTACCTGGGCAAGTAAGGCCCGGTCTAACTAACAGAATTTCCTCGTCACTTTGATTATATAAATTTTTTACAATATTTAAAGATTCTGGACGAGGACCAATGATCGACATATCCCCTTTGATTATATTAATGAATTGCGGTAACTCATCAATTTTGGTAGCGCGGAGCAGTTTGCCAACTTTGGTAATCCGGTTATCAGAACCGATTGTGATAGTAGAAGATTTATCGGCATTTTTCACCATTGTCCTAAATTTATATAAACAAATTTCATTTCCTCTTCGCCCAGCCCTTTTGGCATTATAAAATACAGGCCCTTTTGATGATAGTTTAACGGCAATCGCTGCAAGAAGAAAAAGCGGGCTGAAAATCGCTAATACATAAAGCGAGAGAATTAAATCAAATACACGCTTAATAAAATCGTAAGTTTTTCCCTTGAAAGGAAGGAGAAAAAGAATTAACTGCAAAAACGGAATTAACAATCTTCGCATAGATAGTTTATTGTTTATTACCATAATTAAATAAGTATTCCAGCGTAACCGCGTATTATGGTAAATGCTTCTGCAAAAGGAAGTCCACACTCCATTCCACGAAATTGTGCGAGTAGTCGTAAACCTTCTTCAGACCACGGGTGTGGAAATGCCTGTATTTCATGAACATAATGTTTAAACGCTTGTATCTTTTTTTCAATATGAGGAGAAATATCTACGTAAAAATTCGCAGAGAATTGATTCCCACTCCAAAAAGCGGCACTTGGTATTTCACCAGAAAGAATACAGACTGGTTTTCTTATAGGGCGTCCGATTATTTTAGCAGCTTCACACGTCAGTCGATGATCTTTGTTTAAATCTTGGTCAGAATTAGTAATGATTAAGTCTGGTTCCAGTTTCAGAACAGCTACTTTTTGCGATAATTCAGCCATGGCTATTGTGTCAAATATCTGATCCGGAACGTCAAGAATCCTGAGGTTGTGTACCCCTAGGATATCACAAGCTTCTTCGGCACCTAATTTGTTTGATAATCCGGCGCCACCAAAACGAACTGTATCAGACAGAATCACAACATCTACAATCCATCCCTCTTCAACAAGTTTACAAATAGTACCTCCGGCGGCGAGAGTTTCATCATCAGCATGAGCGACTAAAATGAGAGCTGATTTTTTTGGGACCTCTTTATTCATGGCAAATATTCACGATATAGGTTATTATCCCGTCTTTTGAAGAAGAAATGATCCAATAGCTAATGCATCCAAACCAGTTGCAAAAAAGGTTCGGATTGCATCATGTGGTGTACAAACAATAGGCTCACCTTTAATATTAAAAGAGGTATTCATTACCACTGGAATTCCAGTAATTGTTTCAAATTCTTCGAGTAATTTATAGTAGCGAGGATTATGCTCTTCAATAACAATCTGAATCCGACTTGTCCCATCGACATGAACTACTGCAGGAATATCCTTTTTCCCCGCTTCTTTGGCATCAAAAGTAATTATCATAAAAGGAGCATGCGTATATTTGTCTAAATATTTATTAGCACCTTTCTTCGTCATTGAAGGACAGAATGGTCGCCAGAATTCACGAAACTTAATGACAGCATTGACTCGGTCCCTTGATTCGATGGTTCGGGGGTCAGCAAGTATGCTTCGATTTCCTAGAGCTCGAGGCCCAGCCTCCATTTTTCCCTGAAACCATCCGACAACATTACCTGCCGAAAGTAATTGAGCAACATTCTTTTCAATATTTTCTTCATACGTATAAATAAGTTTGCATGCCTTCAAAATATTTTCAATCTCACCATCCTCGAATGAAGGACCATAATAAACATGTTCCAATTGTTTTGTTTGAAGATTACCATTTTGGTACTCACATGCCAAAGCAGAAGCTATAGACATTCCGGTATCAGAGCATAAAGGGTGTATGAAGATGTCATCAATAAGACCTGATTTAATTAAATTACCATTCATCTTAACATTTAATCCTACACCTCCTGCAATGCATAAGTTACGAATCCTCGTTTTTTCAATCCAATATCGAGCCATTTCATACACTATGTTCTCAAGCCTGTACTGCACGCAATAGGCAAGGTCCATATGCCATTGTTCAATTCTTTCATTTTCACATCGTGGAAGGTGTCCAATATGCTCAATAAGTAAGTCGGGAAAATGATCTGAATAAGTGCGTGGTCCCATTGCAATGATGTATGGATCACACAGAAATCCGCCTTTCTCATCATACCATGTAATTTTATTTATTTTATGGACAAAATCCGAATTTTCCTTACCATATGCAGCAAGTCCCATAACCTTGTATTCGCCATCATAGGCCTCAAATCCAAGATACTCGGTAAAGGCTGAGTAAAACCATCCGAGTGAATGGGGGGTTTTAACTTCATGTAGCAGTGTTAGTTTATTACCATTATCTCCTTGCCACCACGCTGTCGTAACCCATTCTCCGCTGCCGTCAATGGTAAGGATGAGTGCTTGATTCATTCCAGAATGGTAATAAGCTTGAATGGCATGTGACAGATGGTGATTCATAAAGCTGATTGGAGGTATATCCACATCACCGTACATTTTTTTCAATTGTTGTGAAATTGTTCTTCTTAAATTTGCTGCGGTATAACGGTTAACGCGGTTATGTTGATAAGCTTTATCATTAGGAGTAGGTGGATATTCCTTATTTATTTCTGCGAAGTGTGCCACTAATCGACCGTCTTCATGTGAAATACAATCCCAGCCAAAGGTAATTCGGTCAATTAATTGAAGATCCAAACCCGCTATATTAAGTACCGATTTGATTGAACGAGAAGGAAAGTAGGCTTTTGCGTGTTTGTTCCTAATTAGACGTTCTTCTTCAATAAAAGCAATAACTTCCCCGTTTATAACAACAGCTGCAGATGGATCGGGATATCCAGGAAAGTAGAAAATACCTAAAATTTTCATTTCTTTCTCTCTTTCTTTTTCGATTTTAAACCAATAAGTTCACTCCTCTATTTGGACAATAGATTTTCTGCATTAATAAACACTAATTTTTCTTTTGACACCCTTATATGATATCTTTTCTTCTTCAGGGTCGCCCATTTACATCTTAAGGAAGTATTCTTATTTACAAACTTAAATCACTACCCTACCCGCATAGCAAAGCTGGAACCATCCGCCAAGCATGTGGTTTAAGGTATTAATTAACGCAACTATGAGAGATCAGGAAATGGCATATATATTCCATCAAAAATGGGACACAAAGAAAAAATAAAGATATATTCCCTTGTTTGTTGATTAATAACTATTGATTATTACTTACTGTATACTACTTAGGCCTACTGCCAATTTTCCAATTACTATTTCCTAATAACCAATCCCAAATTCTATTCTACATTAATCATTTCGCATTCATCTTTTGTGCTTCCTCACTACATTCCAAACCGCTTCCACTACTCTTTCAACGTCTTCATCCGTCATCTTAGGATAAATGGGTAGAGATATAATCCTCTTGTATGTTTCA
Organism: Candidatus Scalinduaceae bacterium; assembly: GCA_046759445.1. Taxonomy (GTDB): domain Bacteria; phylum Planctomycetota; class Brocadiia; order Brocadiales; family Scalinduaceae; genus Scalindua_A. The sequence continues at coordinate 4,998 of JBHICG010000093.1, forward strand.
TAGGCAACTGGAAAATCTTGCGGTTTATAACCATAGATATCATGATAATAGGGATGTATATGCAGCGGTATGAAATGTACTGATGTACCTATACCTATTTCTTTGAGCTCATCTATGAACTGATTTCTATCAATATCTAACATTTCAAGATTCAATTTTATGACATACAAATGCCAGCTATTAACAATCCCATCTTTTAGCTTTTCCACCTTCACATTTTCCCAACTTCCCGTCTCTCTATCCACTGGTATCTCGATTTCTGGGATATCCCTAAAGGCCTCATTATATATTGATGCAATTTTCTTCCTTCTATTACACATAGATACTGCCTTTTTAAGCTGGACCAAACCAATTGCAGCAGCTATATCAGTCAAATTATATTTAAATCCTGGAGCCACGATCTCGTAATACCAGCTTCCCTCTGAAGAATACCGTTTCCATGCGTCATGGCTTATGCCATGGAGGCTCATGATTTGCATACGCTCGGTATATTCATCATTATCTGTTGTTATCATCCCTCCCTCTCCTGTAGTTATTGTTTTAGTGGCGTAGAAACTGAAACAGGTAATATCACCAATTGTCCCAACCATTCTACCATTATATGTAGTAGGAAAAGAGTGGGCCGCATCCTCTATTACCTTCAAATTATATCGGTTTGCGATTTCAATTATAGCATCCATATCACAAGACAATCCTGCAAAATGAACCGGGATGATAGCTTTAACTCGTGAAGAGTTTTTTCTACTTACTCCTAACTCCTTACACCCTAACAAGATATCCTCTATTTTAACCGGATCTATATTCATGCTATGGGGGTCGATGTCAACAATTACCGGCCGTGCATTAAAATAACGAATAACTTCTGCTGTAGCAGCAAAGGTCATGGAGGGAATGATAACTTCATCTCCTTCTTGTATCCCAATAGCTTCGAGTGCAAGATGAAGGGCTGCTGTACAGGAATTTACCGCAATAGCATGCTTAGAGCCTATAAAAGAAGAGAATTCCTGCTCAAATTGCTTTACCTTTAGCCCTGTTGTTATCCAGCCTGATTCAAGAACCTCAAGAACCTCTCTTTTTTCATCCTCTTCTATAAGAGGGAGGGCAAAGGGTATAATTTTTTTATTTATATTATTTAGCTTCATGCGTAAATCGTTCTATAGTATACGTGTTTATTCAGAATGTGTTTTATCACAAATCTCAGGAATGTTCTTAAAACTATTTGTAAATTGTTCGAGATGAAAAGGACAACAATTTCATCTAAAGCATCTTGAAAAGTTTAGGAAATTTAGAATTAACTGGCAAGTTATTCGTATTTACATCACCAATAACCTTATCATTAGATCAGTAAATTCAAATTTTCAACTGGTTGATTATCTTTCCCAATCTATTTGATCTTATATACTCATTCAACCAACTTGCACAACTTTCTTTAACTTACTTAATAATCTTCTCAACCTCTCAACATCTTATCTTCTTATCTTCCGTTACCCATGATCCTTGAACTATCACCCGCTTATCCTGATAACTTCCAATATAATGAGTATTAAAAACCTTTAGCTTCTCGACGAAATAACAAATAGACCATATTTATTTACTACATCCAGAAATTCATCAATATTACAAGGTTGACTTGCAAAGCGAATAGTTATAACAACTCTCTTTTCATTAGTTATTCTTTGTTCCGTTTTAGATACATCAATGTTGAGTGTACCCTTATCCACATCAGCAATAAAAGGTTTTGCGTTGAAATAATCTATAACTTCACCAGTTGTAGTGAAGGGAATTATAAGTACAATAACTTCAGATATGTCATCTTCAGTTACGTATGACTTGTGGAAGGAAATATATTTCATTACTAAAGGTTATTTCTATAAAATCATAAAACAGGCTCACTCAAAATGATTAACGATAAAAACACCTTCGTTATTTCTTTTCTCTTTATCAACACAACTCTTGCAATCAACAAATCTTATATTCTTCGGTTTTCCTACTTGTATAAATACTCCATGTCTTTATAAAAATACTTTCATTCTTCCAATAACTTCGAAATTTACTTTGTTCTGTGTTCTAATTTGAAACAATACAACAAAAATGAGTTCAAAACTTTCTGGCTTTGTCTCGATAACTATTGCATATATATATGTCTGAAGATGCCCTTTACACCTTTTGCATTTAATTATTAGTCAATGACAAGAGTTATCAAAATCACCGCAAAAATTAATCTCCCAACCTGTACGGAAAGGAGCATCTTCACGTCCTTTCAGCGTAAGTACTGGGCATCTAAAACGCTGTCCGAATTCTGGGCAATACCAACCCTGCTCTAAATCCAAGTCGCCAATCCCCAGCGGTCGAATTGTCATAACAACCTGCTCTTCACATTTAATCCATACCTCTCCTTCTCGTATTGTAACTTTGCACATTGGATTTAGATGTAAACGCAAGTCGAAATTGTAGCTCCCATGACCAAGAATCTCATCATCTATACGTAATACACTCTCTTGCCAGCTAATCCGGCGCATATGGATTGGTTGCCCTGGAAGTCGACTATAACCATCATGTCCTCCCTCAAAAAATAATCCCTTGAAATCTTGTCCGATTCTTGGTTCCAATGGGTATGCGCGCCTTGCACAGCGATAGGAGTCCCACATCTCAGATTGGTTCTCCTCATTAAGGCTCAAAATGTTGTGACCAGCATTACCACGATTATAGCGTCGCATCTCGCTGTCTTCATAGGTATAGCACCCAGAATCTACAATCACTCGACTGCCATTGATTGAAAGTTCAAAACTAAGCGTATCACAATGGGCGTGTCCTGGCAGGTAATCTGGCCCAATTGGACCACAGTCAATTAACATTCGATCACCGGGCCTGGGAGACATAACGAAATACCCAGTCACAGGGAATGACCACATAGGGCCTTCTGGGGTTAATACCTTCTTTCCTGTCAAACGTTCATAATATGCCATCAAATCAGATGGTAAAGCTTCAATCTCAAAGGCTGCATCATTGAAAAGAGCAATTTTGCCATCCGGATGGATCATTCCACACAAAAAATGCACCATTTTGTGAGTTAAATACTTCAAGTGTTTTAATAAATCCTTGAAGTCATGGCAATGATGTTTCTGACACACGTTGATCAAGTCCAAACAGTCCTCTAAAATCATACTGTGATACATAAGGCTACGTTCGATGTGTCCTCCGTCTGATAGAATCTGTTCATCTAATTCGCGGTTCAAGAGGCGTAAGCCCTTTGCTAACCATCGTTTTGCAACACTGCTCTTAAAAAATAATCCAGCAAAGACCAAGGCTTTCGAGTTCTTGAAAAGATGGTTACCCAGGAGATGCCTCTCAAGAGATCGCTCTAGCCATAGAGTTTGCTGATAGGCTGACCGACATACGGGCTTACACTTCTCTTTAGAAATACCTGTTTGGCTGATGTATTTGATCCAATTGACAATACGTAGTGAGATTGGGTAAGGGTCCCAGGCGACAAAGGTCCCGGGTGGATTATGAGCTATCCAATCCTTCATTAGAAGAAGCGCAGTATCAGAATCTACCCCTCCATGTGTGTTTAGATAATGAAAATAGTTCAAGTTGTATCGCCACAGGAGATTCTTACCATGAGCCTGCCAATCGATTTGACTACCATAGTCGGCAGAATCATTTAGAAACTTGAAACGTCCCTGAGTGATTTCTCTAGTGTCAAACCATGGGAAAACAAGAAAAGGAACACGATAGTTAAGCGGCATCCATTTAAGATCCTTTGGGACAGGTTGTGCTTTCAGTCGTAAAAAACTGGGACCACAGTCTCTAATTGTATACAACCCCCGATAGAAGATTTGCTCGAATCTAAGATATTTGAGAGTGCGCAAATATAGAGCTGGGAGATTAGAAGACATAACTAACCTTTTGACTCTCAAATTCTGAAACTGAAAGTCTTCTCTCTGTAGTGATCTCCCACTGACAAAGTGACGGTTTTATAGGTAAAAAGGAAATGACAGATAGCATTACAATATGTATACGCATATTCTCCATAACAGCATGTGGTCTTCTATTCCATTGAGTGCGTGGCCATAGGCATAAATAATCGGCTCAGGATTCTTTCCTTTAGGCAATTCAAGAGCCCCATATTGAAAATATTTCATGGGCAATTCATCTTCCTATTGACGATACAGTTCCGACCATGTTCAGTCAACGTCATTGCTGAGGAAAAGTGATCATGACAGTTAAATTAACCTTACTTGTCTCTACGACCTATGAGTTCCAGCTATTTAAGTCTCGTTTTATGAGTTGTGAAAGAGAATCATTAGCATCTCGTACGAGTGGTAATAATCGTTGTCTAACTTCAAGACTCAATTTTGGATATACATCTTTCGTTCGATTCCAGGAAGCGACTCTATTACGAATTTTCCTACTGGTTGTATCTACAAATCTATTACTTACAAACCATCCTGTAGGAGTTTCTCTAACATGATTTCTTGTCCTGTACAATAAATTCAATATATTATGTATTAATCTGTTCTTTGGAACACCCCCCGAGTTTGGACGGGAAATTCTCATTTCACTAAGGCCTACGTGATCAATTTCAAGAAAATCACAGATACTATTGTAAAATTGCTGAGGATTATTCTTCAAGTCATCAAAAATAGAAAGATGAATTTGTTCTAAAGGAAAGTACTTCAAATATCGCTGTAAATGTTTATGATAACAACCATTTTCGAGATATTGTGGTGAGTTATTAACAGCTTCTTCAAAGCTCTTCCATGGCGGCTCAGCCCCCTTAGTAAGTTGCATAAGATATGTTGAATATGCACGATCTATAGGATCTCTTAGACAAGCTATTAGCTTGACATTCGGAAGAAACTTATGAATTCGCTCGGGTACATTTTCTTCATGAAGGTATCCTGGCGTTGCCTCGCCAATCACCTTCTCTCCATTCCACCCTTGAAAGTATGATGAATAATACTTAAGTCCTTTTCGATAACTATATTCATAAGAAAAAAAACCTATTTCCTTTTTTTCTGACATTAAAACATCATCATGTTTTCTAAGTTGCTCATAAATTGATGTCGAAGCAGCTTTCTGAGCCCCGATTATCAAAAAATTTGGAAGAATTAGGGAATTCATCTTAAGCTATTCTACAATTTTTTAGGTTATATTCTTAATTGCTAAAATACAATTCAAACAATAAAAATTTAATGCAAAATAACAAGGACCCATTAATGCATTTACGATTAGGTAAAAAGGTTTTTTTCTATATCATTTCCAGACCATGACAACATGTAATTATCATCGCCAGCCACGGCCGTGCCATTTGTATAAATCATTGTCCCTGGATTCTGACCATCAGGAAATTTGAATAAACCATTTTGAAACAAATCATACGGATAAATATCCTTCTTTCTTCGATACAGAATCTGCCAATCAATACCATTTTTGCTTATGATAATTTGTGATTCTTTATTTAAATTCACTTTACTATGTTCTACTCCAGAAGAGACTAACAGGTATTTACCTGCTCTCCCAACAGCCAATGCACTACCAGGAATTTTACAAGTTTTTTCTAATTTGCAGGTCTTTGTGTCTAACCACTGGATATAATTGGTCTCCAATGGGCTGTCCATAGGGACAACCAAGCCATCTGGTAAAGGTATAATACCAACAGCTCTATTTTCTTGCCCGCCTTCTCTAACTACTTCTATATTTTTAAAATCATCCGAAGTAAATAAAAGTTTGCATTCTTTATCCTCATCACCGGTTAGTATCCAGCATCCCGATCTATATGCATCATAATATATTCCATGAATATGCCGTATGCTTCCTTTAGGAAATGTAAAGGCAGGTTCCCATGTATTCCCTCCATCATTGGAACCATAAATATTTACACCGTCTCTCTCAGGGTTAGAAAAATATTCACCAAAGTATATCTTTCCATCAGGAACAACACAAATGTTCAAGGGTTTACTCCCTCGTTGAATATTAAACACTGCTCTAAATATGGATTCATCTTTATTACATAGAATAATATGATTTTTTACTACACCGAGCAGATTACCATTATCCAGAGGGTTAAAGGCAAAAAATCCTGCTCTTAGTAATCGACTTGTTAAACGAAAATAGCTACCTATCTTTTGAAGCAAACGTGGTGAAAAACGGGCGACTTTCTGAAATGATCGGCCATGGTCGAATGAACGTAATATCTCATATGATCGACTCACCCAAAGTGTTCCAACTGAGTCTACATAAAGTGGACAAAACCCTGAGATTCTTTTAAATTTTAAATTCTTAATCATGGTCTCTCAAACATGGTTGATCATGTATTAAGCTTAAAACTCAATTATAAAATTTTCATAGATAACATCTTCACATCTATTTCCCCTACATAGTTTTTCAAATAAAAATTGTCCACCATCATGAAAGTGAATATAAAGTTTATTAATATTTAGGTGTAAATTTGATATACTTATCATCCTCAAAGCTTTGCTTCAATCCCTTCAAGTCCTTTTCTTTTAAAAATTTTTATTGCTTCCTTAGAAGCGACGCAAATCGTAGAAAATGAGTTTCAAGAGGAAAGTATATGCCTGGGCGTGTACTAAGCACGCTCTGAACAAGAGTTATGTCAGAACTATCAACATCAACTATAAAATTAGATTCCTTTAGTCATAACGCACCCCATAAAGGGGTGGCTTGACGGTTATGAGCTGTCTCAAAG
>JBHICG010000094.1:0-10868 GCA_046759445.1 Candidatus Scalinduaceae bacterium
TCTCCATCATTTGTGAGATAACCATTTTTTGTGCTTATAAAAATCTCTTCCCTTTTTACGTTACCTTCCTCTAAGAGTTCCGATATTGCTTTTCCAACAGACCTTTCAGCTTTTTGAGAACGATAGTTAATGGCAGTATCAATTACGTTTATTCCGGAGAGAACCGATTTTTTGACAGCCTTTGTAACCAGGATATCGGTTGTGTCATTTAGGTTGCCCAGATACGTACCCATACCAATAGATGACAATTTCAGGCCATTAAACGTCCTGAAATGATTCCTTCCTGCTTCCCGATTTTTGCTTGCAAACTTAATCGTACCTTCGCAAGTAGCGTGACCCTTAATCATAATGAACTACACATCCTCCAGGATAGAAAAAAGAAGGTTTTACAGGGTATGAGCTGTATTTAAGTCTATCACCTACGACTTATTTACCTGGTCTTAATTTGCATTCCGCGTAGAAAATAATAAAGCAGCTCCGTTAGAGTAAAAAGATTCAGCCCTGCAGACCTCCTCTTAATAATGTTTATTGACACCTTTAAACAATTCTAGTAGTTTATCTGTGTAGATACAACCTTAATAACATGCATTATCGGAATAAAACCATGCAAGAAAATAAAATTAGAGAGGGATTCTTTAAGAAAACTTCTTCTAGTGAAAAATATATTCACAGCAAAGATGGTGTTGATATTACCCTCATTCGATGGATGTTATCTATGACACCTACCGAGCGCTTGCAGACATTGCAACAAAATATGCGATCTATTATGAAGTTGCGTAATGCAAAATCCCATACCTGATTTTCTTGAAATTCTAAAGACCCTTGCTGATAATAAGGTTGATTTTATCGTGGTCGGTGGTGTTTGTGCTGTTCTACACGGCGCTCCTGTTACGACCTTTGATCTCGATTTAGTTCATTCTCGAGATCCAGACAATCTCAGCCATCTCATGTCAGCCCTTAATGCACTGGATGCTTATTATCGAGAACGATAAGACATACGTTTGACACCTGAGCTATTACATCTATCATCTCCGGGGCGTCAACTTCTTATGACTCGTTTTGGCCCTCTCGACCTTCTCGGAACTGTAGGTAAAGGACACAATTATGAAGACTTACTGGAGCATTCTGAAGAAATACAGGTTAGCGGTTATAATTTGCGTATTTTGTCTTTAGAAAAGTTAATCATGATTAAGGAAGAAGTTGTTCGTGATAGGGATAAAACAATGCTTCCGATTCTTCGGCATACCCTCAAAGAGAAACATAAGCATTGAAGCCTGTAAAAATCATGAGCAAAATAGATTAGGGTCGTAAGGTGGTAGGGCATGGTTTATGGTACCTAAGACCCATTACCTCCATTGGTTTACGACTATTGGATTCCCAATTTGAATTTGAGAGACTTGAGGGTATTTTTCATAAGCATCGTAATCGTCATGGGACCGACACCCCCGGGGACAGGCGTAATGCTACCGGCAATCTCTTTGGCTGCTTCAAAATCAACATCACCTTTTAAGATTGCAACCATCTTGTTTGGGTCCTTTTTACTGGGTTTTTCACCTACCCTGTTAACGCCTACGTCTATTACACATGCACCCGGCTTAATCCACTCTGGCTTTACCAGACCGGGAACTCCAGCGGCAACGATTAAGATATCTGCACGTTTGCAGTGTTCTGCCATATTTTTTGTACGTGTATGAATAACTGTTACTGTTGAATTGGCGCCTTTTCCTTTCTGAAGCATCATGTTGGCAATTGGTTTTCCCGCAATATTTGAACGTCCCACTACTACAACCTCAGCCCCACTTGTCTCAACACCGGCACGTACAATCATTTCCTGAATACCAGCCGGTGTGCACGGTGGGAATTTAACTTCATCACCACCGATCATGAGGCGTCCGACATTTACGGGATGAAAGCCGTCAACGTCCTTATCAGGGTCAATCGCATTAAGTACCTTCTTTTCATCTATATGTTTTGGAAGAGGGAGCTGGACAAGGATACCATGGATTGAATCATCATTATTATACTTGTCAATAAGGGCCAAAAGGTCCTCTTCTGAAATATCAGCCGGCTGAGAATCCTGAACCTCTTTAAAACCAACCCTGTGGGCGGTTTTGATTTTTAATGTTACGTAAGATATGGAAGCAGGACTTTCACCAACCAGGATAGTTACAAGTCCGGGTACAACTCCATGCATTTTTTTTATCTCCGCTACTTCAGCAGTGATTTCTTCTAAAATCTGCTCCCGGATTTCAGTCCCTTTTATTAATTTTGCTGTCATAAACCTGAATTCTCCCTTCAAAAAAAATTATTTGCAATTGCTCAAACTGAATATTTAATTTGCTCCGAAGACACTTTATAACTTATTGATTTTCAATACAATATGTATTTTTATCTCAATCCTTGCTTAATTATTCTTAATGATTTATTAGAACAAGTGTTCTGTAAACATTGTTCGGAGTAAACTTAATAGTTATTTTGCCCAATATCAAGTAGAAAACCACACCGCAATCCCCTCCTTCGCAAGGAGGGGATAAAGGGGAGGTCGCAAAATCAAAATAGAATTCCAATTGATATTGGAAAATATTCTATTAAATGTTACTTGGCTGTGTTCTTGGCAAAGATGTCTAAAAAGATTTGATAACAAATTATTTCTAATTTTGCTGAAATGGCTGAAACTATATTATAACGATCAAGATAATACAACTTTTTTCCTAACCCCTGATTTATTTGTCTAATCAAAACTAAATATTTCTCTTGACTTATCTTCTTACTTTCCGATTATATCGTTCACTTTTAAAAGCACGAAATCCTATTTCCCAGCCACTACCGTTCGACAGTAAGACTTTGTACGCCAAAATGCCACAAGAGACATTTATATAAAGTTGATAACCCCACAAAAAATATTTTCTGACCATATACGAAAATTCACTACGATTAAATGAATACTAATAACACTAATGTTTGTATAAACGAAATAACCAAGTTCATTGTCATATGATAGCTATTATTTTAAATCAATGCGAGAAAGTAATATTATTGACTATTGTGGATGTTGTTTTTACTACCAATTATTAAACTAATATTTCATACCTAAGTTTTTATGTAGAATGGGAGGATAGCATGACTAACTTAGTCAATACCTGGACTGGACATATATCATTGTTTTTGTTCTTTGTCGCTTATATTCTTATTATTTTTGAGGAAAAGATTCATCTAAGGAAATCCAAGCCGATTGTACTGGTTAGCTGCCTCATGTGGTTGTTGATTGGCGTCTATGAGGCTATGCACGGGGGTGGGCACGCACACGAATTCATAGAACATCTTATTGCGGAGATAGCAGGACTCTTTTTCTTTCTACTAGTGGCCATGACCTACATCAATACCCTTGCTTCCCTCAATGTATTTCAGGCTTTGCGCGCTCGGCTGTTATCCAAGAGGATAGGCTTTCTTATGTTTATAGCGTATTATATGCAGCGATGGGAAGATAGGTTTATGAAAAAACTGGGCCTAAAAAAAGATAGGCGTGAAGTATCTCGCCTTGACATCTTCAAAAAAGTGGAATAGGTGGAATTCGATACTCTGCTTTTCTTCTTTGGTGTTTTGGCCGCCGTGGGGGCTTTACAGTACATCGGGCACCTCAAGATAGTTGGAGATATTTTGTTTGGGTCACTGGGATTTACGATGGCAAACACCGCCATTGGTATTGCCTCTGCAGTTGGCGACAATATACCCCTTATGTATGCAGTCCTGAAGATGGATCCGGCCATGGGGCTGGATCAGTGGCTACTAGTTACTTTGACCACTGGAGTGGGAGGAAGTCTTTTATCGGTCGGTTCGGCGGCTGGCGTAGCCGTTATGGGAGTTAACCGTGAAAATTATACCTTTTTTCCCACATGAAATAGGCGCCCGTTATCGCTCTGGGATATGCTGGAAGCATTTTCACGTGGTGGCTTGTAACAAGTAGCTTTAGGTAAATAAAACGTATAACCAAAAGTAACCACATCGATAAATGCTTTTAAGGCAATTAATATTCTTTTCGATATAATTCCTTTTGTTGTGTATTAAACAATAAGAAAAAACTTTAAATGTTAGATATTTGCGCACCGTTGTCTGTTTCATCGCTACATGCATTGCATTCAAATTGAATAACCGTATGCCCAATCTTAAATCTTTCTCTAACCAGTGAATTGATCTTTGCTACAATGTTGTAAGTTTCGCTAACCATTAGGTCAGTGGTATTAACGTGAGCGCTCATCGCATACATGTCTGACGTAATTGTCCAGATATGAACATCATGTACGTCCTTTATTTCATCAAGCTCCTTTATGCTCTTTATGACACTTTTCAAATCCACATCTTTTGGAGTCGCTTCCAACAGGATATCGACTGATTCTGTAATTAACTCGTACGACCATATCAGAATTACAATACATATCAGGATACTTAAGATTGGATCGATTATATACCATTGTGTAAAATACATAATAATTGCGCCAAAGACCACTATCATTGACGAAAATGTGTCCGCCATCATATGCATAAATGCTGACTTGATATTAAGGCTGCCATGGCTTGTCTTAAGTATGTATGCGCATACAAGATTTACTATAAGACCAATGTTTGCGACAATAAACATCTGCAAGCTAGCAATGGGTTCAGGGTTAATTATGCGATAGTAGGCATTAAAGAATATCCATAAAGTAATTAAAAACAAAGTAGCGCCGTTAAATAACGCTGCCAGGATTTCAAGACGATAAAAGCCGTATGTTTTCTTTGCAGTCGGAGGTTTTGAAGCAAATATAATAGCTCCAAGACTTATCAGTAAAGCGATAAGGTGTGTTAACATGTGTCCTGCATCACTAATCAAGGCTAAACTATTGGTTAAAAAACCAGCTATACCTTCCACGATGAACATGGCTCCAGTTAAAGAGCATGTCAATATAAGCCTTGTCTTTTCCTCACCCCGATGTGTGTGGCCATGAGAATTGTTGACTACTCCGTTGATTTTATCGTTACAATGTATTGACATTTTACACTTTTAGCCTATAAGCAAATTTCAATTTATTATAAAGAAAAGCCTTTTTAGTACAAGATATAATTATATTTCCTTCCATTTGCAAATCCATGGTTGTCCAGCCTGACATTGAAGGTTGATGCCTTTTCACCATAACCATCGTTAATTCATTGACACTTGTCCATTCTAATGATAAAAATGGTATATTCTTGACTAACCTTTGGAGTGATATATGGCAAAGGTATATGTAGGGCTAGGCTCGAACCTTGGCAATAGAGAAAAAAATCTAGTTAGCGCCATTACCAAGATAAATGCATGCAAGGGGATCCATGTTGTAAATAAATCTGGATTTTACAAGACGAAACCAATTGGGGGGCCCGCACAGCCTGATTATGTCAATTGCGTATTAGAGTTGGATACGGATATCACACCACAAAAATTATTGGAGAAGTGTAAGAGAATTGAATCAGAACTAGGAAGAACACGTGGAGTAAGATGGGGCCCAAGGGTAATTGACATTGATATACTTTTATATGGAAGTAAGGTCGTAAATGATCATAATCTTAAGATACCTCATGAAAATATGCACACGCGCATTTTTGTCTTAGAGCCATTATACGAAATATCTCCAGACTTAAAACATCCTATTTTAAAAAAAACTATCTTTGAGCTAATGAAGGAATTAAAGGTTTCCATAAAAAATTAATATAAAATGTTATTCAAAATTGACAAATACATAATTAAAACATTTATACCATCTTTTTTTATATGCCTGTTTATACTATGTGGCATTTATATAGTTATTGACGCATTACAAAATCTTGATGATTTTGTTGAACTGGGTTCTAAAGCAATTCCATTAGCATTGAATTACTATGCATTTATGATACCAGTAGTGCTAGCACAACTTTTCCCCGCAATAACCCTAATAGCTGTGAGCCTGGTTCTTGTAAGATTTGCTAGAAATAATGAGATTTTGGCTATGCAAGTGGCAGGAATATGTCTTTATAGAATATTACTTCCTGTTTTTGTTCTATCAGTCATTATGTCATTTGCAGCAGTTGTCAATCAAGAACTGGTTATACCAAGATATGCAGAAAAACTTAAAAGAGTTGAGCAATCAACTTTTGAGGAAAATGAGAAAAGTAATGTGCTTGTGGAAGATAAACTTAACCGTATACTCTTAAGGGCATGGACCTTCAACATTAAAGAAGGAAAGATAGGAGCTGTTTTTGTCATTGGAAGGAATGAAAATGGTAAGAAAAGCTTCACTATCAGCGCTAAAGAGGGAAAATGGCTAGGTGAAAATAAGTGGTTGTTATCTGATGCCGTCAAACACAACTATGACGAGAATGGTAAATGGGTTGCACCAGCGCGACAAATAAAAAACTATTTTCTGGAAACCACTTTAACGCCTGAGAGATTAAACAAGGTTGACATTAATGCAACATTAAAGAGTTTTAAGGAACTAAGAAATTTATGTGAAAGTGAACCAGAGAATCCTAGGTACAGTGTCATGTTTCACTCAAGAGCAGCGTATCCATTGACCAATTTTGTCCTACTATTTTTGGGTATTCCCTTTATTATAGGTTTCGAAAGAATGAGCAGGAATATTTTTTTGCGGGTTGGGATAAATGTACTTATCTGCTGCGCATTTTATGTATTGACCTATTTATGCGTAAATCTTGGTGACATGGGTATATTACATCCCATCCTGGCTGCATGGCTGCCTATTGTTATCTTTGGATGTTTAGGATTATTTTTCTTTGATTTGATGAATATCTAATCCCGATATTAACGTAATCATTTTTGAACATGATAAAGCAAGCCTAAGTCCTTACACTATTTAGTCCTATATAAAATTATTTATTGCTATACAGTTTTAGAAATTGCGTACTATAATATCGGCTTTAAAAGACTGTTCCCAAATAATTCTGCCAGCTTATCCTATGATACAACGATCTCGTCTATCTGGTTAAGCAAATCCATTGTGAATTCTATTAAATATATTTTCAACTAGTCCTTGACCATTTCAATAAGAAAGCTCTCTCAAAATACATCTTAATCAAAAATGCAGCTTGCCATAATAGATTGGTTGATTATTGGCGGATATTGTGTCTTTGCCTTGTTCGTGGGGATTTATTTCTCAAAAAGGGCTAGTAAGAATATCAGGGAATTTTTTCTTTCCGGAAGCACTCTACCCTGGTGGCTGGTTGGAACGTCCATGGTTGCTACGACATTTGCGGCAGACACACCACTAGCAGTAACCGAATACGTACGCAGTGATGGTATATGGCGTAACTGGTTCTGGTGGAATGCCTCACTTGGCGGACTTCTCAGTGTATTTCTCTTCTCCAGACTCTGGAGAAGAACGAGTGTCTTAACAGATAATGAATTAATAGAAATCAGATACTCTGGCAAACCGGCGTCCATATTAAGGGGCTTCAAGGCGCTGTATTTCTCAACCATCTATAATTTTGTCGTAATGGGTTGGGTCATACAGGCGATGTCAACCGTTTTCAGAGTTACACTGGACATACCTGAAGAAAGGCAATGGATATCAATTGGAATATGTGTGGTCATAGCATTGGCTTATACTGTACTCTCAGGGTTCTGGGGTGTGGTAGTAACTGACCTTATACAATTTATTATTGCAATGGGTGGGGCTATTACACTGGCAGTTTTTTCACTCAATGCAGTTGGAGGCATGTCGGAGTTAAAATTGCAATTAGCATCGATAGATCATGTAAGTGATTCAGTCCTTTATTTCTTTCCACCAATTAATTCAAGCATGTCACCTCTAACGGCAGAATTCTGGTCGTCACCCTTCTTTATGTTCTTAGTATTCATAAGCATTATGTGGTGGTCAACCCACAATGCAGATGGTGGTGGCTACATCATTCAAAGGATGCTATCATCTAAAGATGAAAGGCATTCTCTTTACGCCACTTTATGGTTTAACATCGCACAATATGCCCTAAGGGTATGGCCGTGGATAATAGTAGCGCTCGTATCTCTTGTAGTATTTCCGAATATAACTGAGGGTAAGGCAGCATATCCAATGGCCATTAACAAATTCCTGCCTGCAGGTCTTAAGGGTTTACTCATTGTTTCCTTTCTAGCTGCCTTTATGTCTACGATTGATACGCACCTTAACTGGGGCACATCTTATTTCATAAATGATTTGTATAAAAGATTTATAGTAAAGGAGGCAAAAGAGAGACATTATGTTATAGTATCCAGGATTTGTGTAGTAATCCTCATGTTAATCGCCGCTGTTGCAGCATCATTTATGGACTCTATCACCAGGGCATGGGAGTTTCTTATTCCTATGGGAGCCGGTATTGGGCTGGTCTTAATCTTGAGATGGTTCTGGTGGAGGATTAATGCATGGTCAGAAATTTCAGGATTGACGGCGTCTCTTATCATCAACTTAATCTTACAACCCCTTGATCTTTCAATTCAACACAGGGTTATCATAATCGTCCCTTCTTCCATCCTGGTATGGGTGACCGTAACCCTTCTTACAAGGCCAGAGCCTGAACACAAACTTGTGAGTTTTTATAATCTAGTTGCGCCAGGCGGTTTCTGGAGACCTATCAGAGACAAGATAAATACAACCAAAAAGACTGTGCTTGGATGGAGTTTTCTCATAAACTGGTTTGCGGGTATTGCGTTGATATATGGGACAACATTCGGAATAGGAAAGATAATCTTTGAAGACTTCATTACTGGAGGGATACTTCTTATTATTGCAGGAATTGGTTTTTCAATTATTTATATCGGATTGCGTAAGGGGCTTGTATAAACTTTTAATCTAACCAGTATGGAATTGAAATAATGGACTGGAAACCTAAAGGTTTCCGCTACGACTCGTTTTAATCCAACAAGTAGAAATTGAATTGTTCCCAAAGGAAAACAAATAACGAATAACGGCTTTAATCTAACAGGTATTGTATTGCAATGCTAAAAAATACATTCCTTCATATACCCGGCATTTGCACACGGCTGGAACAACATTTATGGAATTCGGGTGTTCATTCCTGGGATGCTTTTATGGAAATGCATACAATTCCATTACCACAAAAAGAAATAAGTTCTTCGAAAGGTTATGTAAAGCAATCGTTCAAACATCTTGAAAACAATAACCCAAATTTCTTTGCTGAGCTATTAGTGTCTAACCAACATTGGCGATTGTTTCCTGATTTCCGACACTCGATTGCATATTTGGATATTGAAACAACCGGTCTGGGCAGATCAGGAGATTACATCACAACGATTTCCCTGTATGATGGAAAATCTATTTTCTATTATATCAATGGTGATAATCTTGAGGATTTTAAGGAAGACATTAAAAAGTATAAGGTCATTGTTACATATAATGGCAAATGTTTTGATATACCCTTTATTGAGAACTATCTTAAAATCAGAATGAACCACACTCATATCGATTTGAGATATCTTTTAAAAAGTCTTGGTTATACCGGTGGTTTAAAAGGATGCGAGAGGCAGTTAGGTATAGATAGAAATGAGCTAGAAGGCGTTAACGGCTATTTCGCTGTTTTGCTTTGGAATGATTACGAGGAGAATAAGAACCTAAAGGCATTGGAAACCTTTCTTGCGTATAATATCCAGGATGTGGTGAATCTTGAAACCTTAATGGTTATTTCCTACAACCTGAAATTGAATGATACACCGTTTCCCCATCGTCATCAATTACCGTTACCCTCCTCTCCTCAAGAAATTCCATTCAAAGCAGATATGGAGACGATAGAAAGAATTAAGAACACATATACTTATAAATAAGCGATATAATGTTAAATATTTATGTTTTTACCCCGTAGGAAAACCCCTTGAGGACGCATGGAGATTATAAAATTAAATAACTTCCGCTTTTTCTTACGGAGTTTAATACCCCGTGAGAAATTCCAGCAGGTTTTACTGCGAAAGTTAAAAAT
Organism: Candidatus Scalinduaceae bacterium; assembly: GCA_046759445.1. Lineage (GTDB taxonomy): Bacteria > Planctomycetota > Brocadiia > Brocadiales > Scalinduaceae > Scalindua_A. Next base: position 9,973 of record JBHICG010000094.1, read on the forward strand.
TTAACAGGTATTTTACAAGATTTTGTAAAATAAACAGGTTGATAGGAAACTAATAAAGAATAAAATCTAATATTTGCTACAATAATATAAAAGTAATGTTAGCCATGAAAAAGATGAAGGAAAAACAATGAAATCAAGTAGTAAGCATTGGGATGCAATTTTTTCAGGCACAGAAGATCCAAAATTAGGATGGTTTGAAAAGGACGCATCCAAAACATTGGAATTATTGAATCCTATTCCGAAATGGGAAAATTCTACGGTATTCCTCCCGGGAGTGGGAACTTCAGTTTTAATAGAAGAACTTCTGTCCAGGGGCGTAAAATTAGTTCTCAATGATATTAGTATTGAGGCTATAAACCGAGCCAAGAGCAGGTTGGGTAACAAATGCAAAGAAATTAATTGGCTTTGCCAGGACATCGCCCAACCTATCCAAGATGCAATACCAGATATTGATATATGGATTGATAGGGCAGTTTTACATTTTCTAACCGATGAAGATGGTATAAAAGGATACTTCGAGAATATAAAATCAATATTAAAAGTAGGTAGTTACGCCATGTTTGCCGAATTTTCAAAAACAGGTGCGCCTAAATGTGCGGGCTTAACACTTCATAGATATTCTATTGAAGAATTATCCGGAAACTTGGGCCTATCGTTTAAGCTTGTTTCACATTTTGACTATACATATATAAACCCATTTGGCGATCCAAGACCATACGTTTATGCTCTTTACAAAAGAGAGATTTAAGAAACAAGGCGCTGAACCTGACGTCTATTCCGCTACGCTTCATAGCCGCCGGTGAGCTTGGACGTTATAAAAACACTAAATGATAAAATATAATATAGGCTTATCCGGTTGACTGCCGTTAGTTCAACATCTGGTGATTCTCGGTTAA
>JBHICG010000095.1:0-10618 GCA_046759445.1 Candidatus Scalinduaceae bacterium
TATTTAATCATATAACTTACAAAACTAAGTTTTGCACTTATTAGTTGAAGTTACGAACTTTAACCATGAAAAAAAGATTATTTAGCGGTATTCAACCAAGCGGTGATGTTCATATCGGAAATTATCTGGGAGCGATTAAGAATTGGATTAAGCTACTGGATGATTACGACTGTATATTCTCAATAGTAGATTATCATGCTATAACGATTGAGTATGATCCTGCTCAGATACAACAGAGAATCATTAATGCGGCTGCCGTGAACATCGGGGCAGGCTTGGACCCAGAGCGCTGCATTATTTTTGTGCAATCTCATGTTCCCGAACATACAGAATTGACATGGATATTAAATACTCTTACACCTATGGGGCATCTTGAGAGAATGACTCAATTTAAAGATAAGGCCGGGCAGAATGAAAAAAATGTTAATGTTGGTTTATTTGATTATCCTGTGCTCCAAACAGCCGATATACTCCTGTATAAAGGTAGTGTTGTGCCGATCGGCGAGGATCAGATTCAACATATTGAACTTTCACGCGAGATAGCAAGGAAGTTTAATATGAGATATGGGGAATTATTTCCAGAGCCGCAACATATTCTTTCAAATGCGCCTAGAATTATGGGACTTGATGGCAAGACTAAGATGAGTAAAAGTATGAATAATTATATTTCTCTTATTGAAGAACCTGAGGTTATCTGGAAAAAATTATCCAAGGCAGTGACTGATGAGAACAGAAAAAGAAGATATGATCCTGGAGACCCCAATGTCTGTAATATTTTCACCTTGCATAAATATTTTTCAAGTAATTCTGAGATAGACAGGGTTAATAAAGAATGTAGGACTGCAGAGATAGGTTGTGTTGAATGTAAAAAGATTTTATTTGATAATATGGTTAGAGAACTGACACCAATTAGAGAGAAAAGTCTAGGCCTAATCAATAATCCTGACTACGTAATTGACGTACTCCATACAGGCGCTAAGAAATGTAAAAAGATAGCAGAAAAAACGATGGAGGAAGTAAGGTCACTGATGGGGTTGAGATAGAGGGGTTAAGGGTCAGGTCTTGTTTCTTGATATTTCAGATTCTTTACTTATCAATCTGCTTATAGTTGAGTAATGCATTCCAAGATGATCAGCAACCTCTTTCTGACTATATCCATATTCATATACCACCTCAGCTATTTTTCTGTTTCTTTTTTGTATTTGACGTAAAGATTTTTCATTAAATAACTCATTAAGGCTCGGCCGATTAATGTATCTCTGGTGCTTTGGAATCTCTTTTATATCCTTTCTCTCTATAACATATTCAATTAACTTTTCCACAAAATCGGCTTCCCCAAGAATACTCTGACCCTTTACTTTAGACCATAACTTCTCCTCGCCTATGCCAGATATCACAAACTCTCTATACTCCTTTTTTGCACGTTTTCTTTGTTCTCCAAATTGTGCGAGTATACAATCTGTAGTAAGGCTGTTGTGCGGCATCTCAAACCCTGCAGTAGCTTTATAGCTGCTCCATTTCCATTCTTCAGGATATTTTGTTGCTCTTGCCCTAACAGGATTCAATACTATATATCGACAAACGGCAAGAAGATGGTTTTCTTTCTGTATTAATATGGCTTTATATCTCCCCTGAAATATGTGACCATATAATCAGGATAATATCAATAATAAAGACCTGACCCTCCTGTGTGGAGCATGACTAAAAGCGATAACTTTATTAACACGCACGAGCAATTTATTTTCAACTTGAGGCATTGGTGGGTATTTGTCGGTCTTTAGTGAATAGCCGTTCATCATGGCTATCTCCTCTACTTTTTCAACTCGGCCAAGCAGTTGATATCCCTTGTCTAATGGAACATCCCACACTACTAGTGATATTTTGCGGTTATTTTTCAGGTTAGCTAATGTGCCTGGACAAAACCAGGCAGCTACAGTTACTTGACATTCAGACGTTTGGCTTAGCTTGCCTGCAGTATAGCCACATGGGGCATCCCGGAGGAGTCAGCAGTTGCCACAAACACGTGCTCAAGCTTTTCTGCCAGCTCCACTGCTGTTTTTAGTGATTCTGGGTTCATTACTTATCTTCTCAAATGAGGTTTTCTGGAAGGTAATTTTATATGAATTACATTAGTTTATATTTGGGACCACCATTCCCTTCAGGTACAGTCCATCTGATATTGTCAAATGGGCACTTTCTTTGACAGGTCTTACAGTGAACGCAATTTGAGGGATTAGCCGGACGGGTATCAATCCCAATTTTCTCATAGACCCCTGCAGGACAAAACGTTATGCACGCTCTATCAAAAAGAGAATCACATTGATTAATACAAGGACTGGAGTCTAATATACTTAGATGTGAAGGCTGTTCTTCCCTGTGTTCTGTGCCCGCTAATGCAACAAAAGTAGACTTGTCAAATTCACCGGGAGTATCAAAGGTAAACTTCTTGGAGGTCATAGCTTTATAATCTTTTTCCATAGCAAACCTGGGAAGAAGATTGCCAACGATTGAGAGTGGAACACCTATTGTCTGGCCAAATCTTGCAACTATTGCACGGAAATTTCTGGCTGATTTCATCTCATCCATCACGAAATTACTTTCCAGCCTTCTGGTATATTCATCGGCAGCTTTCTCAGGGTTTTCCAGGCACTTAATTGCCGCATTGCCTGCGAGTGCCCCTGACTCTATAGCATTATGTAATCCCTTTATTTTATTCATATTTACAAAGCCGGCACTGTCGCCAATTATCATTACATTCTTGTAGCCGACAGTATTTATTGTCTTTCCATCGGCACCTGATGATAAGTAACGAGGTACAGCATAGTATCCACCTTCGGGGATCATCTTTACACCAGCTTCAATAATTTCTCCCCCATCAACGAATTGCCGGATAAAAGTATGCTGTTTGAAATCCTCAAGTGCTTTTTGCGGATTAAAGTTATAATACTTCCAATCTGCCCCGGCGATTATGCCAATAGCAATTTCGTTATCGCCGCAACTATACGCGAATCCACCACCAAAAATCGCAGGTCCAAATATTGGCAACCATAACGGAAACCCCATCGTATGCATAACACGATTGTCACCGAACGATTCATACTTCTGTTTACTTACTCGAATGATTTCTTTAACGCCAACGGAAAACACTTGATCATTCTTACGTTTAAGACCAGCCTTTACGACAAAATCCTCTGTGACAAAACCATCCGTTCCTTCGGCAAGGATTATGATATCTGCCGTAATCGTCTCACCCTCAATGTAATTTGGTTGTGGATGTCCCTCTTTGTCAAGCCCCTGATCTACAAGCTTAACTCCATTAGCTTTTCTACTGTCCAGATCATATAAGATTTCCTTCACATCGAAGCCTGTATAAATTTCGATACCCAATGACAAGGCAATTTCACCCAGTAACCTTGTTAACTTGCTTATTGAAACTATTGAATTGCCATCATTACACATTTCACCAAATGATAATCCTAATTTCTTGCAAATCTTCATCAGGAATGAAATATTAACGGCAAGTTCTTTTCCCAGGAGGAATTGCACATCATCGTCTTTTACCTCCCTTTCCAGAATACTGTCTGCTCCTTTTATGGTACGCCAATCTGGTCTGGCTTCGTCAAGCAGGCGTTTTAACGAAGCAGTTTCCAAAACAGCGCCAGACAGGTTGTGATTCCCAACAGCCTCTCCTTTTTCCAGAACCACAATGTCTGCATCTTTGTTTGCACTTCTGGCAGCAATTGCGGCAGCAAGACCAGCAGGCCCTGCGCCAACAACAAGTATTGAGATGTATGTATGATTATTTTCCTTTATCACCATAATGATTAAAAATTGAAAATTAAGGTTTGATATCCTCTGATCATCTATATATCAATGTTTTAAAGCTTCTATGATTTGCGGTACAATCTCTTCTGCGTTTCCAACCATGTAGTAATCTGAATGATTAAATATTGGTGCCTTTGGATCGGAATTTATTGCTACAATTATTCCAGCATTTTCAATACCAATTAAGTGTTGAATAGCACCTGAAATTCCGAGAGCTATATACAGCTTGGGACTGACAGCGGTTCCTGTCTGACCAACCTGGTGGGTACGGTCAATAAAGCCTTGTTCTACGGCTGCCCTGGAAGCCCCGAATTCAACCTGACAGTTAAGTTTTTTTCTCATTACTGAGGCCAAATCGCTTACAAGCTTATCATAATTATCCCTGTTCCGAAGTCCCCTACCACCTGAAACTACTACATCAGCGTTAGCAAGATTTGCACTTCCACCACTCAATTCAGTACTTATAATATCAAATCCAATGTCAGACTGATCTAAATTTACGCTGTGCTCTATGATATTACCCTTTCGGGAATGGTCAGGCTTAATTTTTTTCATGACACTAGGCCTTGCAGTGGCCATTTGTATTTCTGAATCCTTTGTAACAATTGTCGCCATTATGTTTCCACCCAACGCTGGACGAGTCTGCATTAATATTGCAACAGCACCTTTCCTTGAATTATCCCTGATATCCAATTTGGTACAATCAGCAGTCAAACCACAAGAGAGGCGATAAGCAATCATGGGAGCCAGGACTCTCCCTTGTGGAGTAGCTCCAAACAAGACGATTTGTGGTTTATATCTCTTTATCACATCTGCAATAACCTTTCGATACGGTCCAGGCCTGAACTCTTCCAGTAGCGCATCCTCAATTACGTGAACATCGTCTGCACCAGCGGCAATAAGATCATTCGCCATATGTTTGCATTGGTGGTAACCCGCAATTACCGTACCTACCCTTACACCTAATGATTTCGCCAGGTGAGTGGCTTTTCCTAAAAGTTCACAAGTAACGTCATTCATCTTTTCACCATCACGTTCAGCAATTACCCAAACATCACCTGAATAACTCGTCTGTGTTATCTTATATCCTTCTAATATTTCCAGTATCATCTTTTTGGATAGTTTCTCCTGGAGATGTTCCTGAACCCTCTCAACAAGGGACTCATTCAGTTGGTCTACTTTGGTGATTCCCAGATTGGAAAGGGCTTGCGTAAGCTGTTTACATGCAGTAACTTCTTTATCAGTACATTCATAATCGCGCTCAAATATACCACCAGTCCTATCTGATGGAACTATATAATCTGCCTCTTCTCCTTCAAAAGCACCACTGGACCCACCTTTTTTATAGTTTGTCACCAGCTCTTTAACAAACTCATCGATTTTATGAAAATGTATATTTTTCCTGGCACTCTTTGGTGGTGGAAAGACTCTTGTTACACGTGTCAAGGAACCATCATAACCAAACAATGTGGGCTTTATATCCTCAGCTGACCAATTAATTACTGCAAATTTGTTGGACCATCGTGAGCGCTGAAATGATGCAAACAATGGGTATTCATAATTAGCAACTGTTACTACGCATGGTAGTGCATTAGGACTTACCCACTGGTTGCCACCGGCAACGATTTTCTCAATACGGAACCTACCCTCAACAAACTCAACCTCTGTCGCATATGCGATACAGGGTATTTGCAACTCCTCAGCTATTTGTGCGGGTACCTGAGCAGTATCGCCATCAACCGATTGCATACCTGAAACCACAACATAATCATCATTTCCATTGAATATATCTTTGACTATTTTCCTTATGGCGTATGCTAAAGGATTAGCAGTTGCAGGGGTATCTGCACCCCCTAATACCCTGTCTGTAAGGAGCACAGCATGATCAGCACATCGGCTCAACGAATATGTTAATACCTCTCTGGACTTTGGTGGCCCCATTGTCAGACAAATGATCTTACCCGGTGATAATTGTCTCATCTTGTTAGCAAATGCAAGTGCATCTGCATCAAGTTTGTTGATAACGCTGGGTAATACGCCACGTTTTAAGGTACCAGTTTCAGGATTGAAAGCGTTACCCGTAATTTGAGTTATGTCGGGAACCTGCTTAACAGTAACAATGTAGTTGCTCATTTTACATCCCAATAAATTGTAGCGGAGTATTGATTTTTAAAACTATATTTAAAATAACGGTCACCTCCTCACAGATTGTGCCGCAATTCGGTTTTGAAAAATAATAGATACTCTTTAATAGCAGAAGATAGTCAACAACCCAATTTATTCCATAACTATCTGGACGACTCTTCCATATTACAGATGTTGGAACACTAATATCAAGATAATTTCTCTCCCAGCTTGAGCTTCATTTTCATTATTAATTTTGAGGGTCAAACCTGACCTATTGACAAATGCTTCAATTCATCATGACCATTTTTGATAGAACAATTCTTATAATACAATCAATCCTTATTTTAAAAAGAGAAAAAGGAAATGTTGGAAAAAAGGGGCCCGCCACACTAATCGTCGGGCAGGCAGCGACCGTTAAAAAAGGATTCTCGATGATCAGTGATTAACGGTTAATAAAAATAACCCCTTATTATTACCTTAAGTTTCACATTTCAAGCATAATCAATTGGCAAATCTGATTTAAAAAAAACTTGCCTGAACTCCTCCTGAGTTTATAATCACTGTCTTTATAATTTTTAATATGGTAGTTTAATTATTCAGACTTGAGGTTATAAATATGAGAAAATTCTTGTTGTTAAATATCTTAATTATGTCATTTGTCCTTATTCCCATTATGCTTCGTCTCTTCTTCAAATACGACAGAAAACTCCTGACAAAGTTATGCCAGTGTGCGTATGATAGCCTGCTTATATTTTTGTGCTTATATTTTTGCGGAACACGATAGGTCTGAATGATGGAAGGCCTGACGCAGTAATGACCATACATACATTTGGAAACTATGCAGAAAAATTTCATCCACATATTCATGCTATTGTTTTATTACGGACTTTATTGTGGTTAGACAGATCCTTGAACATCTTGATCTTTGGGAGCAAAAGCCTTCCAGAGACCCACCAAAACAAGAACCTTCCCATGAAAACAATGAATTAGTCTATGAACCTTTTGATGACCTGTCTGCGTGCAACGCACAGGCAGATGCTTGGTCTAGGTATGATGAAGACTCCTATATTGTGTCAAATTAAGCATTTTTAATTTGCGAATGTCAGGAGATACCAGGAGAGGACTGTCTAATTTCTTCCCAATCACTACTGCAAATTCGCAATTTACATTCATACTGAAACAAGTTCAGCACAAGCATTGACAAATCTATCACTTTTCTACATCTCTTGCACCTGTTTTTAACAATAATGCTGATTTTAATATAATGTCTTCTCAGAAAAATCTTGAATTTTGATAATTATTAATCTATCCTTGCAGTGTAAAAAAAGCGATTCCATATCATACTTATAGCACAACGTGTTATAACAATATAGATAGAAATTAGGAGATTATTATGAAAAAATATGAACGAATCCGCAGAAAACTTCTTAGTAAACGAGATGAAATCGAGAGCCGTCTTAACAAGATTGATAAAGATATATTACATACCAGTGGAGCACCAAGTCCTGACTCTGGAGAACAGGCAATAGAACGCGAGAATGACGACGTACTTGATGCCCTGGGCGGAATTGCGCGTGCAGAATTAGAGCAAATAAATACAGCACTTGCGCGTATTGAGCAAAATGAGTATGGAATCTGTACGGCATGCAAGAACCCCATATCTGCAGCAAGATTAGAGGCAATTCCGTACACAGATAATTGTATTGATTGTGCAGAGTAAGACCAACAATGGAAGGAGTGGTACCCAATTTGTTATAAACCAGGCACAGTACCTGAGGGGAATAGGGTCAGGTTCTTTATTCTTGCTCATTTTCATCAGAAAAAAGATTAGTAACATAATAACTTTATTACAAGTACTAATGTACAGGCTGTGAAGAAATATTTTTAAGAAAGGAACTTAATAATGAGTACAGTAGTTTCCAGTGAAGCAGAAAATTCAATTGGTAATACTAAATTTAAACCATCGAAGCATGCTATACATTGTCAAATAGAAAATTCTCTGGACGAGCAATTTTCTAAGGAGAGGCAGCATCCATGTTACATCGCAAAACTTCCTTCGCATACAGTTAGTATGAATGTTGGTGTCGTAGTGGCAGGCGGGACCTCTGGTAATCACCGTCACTACTATGAAAGTTTAATTTATATAATTAATGGCAAAGGATATTCCGTAGTAGAAGGCAATAAGGTGAAATGGGAAGCCGGTGACATCATCTATGCACCGCCATGGTCATGGCATCAGCATTTTAACACAGACCCTGATAAAGAGGTTCGTTATGTTGCCTACACCAATGCGCCACTTCTGCAAAATGTTGGAGGAATTGCAAGAAGAGAAGAAGCTGCTTAGGCTTGTCAGGGTACTGTCACAAATAAACAAAAAGGAGGACAATATTTATGAGTACTAAAACAGAATTTGATTCCAGAGCAACTTCTGCCGAGTTTGGAAAGACAACGGATCATGTTAAGGTTAAGATGCCTGACAAAGTAATCATTCGTCAGCTTGAAAAGCAAATAAATTCTTCTTATTCAGAGGAAAGACAATGTTCGGTTTCTATAGCCGATCTCCCATCTTATACTGTAGGTGTAGACATTACGTCAATACGCCCAAGTAGCAATGACAGGAAGCACCGTCATTATTATGAAACATTAATCTTTATTCTGGAAGGCAGTGGTTACTCTGTTATTGAAGATAAAAAGGTGGAATGGGAAGCAGGCGATGCCCTTTACATTCCACCATGGTCATGGCACCAGCATTTTAATACAGACCCTGATAAAGTTGTTCGATACCTCTCCGGCACAAATGCACCGTTGCTGCAAAGTGTTGGAGAAATCGACTGCAGGGAAGAAGCTGGATAATAGCTAACACCAGGAAAAAGGAAAAAAGGGGTCAAAAAAAGGGGTCAAGTCTTTCCATGACTACAGGTGAGAGGGGTAGATTAGAGAGCAGGCGTAGGAATATAGCAGAGGTAACCTATTCGTAAAAGAAGTATTAGAATAAGACTGTAAGCTGCGACCTTTAGACCAATATTCGGATTTAGCCAAACAGATCAGATGACTCCCTGTCCTGATAAGGTAAAGCGCACTCCCTTCTATCCGTTAAATAAGAAGTCAGTCAGGTTCGATGTGGGGATATGTAGCCATGGAAGAACTTGACCCTTTACTTTCCTGAGATCGCTATTATCTCACGGGGTTTAAAGCTGCCATCACCCAGATTAAACAGGGATTACTGAACCATTCTTAATCCAACAGGAGCTACTGGTGGGGTTGTATCAGGTGGCGGCGCGCTTCCGGAACTAAACTCATAGGCGCCGATGTCGAAGCCTGCCCCTGCGGGCGTGGCTTGCCCGCAAAATCCAGCAAAGGCGCTCCCAGAGCAACACCGGCGTCTATCGCCGGAGAAGTGGATTGTAAACGGAAGTCTTCGTTAGCTATACTGGTAAATAACGGGTCGGCAACAAAAGAGTTGGCCCCTGTATCATCCAAATCAGATGTGTTGAAGTATATATTATTATCCATAATTGGCAGATTGCCCGCCTTCGTTATAATGGGATTAGTTTTAGTCGCCGTATAGTAGATAATATTATTTTTGATCACAACCTTGCTTAGATCTCCCGAATAATAAAAAGGTTTGAGAGCCCAAGACCAAGTGGCACCAACATGATCAATAATAATAGTATTATTGTAGATATTGTAACCTTCGGGTCTTGTCGTACCAGCAATGAATATCGCCGTTCGTGCTGCCCCTACAGTCAAATAAAATACATTATTGTAGATATTAACAGAAGTGCCCTCAGGGCCACCGACAATTGTCGGCCCTCCATGGGAATCCTTAAAATAATTGTTTCGTATGATTATATTACCATGTTTTCCTCTTGGATATATGGAGTGATCGTGTGCACCTTCTTCCATTCTTCCTATTCTCTCAAAAGTGCAATTCTCTATTGTTAAATTCTTTATCGGATGGTCTGGTAATGCAGACGTGTGTATAGCACCAGCAGTATTAGCAGAGATATCGTGGAAATAACAGTTTCTAATTATGTAATCACCACCTCTCTTCGAAAGAAACCCGAGATTGAACCAACCTATCTCAAGTCCATCAATTATCAAATATCCAACATCATGCTTAATACTTGTATCGATGAAAGTTCCACCTCCCCCAAATATGGGCGTTTCGTTTGGATGTGCAGCGATAGTAATCCAATTTGACGGTGTCCCAGAAGCTGTCCATCTTACATTTTGCCTGGGATACTTCCCACCCCTACAATAAACGGTATCACCTGCGACCATATTGTCTTGCGCTTTTTGAAGGGTAACCCAGGGATTCCCTATCGACCCATCCCCATTAACATCATCTCCATTAGGTGCGATGTAAAAGATATTGCCGCCCCCTCCCGCGCCAACAACCGTTACTGTCTGTGCAGCGTTAAATAACAAAATGACACTTATTATAAAAATTTGTTTAAGATATTTTTTCATTTCTATCCCTTTTAAATATTCGGTTTTAATAATTGTTAGAAAAGCATAAACACGAACCACGGATACGATTCACGATTGTAATTCAGGGTTTACGGTGCAATTTTCGTTAACCCTTGCGGAGGCGCTGGTGGTGTCGTGTCAGGGGGAGTTGAACCACTTCCCTGGCCTAATATTACAACCGTATACATGCTAT
>JBHICG010000096.1:0-10474 GCA_046759445.1 Candidatus Scalinduaceae bacterium
TGAAGATAGAGTTCCCGAAGGTTCCATTCACAAAGGATTTTAAACTTTTTCAAAAGATGTCTGATTTGGGAAAAGAGCTTACTGAACTACACCTGTTAAAATCAAAGTCATTAAACAATCCGATATCAAAATTTCAAGGTGAGGGCACAAACATCGTCGAAAAACTGAAATATAACGAGAAGGAGAAGAAAGTTGTCATTAATAAGAACCGATATTTTGAAGGGGTTGAAAAAGAAATCTGGGAATATCAAATTGGTGGTTATCAAGTGCTGGATAAATGGCTGAAAGACAGGAAAGGCAGAAGGCTAACCCTCGACGACATTCGCCATTACTGTAAGGTAGTAACTGCCCTGAAAAAGACAATAGAAATTCAGAAGAAAATTGACAAACTTTATCCACAAGTAGAGAAGAGATTGATTGAATTTGAGCACTAATATAAACAAAATTTCTGATTCATCACGCCAGAGAAGGATTGGAATACTTGGTGGCACCTTTAATCCAATTCATGTTGGGCATTTGATTATGGCAGAAGAGGTTTGTAAACACCACCAATTATCAAAGGTTCTCTTTGTGCCCGCATACATACCCCCTCATAAATCAGTTGTAGATTTAGCTGATGCTCACCATCGCTATCAGATGGCCAAAGAGGCGATTAGGGGAAATGAAAAATTTGAAGTATCTGACTTTGAAATAAAACGTGAAGTGAAATCATATACTATAGATACTGTACAGGATCTTTTGAAATTATATGGTAAAGATTCTGATGTTTTTTTGATTATGGGTGCCGATTCCTTAAATGAGCTTGAATTATGGAAGGACATTAAGAAACTTTCGGAACTATGTCATTTTGTTATCGTAAACAGACCCGGATTCTCAACTGATGTATCAAGTAATCTCGCTGATATCATTGGTAAGGATAAGATGTCGGATATAGAGAGATTGAAGGTAGAGATTAAGCCTGTTGGTATATCATCTACGGATATTAGAAAAAGGTTAAAGGAGGGAGTTGACATAAGTAATCTTGTACCTTCGTGTGTTGAGGCATATATAAGAGAGCATGGTTTATACTCATGTTGTGAGGTCAAATAAACTTTAGAATTTACCACGGAAATACACGGAATATCACAGAAAACAATAGGCAAAAACAATCATTAAAGATTAAGAAATGTTATCCTTTATTTAATTCCTGCACTTACAGACTGTACCATAATTATAAAAACTCATTTAATGTCATCTCTGAACCCTTCGCCTAAGGCAATCTCCGATTGCACAGTCATCTCTGAGCCACAGGCGAAGAATCTTGTACTTCCGGCTCAGGATAAAATCCATGAATAATCTAATATTTACAATAGGTTACGAAATCAGGATTTTCTTGATTTCCATAATATAATTTACTAACATCAAAACACGGAAAGTACAATAGTTAATTTTCCATATTATTACATATGATATTAGAATAGAATGGAAAAGGCAGATTTAATTAAGTATTGGATTGATAGTTCTGATCGAGATTTTACAACCATGGAGCATTTATTCGAAAAAGAAGACTATCATTGGGCTTTATTTATTGGCCACCTGGTTGTTGAAAAATTGCTAAAAGCATATTTCGTCCAAAATATTGACAACCAACCTCCACCTATGCATAATTTATTACGTCTCGCAGAGAAGGCAAATTTACAATTAAGTGAAGCACAAAAAGATATTCTCGTAACAGTTACCACTTTTAATATTCAGGCAAGATATGATGATTATAAATTGGCCTTTTATAAAACCTGTACAAAAGAATATACAGAAAAATGGATAAATGAAATAATTGGGTTAAGGAAATGGATCAAAAAACTGCTATCGAAATAGTAAATAGATATATTAACTATTTAAAGAATAATAAATTCAATGTCCAAAAAGCCTATTTATTTGGTTCATATGTTAATGAACAATATAACGAAGACAGCGATATTGATTTGGCTATAGTTATGAACAAGTTGTCAAATAGTTTCACTACACAAGTTGAATTGATGAAAATAAGTCGAAAATTTGACACAAGAATTGAACCTCATCCATTTGAAGAATCAGATTTCAATACAACTAATCCATTTGCAAATGAAATTCTTAATAAAGGGATCCGGATTGCTTAATCATTTCAAGGAAAACGATGAAAAAGAATATAACTCGTCAAAAAGAAATCAGGATAAATTTTATAAACTAAATGTAAAGCATAATACCCCAACCATGACCTAAGTCTTAAATTAGTCTTAGGTCTGAACCTATCCTTGATTTCCATAATATAATTCACTAACATCAAAACACGGAAAATACAATAGTTAATTTTCCATGTTTCTATATTTAATATAAGAATAGGTGGAATTTTTTCGGTTATATAAAGGCAATATATAGAAAATTTTCCATTTATTGGCAATGATAAGCTGACCGCGAGCTCCGCTCTTGGTCAGCTTATCGGGGCTGTTGAGTGCTGCGCACTCCCCGTTAGGAATTCATTTTAAATATGAGTAAAATCACAAAATGGCGAATGTCGTTCAGGGTTGGGAACCAAGGCCCTAAAATGTGGCCTTATTGCATTGATTTGGGCGTTGCTGCGATTACGTATTATCCAATCTATGATATTGACCTTTCAAGACACAATAAATTAGAACCAAAAGAAAAGTGGTCTAAGTTATCGCCTTCACAGAAATATAGTCTTGCTTGTGTTGCCTATGAAATGAAACAAAACGACATTATTTATGTCAAAGAAGGACCCAAAATTGTAGGAAAGGGTACTATTGTCGGCACATATCAATTTGATGGTAGCTACCGGATTAAGGACACCAATAATGTTCCTTGGGCACATCAAATACCCGTCGAATGGGAATCGCATTTTCCTGAAGTAGATATTTTGTTAGGAGCTGAACAATTTACTGTAAGAAAATTAGAAAAAGATCAGATTTTTAAGTTAGAAGATAAAATTAAACATGCCTTGTCGGAATGTGAGCAAATGGAGGCATTAGAAGGCGAAATATTTCAGGGTGAAGCAAAATTTAGGAGTAGAAATAGACTATTAATTCATGCAAAAAAGAAAAGTTCGGATTATAGATGTGAGGTTTGTCGCTTTAAGTTCATGGATAAATATGGATTGATTGGGAAAGAACATATAATTGCACACCATATAAATCCTATAGCAAAGCGGTCAGGGCCATCAATAACGACTCTTAATGATATTTCTTTAGTCTGTGCAAATTGCCACGCAATGTTACATACTAAGAATCCACCAATTCATCCGAAAGAATTAAAGAAAATACTGAAAAATTAAACACTTTCCTAACAAAAGCCATGCAGTGGAGCGAAAAAGCGCGCCCACTGATGGCGGTCGTTATATCTCAAAAAATAGGAGGCTTTGATGCTTGAGTATACAAGAGAAGAGCTTACTGAAAAGGATTTAGAAAACAAAATCATAAAACATCCTAGTTTAATAGAAGACGGCCTCCAGTACTTGGAACATCAAAGGCATACTAGTTCGGGAAGATTAGATATTTTATTTGTTGATAATAATGGAACAATTACTGTTGCTGAATTAAAAGTGGTCGAAGACCCTCACGTGTTGTTTCAAGCATTAGATTATTTTGATTTTGTGGCAGAAAAAATTGAAGGCTTCAATAGGATTTATAAGAAACATGGTATTAATGTTGAGCAGTATCCTCGTTTGATGTTAATAGCTCCAAGCTTTAGCCCTATAATGATTAATAGATGTCGTTGGCTAAACCCAGATATTCAAATTAGTCTGTATGTGTATCAGTACATAACATTTCCCAAAACAAAAGAAGATACTTTGGTATTCATTCCTCAAGAAATTTCTGTACGCCCAACTGTTCTTAAAAAAGCTCCTGACATAAATAAACTTCTTGGATACATCAAGAATAAAAATGTCAGAGATTATGCAAAGCAAATTTTAGATAAAACACAGGCTCTTTCTAGTGATGTTACAATCGATGCATTGCAATGGGGCAAATCTGTAAAGTATAAAGGATCAGTACTTTATTATTGGGAGCCACGTAAAGCTTGCATAAGAATATCTATCACGAATGAAGATGGAAATTGGGAAGGAGTAAATGTCGAAAAAGAAGATGACTATATTGAGGCTATGAATTTGATAAAAAAGAACATAGGAAAATATGAATAAGGATATAACAAAAATATGGACTTGAAATTTGGGAGACACCATACTTATTAATGGACTTATGAGAATACAAAAGCTGAAATTTCAGTATGCTAATAAATTGTCTGAGTAACTGTACTAAATGTTTCACATCATATAACCCAATGGGGAAACCGTAGACAAAGACGCTTTTTAATAATGATATTTTTTTAGCCCGTCTTGAGAAATCTATAGGGAGGTTCTCAAACCTAAAAAACCAGTGCGAAGCCCCATGAAGAATAAAAAAATAGGTAAAAGGGAAAAGGGGTCAAGTCCATTCTTGACTACATATAAATTTTATCCTTTTATAGGGACGTTTGGGAACGTTCATTAAAAACATAAAAATAGCCTAACGTATCAAGCTAACCACCAGATTATTTTGCGTTTGAAGTTTATAAAGGTTTCCATATGGCACAACGATGCTATAAATCCGCACAGGTGGTGGTAGCTTATACAAAACGTTAGGCCGTGTGAGTGAGTGGCTTTGATGTTGCACTATGATTTCAAACGAGGGAAGCTCGTCTGCACTGATCAGGAGATGTTTTCGTATCTGAAACAGATATATAGACATCAGAGATATCTGGCGAAAGCCTCTAATGAGGCTTTATTCGCAAGGTTAGACGGGCTCGTAATAAACCTGATGGAACTGCGCTTCAACGGAGAAATGGAACTTAATATCAAGAACGGAAAGGAAGCGCTCTCTCTGATCGATCTATTTGAAGAGTTCAATCTTCGTGGAATCGAATATACATCGCTATTGGAATCCTCCCTCAGAAGATTTGATGGTCATGCACAATATATGAACGCTTCGGGAATAGAAGATCAGCTAAGGGTTTGCGCAGGTAAGCAGTGCTTATTCAAGTTCACAAAAAGAAAGCATCTCGATTCGCTTAAAAGAGGTGAAGTGCGTTTTAAATTGGCCTCGGCATATAATGATGCCGGCTTTAATATCGCTATTCGTGATGATGAGCTAAATGTCGAGCATCAGCTTTTGAATTCTAGAATTGTCTTGGAGGATGGGTTGGAAGTGCCTATCAACGATGACTTAATAAGGCGGAGTGCGTTTGGCGATTATTACGTTGCTTGCTTCTCAGCGGCCATCGATCCAAAGTTGTTTCTCATGTTTGATGCTGATGTCTGCTTTATCATTAGGAATGGCGAAGAGTTCTCGAAAGAGGTAATTAAAAACTACCGCGCACAATATGAGCATGAAAAGATATTGTTTGGAGGCGTAGGCTACATTGACCCTTATAGGGAAATAAAATCAGAAAAGCCGATCGAGTTTCTGAAAATATTCGACTTCTCGTATGAGAGTGAATTCCGGTTTGTGGCGTTTGATGAGGTGGGGAATAAAGAAAAAGTTCGAAAGATCAGCATCGACATAAACAAGATTGATTACGACATAGTGATAATGTAGAAACATGGATTTGCCTAACAGCTACAACCGAACCGTCTTTCCCGCTGGTGCTCCAAAGCCGGCCGGTTAAGCTGAACGTTAGAGAAATCATTAAAATCTTTCTAAGAATTCTTTACCTTTCTTAATACTTTCAATAGGTTGTTGAGTTGTCTTAGAATTGATGACGTAAAATCCATAATATCCTATTGATTCAAGCGTTGATGTGAATTCTTGAACTGGCACTATTCCTTCTCCGATTGGGACTTCTATGTATCGTCCTTCACCCGTTTGCCTTGTATCCCAGAGGTTAGTATGAACTATATATTCGTGTAATTCATAGATGCCCTTAATCGGGTCTAAATTATTTGTCATAAGTGAGGCAGGGTCATAGATTAATTTAATTCCCTGGGTTTCTAGTGATTCTAAAAATTTTTTCAGCTTTGAGTAATCATCATATGTAACTTTTGCAGCAAGCCTGCAACCATAGTTCTCGGCATGCCTACCAATATCATTGAGCGCCGTACTTATGGCATGCGAGTGTGTAGAATCAGTGTCAGTGGGTATATTGCCTATTTGAATAGTAATAATATTAGTTTGTAGGTCTAATGCCAGATTTATGATTTCTTTTGTTCTTTTGATAAGAAAGTCAAATTCGTTTTCGTTGACAAAGCCTGCACCCAGCTCTCCACTCAGGGCACAGAGACGTAATCTGTTTATGTCTATGATGCGCTTAAGCTCCCGACGACCTGTTTGGGACAGGTCTTCTGGGGTTAATCCTCTTTTTGTTGCATTGATTTGAACACCCTTAAATCCCAGTACAGAGGCAGTTTTGATGCCTTCTTTAATTCTTAATCTAAGAGATTCAAGTGCAATACCTATCCTTTGTTTTATCATATCATTACTCCTTTCACCGCAGAGATCGCTGAGAACGGGGAGATTATCAAGCAAAAAATATCAAAAAGTATATTGCAAATTAATAGTATAATGATTTATTATGTTTGTTTTACCCATTATGTTTCATAGCAATTTCTGATTTAATTTCTTCTCTGTGTCCTCTGTGGTAATCTATTACAAAAATGGAAAGAGAAAAAGCCCTAAAACTATTATCAGATCATCTCAAGACACTTAATCTTCTAAAACATTGTCTGGCATCTGAGGCAATAATGAGGAGCCTCGCAAAAGAATTAAATGAAGATGTTGAAAGTGGGGTATAGCCGGACTCCTACACGATCTTGATTTCGAAAAGACAAAGGATGATCCCACCAGTCACACATTAGTCTCATCTAAGATTTTAGAAGATCATGGCATAGATGACGAAATAATAAAATCAATAAAAGGTCACAATGCAGAGGCACTGGGCATAAACAGGGAAAGCAAACTTGACTTTGCATTGGCTGCTGCCGAGACTATTACCGGGTTAATTATTGCTACAGCATTGGTCTATCCTGATAAAAAGTTAAAGAGTGTAAAAGTTAAATCTGTCCTGAAAAGGATGAAGGAAAAAGCATTTGCCAAAAACGTAAATAGAGAAATAATAAAAGAGTGTGAAAATCTGGGCATTTCATTAGAAAGATTTATCGAGATCTCTGTAAAAGCGATGCAAGACATAAGCGACGACCTGGGCTTATGATGGGTATTTTACCAGGTGTATTTAATAAATTCATGTTTCCGTTTTCAATATCAAAGTCGAGTGGACCAAGGGAATCTCACCCTTTGTGCTCTAATTCGTAATTACGGTGACGTATTTTAACTGTCATGATAATGAGACTCTTCACTTCGTTCAGAGTGACCCACCTTGCCTGTCGGGCAAGCAGGCGCTGTCATTCTGAGGAGCCCTTCACTCGTCATTCTGAAGGTGCCCCCACTGCTTTCTTGCCGAAAGTAGGCTCTGTAAGAGCGAAAGCAAGAAGTGGGGGTGACGAAGAATCTCTTGCTCGAAAGCCGAATCTGATTTTGAGTACGTACCTTATTTGATCTTTGCGTTTTCGTATTCTTCCATAGTATTCAGGTTTTTAATTGTGTCTTTGTACTTAGCTAATGAAATTGAGCCGTCCAATTCTACTATTTTAACATTAACGTGTGGAAAGAAGCTGATTATTCTCAGGTTATTACCATCAAGCTCTCTCTTGATTGGCTCAATACAATTCTTTGAATAAAATGCGTAAAGCGGTTCCAAACCTTTATTGCTTTGGGGAACTACGACATCGTATCCTTTCGTAAAGCCTTCTAGATGCTTGATAAATTTTATTTCGATAAATGGCATGTCACAGGCAAGCACAAAGGTGTAGGAGCTTTTTGAATTGATAAGGCCAGTGTATATGCCTCCCAGTGATCCTTTGTTTGGATAAATGTCCTCAACAACGGGTATATTCAGGTATTCATATTCTGATGGTGTGTTGGCCGAAATAATAATTTCATCAAATATCTCCCGAAGCAGCTCTATTTGGCGCTCTATAAGAGTCTTGCCCTCCAACTTGAGAAAGGCCTTATTACGGCCCATCCTGATACTTTTACCACCAGCGAGTATTACGGCTGTCATAGATTATGACCTTTGAGAAAACGAAAAATTAACAAATACTAATGAAACAATTTCTTAAGCATTTGAATATAGTTTTTAAATAAAAATAGTCTTAGGTTAAGACTGCGCAAAGTACCCATACCGCAATCGCTGCCCAAATCAATATTACTAACCAGTTGTTTCGAAACAGATCTGATCTTGTTTCCAACATTTCATTTACAGCCTTAATCATAATCTTTGAATACGGAAGGAAACCCAATCCTGTTAAAACTGACGTGAACAACATGACTACAGCTACTTGTACTATGTTCAAACTGGTAAAAATATAGTATCCAATAATTACGGCCAATATCAAATAGACAATTGTTGTTATTGTTTGATTCCTCAATATCGTCTCTGCTACCTTCATCCAGAGTTTAGGTTTAATAGAAACAATTGATAGCTTTACTAAAACTATGATTGCAAAGATTGTTGCCAGAATCTCGATTGAAGTCATTTTTTGTCTCCTATGTTAATAGTTAGAAATATTCCCTTTTAATGTAATCTATCTTTGTTTTTAATCTTATCTTATTGTGTGTATAATTGCTTTTCAAGTTCAAAAAAAGAAAGTATTGGATTTACTAGTGTTCGATTTATGTTATGAGTTCAGAACCTTTAAAGTTTATGGCAGATTCTATGCTTGGCAGGCTTGCGAGATGGTTGCGGATATTGGGATATGATGTAGTGTATGAATCTTCAATTACGGATGATGACCTCATTGCCAGAGCCCTTCAAGAGCGGCGCATTATCTTAACCATGGATAGAGAATTAAGTCAGCGTGAATCAGCGAGGAATTGCCTGTTTATAAAGAGCGATGATTATAGAGAACAACTCAAGCACGTTATCGCTTATTATGATATTGACTGCAAATCCCGTATTTTTACAAGATGTTTGCTTTGTAATGTGAAACTGGATTCTGTAGAGAAGAAAAGGATTAAAGACAAAGTTCCGCCGTATGTTTATTCAATTCAAGATGAGTTTGATATCTGTCCACAGTGTCATCGCGTCTACTGGTCTGGTACGCATAGAGACAAGATACTGAAGAAGTTGAATGAGATATTGGGAACCTTCTCTTAATAGTTACAGAAAACAATAACCATAAAACGGATTACGTCATTTCTATATCTCATTTGATAGTTCTATTAGTTTTTCTAAATCTAATTCTTCTCCTCTGCTGCCAGGTTCTATACCGACCTTCTTTAGAATGTTTAATAAGTCATTGCGTATCTCTTGTGCTTCTTTTTTTATATCAGCGCTTGAGTTAAGTGATAATAAATTGTTCAATATGGTCTTACGCCTTGAAGTGTATATTGACTTGATGACATCCTTAAGCCTGCCGTAATTATGTATCCTATCAGAATACTTATTTCGATTAAGTTCAATCTTAACGATTGCCGAATTAACAAGTGGGGGGGGCCAAAATACGTCTGGTGGCAATTTCTTCAGTATCTTAACATTGGCAAATAACTTAGTCATAATCGATAATAGACCGTAATCTTTAGTGCCAGGGTTGGCTACTATCCTGTTTGTAATGTCCCGCTGAAGCGTTAATACCATTAGCTTAATAGGCAATTCTTCCTGTAATAAATCAATAATTACAGGAGTGCTAATATAATATGGTAGATTCGATATTACTTTAATGCATACGGCTCCTCCTACAGGAGGAGCTGTATGCACGTAATTAGATATGCATTCCACTATTTCCGGATGTATGTGGTGTTTTGACTTCAGGATATCTTTATTAATTAAAGATACGTTTTTAAAGTTTCTTAAGGTCTCTGCCAGAATCTCAGATATCTTATAATCCATCTCTACAGCGAAGACATGCCCGGCTTTCTCAGCAAGCATCCTTGTTAAAGAACCAGTTCCAGCTCCTATTTCAAGAATAACGTCATTGTGGCTTAGTCCTGCAGATTTAACAATAAATTGCAATATGTTTTGGTCTATTAAGAAATTTTGCCCCCATTGTTTCCTGAGGCGAATACCTCTCTGATCGAAAATCGCCTTTAGCATCGTTTTTGTATGAGGACCATTTAGGATTAGCATGTATTCAAAACACCTACCTTTACATTTTTAGACTCAAGATAGAAGAAAGAAAATCTCAACACTTGACGGAAAGATTAAGTTTTTGCTGTTTGGTAGCTTATGAGGCGTCAACCAATACTGTTCGTCACGAAAATTGTGCCGAACAGTATTGGGCGTCAACTAATCTTTATAAACATCGATTTGGACACACCACAGATGGGACATCTATCAGGTGCATCATTTTCTACTGTATTCCCACAAACCTGACAGACATAATAATCCACAGGCTCATTATTGCCCAGGTTGTCCA
>JBHICG010000097.1:0-10472 GCA_046759445.1 Candidatus Scalinduaceae bacterium
TGTTAAATTTGCTACTTAATACCATAAACTCATTTGAAACATCATTATTCTCAATCATATATAATTCCACACAATTAAAACCGATGCCTTCTTTGAGTTCTTCTGTCCACATATCTATTTCAACCCAGTCATTGTTTTCCACCGCCCTTGCCAACCGCCTCATCATTATACCCGCCTTCTTCATGGCCCCTGCCAGACCTTCCTGTTTGGGTGTAAATATTTGCGCCTCTTCAACACTTTCAATCTTTACCTCCTCAGACTTCTTACAGGAAGCAGTGACTATGGACATCCCGATAATTATGGCAATAATTATGAGTGAATATTTCATTTTTAGCTTTTTTTCCATATATTCTTTGGCTATAAATATAATGTTCATTTTCCTAACCCGAACGAGTCGGAAGTGGAATTTAGGCTTTAGCCTTTTATAAAATCCTAAAGGATTAATTCCTGAATATACTTACTAGACAACGATATTTACCATAGTTAATTTCCTTCCAGCGCCTCTAGCACCTCTATTGCCTGCCGCCGGACAACGTTGTCATCATCCTCCAGTGCATCAATTAAGGGCCCAAGTGCACGGGCATCCTTTATCTTCCCCAAAGCCTCTGCTGCACTCCACCGGACAGTACTGTTGTTATCCTTCAATGCAGCAATCAGGGGTTCAACTGCGAGGGCATCCTTTATATCCCCCAGCGCCCCTGCTGCATCCCTCCGGACAGCGCCGTCAACATCCTTCAGTGCAGCAATCAGGGGTTCAACTGCGCGTGTATCCTTTATCTTCCCAAGCGCCCTTGCCGCAGCGTTCCGCACGCTGCTGTCAACATCCTTCAGTGCAGCAATCAGAGGTTCAACTGCGCGTGCATTCTTTATCTTCCCAAGCGCTGCTGCTGCATACCTCCGGACACTTCTGTCATTATCCTTCAGAGCAGCAATCAAGGGTTCAACTGCAGGTGCGCCTATCTCCCCCAGCGCTGCTGCTGCACTCCACCGGACACTTCTGTCATTATCCTTCAGAGCAGCAATCAGGGGTTCAACTGAGCGGGCATCCTTTATCTCCCCCAGCGCCTCTGCTGCACTTGACCGTACACTTCTGTCATTATCCTTCAATGCAGCTATCAGGGGTTCAACTGTGCGGGTATCCTTTGTCTCCCCAAGCTGCTCTGCCGCCATCTGTCGGACTCTCCTGTCATTATCCTTTAGCCATGTAATTAAAGTGTCCACTTTATCCGTTTCTTCCGTTTCATCCGTTTTGCCACATCCAACGAACGATATACAAGAAAGAGTGAGCAGCACAATCATCGCTGCCTTAACAAGGTTCAATGCAGCAAATTTGCTATGTAGCATAATATTTGCCCCCCTTTCTGTATCGCCCCTCTCATCCACTCCCCCATGAGGCTACAGGGAATAAAAATAATCCAACCCAACTTGGTTTAGATGAACTAAAAATAACTCTGAAAAAAGAAGCTCAATATTCTTCATGAGGAAATTATTCAACCGTAATTGTCCCTGTCATTCCCTGATCAAGATGCATCTCACAGTAATAAGGAAACGTACCTTTAGAGTTAAAAGTGTAGGTAAAGCTCCCCTCAGCCATTTTGCCTGTTTTCCAGAGGCCATCAGGTACACCCTCCTTTCCGTCTTCCCCTAAAATTACTGTCCCACTTGCTACTTCGTGAGCTTTTATGCCGGTCACAACCCATTTCACACTATCTCCTTGCTTAATCGTTAATGAAGAGGGAACAAACTCATAATCACCCGTCATCTTAACAATGTGTGTTGTTGCCCCGGATGATGGGGTCGTTAAAGAGAATATCATTAAGAAAACAACTATATTTAATATAATCACGACTTTTTTCATCATATTCCTCCTTAATTTAGTATAAATATTTCAGAAATCATTACAATAAAATTCTTGAAAAGATTACTAAAAAGTCTACAATTTTTTTGTTTTGATTTCAAGTGTTTTGTTTTGTGTAACGAATGATAGCTAAATTATAAAGTTGTTTTATTTGTTATTAAACTAGAATAAGCGAGGTTTTCAGTAAAATTGATGGATTTACTTAAAAAAAGTTTAATAAATGTAATAAAATAAAGTTAAAAAGTACTTGACATTATATTAAAAATTTATATAGTGTTTGCAAGTCGTCCATAAGACTTGTCCTGATTTTCAGCAAGGGGGGAGGATTAGGTCGTCGTACACATGTTTTGCTTTCCAATTGTGATGTTAATTCCCTCCAAAATTATATAGTTTTTTTCATATCAAAATTCAATTGTCAACTAATACAATGTAAAGCCTTGACTTTTAGAGAGAAATTTGTAATATGTTTTTCATTAAAAGATAGGGTGATTGCCTTATTAAATTTTGAATTAATAATCGAGTTTAACTATGGCACACGTTGATTTATCCAGTGACGAACATTACGAACCGGAATCACTTCTTGAACATCCAAAGACAGTTACCCGAAGAAGTCTTTTCTGGGGAGGCTGGTTAGCGTTCTGGGCACTTGTTTCTATGTGGAGTCTTGCAGTTGTCCGCTACTTGGTTCCCAGGGTCACATATGAACCTTCAAGTATATTCAAAGCAGGCAGACCCGAAGACTACCCTCTTGGTTCCGTAACACTAATAGGTGCACGCAAGGTATGGATTGTTAGAGAGGAAGCAGGTATTTATGCGCTTATAGCAGTATGTACGCATTTATCGTGTCAGCCTCTATGGCTTGAGAAAGAACAAATATTCAAATGTGCCTGTCACGGAGGGCAGTTTTACAAAAATGGGGTAAATTTTGCTGGACCTCCACCAAGACCTTTGGATCGCGCTTATGTTACACTGACTGACGATAGGCGATTGCTTATAGATAAAAGTCGAATTGTCGGTTTGGGATTTATTTTACCAGTTTAAGGTATCTAAAAGACAACTTATATTTGCTATTTTGGTAATTTTTGTTTTGAACGGCGAAACAAAAATAAATTAGCGATCCGTCTGAGGCAGGATGAAAGGGGCTAATTTATAAATGGAAGAAGAAAAAGTCAAAGATAAAGACAAAAAAAGAGATATAAAAAATACCCAGGTTTGGAAGGCTATATTTGGAGACCTCTTGTATGGTGAATTTAAGATTTTGTCTCCAATAAACAGTCTAATGCGTGCAATTGCTAAGGCAATGCAGTTAAACCCATATAATATGAGTGTGGGTGGGAGGAGGATAATAACATATACGTTTTGCCTGGGAGGTTTAAGTGTTTTTTTCTTCTCATTACTTGCATGCACAGGGGCATTTTTAATGATTTATTATAACCCAGATGTGAATTCGGCTTATTCAAATATGGAAGACATTCGATATGTCGTGCCATTTGGTGTCCTGATAAGAAATATGCATAGGTGGACTGCCCATTTGATGGTACTGTTCGTAGGCCTTCATATGTTACGTGTTTTTTTAACAGCCGCATATAAACCTCCAAGAGAATTGAACTGGATTGTGGGAGTACTTTTACTGGTAATGACGTTGCTTGCAAGTTTTACAGGGTATTTACTCCCATGGGACCAATTAGCCTACTGGGGAGTTACTATAGGGACTAGTATGGGGGAAAATTCACCGATAATAGGGGCAAAAGGCCCTTTTGCAATATTGCCTCCCGGGGGTGATGTAAATTCTATTTTGCTAGGTGGCACGTCGGTTGGACAGCCTACATTATTAAGGTTTTATCTTTTGCATGCAATAGCAATCCCTCTCGGTATGGCCGGATTAATGGGTTTTCACTTCTGGCGTATACGAAGAGCAGGAGGGGTTTCTGGACCACTCTAGCTAAAGTCATTGAATTAAAACATTCAGGTTTTGCAGGAAAAACAGAATGGCTGAAATAAAAGACGAATCAAAGGAAAAGGACGAAGTTATTGTCCGCATGTCAACTAAAGAGTGGGAATACGTTAAGGATATTAACGTAAAAGGCGAATTTAGAGAGGGCTTCGATACTTTAACCGTTAAAGAGCAAGACTATACCGTTAAACACCTCCGTGATTCTGTTGGAATAGAATTTATTGCCGGACTGATATTTACGTTCATAATAATGGTATGGTCTCTTTTTATGGACGCGCCATTAAAGGAATTAGCAGACCCTTCTAACACACCCATTGATGAGAGAGCACCGTGGTACTTCATAGGACTCCAGGAGCTGCTTATATATTTTGATCCATGGTTAGCAGGAGTAGTTATTCCTACCATTTTGCTTGTAGGTTTGATAGTCATTCCATTTATTGATCCAAATAAAGAAACTGGTATTGGCAGGTATACACTTAGAGATAGACCAGTAGCTGTATCAGTTTTTGGTTTTGGTTTTGCCATGTGGTATATACTCATAATTATCGGACAGTTTTTTAGAGGTCCGGGTAGAATGTTTTACTGGCCATGGGAAGATAAATCTGTTCTAAAGGATGTGCCAGTAACTGAATTGGTAAATTTTCATATCGCCGGTGGACTTGCGTTTTTTATCCTATATTTTGGTATTGGCGTAATCGTACCACAGTATATATTCAAGAATTTTTGTAAAACTCTAGGCGTTGTGAGATATTATATCTTTATGGCGCTATTTCTAATTATGTTATTAATTCCTATTAAGATTTTCTTAAGATATGTGTTTGACGTTAGATACATTTTATCACTTCCTGAAATATTTAATACTGTTCTAAACTTTTAAAATGGGTTCTTACGCTAAATTAATTTGGTTAACCACGATATCTATCCTGCTGCTAGGTGTTTCAGGCGTGTGGTTTTATAAAGAAATTAATCCTGAATGGAAACAACACCAGAGGGCCGTTATCCAGGAAAATATAGCTAAGGCGGAAGAGAGTTATGAATTTTGGTCAAATCCAGAATGGGGTGACCCCAAAAAGGCAAAAGAGTTGGAAGATAAAATTAACGGCTTAAAAAACAAAAGGTTAGAGATAAAGCAGATATTGCTCAAGGGTGAAGGTCTTTGGAGTAATCAAGAGAACGGTCCCAGAGTAGACAGGTGTATGACATGCCATATTGATGAAGAGAAGATAGTAGAAGGACATCCAGAAGACCTTCCTATCCCTTACGATATTTATGGATGTTCGGTGTGTCATGGTGGGAACGGAAGGGCTCTGGAGACGGAGCCAGCACATGAACATATGCTTGCGGACAGGAAGGCGATGACAAAGGCCCGTGCGGGCTCTGCTGAAGAGTTTATAAAGATGTGGGAACGACTTCGGGTGTTGAATCCTGAAGAAGAAATAAAGCTACGAAGAGAAAGCTTCTATGGTCCGTCAGGAGAGTATCAGATATATGTGGGAAAGAGAAAATGTGTTAAATGCCATAAAAAGACACATCCGGAACACATCAATAGATGGAGTGCCACAAAGTTTAAGACCTTTGAGAGGATAGAAAAAGAACCTGATTACAAAAATGGCGATGCGAGTTATAAAAAGCAATGTTATAAATGTCACACAACAGGTTACAGAGAGGACAAGGGTATATATGCGGAGCAGGGTGTTAATTGTGAGGCGTGTCATGGGCCTGGGGAGGTGTACGGTCATCTAATGGGAGGTGAGGAAAAGGGGAGTGTTGAAGAGGCGCAAAAACTGTCCCGCATTTCCTTTGATTTTGCTATTTGTGGTGATTGCCATATCCCCAAAAGGCATGAAATGCGTCATAAAGAAAAAAAAGAATAAAATTTAATCCCCGTTTAGAGGCTGTGTCATAATTAAGGTGGTATGATTAATATAAAACAAGTGAAAAACAATTCAAGCAATATGGACAACAATATAATATCACTCGAAAAAAGAAAGGAGTGATACTATGGCATATCGTTATGGAGGACGCAATCAAATAACGCTATTTCCTTCCAGCACGGGAAGATATGTTAACGCTGAAGACCGTGCCCTGTAAGAGCGTATGATGCATTTGCGGTAGTACCTTTAGGTATTGATACAATTAATTTCAAAGAACTTGAGAAGATTGACCAACGAGGCACAAAAGTTATTGTTCCATCACAACGTCAAGCATTACACAACCCTGAAGGGCCGTTTACTAAAATCTAAATTGAGCGATTTGTGTAGCCGCAACCTTTAGGTTGCGTAACTTACGTGAAATCTTCATATACCCATCAGGTGATGAGAAACGCAAGCGATCAATCTTAAGATTGCCTTAAGCCTGCGGCTAGAGTAAATATATAAAATCGCTCAATTTAGATTATAATCAAACAAAATTTTAGGAAAGGAGGTGTTTTGGGAATAAAAATTTTTGCTCACCCGTTAGAACGACACGGTCGAGCTGGTAGTTTTTGTTTAGTGAGGTTGTTTTGAAGTAGTAAGTGTAGTAGATTGATGTTTGTGGACATATATATATAGTAGTTTGCTTTAAACGCATCATATAGTGTTGATGACCAAAAACAAGTTTTTAAAAATACATGGAAATTGTGTTGACAAATGTATCAGAAGTTGTACAATCTGTCAAATATTAGACGACGTATGCCTTTAGCCCGAACTTCGTAAATTTAATTTTGTAATACGTAATAATTAATTATGAAAGGAGGAGGGGCTATTTTATATGAAGCATTTTAGAATTGGCGTCTTATTTTTAATTTGTGGGGCCTTTCTTATGTTAAGCGACGGCGCAGTCTTTGCGCAGGGAGCTGTGAATCCATCTCCGGAAAGGCTGGTCATGCCAACAGAAAAGCTTCAAAAGGGCTTTGAGAAATGGGTTGGTCTGGAAAAGGGTAGTGGTCCATGGGCTGATTATTACAAACCTGTACCTCTTCACATGTATTGGAGTCCGAAGAATCATTATGTAAGGCCTGATTTAAGTGCTTTCAAAGACCTGTTTGAAGATTATGCTTCAGGAGATTGTATGGGTTGCCATGATGAGGTAACTCCGGGTATTGTCAGATCCTGGAAGGATTCATCTCATGCAAAGCCTAGAAGAACACCTGAAATTGCAGAAAAGACAAGGGCGATTGAGGAAGCTGCTGGTATAAAGATTGAACAGGTTACATGTAATTACTGTCATGGTGAAAGTCACGATGAGTTGTTTTTGCCCGTAGCTGATGACGCCTGTAAGAAATGTCATAGGCAGCAAGTAGTAGAGTTTGCGTCCGAGATTACGGATGGAAGGCCGAGTCACCAGGCATCATGGATATCAAACGTTGTTGTGCCATGGTATATCGAAGGCTTCAGAAAGGGTGAGCAATATTCTTTCATAGGTTGTGATCAGTGTCATCCTTCAATGGAGAGATGCGACCCATGCCATACGCGGCATAAGTTTAGTGCTGAAGAGGCAAGAAAACCTGAGGCATGTTTTTCGTGCCACATGGGCGCTGATCACCCAGATGCTGAGACTTACAAAGAGTCGAAGATGGGTGTTATTTACGCTATGGAGCATGATACATATGCTATAGATAAAGACCTGAATAAACTAGCGCTTGGCGGGTCTGAACAGCGTACTCCAACCTGTCAGATATGTCATATGTATAATAATACTACAGGTAAATGGGGCCACAACGTGACCTCCAAGGGACGTTGGAGAATGGGTACTTTCCCGCCTGTCCAAGTAGAGTATAAGTCAAGCATGAAGGATTATCCTTATGGCATTACAATTCCACCAATGAACAAGAAGTTAGATATTTACGATGGTGCAAACAAGAAGAAACTCGAAAGGTGGATAGAACTTTGCAATAATTGCCATAGTGGGCGCTTTGCAAGATTATGGTTTGAGGCGCTAGATGAATATATGTTCGCAGCATATCGTAAACGTGACGAAGGTCAGTTTCTGGTAGAAGAATGCTTTGAAAAAGGTTGGATAGACGTTGATGCCAGAGACCCTTATCCAATGGGTGATGTGATTGCTGATAAGCTGGGCGTAAAACTACTCGGTGAAGCCGTCTATAAGGCATTCAAGATGAAAAAAGGTAAGGTTCCTGTAGTTGGTCCGATCCTCGGTGTATATGCTAATTTTAGACATGATGACGGTAATCCAAGCCAAATAGAAGTAGATTATGGTAACATGTGGTTCTGGTATGCACTCAAGGGTTACAAGGGTGTTGCCCATGGTCAGCAGGATTACTCATGGTGGTGGGGCTGGGCGCCTATGGTCAACCAGCTTTCACGTATTAGATCGCAACATGATATGTTAGAAAGAGTGTATAACATCGAGAAGAAACTGGGAATAGGCCTTGGAGGTGGAAAGTAGTAGGTAGAAGTATCTTAAAATCCCCCCGCTTCTTGCTTTAGCAGCGTGCCGCTACGGTGCAAGAAAGCAGCGGGGGGAATTAGGTGTATTCAGATTGAAACGACGCTCAGTTAGAGAAAAGTTGACGGGACATTTGTTGCAACTGTAGTAAACCATAACGTTTAAGTCCTTTCTATTTAGAAATGTCTTGGGTGTTAATGGTTTAGTATGTGTATACCTTTCAGTAATTTTACTGGTCAATTAAAAAAATAGCTGTAACAGAAGGCGGGCATATTTGTTAAGAATGTTTTTTAATTTTATTTTTCGGATGTAATATAGAGGGAGGGAAAATATGATAAAAATTAGAAGTGTATTTATAGCCTTCGCATCTGTGTTTGCGTTCTCGTCAGTATATTTGCTGATCGGGATGCAGGATGCAAAGGCGCAAGGTTCATATGCCGATCTTCTTAAGAGGATTGAGGCATTGGAGTCAAGGCCAACCGGAAACATAAATGCGCCAAAGATAAGGGGCCTCAAGTTAGGTTTTTCGATAAGGCACAGATTTGAGCTTAGAACAGATCCTAATGGGAATGAAGCTGCTCCTGATTCAGATTTTACGTTGCAAAGGACGAGGATTTACCTTGATGCAGACGTGAATAAGAATATAAGGGGTTATGTGAAATTGCAGGATGTACGTACGTTTGGTGCTGAGCAGAGCACTGTCGGAAACCTCGCTAGGGTTGACCTGCTTGAAGGATATGTAGATTTGAGGAACCTTGGTGATCTTAATCCTTTGTTAAAAAACATAAACGTAAGGGTTGGGCGATGGCAGTGGTTTTACGGTGAACACAGGTTGATTGGTCACCTGAACTGGGCGAATGAGTCGAGGTCTTATGATGGTGCAAGGATAAGGTACGACAATAAGAAGAATATATGGGTAGACTTCTTTGCCGCTAATATATCAGAGGATCAAACCGGTGGTGTTTCTGGTGAAGGGTCAGGTGCCATTCCTGCGCCTGGGGCAGGTGTTAACAGAGACGAGTTATTCTGGGGCGCTTATGGGCACTTTGAGGTAACTAAAGGGATTGCTATCGAACCATATGAAATCATAAGGCAGAGGAGTAGAGATGCAAATCCACCGTTTAGATCAGCCGGTGCAATAGCTGGTGAGCAGCGATATACCAGTGGAGCCAGGATAAAGGGTAAGAAGATACCCTGGTTGCCGGGTGTTGACTTTACGTTTGAGCAGGCATGGCAGCACGGAAGAGTTGAGTTCATCACCAACAGGTCGCAAAGAATACAGGCATTTGCAGGCGCCTGGGGCGGTGGCTATACGTTCAACAATGTTCCGTGGAAACCAAGGATAGGTTATGACTATGTAATGGCCTCTGGAGATAAACGTCCTGGTGCTGGTGCTGCGAAGACGTTCAGTCAGTTATACCCAACCGGGCACGCCAGGCTGGGTTATATCGATTTCCATGGCTGGCAGAATATAAGAGACCATCAGATACATCTTGCAGTTAAGCCCACAAAGAAGTTACTAATGAAGGTAGATTTTCATATTTTTGAAGCAGATGAAGATAGAGATGCCTGGTTCACTGTTGGTGGTGGTGCTCCTGGTGTTAGGCTTGCTGCCCCTGATCCAGGTGGAGGTTTTGATGGTGACTACGGTGAAGAAATAGACATCACCGTTAAGTACAAGCTGTTCAAGAACTTCACAGTAGTTGGAGGCTATTCACACTACTTTATTGACGATGCCATTGAAAATATCGTTGCCAGGAATACTGGTAGCACTACTAATGATGATGATACAGACTGGTTTTACCTGATGACTATAATGAAGTTCTAAAAGATGTGATGTAGGTTTGGTTTGCAAACATAAACCCAATTAACGATGCAGAAAAAAAGAGGGTAAGAGTCGTAAGGATTCTTACCCTCTTTTTGTTGATATATGCTTGACATGGTAAGGATTTTACAGTGCTGCTTATGGTCATTTGAAAAAAAGACTTAAGTGGTTTCTTTAAAAGAAGATAGAGTTTAAAAGTGTGGGGTGAAGGCAAGGTAGAGGAGCATACGAATGGTTTAGAGGATATTAAGGATCTGATAATCAACCTTGATAACAAGGTGGATAGGAGGATAGATGCCCTTGACCAGAGGATAAATTCCCTAGACCAAGGGGCAATCCACCTGGATCAGAAATTATCAATATACTTCATCTGGATTATTGGGGGATACAGATAACTCATTGATAGGTAAGCCACTGGTTTTACCAGTGAGACTATCAAAGGTTTT
>JBHICG010000098.1:0-10281 GCA_046759445.1 Candidatus Scalinduaceae bacterium
TGATCTGGGATCTTGGAGATGAAGGCTGGGGCAGTTGGAAGAATGTGAAGTATATCAGGGGTGGTAGATATTTGCCCCCGTTCAGGCATGAAGGTTTTACAGGTCATCCTGACGAGATTGTAGGAGCAACATCTTCGATTGACAGGGTATGCGGACGTGACCCTGGGTTTGTATTCAGGAGTGAAAATTTCTCTCCTGAGAGATTAGAGGCTCTAATTGCTTACATCAGGTCTCTGGAGTTTACGGGAAGTCCTTTCAGGAACGAAGATGGTTCATTGACGGGTGCACAGAAGAGAGGATGGAAGGTATTTAGTGATCCGAAGGTTGGATGTATTGAATGTCATCCTGGAGATCCAAAGAATCCGAGAGCATTGTTTAGTGATGCACAGACACATGATGTTGGGACAGGTCGAGTTGGTAAGGATGGATTCAGGACAACCCCCGGCGCTGTATTTAACCAGAGAGCATTGGAAGCAGGAGTTGACCCTTATGGTGAGGAATACGATGTGCCAATTATAGGTTTGGACCTTGTGAAGGAATTTGATACACCTACGTTGAGGGACATCTATGCATCAGGTACGTATTTCCATGATGGTAGTGCAGAGACCTTGATGGCTACAATAGATAATAGTTGCTCTACAGAGGATATGCATGGAGTTACATCTCATCTTACCAATCAGCAGTTACAGGACCTTGTTGAGTTTATGAAGGCATTATAAAGGTTTGTGCGTAGAGAAATAGTCTCCATTTTCATGGAGGCTATTCTCTGCAAACTTGAATAAGTTTAATTTGTCATAATTTATTTTAACAAAAGGAAAGGAGTAAACCAACTTATGAAAAAGAGATTTTTTGCATCAATGGCTTTAGTTGGTATTGTTGCTTTGTGGGGGCTTTTTAGTAGTAATTGCCAGGCACAGGTCATGACTGGTGGTTATAAGCCTGGTGAGCCTATCTGGGGTGATTATTGGGGCATGGCAAGGAAGATTCAGGGAACCATTGATAGTGTTGTCTTTACCCAATCAAAACCAACAACGGCAGGCGACCCATATCATCAATACCCGAATTATGTCTCAAATGATAGCAGAATTGTATCATACAATACGAAAACGAGAAGCCTTAAGGTGCTGACCAAAGATTTCAAGAGTGCCTTCGATCCTTGCCTTTACTGGGACTGTTCCAAAGTTGCTTTTGCAGGTGTTCACAAGAGCGGTGGTGGCTGCCAGATTTGGGAGATGAATATTGATGGTTCAGGTTTGAGGCAGTTGACGGACTTGCCTGGTACAGTCAGGAGTCCCATTTACTATCCCGCTGGCGCTATTGAGGATGGAAAAGGCAGGGTAATATCAAGAGACAGATACTTTGAAGGTGATTGGAGAGTACGTGGTGAGGTTGAAAAGATGGGTTTCCTGATGTGTATTTATTCTCCAGAGGGGCTGAGAGATGAATTTGGCAGACCATTCGCTTTTGACGTATACAGGCTTGATCCGCAGGGTGGAAAGTCAATGGATCGTATCTGTGGTCATGTATTAGTAGGTATAGATATGCCAAATCTTAACACTGTTGTTGACCAGATCACTTACAATGTAAGTTCAAATTTTGATCCTGCACTGACTCGTGATGGAAACATCTTGTACAGCAGTACACAGGCAAATGGTACTCATAATAATTCTAATGGTAGCACATGCCTGTTAGTTAACAACTGGACTGGCGCTTACCCAAGACACATCTATGGCAATGAGACCAGTGAGCAGCCTGATGCTCCAAAGATTCAGGCGAAAGAGTGCTCAGACGGCTATGTATATTACATAGAGGCTCTGGACAGTAATTCTGGTATAGGTAATCTTGCAAGAGTAAGCTGGACGACACCGCATGCAAAGACACAGTCCAGACTGAGCAATGATGGAAGACTCTATAGAAGTCCGCATCCAGTGCCGGATGGACGTTTAATGGTTTCTTCTTCTGAAAGACGTGATTTCGGGCTTTATTGGTTCGATAAGGATAATGGCACAGTGGGTAAAGTAGTTTATGATGATCCAGAGTGGAATGATCATCAGCCAGAGCCCGTATATACCCGTTATAAACCAAGATGGATAAATGCATTTACTGCAGGCGATAGTTTTGGTGTTACAACTGTGACATATCAGCCATTTGACCAGGTTTCGGTTGAAGGATATCCTCACTCATGGAGTACAACCATATGCTTCGATACGACCTTGACGAATCTGCCAATTGGACCTTATCCTCACCAGAGAACAAAGGTAATGGAACATGGTGATATTAAGGCTATCAGGGTACTTAATGCTATAGAGACTATTGAGCCAGATGATAGTAGATTTATCATGGGCGCTGGTAGTCATCTTTTGGGTGGAGCCAAATCAAGCAGTAATAGTGGTACTTCGTTCTCACAAAGACGTATGTTCGGTTACCAGTATGTTGAAGATGATGGTTCTGTCGTAAGCTCACATCCTGGAGACGAGCCTTACTGCACACAGATTCTGGATGACAGAGGTATGTCAGTACAGACTCAGTTAGCCTGGGCCTATGTAAGGCCTTATGGTGGCAGGATATGTACTGGATGTCATTGGGGTTCTTATGATAAGAAAGGTTACCTCAATATACATACAAAGGCTCTCTACAACTGGTGGTTCAGCGATTTGAGCCATTATGATTCTCCGTTTATGTGGGCAAATCTGAAACTTGATAAAAAGGGTAGATATGCCGGTGTAAAACACGGAGAAGACGTTGTTGTTCCATCTGACGTTTATTATGGTGGTCCTTCTGGTACAACCTCTGCTGAGGTTGAAGGTCTGAATATTGACAAGCTGAGAACAATAGATTTCAGAAGAGATTTGCAACCTATAATAGACGAAAAATGTGCTTCATGTCACGGTGTGACTCAAGCGCCTAATCTGAGTGGTAGCACGAAGCTGGTATCTGTTAGTGGTATAGCCGCATACAGCAAGGCTTATAACAGCTTACTGGCGCCTCAGTTGGGTAAGGATAAGAATATTGGTGGTAGATACGTAAATCCAAGTTCTGCAATCAATAGTTTGCTTATCTGGCGTCTATATGAGGAACCTTTATCACAGTTTGGATCGAGAGAGAATCCTTTCCCATTAGAAGGAAGGGTTATGCACAACAAGATTTTGACACCAGAGGAAAGGTTCATGTTTGTAGAATGGGTAGATTTGGGTGCGCAGTGGGATAACATTCAGGGCCCAGACCCTTACCCTGGTTATCATAGATAAGAATCAAAATAGATTCCTTATCTAATAAGCTTTACTTACAAGCTGGCATAGCCATAAATAGCTATGCCAGCTTTTTTTTGTATTAATATTTGCAAAAACTTATTGACAAGTAAACGCTTATAAGTATAATTCAAACACTAAATTGAAGGGAGGTGATGTGTCTTTAATCAACGTTATTTGTATAATGATATATAAATAATTTTCAAATTAATATAAAAGGAAAGGAGAAAACAAAGTATGACCGATATAGTACGAAGATTTACGGCATGTGCGGGTATAATAATAATGGTTACGGCATGTGCGTTTACATCAGCGAGTTTTTGTAAAAACGTATATGCAGAAGAGGCTGCTCCCACGTTTCAGGATGTGGCATCTTCGATTTATGGACAGGCTGTAGGAAATGATGATTCTGGCGAGAATTATGTTTTTGGATTAACAGCAAAGTATACAGGAGTAGAGGATGCGATACCGGGCGAAGGTAAGTTTAAAAATATATTTTATTACTTACCGGTAACTGCTATGTACTATAATCCTGAAGATTACTACGTATCATCTCAGGCGGTTGAGGGTGAATTCAAGACAGAGGAATGTATTTTGTGTCATACCGTGCAGACACCCAGAATCGTCGTTGACTGGAAAGAGAGTAAGCACTCAAAGAGTGGCAAGACAGATGCGATGGAAAAGGAACAGGTAGTTGGTTGTGATTCATGTCATGGTAAAAATCACCAACAATTAAGAATGCCTAGCCACAATACTTGCGGTAAATGTCATACAAAGGAACACGGCGAGCATCTAAGTGGTGGACAGGGATCACATCAACCCACTCATATATGGGACGTTTCGGTTACTGAATTTGCATGGCAGATTGGAAAACCGGGTGAAGAAGTAGCTGGATGTGCACAGTGTCATGGTATCGCTGGAAACAGGTGTGATGGGTGTCATACCAGGCATCAATTTAAGTCTTCAGAGGCCAGGAAACCTGATAACTGTGGTGTTTGTCATATGGGTGTTGACCATTATGAATATGAGTTCTGGTACAACTCATATCACGGAAAGATATATATGATGGAAGGTGATACATGGGATTGGGATAAGAAGATGAAACCTCAGAATTACCGGGTACCAACTTGTGCATACTGCCATATGGGAGAAAATGGCAATCACAATGTACAGAATGCTTCAACTGAATATGCACACATGGGTATGTTTCAGCTTGACAGGGGAGCTCCGAAACATAAGGCAAAGAGAGATGCATGGATAAAGAAGTGTCAGGGATGTCATTCTCCGCGCTGGGCGAAGATGCAACTAGACGCTATGGATGAACAGATAAACATTAGTTTTACAAAATGGCGTGAGGCAGTTAACATAATCGTTGGTTTGTACCTGGAAGGATTGCTAGATCCAATGCCGGCTGACCTGGCGCCTGACTGGACTGGTGGTCACACGATGAATCTGTTACCGGGCGGCGCTCCAAGGTTCTATAACGTATCAGATATAGAGAGAATGGCTGTGGAGATGATCGTTTACCAGGTAACCGCAGTTTACAAGGCAGCAGCGCATTTCTCTATTGATGATGTTACTTATAACAAGGGTGCGTTCCCGATGGATAGAACGCTCGTAGAGATAAAGTCTGAAGCTTCTAAGCTTAGAAGGATTGCGACCCTTGAAAAAGAGGTCGGCATAGAGCATCAGGCATTTGATTTCTGGAAACATGGTGAATACACAGATTTGCTTACTGGTTATAAGAGAAAAGAAGGTGATTATGATCCAGATGATCCTGGTGCCGGTGGTGGGCATCATTAATTTATTGTGAGTAACTTAGTAGTATTGAGGAGGGTAGCACGGATGTTTTAAATCTGTGCTACCCTTTTTTATGTTAGAGGAGAATTGATGTATGAAGATTGTCGAAATCGATGATACCCATATAAAGGAAACATTAAGAGAAAAAGGTCTTCCCGATGCAAGTGGGCACTTTGGTATATACGGCGGAAGGTTTGTTCCAGAAACCCTTATGCCGGCACTAGAACAACTGGAGAAAGAGTATCTAAGGGCTAAGGAAGACTCAAAATTTGATGAGGAATTAAGATATTACTTAAAGGATTACGTAGGGAGACCATCGCCTCTATATTTTGCAAAAAGACTAACCAAGAAATTAAACGGACCAAAAATTTATTTAAAGAGAGAAGACCTTAATCATACTGGCGCACATAAGATTAATAATACATTGGGACAGGTGTTGCTTGCCATTAGAATGGGAAAGGAGCGAATTATTGCTGAAACAGGCGCCGGGCAGCACGGTGTTGCCACGGCAACCGCAGCCGCCATGTTTGGTATGAAGTGTGAAGTATACATGGGTGAAGAGGACATGCGACGCCAGTCTTTAAATGTGTTTAGAATGAGATTGCTTGGAGCAAATGTAATTCCCGTAAAAACAGGTTCGAAAACACTCAAAGACGCAACAAACGAAGCGCTAAGAGACTGGATGTCATCAGTAAGAAATACACACTACATAATTGGCTCCGTTGTAGGCCCGCATCCATACCCAAAGATGGTGAGGGATTTCCAGGCCATAATAGGTCTGGAAGTAAAGAAACAAATTCAAGAGGCAGAAGGAAAATTACCAGATTATTTAATAGCATGTGTTGGTGGTGGTAGTAATGCAATAGGAATTTTTTATCCTTTTATTGAAGATACAGATGTAAAATTAATAGGGGTGGAAGCCGGAGGGTTTGGCTTTAATGTTGGAGAACATGCTTCATCGCTTTCAAAAGGTGAAAGGGGTATACTTCATGGCAGTTTAAGCTATGTCTTGCAAGATGAAGATGGGCAGACATCTCAGGTTCACTCAATTTCTGCGGGCCTGGATTATCCGGGAGTTGGTCCAGAACATAGCTATTTAAAAGATACAAAGAGGGCTGAATACGTTTCTGTTACAGATGATGAGGCTGTAGATGCATTCAGCTTATGTGCACATTTAGAAGGCATAATCCCGGCCCTTGAGGCAGCTCATGCTATAGCGTATGCGGTTAAGTTTGTTCCATCGGTTGACAAAGATAAAGTTATTGTACTAAATCTTTCAGGAAGTGGAGACAAGGATTCCCATGAGGTTGCCAAAAAGTTGGGAATGGATCTGTAATTTAATGTCTGGGAATTTCAAAGATAAGATTCTTCGTCACTCCGTTCCTCAGATGACATCGTGGTGATAAAAGTAGGCAACGAGGTTTTACCTCGTTGACATGTTTGTTAATATGGATCTTTCAATGCCAATATACACTAAAAGAAGAAACATAAGACTCAATAAAATGGCGTATCAAGGACCCCTTACAATAGCCCTGACCCTTTGCTTTTACAAAGGTATAGATGTTATCGAGGCGGATTTATCTGATAAAGTCTTAGAAGTTATTAATTATGTTAAAGGCAAATACGACCTTGATATCTATGCCTATTGTTTAATGCCTGACCATTTACATTTATTAGTTAGTCTTAAGGATGATAAACGTAATATATTGGATATTGTCAAACATTTCAAAAGTAAGGTCTCATTTGAATTAAAGGGAATGTATACGGCAAAACAATTATGGCAGGATAGATTTTACGACCATGTTTTGCGAAAGGATGAAGATATTTATAAACAAGCAAGATATATTTTGGAAAACCCAGTGCGTAAGGGTCTGGTTATGGATTTTATGGAATATAAATGCATGAGAGGTCTTTATTTTGAGGAATTAAAGAATGCGCATTTGATGTAGACAACGATGTTTACCATCGTTGAAATCAACGGACGTAAAGTCCGTTGTCTACCGTGAAAGCGGACCTCGGGTAGACAACGAGGTTTTACCTCGTTGATTCAACGAACATGAAGTTCGTTGTCTACTGACTTTTACGAGGATATTAATATGAAGATGGCACAAACATTTATAATATTTTTCTATCGCTTACTCTTCTATATTGGTCAGGTTGTCAATGCCAATGAAGAAGACGGAAAGAGATGGAACAAACGATATGATACTGAAGAATATATGTATGGAAAAGAACCGATAAAACTTCTAAAAGAAAATATCAATCTTTTGACTAAAGGCAAGGCCCTGGTCTTAGCTATGGGAGAAGAAAGAAATGCAGTATTTCTGGCCAAGAATGGATTTGATGTGGAGGGTTGTGATATCTCTGAGATAGCTATCTAGAAGAGTAAGATTTTAGCAAAGGAGAATAATGTAAGATTAAATGCCTTTGTAGCGGATCTGGAGAAATATAGAATACCAAACAATAAGTATGACCTTATAACTTGTATTTATTATATGCAAAGGAGTCTTATTCCCCAAATCAAGGATCGCTTGAAGATAGGTGGTATGGTTGTATTTGAGGAATATGCCATTGGCCAGTTAAAAAATAGATGTGATGCACCTGGCTCTAAGAACCCAGAGTATTCAGTAAAACATAATGAACTCCCATATTATTTATATAGTGAACTTCTTAATATCTTCAGGGATTTTTACATCCTTTATTATCGAGAGGGTGAGAGGGAAGATAACAGATCAGTAGTAAGCATGATTGCAAAAAAGATAAGGTAATGAATAGGATTGACTCTATGTTTAAGGAATTAAGGGAGAGAAACAAACCTGCATTTATTCCCTTTATAACGGCTGGAGACCCAAGTCTGGCAGTGACGAAGTCATTGATTTTGGAGTTTGACAAGAGAGGATCAGACATAATAGAATTGGGAGTTCCATTTTCTGATCCAATTGCAGACGGGCCTGTAATTCAATCATCTTATCACAGGGCGCTTTCAGGTGGAATTAAGCTCTCTGATATCTTTGAGTTCATAAAAGAGGTACGAAAAGAATCGGGAATTCCCATTGTGTCGATGATTTC
Organism: Candidatus Scalinduaceae bacterium; assembly: GCA_046759445.1. GTDB lineage: Bacteria > Planctomycetota > Brocadiia > Brocadiales > Scalinduaceae > Scalindua_A. Next base: position 8,118 of record JBHICG010000098.1, read on the forward strand.
ATATAGTATCCTCTATAAGAATGGTTGTAGAAATTTTATAAAAAATGCGGTCGAAGCAGGATTTGATGGCGCTACGATTCCAGATCTTCCCATTGAAGAAGCCGAAGAAATAATTGAAATTGGTAAGAATGAGGGGTTTAAGATAATCTGTTTTATAGCACCTACAACAACAAACGATCGCATGGAATTGATTGTCAAAAAGTCACAAGGTTTTCTATATTATATATCCGTTGTGGGTATAACTGGGGTAAAATGCGAATTGTCTGATGATATAACTAGGAATATTCAAAATGTTAAGAGATTTACCAACTTGCCGGTCGCGCTGGGTTTTGGGATTTCAACGCCCGAACAGGCCAGGGTGGCAGGGAAAATTGCAGATGGTGTAATCGTAGGTAGCGCTATCATGAGAGAGATAGCAAAATATAGCTTTAAAGATTGCAACCAGATGGTTGATAAGGTAGGGCGGTTTGTGGGTGAATTAATAAATAGTGCCAAAAATCGAAGTTAGCTATTTTTGAATTATTGCCTGTTGTCTTAGAAAAATTGTATGCAGTTGAGATTAAACGATTTATGCCTGAACCTTAAGGTTTGAGGAATGCGTTGACTGTCCTACTTGCATTGTTTTTGGTTGAAGACGTTTCATGCGCAACGTGCAGTTCGGTAAGGTGTGGGTGTAAATTGCTCATTTCTGCCAGTTATATTTATAAATCCCACCTAGAATACTTAATTGCTCCATTAGGTCAGCGCCTTATCATCGCTGTAGAAATACGAACTTTATTATTCAAGATAGGCACCATTGATACCTGGCGAAAAGTTATGTTTTTGCAGCTTTTCATTGGCATAGGTCTGCCATAGTTCACTTTTCAGTTTGACAGGTTAGGAGTATGAATATGAAGAAACAATCTAGCATAGAGGAAAGTATGCACCCAAGTGAAAACGGACGTCGCAACTTTCTAAAGATATGTTCCGTCGCTCTGTCATCTCTTATTGGTATTGGCTATGCGATCCCCCTGATAAGCGCCTTTATCAGCCCAGCTATGCAAAATACCGTTACAGGTTCATCAGATCTGGTTGATATCGGCAACGTCAATGAGTACCAGGTCAATGTCCCCAGGAAGATAACAATCAAGGATTCTTTGACGGACGCATGGACCAAATTTCCTCCGACTGCAATAGGTGCAGTCTGGATATTAATGGATAAGGATAAAAAATTTACTGTCTTTTCCTCAATCTGTCCTCACCTTGGATGTGGTATCGACTGGGACGAGGGTTCGGGAAGGTTTGTCTGCCCGTGCCATGAAAGTTATTTTGATATCGAAGGAAGCGTCCTTTCAGGGCCTTCTCCACGGGGATTGGATACCCTTGAAACAGAAATCAAACAGGGAAAGCTATTTGTGAGATACCAGAAAATGAAACTTGGTATTTCCAAGAAAATGCCTGCTTGAGAGTTGCTTATACTTAAATTTTACGTCTAATTTCGAGTACTATAAAATGAAATGGTTAGAAGAAAGAACCGGTCTCAAAGACCTTTTTAATAAATTTATGGATGAGCCTGTAGAAGGTGGCGCCAAGTGGTCCTACGTCTTTGGCAGTGCACTTGTTTTCGTCTTTATCATGCAGATTGTCTCCGGCGTAATTCTTGCTACCTGCTATTCCGCGTCTACCACAGATGCATGGGGAAGTGTATATTATATACAGCACAAAACGTTTTCCGGCTGGTTTGTAAGAGGGATGCATAACGTTGGTTCCAGTGCAATGATAGTTCTGGCCGTGCTCCATATGGCTCAAACACTTATCTTTGGTGCATACAGAAAACCACGTGAGTTAAACTGGATTACAGGAGTCTTCATGCTTTTCATCATATTTGGGTTTGGACTTACCGGTTATCTGCTTCCCTGGGATCAAAAGGGTTACTGGGCGACACAAGTCGCTACGAGCATCATGGGTTTAGTTCCGGGAATCGGTGAATTTGTAAAGGGAGTAATTCAAGGCGGAAATGACTATGGCAATCTTACACTTACACGATTTTACAGCTTCCACGTCTTCTTTCTACCGGCAGGTCTTATGACCTTTCTGGCCGGACCAGGTCTTTAAGGATGTTGTCGTTGTTGTAATTGTTTTCATTTCAATGGTACTTGTGGTCTGGTATCGTGATGGTGCAGAA
>JBHICG010000099.1:0-10271 GCA_046759445.1 Candidatus Scalinduaceae bacterium
ATGTAGAACATACAAACATGATTCTTAATTTTGGTTGTAATTTTTTTGAAACTCACACGTCACATATTCAACTTGCACAAAGGGCTATCAATGCAATGACCGAACGTGGAGTTAAATTGTATACCTTTGATGTAAGACTCTCCAATACCGCCGCTAAATCAACTGAATGGATTCCCATTAAACCCGGATCTGATTTAGCTGTGGCCTTAGCTATGTGTAATGTAATTATGAGCAATAATTTATATGACCATGATTTTATTGAAAACTGGACTACAGTTACTGTTGAGCAACTAAAAGCACATCTTAAACGGTATACGCCTGAGTGGGCAGAGCAATTAAGTGGGGTTCCTGCATCCAAAATCGAGTCACTTGCAATCGAATTTGCTAATGCCAGACCCGGTACATGCATTTCTTACAGAGGGCCTGTAGCTCACTATAACGGAGTTGAAGCAGAACGCGCTTTTAAGATGCTTGATGCCATATGCGGATATATTGACGTTAAAGGCGGAACCTGCCACGGTGTGGGAGCCAAGTGGAAGTATCCCAAGGTCAAGGCTGATAAGAAACCCAAAAAATTAAATATAATAGACGGCTTTCCCGGTGATGCCGCCTTCCCCAATCACCACGTAAGTCACCAGGTATTAAAAATGATCAAAGATGGCCGCTTTGGAAGACCGGAAATTTATATGGTCTATTGTTATCAACCCGTTTACGTAAATGGAGAATGTGAAGAGAATATTCAAATATTAAAGGATGAAACATTGGTTCCATTTCTTGTCACTGTATCTCCTTTTTATGGTGAAACGGAGTCTTTGGCCGACTTAATACTTCCCGACGTAACTTACCTTGAAAGATCTTCCTGGGACGATATGGTTTCCTACGATATGATACCTGAATTTTACCTTCGTCAACCTGCCGTAAAGCCTTTCGGCGAGGCACGACAGTTCCAGGATGTTGCTATTGATCTGGCTAAAAGGCTGGGACTCAATCTTCCATTTAATTCTACTGAAGATTTTATCAAAAAATCATGTGAGAAAAGCCACGTAGATTATGAATACTTAAAAAAACATGGTGTCTGGCATGACCCGGATGAAAAACCCCATTACCTGTCATACACCAAAGTTTTAAATATAGATGATTATGTTGGAGATGATATCCTCTTTGACAGCAGGACCGGTGTTTACTGGAATTGGAAAAAGTCAAAGGCAAAAAGCAAAAATGAAGCTATATCAAAAGGATACACGGATACAAAAAATGCGTACAAAGGATATATTGGACAAAGGATTGGGTATAAGGTTTATGCCGGATTTAAGCCTGATAAGGTAAACAAATCCGGTAAGTTTGAGATTTATTCTGAATTATTAAAGAAAAAAGGGTTTAATCCCATGCCTACCTGGTTTCCGGTACCTGACATTGAAAATAAAAAAGACGATGAATTGATTCTTTCATCTTTTAAGGTAAACGTGCACACCCACTCCCGGACAGCCAACAATAAGTGGTTGTCTGAAATTTATCATGATAATTCAGCATTGATTAATCCCATAACTGCCGGAAAAAGAGGGATTAAGAATGGTGACAGGATTAAGATTAAGTCAGCTGTTGGTGAAGTCATAATGAAGGCCAGGGTTTCCGAAGGTGTCGTGTCAGATTTAATAGCCATTTCTTTTCACCTTGGGCACTGGCAGTACGGCCGATTTGCCTCAGGGAAGAAATCACCTTTCGGCGCTGATAATGATGGCGATTTGAAATTAAAATGGTGGTCTGAACATGGAGTAAACCCCAACTGGCTTATCCGCAACAGGCCTGATCGCATTGGCGGCCAATGGTTAATGAATGATGAAATAGTTACGGTTACGAAGGTATAAACATAATCTGCAGTAAATGTGCATAGAGCAAAATGATAATGAAGATGGACGAAACAACCGAGTATAGAAGTAATTCCTATGGATTCCTATCCATTGTCTATCTGCAAGAACCAACCAGGGAATTTATTAAATCACTTAGAGAGTCAAACATTTTAGATGTTCTGAACAAATCAGGCTTGCATTTTGATGAACAAACTACGAATGATGTTAGTGATAAATTTCTTAATGATTTAGTATTGGAATATACTCGTTTATTTATCGGGCCGGGTAAACATATTTCACCCTATGAGTCGGTATACAGAGATAATGAGGATGCCCTTTGGACTGAGACAACCGTAGAAGTCAAAAATTTCATTGAATCATTAGGGTTGGAATATTCTTATGACTGGTCAGGATTACCTGACCACATAGGAGTTGAACTTGAGCTTATGCAAAGGCTTACGTGTCGCGAAAAAGAGGCATGGTCACAGGAAGACAAAGAGACTGCCATTCGTTGCCTGGAATTTGAGAAAAAATTTATCGATGAACACCTTAGTCAATGGGTGCCCATTTTTTGTGATAAAGTGACGAAAGAATCACGGGTTACCTTTTATGGGGAAATGGCTGAATTAACCAAACAATTTATTGATTTCGATAGCAAACTGATTGACAAGAACCTGGCTATAATTACAACGCAATCATAAAGCTATTTTCCAGAGCTAAGATTTTTTAACCATAGAGCACGGCTATTTTGTGAAGCAAAATAGCTTAAGCAATTTTATCCTATAAAATTGCCGAGCACAGAAAAAGATAAAAACAAATGGATTGAATCATTTGTGAATATGATTATGTCTGATCTTAGATCAGGGGTTTGACCCTCATTTCCCGCCTGCCGTATCGGAAAATAAATGCAAAATCCGAAAAATTTGTTATTGGTATTAAAGGACTTATGACTCGATAATCTGCCAAAATACCCATTCTCGGACAGCCTGATTAGGTTTAACCCTAATAACATAACTAATTTATTTTATATGCTTAAAGTCCTTCTTCAAAAAAACACCCTGCTGATGTAGGGGATATTTTAATGCGAAGGGACGAAAAGCGAAATCCCTTCCCCTAGGCCATCGTAAAATAAAACAAAATACCATTAAAATATAACTGTACATTATCTTTACAATGGTATATATTTATTCTGATATTTTGTTATTTAAAAAATCATTTCTTAGGGGAATAAAAAATGAATACAGACATCTTAGCTATTTTTATAATGTTAATTATAACTGGTATTGTAATTACAGCATGGCGTATTCGGGCTACAAGGGATGAAAGCAACGAAGGATTAAAGGAACCACCTGTACTTTCAGAAAGAGCCAAAAAAAGTCAAATGCAAATCTCTATAGAAAGAGTCGAAGAAAAACAAGTACAGATTTCTAAAGCACTTGATCATATTTTAGAAACAATTTCTATAGAAAGAGTCGAAAAGAAACAAGTGGAGATTTCTAAAACACTTGATCATATTTTAAAAACAATTTCAAAGGAAGATAAACCAAAGGCCGTAAAAAGGAAAACTCAAAAAACAACAAAAACCGCAAAAACTACCAGTAAACAAAGTGCTAAGAAAGTATAAAAAAGGTAAGATAAAATGACTTGCTATTTGGGGATTTTGCTAATTGTGACATTTTCCCCAAAAGGCCAAAAGCAAGGGTTAGTTCTCACGACAAATTCCTATCCAGCCATTTACCAATCCTGGCATTTTGGCTGAATGATCACTAATAATCCGGATAAAATTATTGGACTCTGGAAAGGCGTTTCAAGAGAAGACATAGATACTATTTCTTTGGAATAGGATTAGCAGTGTCCAGCTTCAAAAATATTTAACCACGGAATTACATAAAGCAAGAAACGCGAATAAATAGATTTTACCCGACGTGCTTTTTGGCGGGTCTGTTCCTAATTAATGGAAATGATTAAATCACAAATCAAGGTGACCCACCATTTTCTCCATTAAGGATCAAGCATCTATATCTATATCAAAGATAGACATGATGGATTGAAGTATTTGTCCCACCTCACCAAAGGTTAGACCATGTGTGAAATGCTCATTCCAAAGTTTTGAAATAAATTGGGGTTAGAAATCCCAGTAGAGTGGAAATGCCGACAATAGAGCCTCCTTTAAAATAAGCTTCCGGCAGCATGGTTTCAGCAATCATAGTCAGCATCGCACCTGCAGCAATTCCTTCAATTAATGAAAAGAGCATTTCGGGGGCTTCAGCAAAAAACATATTTCCCAATGCTGCTCCAATACCGGTAAAAAGCATCAGAGAAGTCCACATTATCAAAACCCGTTTAAAGGACATGCCCTGCTGTCGCATTCCCACTGAACTTGATAATGCCTCGGGATAATTGGAAAGAAATAATCCTGCTATTAATGAAAGGCTGATATGACTTGAATGGATCATATAAGCTCCGATTACTAACGACTCCGGTATACCATCCAGAAAGATGCCAAGCCAAATGGCAGCAGGTGCACCGGTATTCTCCTTGCAAACTTGTACCATCTCTTTAGCAGAGGGAATGTGCTTTCCATGCTCCATACTTTTGACCGCCCTTTGTGTCCACTGAGCGGCCTGGTTGGTATCGAAATGTTGTTTCAGGGTTAAATAGCCTGAAACCTCTTCCTGTTTAATATAGTCCTCGACTGCACGTGCAAACTGAGGAGCGGTTTCGAGTAAGCGCTCAAAATCCTGCTTCCGTAAAACCCACACCGTTGAGTCTTCGGCTGCTACCGCTGTCATTGTGTGCTGTGCCCCTGTTAAGAAAGACATGACTCCAAAAGCATCATAATCGGATAAGGTCGTGAACATCCTCATTTTATTTTCATGGTCGATCAATGATACTTCCCCATGATCAACAATGTACAACCTTTCTGCCGGTTCATGTTCATAAAAGAAGGTGTACCCTTTTTGATGGTGTTTGCGAAAGAATAATGATGCAATTTCGTTGACTTCTTCTGATGGTAATTTTTGAAAAATAGGCACGCGTTTGATTTGTTCTAATTTTTGCTTAAACTCCATTTCGGTTAGCTGTCCGTCTTTTTGAGACAGACCTTCACCACGGTAGTGTTGAATCATTCTATTTATCCATTCTTCCGAACTCTCCGGAGACATGCCTTGACGTTCATTCAAATATTTAGCAACTTCATCTCCTTTTAATAATTCCCGTAACTTTTCAGCAAGGTGGGGTGTATGTTGAATGAGTATTTCAAAGTTCTTTTTCGGTATAAGCCAGATACTGGCATTCGTGGTTGCAACAGCTACTGTGGCATGAGGACAACCAGTAAAAAAGGCCATGCGCGCAAAAACATCGTTTTTTCCCAAATTGGAAAAGGGTCTCATATCCTCCTTAGGATCTAAAAGATCTATTTTACCGTTTTCAATAATATATAAATATTTACAGGAATCATTCTTTTGATAAAGTGTTGTTCCTTTGGGATATTCCTGCCTGATGAAACAAGATGTTAATTCTTCAACTTCTTCCCCTGGAAGATCGTTGAATAAATCTATACGTCGTACATGAGAAAGAATTCGCTTGAAACGTTTTCTGCCTTTCCGGCGAATGTAGTATACGGTTGTGGAGGCTTTTCGTAAGAATCCTCCATAGTCATTGATGATATGGTTTAAGCCAATGAAAAGAAAACTTCCAACAATACAACCTACTGCCAGGATATGAAAATGACCTTTTTTAAGGGCAGATCCAACTAAATCAATCGTTAATGCCGCTAACAGTGCTCCACCTCCAAAAGCCATTAAAAATGCCATAGCTCGATCTCCGGGTTTCCAAAATGCTGAAGTAATGGTACCCAGCGGTAGAGAAAAAGCGCTGATCAGGCCTATAATAAATGCTACGAGGATATGTGGTTCTATTATATTCCTTAGTATGTCCATTTTCAGGGTAACTTAATTTCTGTTGAGGACAATATTCACCGTAGTGGGTGCAGAGATTTTCAATTAAAAGGATATCTCTTTACCCATTTTAAAGCAAGGGTTGATTTGTATCAAAGGTGTGGCTCTGACCATTGGTCAGGCATAAGTATATATCTGATCCCAATTTTCTTCTTAGAACAAATGGCCACCTAAAGATTATTCCACTCTTCAAGAGAGATTTTCTTATTTGTTCCATGTTTAATCTCATTGAGAAGCATCTTTATCTGTGGGACAGAATATTCTTTATTATTTGGGAGTGTGAGCGTATATGTAGCATAACGCATATAGAAATGACGTCCTCCAGGTTCAGGCGGTTGAAAACCAAGTTTCTTTAGTTTTTTTTATGAATTCTCTTCGCTTACATGGCTTCCATTTACCCATGAATGATCGCCTCTTTAGGAACAGGCATTTTTTTATTCAGATTAATCCTGCCTATTACTGGCAATTTATCACCATGTCTAATTTTTATGATCAACCATCCCTCAAGAGCGAATTTCAATTCTTGCTGGCATTGTGATAACGTTTCTCCAAAAGCGATAATACCTGGACATTGCGTAATCTTTCCAGAAAAACTACCATCTTCTAACTTATCATAAACTGCTTTACTCATTGCTTTATTAATGTATTGTGTAAGCATATTTAACCTCCTTATGGAAAAGTAATAGTATTATACAAACAATGGAATATTATTCTAAGCATTTTTCTTATTCTCTTTTTCTAGCAAGGATTGATTTGTATTAAAGGTGTTGTTAACAAAGATAGGCATAGTCTTTTTTTTAACGGGCGCTGCCCCTATTTTGTCCTACTGGAATAAAACCAGATTTTTTTCTCCAATGGTCTCCAATGAGCCATGCCATCACTTTATTAGGTTTTAAGATGCGATATGTCTCTCTTGCTACTTTGTCTAACCTCTCAAAAAAATCTTCTTTTTCACAGGATATCTTCCCTATACAATCTGGATGGTTAGAATATTTGACATTATCTGAGTATGGAGAATCTATAAAGACAAAATCAACAGAGTTGTCTTTTAAAGGGATTTTCCTTGCATCATTTTGAATAATATCATCTCTGTACTGTGAAATATCATAACCTATCACTTTACGTCCTAATTCTTTTGCAACATCAATAGTTGTTCCGCTTCCGCACATAGGGTCAACAACTAAATCACCTGGCTTTGTATATCTCTGTAAGAGATTCCAGATAATAAGGGCAGGAGTTACACCGTTAAATTTATTATCGCCATGTGGTTTATTACCATAGTTTTAAATAGGATAGTTACATAAACTATTTTTTCGAATAGTAATCAACTCTGTCCCTAATCCAATTCCAGTTGGGTTTGCCGTGATCGAAAAAGGATTTAAAATTATCTTTGAGCCATTCGTAGTAATCATCCTCTGTGTATTCACAGAAAGTCTCGACAAGGACTTCCTCAGAAATATCTTTGGGTATTTCAATTCCAATGTCTTTAAATTTATCCTCCAAAAACTCTCTTACAACTTCACGGTCTAGCATCCTTTTAATCCTCCAATGAATTAAATACTAACCTATCATTTTTTACTGAATAAGTGTAACAATCAATGGAATATAATCCTTTTACATCCTCAACACGCTTTTTTAATGCATTTTTCATTTCCGTTTGATTTCCAAAATCTCTTCCGATTAAGATTCCTTTTATCATTCTATGTTTAGCACCAGGTATTAAACGTGAAGTCCATTCTATATACCTTATTAATTGATCGATAAAAAAAGGATCGATTATTCCCTTTTTCAGTTCAAAAACAGTAGCATTTATTGCTAACCACATATCTAATACTTTCTTCTTATATAAGCATACAACATCAATTGCTCCACCTGCGATATATGTGCTAACTTGGTTTAGAATATCATATCTATAATTTTCATCCAATCCATTTTCAAAACCTGAAAGGTTATGAATAACTTCAGGATTTCTCAATAAGTAGGCTTCTAAATATGCTTCCATTACAAACTCTTTAATTGTAGATCCTTTAAATTTTAATAAGTCTATTTCTTCTTCGTGATAATTATGTCCTTTATACTTTTTAGTATATTTTCCACTCTTTGGATTTTCTTGTAATAAAGCCTGAAGTAATAATATTCCCTCTTCATCTAATAATGTTGTAACAGCTTTATCAATTAGTGCAGAACTATCAATTACTGTTTTTATTTTTCCTTCTTCCTTCAAATCCCAAAATATTTGTATAGGAATAGGATTTAAGCAAATATGCTCTCTTAAATATTCGAATTTTATTCTATATGGATATTTATCCTTGTCTGCATTATTTTTATCTTTTGTCCACACAATTTTATCATTATAAAATAGTTCACTTGTAATTTCAAAAGGCCCATGAATAAATCCTGATGTTCTTAATCCGACTTTATGCGCAGTATAATAAAATACTATATCTCCTTTCCAAATATTTGCTAACTGATTTAAGTTTCTTTCGCTTACTCCAAACAAACCATATTCTTCACTTATTGAAAAATATTTTGGGGAGTTTAATAAATGAAATTTACGTTGCATAATTACACCATCAATTTGTTAGTAACTAATTATTTCCAACAACATAACAACACCTACCACCTGGTTTTAATATTCTACAGGTTTCATCAAAACCTTCTTGCATATCAATAAAAAATGCTTCAATTTCTTTTGCCATCTTCTGGTCTTGCTCATCCATTTGGTTCACCACTGACTGTGCTATCTTACTTTTAAGTTGTCTACCTTCATATCTTTTATGTGCAGTTCCAATAAATTCTTTACGATATTCTGTTAAGTCAGGAGTATACTCAAGCCATAGCGTACTGAGTTGATGAAGGTCTGCATACTCATAGCTTGTCACATAAGGACTAGACGTTATCTGTATGTCAACAGTTTCATCATCTACAGGCTGCTTTCTGGCATCTCCTCTCTCAATGTTCAAATATTTATCTAGGTTATATTTAATGTGGTCTGGGACTATTGACCAGAACCCTTTGTTTGCCCTTTCCATCTTTTTTAGATGTCTCTTAAGGCAAATGATTGGTTTTTGGATTCTCTTTTTAAAATCTCTTGTTGGTTTAGTACTTCCCATTAACCATATAGAAACAGTTTTTAAGATATGACTAAAACAAACAGTGAAAAAATTCTTTATATTAATATCTGATTCTTCTCGAATTTTAGTTAGTATAATACCTAATTCTTCTTTTACCTCTGGTTTAAACCAATAATCTATTCTTTCTATATTCATTTCTGGTATGTATGGAGTTATTTTAAACTTTGAAAACCCACCTTCTTTTCCTAAATAAGATAAGTCAAAGAGTAGCGTTTCTATCTTTTTCCTGAGGAAGTCAGGATTAATAGGTGTACTTTTTACTCTTGTGATTAACTCAGAAATATAATTTATATCTGTGCCACTGGCTTTATACCCTCTGCTAATTGCAGATACAATTGTTGTCCCGCTTCCCATAAAAAGATCATTTACGTGAGGTTCATTAATACCTTTAAGATATTCATCCATAAGTTTTTCAACTAACTGTGGTATAAACTTGGCAGGATAACGGTGATAACAATGAGTTAATTTTGAAGTGTCACTAGGTTTGTATTCAATAAAAGACCATGCCTTATCAATCTTTTTAGAATTAAACAAATTAACTATTTCAGAGGTAGAAAAAGCACTATCCTTCCTAACAACAGACTTGTCTATTAGTGAGGTACTACCATGTTTATTATTCATAAATTCATATTAATATAATTTTCAAGTAACCTTCACTTCATTACAGGATTGCAAGGTGAGTAAATAGCATATTAAAATGTGGTAAAAGTGACCTGTAACTGCTCTAATGACTTAAATATTATAAAAGAGAGGGTTTGTTTTGCAATGGAAAAGATTGTTTACCGCAGAGCTCGCAGAGTACACAGAGAAAAACTAAAATATAGGTGAAAAGACGGAAGGCAAAACTAGAAGCAAGATTCACCGCAGAGACGCAGAGAACGCAAAGGAAAGACTGTTTTATTTATAGTCCCCCATTATCCTGTTATTTTTTTTGACTCATTTTTTTCAGATAGTCCTTTATCTTCTTATCCTCTTCTGGCGTTATAAGATCTCTGTATTCCCTCCAATTATGCATGGTATCATGTATGCCGTCGATTGTCTTTACCCACTGTTCAGGAGTATAACCATAGGCGTCAATGTCCTGTAGTTCATGACAGGGAAAACATTTCTCCTTGTAAAGCTTCTGGCCGACCAGGCCCGCTTCTTCCTTATGTAACTCCTCTTTGACCAACTCCTCTTTATGCGAATCCTCTCTGGATAACTCCTCCTTTTGCACATCCTTTGTCACCGTTGTCGTGCAGCCTGAAATAATCTGCTGAATAAGAAGCAGAAAAACTATCAAAATTGTATAAACATTAGAACGTTTCTTCATATGAAGATATTTAAAATAT
>JBHICG010000100.1:0-9387 GCA_046759445.1 Candidatus Scalinduaceae bacterium
AAACCTTTGATAGTCTCACTGGTAAAACCAGTGGCTTACCTATCAATGAGTTATAGCTAACTTAGAAACTTCTCCTCATTAACAATCAAATCTTCGTACGTCTCTCTCTTCCTGATGGTTGAGATATTGTCACCGTCCACTAAAACTTCACACGTACGCGGCCTTGTGTTGTAACTGGAACTCATTGTAAAACCGTATGCCCCCGCACTGAAGAATGCAATCAGGTCACCTTCCTTTACATCAGGAAACCACCTTCTTTTCGCCAGGACGTCACTGCTTTCACACACAGGACCTGCAATATCTACCAGTTCCAGTCCATCGCTCGCGCCCCTCTCTTCTCCCGGAAGCTCTATGTCCGGCATTGGCACATCAGTATCAACGGGCCAGGCTCTATGAAAGGCATCATATAGAGAAGGCCGGGCAAGGTCATTCATCGCCGCATCACAAATGATAAATTTCTTTCCCCAGGAAGAAATCTTTATGTATGTCACCCTGCTTACTATAATTCCCGCATTCCCAACAATAAAACGTCCGGGCTCCATTATCACTTTACATCCGAGCTTTTTTATTACGGGTATAATTTCTGTTGCAAAGGCAAGAGGCCTTTTTACCTTCTCACCCGTATAAGATATACAATAACCACCACCTATATTAATATATTCGATTCTTTGTTTATCCTTGTCGTCCAGAACTTCCTGCAGAAACTTATTTACTTTCTCAAGACCAAGCACATAAGGCTCAGGATCATAGATCGGCGAACCAAGATGTACGTGTATGCCTTTTAAATCTATATTCCTGTAATTCTCAATATCCTTTATTATCTGTTCCGCAACCTTGAAATCTATTCCAAACTTATTTTCCTTTTTACCAGTAGTGGTCTTGGCATGTGTGTTAGGGTCTATGTCAGGATTGATGCGAAGAGCCACTCTCCCTGTCTTGTTCAACCCACCTGCAATCATATTAATATTGGCCAGTTCTGATTTAGATTCAACGTTGAACATGAAGATATCATTTTCCAGTGCATACTTTATCTCCTCAGAAGTCTTACCAACACCAGCGAAAACTATTTTATCAGGACTAGCGCCTATCTTTAAGGCCCTGTAAAGCTCTCCACCGGAAACAACGTCAAACCCTGAGCCTGCATCAGCCAACATCTTGCAGATTGACAGGTTTGAATTGGACTTGACCGAAAAACATATCAAAGGCTCTACTTCTGCAAACGCATCTCTTATCTCAGCAAAATGTTGCATGATGGAATTCTTACTATAAATGTAAACGGGCGTTTTTACTTTTTCTATTATTTGTTTTACATTTATGTTTTCGCAAAACAATTCATTGTTCCTATACTCAAAAAAATCAAAACTGGACATTCTTTTCTCCATTTTTTCTTTGTCAAAGAGTTCAAAGCGCAGCAAAGACATAAGTTTCTGTAGATATATGAGAATATTTCAGATTTGCGATTTGAGATTTGAGATTTGCTGTTTAAGTTTTTTTTCCCATGCACTTATTCTCTTCTGTACCAATTTAGGAGAAGTTGAACCGTGACTTTGATACTTTTTGATATAATTTTTCATACCAAGTGTCTCATAGACATCACTATCAATCAAAGGTGAGAATCGCTTAAAATCTTTAATACTTACTTCACTTAATTCCTTGCCGCTTCTGCTATAATTTTCTACCATCTTACCTACAATTTCATGAGCCTTACGGAAAGCGACTCCTTTCTTAACCAAATAATCTGCCATACCTGTAGCATCTAAGAAACCTTTTTGACAACTCTCCTCCATGTTCTCAGTCTTAAATGTAGTCTTTTTTATCAGCTCTCTAAGAATCAGCAAACAATCCTTCACTGTATCTGATGAATCAAATATCGCCTCCTTATCCTCCTGTATATCTCTATTATAAGAAAGTGGCAACCCTTTCATTATAGTCAATAGAGAAAACAGGTTTCCATACACGCGTCCGCATTTACCCCTGATAAGCTCAAGCACGTCCGGATTTTTCTTTTGTGGCATAATACTGGAACCTGTACAGTAAGAATCATCAATGTCTAGGAAATCAAATTCCTGGCTAGACCAGATAATCCATTCCTCACAAAATCTTGAAAGATGCATCGAAATAATTGCCAATGAGGCTGCGAACTCCAGACAGAAGTCCCTATCACTAACCGCGTCAAGACTGTTTTCAAAAGATGAATCAAAACCAAGGGACTTAGCCGTCATTTCAGGCTTTATGTCAAGGGTTGTTCCCGACAATGCACATGCGCCAAGTGGAGATTTATTCAGGCGTTTATGGCAATCATATAATCTTGTACGATCCCTTTCCAGCATTTCAACGTAGGCCAGAAAATAATGCCCTATCAAAACCGGCTGGGCATGTTGAAGGTGAGTGAAACCAGGCAATACACTTTTCCAAACGGTTTTAGCTTTTATGACGATTTCCAGTTGTAAATTGACTATAGCGTCTATTATCTCCTTAATCTGGTCACGAACCCAAAGTCTCAAGTCCAGGGCGACCTGATCATTTCTACTTCTGGCAGTATGAAGTTTCTTAGCCACATCGCCTATACGTTTTACCAGAGCAGATTCAACATTCATATGTATGTCTTCCTGTTCCATCTTAAACTTAAACTTTCCTGATTCAATATCTCTAAGAATCCCCTTTAACCCCTTGACAATCATGTCACTTTCCTTGCTCGTAATCAGGTTACACTTAGATAACATCCTGGCATGTGCGATACTCCCCTCAATATCATATTTGTACAAACGCTGATCAAACGATACAGACTCCGTAAATGCTTCAACTGATGAAGCCGTTTTCTTTTTGAATCTTCCACCCCATGCCTTATTAATAGCCATTGATCATGAATCTTAAATGTGTTTGGATATAAATTTGAGGTAATATTAGCTAAAGGTATTGGGAGTGTCAAGTTCTATCTACACAATGACATATGTCTCAATAGTGCAAACATTACCTCTTGCAAAAAAAACTGCTAAATATATACTAATTTGATATGAAGGTAATAGGTATTGAAACATCTGGTTTAGTTGGAAGCATAGCAGTTTGTGATGGCAATACTATTGTTGGCAAGAAGACTTTTGGAAACACATTAAGTCATGATAAAGAGATTGTTTCTTCGCTTAATGTTGTCTTTGAAGAAATCAAGTGGGAACCAAAAGACATCGACCTTATTGCCGTCAGTGTTGGACCTGGTTCTTATACAGGCCTCAGGATTGGTATAACGTGTGCAAAAACACTTGCATACGGACTGGGAAAGCCGGTCATTGATGTTCCGACCCTGGACGTTTTAGCAGAAAAGGTAGAAAATGATGTTAAAAACTTTTGTCCTGTCATTGACGCCAAGAGAAAGATCGTTTACGCTTGTATCTATGCCAAAAATAATAACGAGAAAAAAAGGATTACGGACTTTTTAATTATTTCGCCATATGATCTCCTTGACATCTTGCCTGAACCAATTTTACTTTTCGGAGATGGTGTACAACCTTATAAAGAAATCTTCTTACAAAAGAAGGTTGTTATAGCCAATGATGGGTTGGGTATTGCTGATGTAGTAAACGTCGCCAAGCTAGGCCTGAAAAGATACGAACAGGGTAAGCGTTGTGAAATTAATTTATTAGCGCCTCTTTATTTGAGAAGATCAGAAGCCGAGGAAAGATTAGAAGGAAATCGATAATTTTGATCATAAAAGTCTTACCCGACGATCTTTTTGTCGGGTGAGATGTGGTTTGGTGTAGGGTATATATGAATTACTATTCTCCAAAATTAACAAACAACAAAAAAGGCATCCTTGCATCTTAACGACACAAAAATGCCTTATAAACTGTAGATTTTTCAATATAATAATGAAAGACCCCTAATATTACCTTTTGTTCTCTGGCGAAATTAAACCTTAAATCTCCCTATTACGTCTTCCATTAATCTACTATACTCTTCCAACTTCCCATATATAATTTGAGCAACCTCTTCTTTATAGGTATGGCTTGTCATATTCCTGTTATCAGTCATTTCAAGAAGTTTGATAGTCTCATCCTCATTTATCATACCTACAGTAAATACTTCTCTGAAACAAGACTTTGGTGAATTGCTGATTACGCCTTCTTTAGTCTTCAGGTACTCTTTGATAAATTTCCAGAATGCCTCAAACGTATACTCAAACCTTTGTATTGCCGCATCCCTTACGATGACAGAAAATGGCTGTTGCAATATCTCCCTTAGTGTCCCAATAGCCCTTTTAGCATCTTTGTATCTAATTTCTAATCTTTCCAGACTACTGCCTCCTTTAAAACCATATTTTTAAACTCCTCAGATACAGTAGAAAAGTCCACGATTTCCACCTTATATGGGATATTTAGCTCATCTATGTATTCACGTAGCAGGATCAACTTTTTCCTGTCTGCCCCTTTCCCTGCAATTATTCCAACATCAACATCCGAGGTATTTACAAACTCTCCTCTTGCCCTCGAACCAAACAACACAACCTTTACATCCTCATCCTTAAGATATTTTAAAATAATCTCTTTTAGTTTTTCAAGAGGATTTAAAGTATCCTTAATCTTATCGCTCATTTCTTTTCAACCGAATTTTAAAATCAAAATATTCTGCCCCAGTGATGACAAGATCTTTCAGGACATGGTTTAGCCCCGCTGCTTTCTTGCTGAAAGCAAAATGCGGGGTTAAAATAACAATAAAGGTGTTTTTTTTTCTGACAACCTGGTGAGGGCGGTCCTATCCCTTCCTTTGAAACGCTCTACTTGCATTGTAATTCTCAATCAATCTACTATTTCCTATGGAAATTGTAAAGAAATAAATGTTAGTTTGGCATTCGGAATAATGGGATTAGTTATAAAAAAGCAGAAGGCAGCATACCGAAAGAAAAAGGATTACGGACTTTTTAATTATTTCGCCAAATGATCTCCTTGACATCTTGCATGAACCAATTTTACTTTTCGGAGATGGTGTACAACCTTATAAAGAAATCTTCTTACAAAAGAAGGTTGTTATCGCCAACGATGGGTTGGGTATTGCTGATGCAGTAAACGTCGCCAAGCTAGGCCTGAAAAGATATGAACGAGGAAAACGTTGCGAAATTAATTCATTAGCCCCTTTATATCTGAGGAAATCAGAGGCTGAGGAAAGATTAGAAGGAAATCGATAATTTTGATCATAAAAGTCTTGCCAGAGTCTACATCTTATCTATTCCTCATAATTTGCCAATTGAAATATGAAGGTGACCCTAGAAATAAATAAACATCAGGATATGTAGGGATATAACAGGTGAGATGTGGTTTGGGTAAGCGTGCGCTCTTGATGGCAGAAACGCTTTAATCTAGTCAACATTATTAGGCCACCGCTTGCTTATACCTTCAATAAAAGAGGACAAATTTTCTCTTATACTACCTTCACGACTTTTGGTAAACGCATTTGAGAGAGGGGAAGCTGCGGGGCTAAATTCAGATAGATAGGATTCATGCCAGATCAGGCGACCATCTTTATTAATGAATTTGTATCCAACTATTAGGCGAGAGCGAACTTGAAAAGAAAAAGACCGATCATAATCCTGCACTTTGATCGTCACATAGAGGTCAAGGTCACCATCGTAATCGGTAACTGCCTTGAAAATATGTGATTTTTCTATAGTTGCAATCAAGGCTTTCTTAAATTCTTCATTGGTAACGTAGCTCTCTATTAGAAAACCGCTTGAAAAAACCGATTCCTTACCACCAATTACTTCCATGATCCTTACACTCTTATTAATTCGTATATCTGTCATTGATTTGAGATCCGGTATCATGGCCACAGTACTTATACTACTACTACAACTAGTTAAGAGTGTTGTAATAATTACTAACGCTATGATCCATGAAATCGCTTCTCTAATCGTTGTTTTTTCGACTATCTTCTTCATCGGAATCATTACTCCTATTCGGCATTGCTTTCAGCGCATTAGCTAACCAGGCTAATTGTTATTTTACTCAACCTTAACTATGGGGTTTCCTCAGCGTTGGGGGGCTTAGATGCGTCTTGATATTTAAGATAGCGCAGCAGCATATTAAGAGTGTTGGCATTTGCCACTACTTTAGGTTTTATAGGATCGCCACCGGCACGTACGGCATTCGACCATTCTAGCGCACCCGTCTTTAAGTCTACCAAGGCACCAGTCATCAGCATGCCTTGGATCTGATGTCCTGGGGTAAACATGACATAATACCCAGTCCCTGAATTATAAGTCGCAGCCCCAGTAGCCAAACCAGTAGCCATACTTACAATAAAGTCCCCGGCAACTAGGGCTGCTTTCTTGCCGGATGAAAAACTGGTGCCAGCCACACCGAGAAACAAAACGCTAGATGCATGTGTTCTTAACGCGATCAGCCCAATGGCTGTTTTGAACTCTTCTGCACTAACTAATTGCGTCAGCGGCTGACTTGAAGACTCCTTGCTGCCAGTATTGGCTTCTGCACTTGGCATCATAGCGTGCTGAAACATATAAGTAGACGCCGTGCTGAGTGCATTCACATATTCTGGATCAGCCTTAATTTCGTCGAACACACCAAACGGCTGTTGACCAACACTAACAATACCATTTACACTATCAGCGACTCTCAGCGGTATGTTGTTTGGGTTATGTCTTGTGCCGCAGACGAATGGGATGAGTTCAGTGCATACTTGGATACCACTGTTCTCAAGGTATTTACGCGTGGCGTCTAGCAGGGCCTGAGCACCCGCTTTAGCCTCTGTGATAACAAAATAGTCATCTACGTCTCCCAATGCATCATGTTGGATGCACACATCTGCTATCAACAAAACTCCCCCATCCCTATACAGCAATGAATCGTTTGTAACCCGTTGACTCTTAGGTGGGGTGACAGTGCAAGCGGCAAGTAATACGCATAACACTGTCGTTACGCTTAGCTTGAGTAAATGCATAAATCTTTCCTCTGATTGCGGCAATGAATTGTTAGGAGTTCTAATCGCCAGTACTTTAAATTTATAGGTGAATCAATATCGTTCTGTTAACGCTTACTTACCACAGAATAGCTGGTATCGATTGTTTCAATTTGTTCCCGGTAAATGAAAAAGAAGGTCAAGAGCCCAATTTTTGGTGTAAAATTTTTCATTTGTTGGATTAATTTTATGACGTAACGAATTGGACCAAACCACTTCACCTCTTGATAAATCAAGAACTCCTACATAAGTGTCAAGGAAGGATACATGCCATGATTGAACTGATACATGACTATGACTAGGTCCTCCGGTAAGAAGTCCACTCACCATACCAGTAACCATACCTTCAGCGAAAGATTTTCCCATGGGGACTTTCCTACCATTTGCCACAAGGACGATAAGAAAATCTGAACTACATTTGTCTCTTATAACTGTAAAGTCAGCTTGAATATCTTCTTCAATCGGTAATGGTGTTGGATATGTACCCTTTTGTCTTTCGATTTTCTTCCTAACAGAGTTAAAAACAGCCCTGATTACCTTAACAAGAGCATCACGAAATTCAGATTCAGATATGATCAATTGATCACAATAAAAAGGAATTTTCACTTCCTTAACCTTATCACCTACATTAGGAGCAACGTGATAATTCATTTGTGGGTCTTTAAACGCACCAATGAACGGTGTTGTAGAAAATTGAATATCGTATCCTTTTTCTACTTCTAGATATTGCTTAGCATGTTCGAGCATAAGTTTCGCAGCAGTTTTTGATTCTTCTATAACAATATAATCTTCCTTTATACTGGCGTCTTGTTCTATACATGCATCAGTCACAAAAGCCACGGTGTTCGCGTTCGACAAACGTTCTTGAATATATCTTTGAGTCCTAATATTTAAATCTGTTGGCCATAATAAGATATTCTTAGGAAGAATTTGGTTCGTTGAATATGTATGTCCAGCTTTACCGCTAAAGAGTTTAGGCGGTTCCGGAACCCGCACACCTGATGTATATTCCCAAGTTGTAACATGTTCCCCAGGCTTCAAATATACATGCTTAAGAGCCCCAAGTGGCAAAGCCAATCTAGTCCCATCAATTTCCATTTTGGGTGGGCGATCATTAACAACAATTTCCATTAATTCTTCTTTCGGAGTTCCTGAAAGTTTTCTGGGTATGAATTGCTCTCCCTTCAAGTTCATACCACCTGTACACCCTTCAATCAATAGCAAGCTGAGAATCATGTATACATGTAACGTTTTTCGATGTGATATATATGCCGTCATTCCTCTTTATTCTAATTCTCTACCATACCTGTTTATGATTGAGATCGATCCCACTTACTATATTTGTCAAGTGGCAATGTGCTACTACATTCCCTCATCCGGGGTAGCTTCCGCCGCTCTTTCTTTGTTCGAGCCAATCTCCCTATTTTTCTTCAAACAGGACTTCGACAACTGCATCGGCAAATCCGTCCTCAGCACCTTCGATGCCTGTGAACCCTCCGTAAAGTCCACCCCAAGCAAAAGTTTTCTTGATTTCAAACTTTCCGATGAGTTCCTGAGTTTCTTCGTCTTTAAGTTCGAGTTGAGCATCAATGTGAATTTGTCCAAGTCCAATCAGCATGGCCCGTGCAAATGCATTCCCCTTCTCGTATCTCGTAAATATGAGCGAGGCGTGCAATGTATTCGGATTGCTGTCCTCACTATTGATGTGCTCAAAACGGTCATGAGCTTTCTTGACTATCTTCTGTATAATGAGAGCCTTGATGCGCTGATGGTCAGTTTCGAGCATAGGCACTCCGCTTGTATGCTGGGAATCAAAGATCAGGCTGGAATACTGACCAAGTGCGACGATATCCTTCATCGGAATCAGAGCCTTATGCCTTCCAGCAGTGCCTGCACATCCCGCAAGAGCAATTACAACTGAAAGGAGCGTAAGGTGAAAAAATTTACTTCCCCCATATTTCATTATTTTCATTCCCTCCTAACTTGTTTTTCAACAAAGGTTGTTAACTTATTAAAATCAGCCCCTGAATAATAAATGGTTTTTCTTATGGTACAAAAATAGTCCTATTACTTCACATAATACATTATGTTTTCTCAATGGTGTCCCTTCCCCTTTTGTCAAATGTTGAGATGCGACCCCTATTCCCCCAGGCCTTAAGCCCAACATTAATTTTAATTCCCGTCCATATCCCCTGTAGCCATAACCTCAGGACTTAGACTGTGAAGCTTAATCCAGGTGGTGTTGTTATACCTCACCCATATATCAATACCAGGGCCAAAGTCTATAATAACCTCGTCCTTACCATTTCCATCCATGTCACCTGTAACCATGCTTTCCGGAGAAAGGGGGTGTAGCTTGAACCAGCTACTGTTATTCTTCCATACCCATATACCAATACCAGGGCCAAAGTCTATAATAACCTC
>JBHICG010000101.1:0-8995 GCA_046759445.1 Candidatus Scalinduaceae bacterium
AAAGCTGTCTTTGATAGCCTATCGGAATGCAATTTTGATGTCAAGCTGGTTTCCATCGAACCGGGAGAAGACCAGAAAACAATATCCAGGGCAGAAACACTGTATGAAGTCTTGTTCGATCATAAAGTTGACAGAAAATCTTCCATCATCGCCTTAGGAGGTGGCGTGATAGGAGATTTAACGGGTTTTGTTGCCTCTACTTTTATGAGGGGTATATCTTTTGTGCAGATACCAACTACGTTATTGGCACAGGTTGATAGTAGTATTGGGGGAAAGGTGGCTGTGAACCATCCCAGGGGTAAGAACATGATCGGATGTTTTTATCAGCCAAAGGCGGTCTTTATTGATATTGCCACCCTTCAGACGCTGCCAAAAGCAGAAATTATTGCGGGTATAGTTGAGGTAATAAAATACGGGATGATAAAGGATTCAGTTTTTTTTGAATATATAGAAAAACATCTGCCTGAAATTATGGAACTTGATGAAGTTGCATTAGAAAAAATTATACACGATTCGTGCATGATTAAGGCGCAGGTAGTAGAACTTGATGAAAAGGAAGAGGGTCTGAGGGCTATATTAAATTACGGACATACCATTGGACATGCATTGGAGGCTCTGACATCATACAAGAAATATCGACATGGTGAGGCTGTCGCTATGGGTATGATATATGCGACCAAAATAGCTAAGGAAATGAATCTTGCAGATAATAACGTATTAAAAAGGCAAGAATTGTTATTTAAAAGACTGGGCTTGAGCATTCAGGATAACGAGATAAAACCCAAAGATATTGTTGAGATATTATATCAGGACAAAAAAACTGTTAAGGGTAAATTAAGATTTATTCTTCCTAATAAGGTTGGAAACGTAATAATTGATGACAGGGTAAGTGATGAGATTATCCTGAACGTCCTTACTTCTACCTAAATTGAGCGATTTTATATTATATGATATTGTAGCCGCTGGCTTTAGCCTGCGTTTCTCATCATTTGATGGATACACGTAAGTTGCGCAACCTCAAGGTTGCGGCTACAAAATCACTCAATTTAGGTTTTAATTAAGGGAATGCGACTTGGTCTCATGCCAAGACGCTAAGACCGCTAAGAAGAAAAAAGAATTAAACTTTTGCGAACCTTGCGCCTTAGCGAGAATAAAAAACTGGCATAATCATGAGTGAGTTTGAGGACATTCTTCGTTTAAATATGCTAAGCGGCATAGGCACAATAACCTATCGCACGCTAATTGAACACTTTGGCTCGGCTAAATCAATTTTAAATTGTTCAAGAAGCAGACTCGAAGCTGTTTCGGGTATAGGGCCTAAAATAGCTGATAGAATAGTAAATGGCTCAAAAGTAGTTAACGTTGATAGAGAAATTAAATTAGCCGAGAGAAATAACATAAAGATAGTACCTTTTTCCAGCAAAGAGTACCCGCATAGCCTTAAGTCGATATACGATCCTCCTTTAGTACTTTACATTAAAGGGAATATTGTAAAGAATGATACTGTTGCCCTTGCAATAGTTGGCGCACGAAGGTGCAGTTATTATGGTCGAACTCAAGCAGAGAGGTTATCACGTCAATTAGCCAGGACGGGCTTTTGTATTGTAAGCGGTATGGCAAGGGGGATCGACACTAATGTACATTTGGGGGCAATTAAGGAGAAAGGTCGAACAATAGCCGTACTAGGTTGTGGCCTTGGCGCTATCTATCCTCGTGAAAATGTAGAACTCGCAGAAAAGATTACTTCTCATGGTGCAGTAATCTCAGAGTTGCCCATGAATACACCGCCTAATAGCCGTAATTTCCCACCAAGAAATAGAATAATTAGTGGACTATCCCTTGGAGTACTGGTAATAGAGTCAACGCTCTGGAGTGGTTCACTCATAACTGCAAAATGGGCGCTTGAACAGGGAAAAGAGGTATTCGCCATTCCAGGCAATATAGATAATAATTATAGTAAGGGAACAAACAAACTAATCAAAGAAGGGGCAAAGCTTGTTGAAGAAATAAATGACATTGTAGAGGAGTTAGGTCCTCTTGCTGAAACGCTGCATATAAAAGATGGCAAAAAGATTGAGGATGTCAGGAGTCTCACCCTAAACTCCCAGGAAAATAAAGTTTTTGCGCTTCTTTCAAGCATGCCTGTTACTATAGATGAGATTACTGTTAGGTCGGGTTTACCGGCATCCAATGTTGCAAGTATACTAATGATTTTGGAAGTAAGAAGGTTGGTAAAACAGCTTTCCGGGAAACGATTCGTAAAAACATGACCTGGGGGAATATTTGACAGGGATTTAGTGGTGTTGACCAGGGAATTCTTGCCCTTGGTCACTTACAGACAAATAATGATAAAAGTAAATCGTCCTTCAAAGAAAAAATGGTCTTTCAAATCATGTTATCCTGCTAAAAAAATAATTGAACTTATACAAAAAAAAAAGAAGGTGGAGTAAGGAGGTGCGTGTCGGACTCACGCAATTAGGACATAAGCCCTAATCTTCTCCACCTTCTTACTATATTTTACCATTTTTTTATAATTTTCAAAATATTATTACGGGAGTATGCACTTGACTGAACCAATTAAATCGTAAGTACCTGAAAAATAATCAGTTACGGTGTTTTAGGCCGATTGTCCAATTATTACCATTAGTTATGCATGATCAATATTTTATGGAAATTTTAGGTCAGTCAAGTGCATACCCCTTTATTATATATTTAACTAGGTTTATGACTAAGTTTTCGCTTGACAACATTTAAGAAGGATTGTTAAATACCATACGTTCTTTAAGCCAATAACATCCAAAGGTTATTGCTATGACTTCAGAAAACAGCAAACATAAAGAAATTTACGTTTGTAACACTTCAATTTTCAACTTTATGACAAACATTTTAACCAATCTTAACTAATATTAACCTATTATTGTAATGCAGGAAGCTGTTTTGTGTTTTTCCTGTATTATAATATTTTTTTTGTATCAACGTACATAAGACAGGTTAGGAACTAAAAGCGACTTAAAGGATAATATTATATTATAATCTTGAGTTTTGCGTAATCATTGTTCCTATAACCAGATACAACACGGTTAATGATGAATAGGTTGTTCAATTCTTAAAGGTTTTACTAGAAAATTTCCTTACTCCATGATCCGTGAAAAAGCTTTTTTAATCACTTTTTTAGAAAGGAGGATGAAACAAGTTATTACTAATAATAAATAATATTTTAAACAGTTTTTGGAAAGGAGAGAAAGATGAGAAATTTGTACAAAGTATTTTATGTGTTTGTTTTTATTGCTTTAATTTCTTTTGTTAGCGGGTTTGCTATTGCAGGAGAAAATACAAAGATAAATATTAACACAGCAACCAAAGAGGAATTATCATCATTAAAAGGAATTGGCAAAATAAAAGCTGAGACCATAGTTGCATATCGTGAAAATCACGGCCATTTCACTAAAATAGAAGATATAAAAAATGTAAAAGGTATAGGCGATAAAATTTTTGAAAAAATTAAAAATCATATTAGGGTAGAATAGCCTTATATCCTACCAACCATTGTCATTGTGAGTGAAGGGATTCAATATTACTTTTTGAGTTTTTCAACCTGTCACGATCAAAGCAATAAAAACCTGTTTTCCCAACCCTCCATAGATACTCCCTTACTCACAATGGCACAGCCAAATCGCATAAGAATCCAGCTCAATGTCTTAAACGTTTATGTTCCTCGATGTTAATTAGTATCTGTTACGGAAGTACTACATTGTCCTTACATGCCTTATTCAAAAACCCATTCCTGTTGTTCTTCACAAAATCTAAGAAAGTCCCAAACAAACTACATTTGTGAATATTTACATTAGCTATAAAATATCCAGCAGGTTAATGAAAATCATTGACTTGCTAATACGCTGATG
This sequence comes from Candidatus Scalinduaceae bacterium, assembly GCA_046759445.1. GTDB lineage: Bacteria > Planctomycetota > Brocadiia > Brocadiales > Scalinduaceae > Scalindua_A. The sequence goes on from JBHICG010000101.1 coordinate 3,903, forward strand.
CTAATATGAATCCAAATTAAAATAAAATTTTCATGTTCTATAGATTTATGAAATGAATGGTATTGGCATTTTATTTAGAAGAGAGGTAATTAAAGTTGACTAATTATTATCAAGTTTTGCGAGTACGAGAGGGGTCTAACAATGAGGAAATCAAAAACTCGTTTAGAAAACTCGCAAAAGAATATCACCCTGACAAGAACAGGATGAATGGAGTCTCTTCCGAAGAGAAAATCAAATTATTAATTACGGCCTATAAGACCCTAATCGATTCAGAGAAGAGAATTCATTACGACAAATTGTTGCAAAACAAAAACGAGGAAATAATTTATTACAAAGAAAATGTTGAAAATACAAAGTTTAGTTTACGAGCTCAAGCAAAAATGATTTTACATGACCTATTAAAAGAAAATGGGCATCAAGCCGTTAGGGATTATGAACAACTGAGAAAAGAAAATAAAGGGTTTGACCTGTTTACCGTCCTGGTATTAAAAGATTATCTGGATTGCCTATTTCTCCTTGCTGAAGAGTATGAAAAACAGGGGAATTATGAAATGGCATTTAAATTATATGAGGATGTCTATAAGAAAGAGAATGGGAGTCCTGCGCGTAGATACTTGCTCGAAGAAATCAAAGAAAGGATTATTCGTTTGTCATGTAAGAAAATAACTAAAATAGTACAAACCAAATCGGCTATAGCTTATTTAAGGAGGGCCTTAGATATTAAATTAAGTAAAATTGAAAAGGCTTTTATTTATAAAAAAATCGCCGATTGTTATTTAAGATTAGGTGAATGGAATAGTGCAATAGTAAACTTTGATACGGCAATGTCTCTTAATCCCAAGCTTAAAGGCGCACAAACGTTACGAAACAAACTATATAATCATTTCTCTCAACAAAACTATTCTATTTAAATATCATGTTGTCCGTTAACAATTCAGTCCTGTTAAAAACAGATATCCCTTATTTAAAACTTCATAACCATGGAAAGGTTAGGGATATATATGAGATAAATGACAAACTCCTGATCGTTGCGACTGACAGGATATCAGCTTTTGATTACATTTTGCCAAATGGCATACCGTATAAGGGAAAAGTACTTACACGCTTATCCGAATTCTGGTTTAAGTACATTGGCAACTTAACGGAAAACCACTTAATCACAACTGCAATTGAAGGAATTGATAAATTAAAGAAGGAAGATACAGATGTATTAAGAGATCGTTCAATGCTTGTGAAAAAGGTTGACGTAATCCCGATCGAATGTGTGGTGCGAGGTTATCTAGCTGGTTCTGGCTGGAAAGAGTATAAAGAAAATGGTACTATTTGCAAAATCAAGTTGCCTGCTAACTTGAAAGAATGTGATAAACTCCCTGAACCCATTTTTACGCCGGCAACAAAGGCAACTACTGGACACGATGAAAATATCTCATTCGAAGAAGCCGCAAAGATTATTGGAAAGGAACTCGCCGAAGAATTGAAACAAAAAAGCATTGAGATATATACAAAGGCTAGTGAATACGCTCTAACCAAAGGAATAATAATTAGCGATACTAAATTTGAATGGGGCAAATATGGAGACAAAATACTCTTAATCGATGAGGTATTAACTCCTGATTCATCCCGTTTTTGGCCAATGGAAACATATTCACCAGGAAGATCACAACCATCATTTGACAAGCAATTTGTAAGGGATTACCTGGAGACCTCTGGATGGGACAAAAACTCACCTCCGCCTTCACTTCCTGAAGAAATAATCCAGACTACGTCAAAAAAATACCTAGAGGCTTATGCCAAACTTACAGGAGAAGAAATCCCAGAATAGTTCACCGCAGAGAACGCAGAGAAAAGCATAAAGACAATCAAATAAAAAGATTTATTAATAGGACATCTGATAAGTAATAAATTACCTGAAATTCTTCACACCAACCCTTTTACAATATTTAAAGATTTTACTACTACCTAAATTGAGCGATTTTATATTATATTTTATTGTAGCCGCTGGCTTTAGCCTGCGTTTCTCATCATTTGATGGGTCCACGTAAATTGCGCAACCTCAAGGTTACGGCTACAAAATCGCTCAATTTAGGTACTAAATAGTTAATTACATAAATATTTTATTAATTACAATAATTCATTTGCCTAAGAGTTAAAATTAAGAAATCATAAATAAACATAATATCTTATATTTAGTTGGGTCGTGCTGCGCGTTCCCGCATGCGGAACTGAGCTATCGCTCCCTACCGCTGATTTAGCACAAAAATAAAATGACAAGTAATAAACATAGTAAACAAGTTACAGATTTTGGTATATCAAAAGATCATATAACAGTTGTAAGATATATGGGGGCAAAACTAATTACTGAAATGATGAATCAAGGTCAAGTTTTTGAGGCTTATATTCATGCACAACTAAGTATTGAAAAGATACTTTGGGATAAGATTGTAGGATTATTTAAAGGTGAAAAAGCAATGTTAGTGAGAAGAACCATTGATAATTCAAGAGAGCGGTTTCAAACTTCAACATACGAGCTTATTAAATGGGCAAATTATTTAGGTGCTATTAATAATAACGAGTTTAGTGATCTCATAGATTTCAATAAGAAAAGAAATAATCTTATACATGGTCATGGCCTATGGCATCATACAAAAACTTTTAGAGAAGCACTCAAAAAAGGAATACGGTTTTTAGGGAAAAACAATTATTGTTAACCCAAAACATGCTATGTGCTAATCGGGTAAAGGGAAGTATTTAGCTCCCCCTCTACATAAAAACCAAGGGTCACCTATTCGCACTATGACTAAGACGTTAAAATTAAGAAATCATAAATAAACATAATATCTTCTATTAATAACTTTGCAATAATAGAAAGGAATCGGAATATGAAGATCTTTGCATATTTTATTTTGCTCGTTTTATTAACGAATATAAGCTATGCAAATGAGGCGCATGATCGTCTTGTAGAAATGACTACTTCTGAACGAAATAAGACGTTTGGAAAACTTTTAAGAGATAGTGGTGAGTCTTGCAACAGTGTAACGCGAAGTTTTTTCCAGGGGTTCGATAAAGACAATGCGGCATATTGGAGTGTCGCATGCAGCAATGACCGATCATTTTCAGTGCAGTTTAAAGACGACTCTGAAGGTTCAACGAGAATAGTGGATTGTGAGCTCCTTAAGATGTTGGGAGTAAATTGTTTTGAAAAATTCTAAAGCTAACAAGCCATTTGACTCCAATAAAAACCAAGGGTCACATCTTGATTAGTGATTTCAAAAGCAGACTTAATCACTAATCAAGGTGTGACCCTATTCGTTGACCCTATTCGTGACCCTATTCGCAAGAGAGAATTGCATTTATGTGGGAACTTACAGCTGAGTTGTGGTCATTAACTGGATCCGAATATGTTGAACGAAGATTACAAAGAAATGTTGCAAAGCTTTTTAAGCAATGAGGTAAATAATCTGACGACAGCGCCCATAGTTTCTTAGAAATGATCTAATCGTTACTACTATTTATTGCAATAATATAAAAGTAATGTTAGCTGCTTAAATGTGTAATGAACAAACTTCCTAAAATACAAGAATGGACACAGGCCTTACAAAAGCAAGTGATTGGTGAGCCTCAATGGATAGAAGAAAAGAATGTATTTGAATATTCTGAAGTTACTATAGAAGTGGTTTCAATTTTAAAATTAATAAGAGCCACACAAAGCTTAAAAGCACTAGATTTGCTTTGTGAAAAAGGTTTATTTATTGACATGGGAACTATATATAGATGCGTAGCGGACTGTATCAGTGAAATATACTTTTTGCTTGAGAAATATCCGAATAAAAGTAGCCATGTTAAGAAATTTATTGTGAACTTTTCACAAACAACAATAGATCAACACCTTGATCCAGAGACAGAATCAGTATTATCAAAAAAGGTGCACAATGCCATGTCAAGAGCATTAACAAACTCAGAAAACAACTATCAGATTCAAGAAACTATCAAGCGTATATACAAAACATTTTCTGGGTACGTTCATTCTAACTACTCACACATAATGCAAATATATGGCGGCAACAATAACAATCTTAGTTTCAATTTAGGTGGTGTTCCATCTGATAATCAAAAACGTACTCATTTTCAGTTAGTCGATCAGGTTACAATTTCAGTACAGCATGTCATCGAATTTATGGCAGGAGTATTTGGACAACATGAACTGTGTTCACAAATTAAACGCAGCAGCTAATCAAAGGTATCAAGCTAAGCGACAAATTAGCTGTGCTTTTCAATCTTATTTGGCTTTCATTCTATATGTTTTTTTGATATTATGACGTAAAGATGGTAGTAACTTGTGCTAAATTTAGGTAAGGGAGGCAAATATTCATTATTTTTTATTTGTTTCATCAACTCTATTATCGTATTAATCATGTTTTCATCATACACAAATACACATCTTTATAATATGAATAATTGAAAAGAATGAATGAAAACACTAGGAGAAATTCAAAGACAGTTATCTTTAGGGGAGTTTGAATTCAGTAGACATGCTTTAAAACGAGTGGTTGAACGTAATATCAGTGAGTTGGAAATAAAAGAAGCTGGAAGGAATGCGAAAATAATTGAAGAGTATCCAGGCGATAAATATACATCTAGTTGTTTGCTTTTAGGCTTCACTAATATTGAACGCCCAATACATATACAAGTATCACTTGCAGATACAGAATTTGTAAAGATTGTCACGGTTTATGAACCAAGTGAAGATGAATGGATTAACTATTCTAAACGGAGGTAAATATGTTCCGTTGTCATGTATGCGGTTCAACAGAGGCAAAAAAAGAATACATTAACGAAATATTTCAGATCGATAATAAGCCTGTTCTAGTAGAAAATATTCCGGCAATAGTTTGTGTACGGTGTGGTGAGGAAACTTTTGGTAGTGAGACAACAGAACGGATTCGCCGCATGGTACATGGTGAAGCGAAACCTGTAAAATCAGTTTCCATGGAAGTATTTACTTTTGTATAAAAAGTAGAATGGATAAGGATATTTTTTGCACCGGATAGGTCACGGGCATTGCTGCCCGATTCCCTCCTAAGAACTGTACGTGA
>JBHICG010000102.1:0-7286 GCA_046759445.1 Candidatus Scalinduaceae bacterium
ATGTTGTTTACATACTAACGGTCTTAATAGGTAATAACATTACAAAGGTTATTGCTACAGAAAACGAACTTGAGGATTTGAAAATTGGAGATAAAGTCACCGTTGCTTCAAAGGCATTTAATCCCATAATTATGAAAACCTAATTTTTTGTGAAAACTTAATCTTCATGGAAATTTTTCTAAACGCACAAAGACTTAAACCCCTAATCGCTCAACTCACGTGTTGAAAACAGTTTTTCCATATAAAAGGGTATAAAAAAATCCCCCCAGCTTAAAGAATAAGCTACGGGGGGATTATATTAATGTTAAAACTCTCCCAAACTTAATTCAGGATAAATTTATTACGTTGTTTTTTTCCTTTTACATTTTTTTCTTCTTCATAGAAGGGAGTTTAAGCTCAGCTACCTTTCCAGCCTCTACTGTTACATCCATGCTCACGCCTTTATATCTCTCATGCCATGTCTTTAACGTATACGTGCCTGCTGGAACGTTCTCTATTGTAAAATTACCCTTTCTATCAGTCACCGTAAAGTATGGATTATCCAACGCCACAATAAACCCGGACATCTCCGAGTGAACGTTGCAAAGAAGGTCCATCGTACCGGTTCCGGGAATATCAACGGCCTTTATGGTACCTGTAGGATATGTCCCCAGGTTTATCTTTACCTCACTACCAGGAGTCTGATCAGGCGAAAATACATTATGCCTTACGGTATCGCTGTTTGGGAAATCCACAACAGCCCCCTTTAATACGGGAAGGACATGCGGTGTGAATGCTATATTCAACTGATCCATAACGGGATATTCTCTGGGGGATCCGGCAGCCTTCGTTCCAACCGAACCTGGTTTTATTTCAGGGGTGTGTTCTTTTTTTACAGGCGGAAAGTTGTTGTCCCCCACCTTTTCGATGTAAATAATCGTATCTCCCGATGTCCTCGCGAATACCTTTATCTTGCCCTTAATCGTCCCCGGATTCTCAGTAGCAAGTTTTGACTTTTCCGCCGCTGCAAGGTTGGCTTGTGCAAGTTCCTCTGTCTTCTTCTTCACCTCTTCACGCGTAAAGGTCATTCGGCGAGTTGTAGTTGCAACTATCTTTTTCGCCACCACTCCATCTTTCGACTTAATCTCGGCTGTATCCGCCTTATCAGCACCATCCTTTTCCTCACTCAATATCGAGCCAATATCAGCCTTAGTTGACGCCTTGTCTATATCTATTATCTTAACACCTGTCTTATCCGTAACATCAAAGGTCATATCGCCCGCTTCAGTAGCAATAGTTATCTTACCCGTTTTGGGTTTGTCACCTAATTCAATCTTCTTTACCTTGCCCTCATATTTCTTAGCCTTGGCACTATATGCATCGTTTGCATAAAATGACAACACACTGACAATTAACGTCGCCATTATCACTTTCCAACATCTTTTTACTTTTAACATAGCTTTATTCCATGCCTCCTTTTTATTTTATAAGATAAAAAATATATAAACTTTGGCTTAAACCTTTTATTTGCTCTAAGCCTTCCGCCACATTTATAATCTTAACCTACTCCTTTATACCCATCAGAATATGTGGTAGGCTTATTTGTATCTAAATTGAGCGATTTTATATTGTATATTACTGTAGCCGCAGTGCTTAAGTCCCGTAGATATTAGCAACGGGATAAGCCTGCGTTTCTCATCACCTGATGGGTATATGAAGATTTCACGTAAGTTACGCAACTAAAGGTTGCGGCTACACAAATCGCTCAATTTAGGTTGTAGTATAATAAAAACTATACATAAAAAACAAAGAAATGTAAAGCTGATTTTAACAGGTTGTTAAAAACCGACTCAAATCAAAGTTTTATAAATGCGCATAGTATCTCAATAAAGTAAAAACCCCCTAAACACCCATTTAACAAACGGGGTAGGGGGAATATTACCTTTATATCAAACTATATTCGTAACAGATTTTAGCAGAACTTTAAAGCGAAAAATCTAACCCGATCCTGAACATATCAGCTATTATGCCAGGGGTTCCAAAAAAACCACCACCTGTAGTCAAAATCCCCGTTCGTGCCCTTGGTGGTTTCTCCGAAGCCGTATACCCGATTAACATCTTAATATTTGGCCTTAACAGGACTGTTAAATCAAAGGCAATATTTTGTATGTGGTCGGCCCTGCCTCTGTTTGAGTTTATCGTCGGTAATGCGCCTGGAAATGTTGAGTTCCCACGGCTTGATGGACCACCTATTACTGGCTTATTAGCAATGAAGTCAGTTCTTTGATATCTGAGGGCCGGTATGAGCCATGGACGAGCAACCCATTCAACTGCAAAGTATGTATTCCTCCACTTGAATCTATCACTGCCCCTCCTGACTACTAAATCAGGCGCAGGATTACCACCGGTATTTGCAACCTCTTGAATAATATTCCTAGCCCTATCCTCTGAAAACATTATCTGTCCTTTGAAGTTAAAGTCGCCCCAGAAGGCATCAAAGTCAGCGCCAAACCGTTTGAAATGAACGTTGTCAGTTTCAAGATCAAGGCCACCCGGTACCAGACTTCTAATCATAGTCGGAGCTTGTCCTGGTGGAGTAAATAATTCAAAAGTTGGTGGACCACTACGACCTATTGCATTCCCTATATTTGACCCATACTGTCGGTTTCCCTGAAAGGAACCGGTAATACCACTATAAAAAGTAGCACCGACTTTTATAGAATTATCCTGCCAGTTTTTTGTCAGCTTAAGCTCTTCGGTTTCCTCTTCGTGCCCAAGCACTCCCATTCCCCCAAACTTCCAGCTAAGGCGCACATACCAATCTTTTTGAGAATTGAAATCAAAGGTATCATGCTCCTTGCTAACTACTTTCCACAATGGAGAGCCTTCAACAAAGGCCCCTCTCCTTAACATCTGTTCAGTCACCGGACCAAGATCGCCATTTACCAGTCCAACTGCCCATTCCAGACCGCCTTTGCCCCCTGGTCCATCCTTTGCGCCAAACAACTCTATACCTCTCTGGTTAGGCGACATGCCGAAGAGATTACCAGATTCGAACAATACCGAGGCGTTTATGAATGGAAATGCAATCCTGTTAATATCACGATGAAATGGAAAGGGTACAGCTCGCATTTCAAACTGACCTACCCTGAAATTAACGAGCCCCTGCTCTCCAAACACATAAGGACTATACTGCAGAAATGCCCTTTCTATGCCGGCAAAATGACTTATTTCATTGGCTGCTTGGTTATCCTCTAAGAGAGTAAAAACACCAAAAAACGAAATGGTATCGCCGAAGGTACCGCCCGTGTTCATCTTGAGTTCCTTTATCCCGTTAAAGTCAGTATCAACGTCATTCCCCAGCTTTGCAACCGGATTTGTCGTGGGGAAAGAAGAAGTAACATCAAAGCCGGGCGACCTTTGGTCAATTCGGTATATAAAGTCAGATTTCATTTCCAGACCGATTGGCGGCAATCCAGGTGTATCACCGGGCCATACGCCATTTGGAAACAACTTTTTCCATGGTCGAGCTCCCAATATTACGGGCTCGTCCTTCACAAAAGCCTCATCACCCACAGGTATGCGGTAACCATTGTTTCTGAATGCCCTGCCAAATGCATTGAGCTTTGGGAATGTAGCCCAATGGCAAGTTGTACACGCCGTCTGGTACTTTCTCATAAATGCGGGAATGGCCTGTGAATCTTTTGAAAAGACCACGATCCCGGATAACACAATACAGGCTGCCAACAAAAACTTAAATAATGTCACTTTTTTTACCTTCATAAAACACACCCCCTTTGTGAATTTAATTTCTAAAAAAGCAAACTTTTACGACCGTAATAAACTATTTTCGATTACACGGCTTAACTTACTAAAATCTCGCATGCCTTAATCGTATGGCAATACAATCAGTAAATACCCTGAATAAGGGCTTCGAAATACCTGAGGCTGTGCAAGAATATACCTTACAAAAATAAAAAGTCAAGTATTTTTATAACAAAATTAAGGTTTTTTTTCCCCAATACTCCGTAGTATTATTTCTATATATAGTTGTTTTATTTTTAATTTTTTCGTTTATTTCGTATTGGAAAACAAGTATATTTGGGGTATAAAATTACGAGTTAGATTAACTACCAGACCTCCTCGTAACCAATGAAGTCAATAGAGCTATAATAACGCAGGTTAAGGGTGCCAAGGAAATCTCATATACGTACACAGCAGTAAAATTTAGTCACTTTAAGATTTGTCTTCCATGATGTTGTTGGCGAGGCAAAAGAATAAGGGAATACTTTTTTAAAACCGATTAAAATGTCGATTGTTAAAAAATTATTTTTTTTGTTTTTGATGCCGATTACATTACTAGTTATCTTTGGAATGATTACATATATAAATTCCGGAAAGATAGATGAAGGCATTAGTATATTAATTGAAGAAGATTGGAAAAGGGCTGATTCAAATATGGAGCTAAGAATAGGTCTTGGAATGTTGGATTGCAGTGCATCAAAACTCGTAATTTTACGCAACGATGAAGATAATAAAATTGAGGAAACAGTTAGAGATGCGAATAAAATAGCTAAGTCTGGCAAGGATAAATTTATACATGGATTTGAAAAACTTGTAGAACTTGAGAAAAAAGGTCCTGATATTTTTAAGCTTAAATACACAACGGCTGAAGTAAAGCAAAGATATGATCTTATGATTGACTCGTTAGACAAAATGGAAAAGACATTGCTAGCAGGGGATGCTATAACTGCTCTGTCTATAAAAGAAAACGAATTTGACCCACATTTGTTAGAATTGCAAGGAACAGTATTAGAAGAAGCAGAGGAATTCGCCGATGCAATAGTCGAAAACTCCGAAAAGACATTTACACAGTTTACGGCTAAAATTGTTAAAGTAAGTATTATTTTGACCATAATTACTGTGTTTGTGGGAATAGCATATTCTTTTATTGTCAGCCGAGTTGTTTCAAAACCGATTATAAAACTAAAAAATTCGGCCATTGAGATAGGAAAAGGTGAATTTGATAAGAAAATAGAAGTCAAATCAAAGGATGAGATTGGTCAATTAGCAGACTCACTTAACCAGATGAGTATGAACTTTAAAAATCTCTTGTATAGTATAAGCCAATCAGCAGAAAGATATAAGAACCTGATTGAAAATTGCACAGCAATTATTTACCAACTAGATAAAGAGAGATTTTTTGTAGGAACAAATAGTTCAATGTTAAAAAAGCTAAGTTTTCTACCTGAAGAACTGAAGAAAATGAGAGTAGAGGACATTGTGCCAGCTAACAAACGTGAGGCAATGGTAAAGCATATACAAAAAACAATTGAGACAGGTCAAGATTCAATAGAGACAATATTTATTACAAAAAATGAAGAAGAATTATATGTTGAAATTAACGCTAATGCGTTGTACGACTCAGAAGGCAACTTAATTGAAACTAGAGCATTTGCGCATGATATGACAGAGAGGAAGAAAATAGAGAAAACAGAGAAGCAAAAAAAGGGTTTACAATTGTTAGCTTCACAGATAATCGCGGTTCAGGAAGACGAGAAAAAAAGGATATCGCGTGAACTTCATGACGAGGCAGGCCAGGCGCTCGTGGCCATGAATATTAATCTAGAGTTAATGGAAAAGCAAATCCCCTTAAACTTATCAAAAATCAGGGAAAGACTCGTTGATACAAAAAATATTTTAGTAAAAGCATTAAAAGAAATACGTTCGCTTTCATTCGAGCTTAGAATTCCTTTACTTGAATATTTTGGTATATTGGTTGCAGTAAGGGAGTATTCAAAAAGATTTTCAAAAAGATCTAATATCAATGTAAAAGTCCACGCTAAAAATATAGTTGGAAGATTTCCTTTTGAAATAGAAGTACTTTTATATCGTTGCACTCAGGAAGCTTTAACCAACGTGGCAAAACATTCCGAAGCAAAAAATGTTAAAATAGACCTAATCAAGGAAAATGGCAACCTTCGCATGAATATAAAAGATGATGGAAAGGGCTTTAATGCAATGCAGTATCTTGAAGAGAATATAAATATTTCCAGTATTGGTTTATTCGGTATGAGGGAAAGGATAGCTCTTATGGATGGGAAGTTAAGAGTACATTCGAAAAAGAATGAAGGTACTGTTCTAGAGATTTTGGTACCTTATAATATTGACATCAGGAAAAACAAATATTCAACATTGAACAAAACATGAAATATTCTGAGTTAGGAAAAAATGTCTAAAACCAGTGTACTATTGGCTGACGACCACCCAATTGTGAGAAAGGGTATAAAGGCACTTCTAGACGTTCAAGATGATATCAATGTCATTGGAGAAGCTAAAGATGGAAGAGAAGCTATTGAAAAGGCTAAACAAATGGTTCCAGATTTAGTAATAATTGACATCATGATGCCAGATCTTAATGGGATTGAAGCATTACGTGAAATTAAGAGGGCTATTCCCGAAACGAAAGTGCTAGTTCTAACCATGTATGATGATGAGGATTTTATAAATCAAACACTACAATCAGGCGCCTCCGGGTATTTACTTAAGGAATCGGCAGTTTCAGATTTGATATCAGCGATAGAGGCAATAATGAAAGGTGATACATTTTTAAGCCCTAGAGTTTCAAATGTGCTTGTTAAGGATTTTATAGGACATGGAGTTACAAAGAATAGTAAGGATTTGAATCCCTCACTACTTACTAAACGAGAACGTGAGATATTACAATTACTTGCTGAAGGTAACTCAAATAAGGAAATTGCACATAAAATCAATTTAAGTATACGAACGGTTGATTCTCATAGGGCTAGCATAATGGGAAAACTCCACATACATGATATAACAGGTCTCGTAAAGTATGCAATCAAGAAAAATCTTATAAAAGTATAGGAGGATTTCCAAGATGTCAAATCAAGGCGTGTTGACCTGCTCAAGAACAAATGAAATATTTAGTAATCACACTTGTACGTACACTACATAATATAACCTAAACACTTCGCACCAATCGAAATGTTGGAATAATGACTTCAAAATAAGCCCTTTATGCTCAACAAGTTGTAGAAACTCAGATATATCCCATACAAATACCACAATTTTCTGAAACTCTATACCACAAATTCAGAAGTATCATAAGATATTCACGCATTGAACACTCCATTATTTTCCCTAAGAGATCGTAAATATACTGAAACTGGCTATAACGATCTTTATTTGAAACTAAATTGAGCGATTTTATATTGTATATTCTGTAGCTGCAGTGCTTAAGTCCCGTAGATATTAGCAACGGGATAAGCCTGCGTTTCTCATCA
>JBHICG010000103.1:0-6839 GCA_046759445.1 Candidatus Scalinduaceae bacterium
TGTTTTAGGAATACTAACAACATTGACACCCATCTCAAATAGCTTATGCGCAACACCCTGAGTATCTTCTCCTCCTATAGTCACTATAGCATAAAGGTTGAATTTCTTTATATTTTCAAGGATTCGTTCTGGCGCGCCTTTGTTATCCTTGCTAAAAGGGTTTGTCCGACTTGTGCCAATTATAGTGCCTCCCCTGGGAAGTATTCCAGATACACTATCCATATCTAGTTCCTTTAGCATCCCGTCAATCAAACCTCTCCATCCCTCCAATATACCATACATTTTGTAATTGTATTCAGTTATGCCTTTTCTAACAACAGCGCGTATGGTGGCATTAAGTCCCGGGCAATCGCCGCCTCCTGTCAAAATTCCAATCTTCTTCATATCATATTTCCTCCAATATTGAACTTAATCCCCTCACGCTAACCCTCTCCTATGTGGGAGAAGGGAGGGTGAGGGGAACAATTATATGTTATTGATTTATAAGTAAATGGTATCTGTTGCGGAAACGCGGTTTTGTCATCCTGAACTTGTTTCAGGATCTCTTAACATATTGATACATATAGATTCTGAAATAAATTCAGAATGACACCTTTGGATATTTGGGCTTTCCGCAATAGATACTAATTAAAATGAAAATTCCTGTACAATCAAGTTAAAAACGGGTTATGTCTTTTTTCTTTTCCAATTGTTGTAGAAGGGCCATGTCCTGGATATACTATTATGCTATCCCCTAAGGGGAAAAGTTTTTCTTTAATTGACTTGATTAACGTCTCATAGGAACTGCCTGGAAAATCAGTCCTGCCTATAGAGCCTGCAAACATAGTGTCGCCAACAAATATAACATTTTCCACATAATAGCAAACACACCCGGGTGTATGTCCCGGAGTGTGAATGACCTTAATAACCTTATGTCCTAAAGAAATCTTATCTCCATCGTTAATAAATTTATTAATGTTTGGTTTAGGTATGTGATTAAGACCGAATGTTGTTGTCTGTTCATTTAAATTATTTATTAGAAATACATCATCCTTATGTAAAAAGAAATCAATCTTGAATTGATTCTGTATCGTTTTCACACCACCAACATGGTCAAAATGTGCATGGGTGTTTATAATAAACTTTGGTTTAAGACTTTTTTTTTAAAAAACTTTGATGATTTCTTCTGCATTATCTCCAGGATCGATAATGGCTGCTTCATTAGTATCTTCACATCCCAGTATATAACAATTTACTTCTAGTGGGCCTACTATAATATTTTTAATAATCATTGCAATAATTCCTAGACAAAAGTTAATTAAACATAATTCATTTTAAACGAATGCATGTCATTTGTTCAACTTATAAATCGATTACCATAAATATCTATATTCTATTTTATTGCGAAACCTGTCGATATTTTGTACATAAAATAGGTTTTTTACTTCATTTTAGTTGTTTTTATGATATTATAAATCTAATAATAACTTTTGCAAATCATTTGATTTTTAAGGAGATAGGATATGATAGTGGCTGAGTCTAAGCCATTTAAAGAGATAAATGAATTGGTTAAGAATTATAGTAAGGTTTGTGTGATCGGTTGTGGAGACTGTGTAACTGTTTGTCATATGGGGGGGCAAAAACAGGTAGAGGAACTTGCACTTAAACTACGGATTGCAGCCAAAAGAGAGGGAAGAAATCTAGAGGTGAAAGAGGATACCGTTTTAAGGCAATGTGAACGGGAATATGTGGAACCAATAGGTGATTACGTTAACGATTATGACGCAATTATCTCGATTGCATGTGGTATTGGTGTGCAGACATTAGCCGAGAGATATATACCAACAAGGGTGCTTCCCGGGATTAATACCACTTTCATGGGTGCGCCGGTGAAACCAGGATTATTTTTGGAGAGATGTGCAGGATGTGGCGATTGTGTGCTGGATACAACAGGCGGTTTTTGTCCTGTAAGTAGATGTGCAAAAAGTCTTCTCAATGGTCCATGCGGTGGCTCGGTAGGAGGAAAATGTGAAGTATCAGAAGACATACCATGTGTATGGCAGCAAATTTATGAACAACTTGATAAACAAGGAATAATGAATTATATGGATGAAATAAGACCACCAAAGAAATGGTCGTTAAGCACTGGCAGTTCTCCACGTAAATTAGAACTTAAACATCTACAAGGAGAATAATAAAAATGGAAGCAGTAAAGATAAAAGAAGATGTTTATTGGGTTGGCTCACTAGATCCAGACTTAGTTGTATTTGACATAGTTGTACCCACAAAACACGGTACAACATACAATTCTTATTTAGTTCGTGGAGAAAAGATAGCTGTTATAGACACGGTTAAGGCATATTATGTAGATGATTTTATTGCAAAACTAAGATCGCTTGTTAGATTGGAAGATATTAGTTATATTGTTATCAATCATACGGAACCCGACCATTCTGGCGGCTTAATTAGTTTGATGGAGCTGGCGCCCAATGCAATTCCAGTATTTTCAAGAGGAGCAAGGACTTTTGTAAAAAATATTTTACATAAAGAATTTGAATATAAAGAGGTGGGAGATGGCGATACTATTGACCTTGGCGGCAAGGTGTTAAAATTTATATCAGCCCCATTCCTCCATTGGCCTGATAGTATGTTTACATATCTCATGGAAGATAAGATATTATTCCCATGTGATGCTTTTGGTGCACATTATTGCAGTACAAACAGGTTTAACGATGAACTGGAATCCAAAGAAGAAGCATTTAAGGCCTTTAAATTCTACTACAATGCGATACTGAGGCCTTTTCAGCAACATATCATATATGCCTTAAATAATATTAAAAACAAAGATATTGATATAGAAATAATTGCACCATCCCATGGGCCAATTTTGAGGGAAAATATTGAAAAATACATTGAATCTTATAGAAAGTGGGCGGAAAAGGCAGAAAGACGTTCTGACAAAAAAAGGATTGCGGTCATTTATGTTTCATCGTATGGTAGCACAAAAAGAATGGCTGAGTATGTCGCTAAAGGAGCAAAACTCCCAAATACAGATGTTTCCCTGTTTAATGCAGCAGAAACCGATTTAGAAACCATAATCGATGAAATTGAAGCCTCTGACGAGATTATTTTAGGCACTCCTACTTTGAATGCCAAGGCGCCAAAGCCAATATTTGATATTATCTCAAGTCTTGTAATGTTGAATATTAGAGGAAAGGCGGCTGCGGTTTTTGGATGTTATGGTTGGAGTGGTGAAGCCGTGAAAATAATAGAGGATATTTTGCGAAGTTTGCGCTTCAAGATTGTTGCTGAAGGGTATAAGTTAAGGATGGTACCATCAGAAGAGGCATTGAAGGGTTGCGAAGAATTTGGCAAAAGGTGTGCATCTGATATTTAAGTCTGTTAAAAACAGATAACTATCATATTCTTTTCATAACTACTTATAAATCTCAAAATCTTTAGTATAAATATTACTCAACTAAAGAGTCTGAGACATTTCAGAGAAACCTCTAATTGTTTCAACAAGCTTTGAGAACTATATGAGGTTAGCAGATTAAGATATAAAAAAGTAATTATAGAATTATTTCTACCGTACAAATGAAATGATCAAGCGAGTAAGGTTTCACGGCAGAGGTGGTCAGGGTATGAAGACTGCTAGCAGGATTGTTGGCACAGCTTCATTCCTTGAAGGATTTTTTGTTCAGGATTGCCCTTTATATGGTGCAGAGAGAAGGGGTGCGCCAATAGTGGCCTTCACGAAATTATCTAAAGAACCAATTCTTGAGAGAGGTATTATAATTAGTCCTGACATAAATATAGTAGCAGACGAAACGTTGTTGAGTGATCAAACTGCAAATGTATTTCAGGGCACGTGGGAGGGAACTATAACAATGGTTAATACTCACTATCCTGCTTCTCATGTAAAGGATGTCTATGGGATAGTAGGTGAGATTGTTACCCTTGATATAACGGATATAGCCTTAAATGTTATTGGGGAATCTGTGCTCAGCAGTGTGGCTGCATCAGTTGTGTGTAAACTGACAGGAATGATAACAAAGAGTTCTTTAGAAAAGGCCGTAATCAAGGAATTGTCATCTATAAACATTAAAAAAGAGATTATAAAGAAAAATGTTCAAGCCGCACTTACATGCTTTGACAGAATATCGGAGGTCCACCCTCATTATTTTAAATACATAAAAGAAGATGAGAAAGATGAAATTGTAAAATTAGAATATGCTGATCCGTGTCTTGGCTCACCCAGTGTCTATGCCAAAGGAAACACAAGATTAAAAAATACTGGTAATTGGCGTTTATTCAGGCCTGTCATTGACCATGAAAAATGTTCGCGGTGTTATACCTGCTTTGTTTACTGCCCGCATAGTTGTATTTCTATTGATGAGGAAGGCTACCCTCAAATTGATTATGAAAATTGCAAGGGTTGTCTTACATGCTTTTATGAATGTCCAAAGAAGGTAATTTCAAAAGATCGTGAGGTGAGGGCATGGTAAAAGAGATGCTGACTGGAAATTACGCTGCAGCATGGGGGGCAAGGTTATCAGAGGTAGATTATGTTCCCGCATTTCCTATCACTCCCCAGACGGAGATAATTGAGGTTATATCACAATGGATAAATGATGGGGCGATGAATGCTAAATTTACTAACATGGATTCTGAACATTCGATGATCACGGCGGCAGGTACTGCGGTCGCTACAGGGGCAAGGGTATTTTCCGCAACATCCAGCCAGGGGTTATTGTACGGCTACGAGATGCTTTACAACGTAACAGGTTGGCGTGTGCCTTTGGTTCTCGTTAATGTATCAAGAGCTTTATCTGCCCCTATCACACTCGAGCCAGATCACAATGATGTCCTTTCCACCAGAGATTCCGGCTTTGTACAGATACATGCAGAGACTTGCCAGGAAATTCTGGATACCATCCTGATGGCTTACAGGATTGCTGAAGATGAAAGGGTGCTTTTGCCGGTATTGATTAATATGGACGGATTTTATCTCTCATTTACGAGAGAACCAGTCGAGATACCAGGCAAGGATGAGGTAAGTAAGTTTCTACCGGAATATAATCCAAAACATGCTTTCTTTAAGGCATCAAACCCAATGTCACAGGGCGTAGCGGTCCTGGGTGGGAG
Organism: Candidatus Scalinduaceae bacterium; assembly: GCA_046759445.1. Classification (GTDB taxonomy): domain Bacteria; phylum Planctomycetota; class Brocadiia; order Brocadiales; family Scalinduaceae; genus Scalindua_A. The sequence continues at coordinate 5,128 of JBHICG010000103.1, forward strand.
TGTGTATTCATATTTCAAGTATCAAATGCATTTGGCTTCGTTAAACGCAATAAACGTTCATAAAGAAGTGGCAAGTGACTTCAAAAGAATATTTGCCAGATCGTATTCTACGGTTGAGGCTTTTAAAATGGAAGATGCAGATTATGTTATAATAATGAGCAACTCTTTTACCGTTAAAGGTAAAGCAGCAGTAAGCAAATTTAGAAAAAAAGGTCTAAAAGCAGGTCTCCTGAGATTAAGGCTTATAAGGCCATTTCCTTCTACTGAACTCAAGGATTTTTTAAAGGGTAAGAACGCTGTAGCTGTTATTGATCAAAATATTAGCCCTGGTTCTGGAGGAATTCTTTTTAATGATATTACAACGGCGCTTTATCATGAGCCTGATAGACCTGGAGTAATATTATCTTTTATAGGTGGATTAGGGGGCAAGGATATCAGTCATGCCGAGTTTAGCTATATAATTGGAGAGATGGAGAAGAGTATAGAGACTGGCGTTATTCCTGAAACGCAACTTCTGTACACAAAAGGTGATTTAAAACAAATAAATAATTTGTTAAATATTGCAGGTAAAACTTCAGAGGGATTGGGGAATTGAAGGATTAAGGAATTAATGAATTATCAATCCTCCTAATTCCTCAATCCCGGAATTCCTCAAATTTTCACTTTTAACTATGTCTATGGAAAATGCTACTTACACAAAATTTAAGGATATTTCAAGAGACGAGCATATTTCCCCTGGAACGGCGCTATGTTCCGGTTGCGGAGGACTTCTCGCCTTAAGGCTGGCGTATAAGGTTTTGGGTGAGAATGTAGTTATTGTGAATGCAGCCGGTTGTTTTACACTGCTTTCAGTTTATCCTTACAACCCTTTTGGTTCATCATGGATGTATACTGCAATGGCGTGTGCGCCGGCAGGCGCACAGGGGATAAGAGATGCTCTAGACATACTTATAAAAAAGGGGAAATTAAAAAGTGAGGAGAACTTGAAAGTAGTAGTCCTTACCGGAGATGGTACAGCGAATGACATAGGCTTACAATCTACGTCGGCAGCAATATATAGAGGTTTAGATTTCTATTATTTCTGTTATGATAATGAAGCTTACTCTAATACCGGTTTTCAGATGTCAAGTGCTACACCGTTTGGTTCAAGGACAAATACATCACTTCCGGGAGAGATAAACCCTGAAGGAACTGTTCAAAAGAAAAAGGATTTATTTGAGATATGGAGGGCACATAAACCACCTTATCTAGCAACAATTTCTCCATCAGATCCTGTTGACCTATCTAATAAATTCGAAAAGGCATCGAAGTTTGAAGGGCCAAAACTCTTTATTGCCTTATCTCCCTGTCCTCCTGGATGGTCATTTGGCGCATCAAATTCAGTAAATATCGCAAGGCTTGCAGTACAGACGGGTATCTGGCCATTGAAAGAAGCCGTTTATGGAGAGGTTAAGCACACTGTTATTCCAAAATTTAAACCAGTTGAAGAATATCTCAGGACACAGAATAGATACGACCACCTTTTTCATCCTGTTAAACAGGTTGATGTTATAAATATTATTAAGAAAGATATAGAGCGTTATTGGCAGCCTTATTTAGGAGATTAAATATTGCAAAAGAAAAGAGATATTTTGGATAAAAAGGACTTAACTTTACGTATTGTGGAAACGGCAATGGCAGAAGAACTTAAGGCAAGGGACTTGTATAAGAAG
>JBHICG010000104.1:0-6757 GCA_046759445.1 Candidatus Scalinduaceae bacterium
TGTCCATACAGTTGTCGATTCTGCAGTGATTATGGATTGAATAAACTTTATGCAAACAACGGAGGTTATTATAGAGAAAAAAGCATCAAAAGACTTATTGAAGAAATGAAGGAAAAAAAGCATAAATACAATCTGCAATTTGCATATCTAGTTGCCGAAAGCTTTCTAACAACAAAACGTGATAGGGTAATTGAATTTATTGAACGTTACAAAGAAGTCAATATACCATTCTGGATTGAGGCAAGACCCGAATCAATCAATGAAGAAAACCTCAGACTTCTCGAAGCGGCTGGCTGTGAAGGAATAAGTATAGGTATTGAAAGTGGCAACCTGAACCTAAGGCGTAATCTGCTGGGCAGGAATATGACAGATGACACAATAATAAAGACATTCAAGATTCTCGAAAAATCAAGTCTCAGGGTGAGCGCTAATAATATTATTGGCTTCCCAACCGAAACCAGAGAACAAATATTTGAAACTATTGAACTAAACAGACAAATAAATGTGCCCGGCGTTATGGTATCACTTTACAATCCCTATAAAGGCACAGCCCTTCGTGAATATTGTGATGAAGAAGGACTTATTAAAAAAGGTGTCCATGCAGGTGATTACAGATCTGAAACAGTCCTGAACATGCCACAACTCTCTAGAGAGGAATTACTTGGACTCCAAAGAACTTTCCCCTTATACGTAAAATTCCCAAAAAGTGAATGGCCTAAGATAAAAAAATGTGAACACAACGGTCCAGAAGCAGAAGCGTTATACATAAATTTATCCCGGATATATATAGAAAAATATCAATAGATCATAAAAATCATCATTCACTTAAATCCTAAACTAATGGGATTAATAAAAGTCCTGAACCGGGCCACCCATAATTGACCTCCATAAATATTACTATAGTTGCTTAAAATCTTGTTATTAATGCAAACAAATCCTTTCTATGATAAATAAGCAGAAATTCAAGATAATCTTACTGATTGCAGGGTTCATCATCTTTTGCGCTTTAATTTACAGGGTTGGCCCCACAAAACTTTATCATCATTTGTACATTCTGAAATGGAAACTATTTCTTCTGCTATTACCTTATATTCTGGTTTATATCCTCGACACGTTAGGGTGGAAATACGCTTTCAAGGAAAATAGTACAAACTTCAAAAATCTTTTTATGGTGAGGCTTGCAGGCGAATCATTAAATATGATAATACCATCTGCCTATTTTGCCGGTGAACCCGTGAAGGCTTACTTCCTTAAAAGATATAATATACCCATGGTTGACGGCATCGCATCCATTGTAATTTCAAAAGCAATAATGATTATAACACAGATACTCTTTGTAATGTTTGGTGTCGTATTCCTACTTTTCAAATCAAACATATCAGGGTTTAATTTAATAAGTTCAATTGCCATTACTCTATTAGGCGTACCCCTAATAATGTTTATTATCTTTATACAAAAACGAGGGATTTTCTCTTTCCTATTAAAAATACTACGAATGCTAAGAATAAGGATACGCTATATAGAGGAAAGGGCAAACAGGTTAAGAGAACTCGATGAAAGGATATTTCAGTTTTACAGTTATAATAAAAAAAGGTTCTTTATCTCATTTGCATTTTTTTTTCTCGGCTGGATAGCTGGCATGATTGAGGTTTTTCTTATTCTCTATCTTCTGGGTGTGCCCATAGACTATCTTTCAATCTATATTATTGAATCTCTTTCAACAGCTGCAAAAGGTATAACATCCTTTATTCCTGGAAGTGTTGGAGGACAGGAAGGTGGAATCATCATGATATTCATAACTCTAAAACTAAGTGTTGGTATCGCATTAACGTTTGCAATATTGAGAAGATTAAGAGAACTAATATGGATAGCTGCTGGATTGTTCATCCTATCAAGGCTTGAATGGATGATTGCGGAATCGCCAATAAAAGAGTAAATTATTGAAACATTGTTACTATCATATGAGGAATTTCCATTTTAGGCCTTTTAGCTTAAATGTGTTGTGATAAATTGGAAGTCAGTTTTAAATGTAAAGAAGATAGGAAAGTGTAACATTTAAAAAAAGTAATCACACGAAGAGCACAAAGGATAAAAACTATTATCTTTTGTTTTATTTTTTTTAATTTTGTTTTCTTAGCGATCTCTGTGTCTCTGTGTGAAATTTTCTTTTATTCCATAACAAGAATTATAAACGGAGAACTCAAATAAAGTCAATCTTCGTGCTCTTTGTGTCTTTGTGTGAGGATTAGTAATTTAAATAAACAAAAAAAAGATGGCTGTACCTGCTAAAATTCTCGAACTGGTTGAGCGGTTTGATCGCAATCTGGACGCTTATAAAGAAGGCAGATATAACGAAACCCAGATAAGGCGTGAGTTCATTGACCCCTTCTTTGAAGAGTTGGGCTGGGATATTACCAATAAGCAAGGCTATGCTGAACGATGGGAGAAATCCAGTCTAAAAATCAAGAGGGCTTTTTGACTCTTTAATGGATTTGTTCTTAATAGTATGAGTGTAAACCATGGTTGTTCTCACATCACTATGCCCCAGTAGTTCCTGAATAGTACGTATATCATAATTGGCCTGTAACAGATGAGTCGCGAAACTATGTCGAAACGTATGGGCTGAGGCGCGCTTACATATCTTTGACTTTCTAACTGCTCGTTTAAGTGCCTTCTGCACATGAGATTCATGCAGATGATACCGCCTGTATTCACCTGTCTCAGGAACTAATGTCAATGTCTTTGCGGGGAAAAACCATTGCCAGACCAACTCTTTAGCGCAATTTTTATATTTCTTATCTAACAAGTCAAACATGAAAGCACCGGAATAATTTGAATCCAAATCCATTTGATGGAGATTCTTTACACGTTTAAGATGCGCCTTCAGTTCCGGCAGGATCGTCTCCGGCAGAGGAATCGTCCTGTCTTTTTTCCCTTTGCCATCATGAATCGTTAAAATACACGAGTCAAAATTAAAATTATTAACACGGAGGTTCACACATTCGAACAATCTCAGTCCACACCCATATAAAAGTTTGGTGACTAAATCATATGGATATAAAAGATGTTTAAAAATTGTATTTATCTCTTCCCGTGACAGGACAACGGGTATATAACGTTTTCTCTTGGCCCTTGGAGTATCCTTTAAATTTTCAAAATCCTTTTTGATTACATGCCTGTAAAAAAATAAAAGGGCATTAAATGCCTGATTTTGTGTTGAAGCGGATACTTTTCGTTTGATAGCCAGAAAAGTTAAAAACTCTTTTACATCGTTTGAAGATAACAACTGCAGGTCCTTATTTCGTGTAAAGGCCTGAAATTTCTTTACCCACAGAGCATATGTCTTTAATGTTTTCGGTGAATAATGTCGTATCTTTATTTCTGCGGAAAGATTACCAAGTGCTGATTTCCATTCCTGACTCACGTCTGAAGATTTTGCTTTCTCAGGAGCAAATTTTGCTATTTTATAATATAAAGATATCGCATGAGAAGCCTGCTTTTGTTGTTCCCGCGTCTGGCGTTTTTCACCCAATTTTCTAAGAAAGTCCCGTAGACTTTCTGGTTGAATACTTTGAAAATTATACTTTTGGCAAAAATCAAGATAATATCGTAACCACTTTCTGTAATGGTCTTGATAGTCTTTGGGAATCCTGTTTTTGGCCAAAGCATAATTGAAACGAACAGAAATTTCAGATGGAATACTTATCATTGCAAGATAACATTACATAAAGGATACTATACAGTTAGACAATTATAAAAACATACTTGACATTTGTCAATTATTTTATAAAATCCGTTACTACACAGAAACTATAGAATAACTTGTTGTGAGAAAATAAAATGACAAAACAGGCCAAACTATATTGCGAAGCTATGAATGCCGAATATAAAAATAAGTGCCTGTATAAATTAATAAAATATAAAAAAGCATTAAACAATATTCCAGAGGGTTTTGATCGTTCTTCCGCCTCACACCAAAGTCTTTTTCTTGCAAGAGAAACGCTAAATAAAGAAATTAATCACAAAAAAGAAAAGTATTGGTCTTTCATTAAACCGTTATTAATAACAATCATTGGCGGTATTGTTGCTGGTTTCGTTCTTTTCTTTTTTTCTCGTCACTATAATACGAATATACACCACCAGCAATACCCGCAACAACAGCAGGGATTACACAAGTAATAAAAAGGGTAAAGTCCATAAAATTAAAACCTCACAACAAATCGTTCTACCTAACCTGCTAGGCATTTGCGATTTATCAATGTTAAAATTGTAAGTAATAGTTTCAGTAATTCTTAGCTCCTTTGTTTACCCGCAGGTAGGTAAACTCAGCCGTTAGCCACCATATAAAATAAATAAGGGGGGGGTAAGATGTCGAATCCTAATCGAGCAGACAAACAATTATTAGTAGCGCTATTTGGGATAACTACATCGTTGCTTACTGGCACTATACTTGGAGCTATAGAAGTTTATAGTGGATTTGCGCTGTATTCATGGATGTTCTGGTTTGTTATACCTGTAGGTGCATTTTTAGCAGGATTTGGCGCTGCTAGTGGATATTATGCCGGTGCAATGCTATTTCAACAAAAACCTGCGGGTGGAATATTATTCAATATGGTTGCGGCATCAGTAAGTGCTTTTCTTATTGTTCATTATGTCCCTTATTTCATGCTTGAATTTGAGGGTGTTCGTATTAAACATATGGTTTCTTTTTGGAAGTATCTTGATATATCAATAAGAAACACATCTTTATCATTAGTGAGAGGCAGTACTTCAACCGGAGAGTTAGGCGGTTTTTGGGGGTATGCTTATGCAAGTTTACAAGTGATAGGATTTTCAGTTGGTGGTTTTGCTGTATTTGGTTGGCTTTCCAGAAATCCATACTGTGATAGTTGCTCTCGTTATCTGACAAAGTCTGGGCAACAAGAAAGGTTCACGAGCGAAGGGCAAACCCTTATTGAAGAAATACAGAATTTTGCATCAATGCTTGATGGTCAGAAATATAATGATGCTATAAAATACCATGCTGAGAAGATGGGAGTTGCTTATAGTAGCGGACATCATTTGAGAACCAAGCTGATTACTCGAGTTTGCCAAGGTTGCGGAATAAATCACTTGGATTTCATAGCATCAAAACTTGATGGTAATGATTGGAAAGATATTGACGAAACTGAAATACAATTATCTGTAGAAGAGCAGCTAGAAACAGCCTGATTTTGTCATGTGTAAGTTTGCATGACAAATAATTGGCTAACAAATCAGTGGAGACAACCCAAAAAGCCTTGACTATTTGAATGGCTTTTTGTGTGTCTCACTTCTCACGTTAGGCTATAGCGATGAAAAGTGGAATTTTCTTATAATGTGAAAAATGAATATTTTTGATAGATTCTTGGTTTTAATTTATAAGGTGTATTTTTGCCTTATTAATAAACTCTTCCCACCTAGAACTAGGGCCGTCAAAAGACTGGCTGAAATAGAAAGATACCCTAAAGAGGCGCTAAGGCAACTAGAGGAGGAAGCTCCTGTTGAAATGCGACCTGGCATTATGGCAGGCACTGAAGGTTTAATACAGCTTACAAAAACTGTGGAAGTTGAGCTTGGAATAAGCAGTGATAAAGAGCGTGAAGAATTGATTAGTACTCTAGAAGAACAGTTTCTCTCTGTCGGCGACGGCGCCACTCAAGATGCTCATAGGTATTTAGAGGTTAAGAAAAGGCAAGATAAAATCATTATGGAGAAGATAAGTGTTCCATTCTATGATCCGGCAAAACAGTTGCTTATCAGAGCACTTTATTTTGATAAGGAACTTTTGAAAGATATGCTAAGAGACGCTATCCGTAAATATGGGTTACAAGAATAAAAAGGGGCAAGATTAGGGGCGCATCCTAATCATTAAATTTTCACATTATAATGTTTATAAAATCTTAGCCTAACCAATCACTGAAGCTAACCCCTTTATTATGTGCGGTTTTGAAGTTTTTAGATTCTTTGTTAATTTTATTCTTTTTCAAAGTTTTGTCTGCTAAGCGGGTTAGCTTAGCTCGACGTTAGGCATAATAAAAAGGATTGAATTAATTGATATCATTGTTAAATCGACCTGACTCAAAGCGGAAATTGATTGTTGCAGCGCAAAGAATATAGGGTCACACCTTGATTAGTGATTATATCACTTGATAATAAAAGAAAATTTGTGCTATATTCTCTGCCATGACAAGACCATGGCGCATAGAATTTGAAGGGGCTTACTATCACATCTTATCACGAGGAAATGAACGAAGGAATATTTTTAGTGATAATGACGATCGTTTTTCTTTCCTGGAAACTCTGGGAAGAATGTCAGAAAGGTTTGAGGTTGAGGTTTACGCTTATGTTCTCATGGATAATCATTACCATCTGCTACTCAAAACCAATAAACCCAATATTTCCAAAAGCATGCAATGGTTCGGGACCACTTATACACGTCAGTACAATATAAAACACAAGCGAAATGGTCATCTTTTTCAAGGACGCTTCAAAAACTTTCTCATAGAAAATGATGAATACCTTATGCTTCTTTCCTGTTATATCCATAGAAATCCTTTGCGGGCTGGAATAGTCAGGAGGCTAGCAGACTATCCATGGAGCAGTTATCCAATTTATGCCTATGGCAAGAAATCACCGGAGTGGTTACTTACAAAGCCTATTCTTTCTCTTTTAGATACAAAAGACAAGCACATGGCATACAGGAAAATGGTACAAGATTATTCTCGGGAAGAAAAAA
>JBHICG010000105.1:0-6674 GCA_046759445.1 Candidatus Scalinduaceae bacterium
TCTGTCTTTTTTCATCAGACAGATGTGCTCTCCGAGAAAATAATTGAGTATTAATAACAGTCCCCTCCACGCCAGATGGCACTTCCGAAGATACATTTTTGACATCCTCTCCAGCCCTACCAAAAATAGCATGTAATAGCTTTTCCTCTGGAGTGAGTTCACTCCTGCTTTTTGGAGAAATCTTTCCCACAAGAATATCTGTTGGTTTAACTTTCGTGCCAATACGGATTATCCCATTTTCATCTAAATTGCTAAGGGCTTTTTCGGAAACATTTGGTATGTCTCTGGTAAACTCTTCCCTGCCAAGTGTAGTCTCTCTGACCTCTATCTCAAACTCATCTCTATGAATTGATGTATAACGGTCATCCTGTAATAAATTTTCACTAACCACTATAGCATCTTCAAAGTTATAGCCATCCCAGGTCATAAAAGCAACAAGTACGTTTTTACCCAAACTCAATTCACCATTACAAGTAGCAGCACCATCTGCAATAACTTCACCTTTTTTTACTTTTTGATTTTCAACTACAATAGGTTTTTGGTTTAAACAGGTACCTTCATTCAATCCAACAAACTTCCTCAACTCATATACATCATTATCATCTATAACGATTTGTTCTCCTGTTACTTTTGTAACTACACCACCATTTTTAGCACAAACTACCATACTAGAATTTTTTGCAACTGTCTTTTCCATGCCAGTAGCAACAAGGGGTGGCTCAGTTTTAAGTAACGGCACCGCTTGCCTCTGCATATTTGAACCCATTAGTGCCCTGTTAGCATCGCTATGCTCCAAAAATGGGATTAAACTTGTGGATACACCTACTAACTGTTTGGGTGACACGTCAATGTAATTAACCTCCTTGATATTTGAGAGCTTAAAATCGGCATTAAAACGTGCAAGTAGTTCTTCGCCCAAACTCTTATTTTCAAAGTAAGGTTGTGAATCAGCTGGAGCAAGGATTTTGCATTCTTCCTCATCTGCGCGAAGGCAAACAATCTCATTTGATAGTTTCCCTTTCTCTACTTTTAAATAAGGAGTTATTAAGAAACCGTAATCATCGACTGCTGCATATACACTTAATGACGCAATTAACCCGATATTCGTTCCTTCCGGTGTTTCAATAGGACATATTCGTCCATAATGAGAAACATGAACATCTCTAACTTCAAAACCCGCTCGTTTTCTATTAAGGCCACCAGGTCCTAAAGCGCTTAACCTTCGTTCATGTGTAAGCTGTGCTAAAGGATTTGTTTGGTCTAATACTTGAGAAAGCTCTCCTCGACTAAAAAAATATTCTATCGCCGAAAAAATTGTTCTGGAATTTATAAGGATTCTAGGAGTTAATTGATCATAATCTTTATCTTTAACATTCATCCTGTCCTGTACTGTTCTTCTAAGTTTGAGAAATCCTTTACGTAATTCTTCTCCAAACAACTCATCAACAGTTCGAAGCCTTCTATTACCAAGATGATCTATATCATCAACGCTTCCCTCATCCTTTCTAAGTTCCATAATATATTTAATAGAATTTATGTAATCTTCTGGCTGTAACGTCATTTCATCGTCAGGAATTTCCTGCCCTAACTTTCTATTAAATCTGAATCGCCCTACTAGCCCTAGTTTATATCTTTTTGAATCAAAGAATTTATCATGAAATAATTGCTTCGCCTTTTCCAGTTGTTGAGGGTTACCCGGCCTAAACCTTGCGTAGAACCTTAACAAAGCATCTTCATATGATTCACTGTAATCAGATTCCAAAGTATTAAGTATTAATGGATCGTCCATCTTTTTTATAATTTCAATCTTTTTGAGATTCGAGGTGCTGATAGCCTTAACCGTATCCTCATTTATCTGTCGCCCTGCTTCCAACATAATCTCACCAGTTTGGGAATTAACCAAAGAACCCACTATGTATCTATCTTTTAGCTTATAAGCGGAAGCGTAATCACTTATCTCTACTTTTTCTGTTTCATAAAAAAGTCTGATAATGTCTTCATCTTTTGAGTATTTTTCTGACATTGCTCTCAAGAAACATGTTGCAGGAAACTTGCCACTTTGATCAACTCTGGTAGTCAAAACATCTTTTTTAGCAACCTCTATCTCAATCCAACTACCTCTTTCTGGAATAATCCTGCACGAATGCATTCTCTTCTCAGCACTAAGATCTTCAACAAAATCAACACCAGGCGATCGATGAAGTTGAGTTACAATAACCCTCTCCGTCCCATTAATTATGAATTCACCCCCACCAATCATAACAGGAATCTCTCCCAAATAAACTTCTTCCTCAATAGGTTCTTCTTTGTTAAACCTTAACCAAACCCTAAAAGGTTTACCATAAATTAGCTTCAATTGTCTACACTCATCTGGAGTGTAACGAGGTTTCCCCAGTTCATATTTTATATACTCCAAAGAAACTGTTTCATCGTAATTTTTTATTGGAAAAGTTTCTCGCAAAATAGATTCTAATCCGCGATTTTTACGTTTGTTTGGCGATACATTCTCCTGCAAAAAGTTGACATAAGCCCCGGTCTGCATCTCAACAAGGTTAGGCATTTCAATCGTTTCAGGAATTTTACTGTAGTTTCTTACTTTCATATTTCCTCCCTGGATACACCAAAAACCTTCACGCATCCAAAAACAGGAATTTTAAATTTGTTCTATTTAAGTTCAACTACTGCACCCGCATCTTCTAAGGCCTTTTTGGTCTTTTCTGCATCATCTTTAGCCGCCCCTTCTTTTATTGGTTTAGGTGCACCATCTACCAAGGCCTTTGCTTCCTTTAGCCCAAGAGAAGTTTCTGCACGAACGGCTTTTATAACATGTATCTTGTTGGGACCAACCTCTTTCAATATAACATCAAAAGTTGTTTTTTCTTCTTTAGCCGCTGCCCCTTCTTCAGTAGCCGCAGTACCTCCCGTAGGAACTGCCACTGCGGCAGAAGCTGAAACACCAAATTTCTCCTCAAATGCCTTTACCAAGTGCGATGCCTCAAGCAAACTCATGCCCTCAACTAGTTCCAGCACTTTGGTAATCTTTTCAGATTGCTCGGTTTTCCCTGATTCCAAATCTGTTGCCATAGTTTCCTCCTTTTTGCATTTTCAATCGTTTGTTAAATTATTATCTCTTTTTTTTTCTTTAACTGCCAGTAAAACAACATAAATGTTATTAGCCACTGCATTAAACAAATTTGCTAATTGAGTTAAAGGTGTACTTATCCCTAATAATATTTGTGTAAAAAGAACTTGTTTAGGTGGAATTGATGCCAAGGTTTTTATATCATCAAGCGTTAACACATTTCTATCCATTAAACCACCAATAATTTTCAATTCTGATATTTCTTCAGACCATTCCGTTAACGTTTTAGCTAAAAATACAGGTTCATTGTTGCTTGTTGCAATAGCTGATGGCCCCTCAAGACTCTTCCCAAGCAGAGGAATCCCTATTTCCCTAAATGCTATAGTAGCAAGAGAATTTTTTGCAACTTTTAATTTAATATCTTTTTCACCTAACCCTCTTCTTAACGTATTTATTTGGTGTGCATTTATTCCTTTAAAATTAACAACAATAAAGCTGTTAGTATCTCTATAGCCAGATATAAGTTCATTAACAACTAATTTTTTCAACTCTTTAGACATTTATAGAAAAATCCAATTATGAATTCTAACTTGTTATGGTGATGTTACAATCCTAATACTAGGACTCATAGTAGACGAGACAAATATTCTTTGAATAAAGGTTCCTTTTGCAGAGGGTGGCCGATTATTACTAATATGCTTTACAAATGATCTAATGTTTTCAACAAGGTCTTCATCAGGAAAAGACGTTTTCCCTACTGGGGTATGAATATTGCCACCTGAATCTGTTCTATACTCAATTTTTCCTTCCTTAAATTCCTTAACAACATTAAAAACTTCATCTGTAACTGTACCTGATTTTGGAGATGGCATCTTACCTTGTGGGCCCAAGATTTTACCTAATTTACTTACTTTACGCATCATGTCTGGTGTTGAGATTGCAACATCAAAATCTAACCAACCGTCTTCAACCTTTTTAATCAAATCATCACCGCCAACTTCTGTAGCGCCAGCTTTCTGTGCCAATTCTGTTTTTTCATTACTAGCAAAAACTATTACCTTTAGTTCTTTACCAATCCCCTTTGGCAATGAAAATGAACCACGGATTAATTGATCTGAACGTTTAGGATCAATACCCAATTTCATAACCATTTCGACAGTTTCGTCAAATTTGGCCTTACTAAAGGTTTTCAGAACTGAAACAGCTTCTTTTAATTCATATTCTTTTAAATTTAAAAGTTTCTCCTTAGATTCAACGTAACGTTTACTTCTAAACTTCATCAAAAAATTCCTTATAGGATTTGATATTTTCAGTCCTCTACCTTAATACCCATAGTTCTCGCTGTGCCCTCAATAATCTTTGCAGCCATATCTATAGTCACAGCATTAAGGTCTGGCATCTTTGTTTTTGCTATTTCTTCAATCTGTGTGCTCGTAACTTTACCTACTTTGTCTCTATTTGGCGTTGAAGAACCTTTCGCTATCCCAGCAGCTTTTTTGAGTAATACAGAAGCCGGAGGGGATTTCATAATAAAAGTAAAAGATTTATCTTTGTATACTGTGATTTCTACTGGTGTTATTACGCCTTGCGAATCTTTACTAGTCTCGTTAAACTGAGTAACAAATTGACCTATATTTACTCCATGCTGACCTAATGCAGGACCTACAGGAGGTGCTGGTGTTGCTTGCCCGCCTGGAATCTGCAATTTTATTTTAGCTACCACTTCTTTTGCCATCTTTTTTTCTACTAAACACCAAAAATACGTTATTTAAATCATCTCTATTTGCCAATATTCTAATTCTACAGATGTGGATCTGCCAAAAATTGTAAGCATTAGTTTTACACAACCACTTGCAGGTAGAACTTCTTCTACCACTCCATCATAGTTTTCAAAAGGCCCTTCTTTGACTCTTACTCTACTTCCTTTTTGAAATTCAATCTTTGTCTTCGGCTTTTCTTCTCCACGTTCTGCCTCTTTTAAAATTTTTTCTACTTCTTGATTTGTCATTGCTACTGGTCTACGGTTTCCACCAACAAACTCGCCTGCTCCTGGAGTTTCCCGAACAATAAACCACACTTCTTCTGGAATCTGACCACTATCACTAGTTTCAATTTCAGCCATAATATAACCAGGATATATCTTCCTTTCGGCTATTCTTTTTTTGCCACCTTTAATTTCAGACACTTTTTCATAAGGCACTAAAATCTTCGGGATAAGCTCTTCAATCCCTTTGATCTTTATACGTCTCTCCAGATCCTTTTTAACCCTATCTTCTTTATTACTTTGCACACGAAGCACAAACCACTTTTTGCCCATAATTCAAAATAAAATTTCCGTTCAATATCTAATAATTCATATTAAGTGGCTATTTAGTTTATTCCGAGCAGTATCCATAAAACAAAATGGTTATTGAGTTAGCTCCGCAATGTATTTATAAGTATCATTAAACATTAATGTTACAAGAATTAAGCGACAATGACATATATAATACTTAACTAAAATCTGCTCAAAGAGTTACAGAAATCTTTTGATGAGTAAACTAAATAACCATATAAAACAATGGGGAAGAAAAAAATACACTAAATTGGACTCGGATTTATATATCTTTCATGCTTTAAAATCAAAATCTACAAAACATACTTAGGAACTGACTCAACAGTTTATATTAATTATCCTTTTAAAATTCCTTTGTGGAAAAAAAAGGTGGGAGTTTATTTGAATATTCTCAAATTAGGGACACTTGAGGTGATCTTAAATCTTAAGATATTCAATGCAAAACATGAAACAAACTATTTTATAACACACCAATAACTTCCATAAAAGTTGACACCAACCAATCAACACCAAGAATATATAAAGATAATATTATTAAACATATGATGACAACAATCACCGAACCAACCAGTTCATCCTTCGTAGGCCATGAAACCTTTTGTAGTTCTGCTTGTGTTTCTATGAGAAACTCAACGGCTTTTTTAGATTTACCATCTAACCGCTTAAGCCCTACTTCAAAACCAGTTGTAAAAACGCATATCGCCACGCCACAAATTAAAAGAAGCATGAAAGAACTTACAAGTCCCCAGGTTAAACGAACATCTAGCATAGGTATTTTTGCACCTGAAAAGAATTCTGGAAGATCTATCAATACCCCATATAAAGAATACGCAGCAAATATAGAAGCAACCCCAAAGAGGCCTGCCACCGCACACCTTGCATACAACCCCATCCCTCTTCTATATATTTCGAAAGTCATAAACGTTGCCTAAATATAAATTTTTATGGCAGGTCTGGAGGGATTCGAACCCCCAACACCCGGATTTGGAGTCCGGTGCTCTAGCCAATTCGAGCTACAGACCTTCTTCTTACTTTTTCTGCTCCTTATGCACTGTATGTTTTCTGCAAAACTTGCAAAATTTTTTTATTTCTAAACGCCCTGTCTGCTTCATTTCTTTACTTGTCCGATAATTTCTGTTGTTACACTCAGTACATGCTATAGTTATATAATCTCTCATTTATTTGTAATTTTCAACTCAATTAATAATCTTAGTAACAACACCTGCTCCTACCGTCTTTCCTCCCTCTCTTATCGCA
>JBHICG010000106.1:0-6615 GCA_046759445.1 Candidatus Scalinduaceae bacterium
TTTTACTTATTTTCTTATCAATTACTTCGTAATCTTCATATCCAATAATTTCATACAGTTCTTTTCTTGTCATCATTTCTTCAATAAACGGCTTTTGTGTTCCCTCCAACTTCAGCTTACTTAATGCGTCTGCAACAGACTTGAGCATCACCCTGAAGGCCGTTAGTGGGAAGATTACCATATTGTATCCCATGTCTTCAAACTCCTTAACACTTAGATATGGGCTTTTGCCGAACTCGGTCATATTGACTAAGAGTGGGGCGCTAATTTCTTTCCTGAACAAGATAAATTCCTCTTTAGACTCAAGCGCTTCCGGAAATATTGTATCTGCCCCTGCTTCTAAATAAAGGTTTGCCCTTTTCATTGCCCCATCTATTCCTTCTACAGCCCTCGCATCTGTCCTCGCTACTATGAGAAAGTCAGAATCTGTTCTCGCCTCTACTGCAGCAGCAATCTTCACTGCCATGGCTTCGGGGGGGACTAACCTCTTACCTGCAAGGTGACCACATTTTTTAGGCAACTCCTGATCTTCTATATGCACACCGCCAGCGCCCAAACTCTCCATCTCCTTAATCATCATCATTACGTTTATGGCCTCTCCAAAACCTGTGTCACCATCAATTATGCATGGTATATCTATGGCATCTATAATATATTTTGACTGGGTTAAAACCTCTGTCATGGTTAAAAGCCCGATATCAGGCACAGCAGCAACTCCATTTGCCAGACCCGCCCCTGATATATAAAGGGCATTAAACCCAGCCTTCTCTACAAGCCTTGCCGATATTGCATTAAAGGCTCCCGGCATTATGACAATGCCATCTTTCATAAGTTCCTTAATCTTTTTCATGAAATTTGATTACGCTGATTTAAATGTGATTACTTTGATTAAAGAGTGATTACGCAGATATTAAATGATTACATTGATATTAAACAATAATTTAGATTAATTAACGAATCTATTTACCTGGCAACTTTTATTACCAAAATTTATCAGTAACCCTACTTTTAGATTGGAAACTTTCAAGTAAGAAATAACCTGATGTTTAAAAACCTCAGGGACTTTTCCTGTTACGGCCTTAATTTCGACTATAACTTTGCTGCCAACTATCAAATTTACAATAAGTTTTCCTACTTTTTTACCTTTGTAACAAACTTGAAACTGTTTCTCCGTCTCATATTTTAAGTCTTCTTGATCTAATGCTAATTTTAAAGCATTATGATAAACGGTTTCCTTAAATCCCGGACCTAATTCATTGTGAACAGTATAACAACAAGCTATTATTTTTTCAGTAAGAGGATCGTTTTGCATACATTTAGAAAAATCAGTGTAATCAAACCTTTATCCGTGTAATCAATCTTAATCTGTGTAATCAGACTTTAATCTGTGTCATCAAATCTCTGATATCTTTCAAGTTCTCCAAATCCCAGATAGTATCGATTATGCCTTTTGCATTGCTACGCTTTATAAGACCATTGCTTAACACTTCAAATTTTTCCTCCAGTTCACTATCCGTCAAAGGGTTCTTTGGATGGCCTTTGGGGTATGTAACGGTTTTGGTAAAAGTTTTGCCTGATTTGCTCTTTATCTCTATAAAGCAGGGAAAGGCTTCGGGATATTGTTTGTTATATTCAGGATTACGCATAACCTTTATTTTTGTCATAATCTTCTGCAAATCAGGGTCTTTAATTCTCTCTTCCTCAAACTGTCCGAGTCCCACTGTTCCATCGCAAAGGGCGACAGCCACACAGTAAGGGAGGCTGTGGTCGGCCGTCTCTCTGGTCTTGGGATGCCACTTTTCTTTATCCCCCGCAATAATATCAACACATGCATCATAGGTTTCTATGTTTATTTCCTCTATATTTTCAGCCTCTATCTCTTTCCTGAGTTCCAAGGCTGCTTCCACAGCTGCCTGTGAATGATACTCAGAAGGAAAGTATTTTATATAGGTATCAAGAATCTTAAAGTTCCCGCCCTTGCCTCCAAAGTCTTCAATCTTCAGATTAAAAGGACCCGTAACCTGTTTAAAGAATCCTTTCTTCCCTTCAAAGATTTCAGAGGGCCCTGTCATCCCCTCCCTGGCAAGAAGAGCGGCAAAGACGCCGTTTCTTGCAGCGTTAGCGGCTGCGCAACCCTTCCACAGGGATAACTCTCCCACCCTTGTTTGTCTCAAAGGAATGTTTGGTGTGATGCTTAAGGCAATTGCGTGTTCGACTTTTTCTGATTCCATATTCATAAGTCTGGATGCAAGAACGGTGCTTGATATTGATACATAGCCTACATGATCCCAACCCCTTGATCTGAGCGATGCAGCATCGCAAAGCCTGCACTGAATCTCATATCCCAGGACTATAGCCGTAACCAAGTCCTTACCACTCCTGCCTTCAGCTTCGGCAATAGCAATTGCTGCAGGTATATTATCACTGGGATGAGCAGGTTCCTTTGACAGGTAGGTGTCATTATAATCTAAATAACGGAAGAGGATGCCATTTACAAATGTGGCCAATTCAGGAGTTGTTCTGTTCCCGGTCCCAAAGATAGTGGCACCATAATTACTTTGAACCCGTTGCCCCATATTTCTTGCAATTTGTCCCGGAATGCTTGTAAAAGCACCCAGTGCACAGGCAAAACTGTCAAGGATCCTTCTTTTAGCCTCATGTATTACTTCCGGTGACAGGTCATTATAGTCAAGCGAGCATGCATATTCAGCAATTTTCCGGGAAATACCTTTCTTTTTATTATTCATGATATTTGTCATTGCCTGAAAATGTATTGTATAATATAGTTTTGAGTAGGAATCAATTTATTTTTAGTTGTCATAAGCTTAAAATAGGGTTACAGTAATAGCCAAAAGTTATTTTATCTATCTAACTTTAATAACATTAATATATGCCTGACAAAACAAACTTTAATGGTTTTAAGTTAAATATCGGCAAGGTCTCAATTCTGACCTTTAATCAACCCAAGGTAAATATATTCTCAACAGAGATACTGGAAGACTTCATCCATGCCGTGGAGACATTAAAGCAATCAAGAGACGTAAAAGTATTAGTAATTACGGGTGAAGGAAATACCTTTATTGCAGGGGCAAACATTAAAGAGATGGTAACGTTTTCGCCAGACGATGCAGAAAAGTTTTCCAAACTCTTTCATAAGGCACTAAATATGGTTGATAATTTCCCGGTACCCGTTATTGCTGCCGTAAACGGTTATGCGCTGGGAGGCGGTTGTGAACTTATCCTTGCATGTGATTTAGTAGTGGCGTCCGATGGGGCAGTATTTGGTCAGCCTGAGATAGATTTGGGCATTATACCGGGGGCTGGCGGGACGCAGAGACTGCGGGATAGAATCGGAAAATTAAAGGCAAAGGAACTTATATTTACGGGAAGAAAAGTTTCCGCAGATGAAGCGCTTTCTATAGGGTTGGTTAATAAGGTTGTTTCAAAAGACAAACTTTTCGATGATGCAATGACTTTGGCAAACATCATTGCTTCAAAACCTTTGCATTGCCTTGAGGTTGCTAAGAAACTGATCAAGTCCGGATCAATGGATAAAGAGATAGAGGAGTTTAGCAAGATGTTTTCCACTGATGATCAAAAAGGACTTATGAATAAATTTATTAAAAAATAATTACGCATATCATAATCCTGATATGCATAATTGTGATAAATACAATGAAAAATATTGTAATTGTCAGCGCCGGTAGGTCGCCAATTGGAAAACTGCAGGGACAATTATCATCTCTAACAGCTCCTCAGCTCAGCTCTAAGGTTATTGAGCATGTACTTAAGCTGTCAAAAGTAGAACCTTCTCAAGTCGATGAGGTAATTCTGGGAAATGTAATTTCTGCCGGAATAGGGCAAAGCCCTGCCAGACAAGCGGCTCTATTAGGTGGGCTCCCGGATACGGTTGCCGCCCTTACCATAAATAAGGTGTGTGCTTCAGGCCTTAAGGCTGTAGCTCTGGGTGCTCAGGCTATAAGTCTTGATGAAGCGAATATTGTTATTACGGGAGGGATGGAGAGTATGTCTAATGCTCCATTTCTCTTGAAAGAAATGCGAAGTGGAAGGAAGTATGGCGATTCTGAAGTGATAGACTCGCTTATTTTTGACGGACTTTGGGACTGTTACAATAATGCACATATGGGCACATTATGCGAGTTGACGGCTGATAAATACAAAATATCCAGGGAAGAACAGGATGACTTTGCCCTTCAAAGTCATAAAAAGGCCGCAGAGGCGACAAGGGCAGGGATGTTTAAGGAAGAGATAGTCCCTATATCGGTTAAAAGAGGCCGTGATGAGGAAGTTGTTGCTACAGATGAGACTATAAGATACGATACCAGCATTGAAAAACTCTCTACACTAGAACCTGTTTTTAGTGATAAGGGAACAATTACGGCCGGAAACGCTCCGGGCTTGAATGATGGGGCCGTTGCTCTCATTCTTATGTCTGAGGAAATGGCTGTAAAATTAAAATTGGAACCGATTGCTAAAATTATTAGTTATGCTACAGCTCATGTCGATCCTAAATGGTTTACTATAGCCCCCGTCAATGCAGTAAAGAGACTTTTGGAAAAGACATCACTTAAGATTGAGGACTTTGATTTAATAGAAGAAAATGAGGCATTTGCCGCCCAAACCCTTGCCGTAATAAAAGAACTTTGCCTTGACAATTCCAGGGTAAACGTTAATGGCGGCGCTATTGCCCTTGGCCATCCTATAGGTGCAAGCGGGGCTAGAATTTTAGTTACTCTAATTCACTCCTTAAGACAAAAGAAGAAAAAATTAGGACTGGCAACTTTGTGTTTAGGCGGTGGTGGCGCCATGAGTATGGCAATTGAAGCCTTATAAACAAAGTAATCGCTCACCGCAGAGACGCAAAGAGCGCTGAGTAAACATAAAGTATTTTAAATAAAAAGATTAATTAAAAAGTATTTGATTAACTGGTTTCCCTTTGCGCACTTGGCGCCTTTGCGGTGAGCTAAAATTTAAACACTATGGCAGACAAAAAAAGTTTAAACAAAATAAAAGAAAAGAAAAAGGAGTGGGAAGCAACTACCCTTGGTGAAAGCATAAAGAATACTCCTGAAAAAAGGAAAAGATTTACTAACCTTTCTCAGAAGATAATTGAAAGGATATATACGTCTTTAGAAGGTGACATAGATTATTTAAATGATCTGGGATTTCCGGGCGAATATCCTTATACAAGAGGCATATATCCAACCATGTATAGAGCGCACCCATGGACAATGCGGGAGTTTGCGGGGTTTGGTACAGCAGAGGAGACCAATGAAAGGTTAAAATACCTTCTTAAACAGGGACAAATGGGATTAAGCATTGCATTTGATCTGCCCACGCTTATGGGAAGGGATTCTGATGATCCCATTTCAGAAGGAGAAGTCGGTCGCTGTGGAGTAGCCGTAGATACTTTAGCCGATATGGAAATATTGTTTAAGGATATACCTCTGGATAAGGTAACAACATCCATGACCATAAACGCTCCGGCAACAGTGCTTTTCGCCATGTATATAGCCCTGGCACATAATCAGGGAATAGATGCTGTAAAATTAGAAGGAACAATTCAAAACGATATTCTTAAAGAATACATTGCTCAGAACGAGTATATATATCCTCCGGAATCATCATTGAGATTAATTACAGATACAATAGTTTACTCTGCACGACATATTCCCAAATGGCATCCTGTAAGCATTAGCGGCTATCATATAAGAGAAGCGGGTTCTACGGCAATACAGGAACTGGCTTTTACACTATATGATGGACTAACGTATGTGGAAGAAGTTATTAAGGCAGGCTTAGATATTGATGAATTCGCTCCACGACTATCTTTCTTTTTTAACTCTCATAATGACTTTTTTGAAGAAATAGCCAAATTCCGGGCAGCAAGGCGTATCTGGGCCAGAGAGATAAAAAAAAGATACCAACCCAAGGACCCTCATTCTCTGGCTTTAAGATTCCATACTCAAACTGCTGGCTGTACCCTTACAGCACAACAGCCTTTGAACAACATAATCAGAGTTACGATTCAGGCCATGGCGGCCGTTTTGGGGGGAACCCAATCTTTGCATACAGACTCTCTGGATGAAACTTTAGCTCTCCCGTCAGAAAAAGCTGTAAGGATTGCCCTTAGAACACAGCAAATAATTGCGGAAGAGAGTGGTGTGACAAATACAATTGATCCCTTAGGCGGGTCTTATTATGTTGAAACATTAACCAATGAAATGGAAAAGGGGGTATTTGAATATTTCAAAAAACTTGATGATTTCGGAGGTATGGTCTCTGCCATTGAAAAAGGGTTTCCACAGGACGAGATCAGGAAAGCGAGTTATACATATCAGAAAGAGATTGACGATAATGAAAGGATAATTGTCGGAGTAAATAAGTATACGACAAAAGAAGAACCTATAGAAACTTTAAAGATAGAACCTGAGATCGAAAAGAAACAGGTTGAAAAGCTACAGGCTTTTAAAAAGAATAGGGACAATAACAGGCTGTATAAGGCACTGGAAGATTTAAAAAAAGCTGCCTCAAGCGGAAAATCAGTTATGCCTATGATTATTGAGGCAGTTAAACTTTATGCAACAGTGGGAG
>JBHICG010000107.1:0-5969 GCA_046759445.1 Candidatus Scalinduaceae bacterium
TCAACTAATAAGTGCAAAACTTAGTTTTGTAAGTTATATGATTAAATACCTCATAGGGAGTTAAGAAGTTTAGTAAATTAGCTATTTCTCATTGATTTATATAATGGAAGGCTAAAGCCTTCCGCTACATTTGTTTTTCTCACCCAGGATATTGAACAATTACTAAAATTTCATTTTACTTATCCTGTTGGCCGCTTTTTCTGTTTGTTTTATGCTTGGAACGAGCGCAAACCGGACAAATCCTTCGCCAGGATTATGTCCGTCGTAACTTTCATCGCTAATCCATTGACCGGGCGTAGTAACTATTGCAACCTCTGGTTCCAACAGTTTTATTGCAAAATCCAATGAGCTCATTTGTGAAGGAACTTTCTGCCAGATATAGATTGTTGCATCAGGTGTACAATCTGTCAAGCCCACACTGGTTAAGGCCTTGACCAGTAAGTCTCTCTTAATCTTATACTCCTTTCTCATGACCTGAACATGAGCCTCATCATTTAATGATGCAATGGCGCCATCCTGGATAAAAGTAGCCGTGCCTGAATCAATATTGGTCTTTACTTTCTTAAATATGTCAACAATTCGACGGTCACCCGCAATCCATCCCACCCTATAACAGGTCATGGCGCTTCTTTTTGACATAGAATGTACCGCCACCACACCATCAGTCGTGATCTCAAGTATACTATGGGGTGGTTCGTTAAAATAAATGTCTATATATGCCTCATCAGAAACTATGATAATATCGTTCTCTTGGCCAAAAGCGACAATCTTTTTTAAAAAATCGATAGATGCAGTAACACCACTAGGACTGTTTGGATAATTAATCCACATTAATTTTGTCTTCTTGCATACATCCTTTGGGATTGAGCTCAAGTCCGGTAAAAAATTATTTTTTGGTAATAAAGGGATAAAAAAAGGAACTCCTTCCGCAAAGAGTGTTCCTCTTGCATAAGGGGGATAACCGGGCGTAGGAATAATGACATAATCTCCTGGATTAACAAATCCCTCTGCAAAATTAAAAATGCCTTCTTTTGAACCCAATGTAGAACTAACCTCTGTGGCTGGATCAAGTGTAACGCCAAATCTTCTCTTCGTCCACTTGCATATAGTTTCTCTAAATTCAGGTGCGCCTATGTAACTTGGATAACCCGAACACTTTCTTTCTTCTATACCCTTCTTAGTGCCTTCACGCACTATTTCTGGCGTGGGAGTTGTAGGGTCTCCTACACCAAAGTCAATAGGCTCAATACCTTTTTCTTTTAGCTTTTCGACTTCCTTATCTACCTCGGCAAATGCATAAGCGCCAATTGATTGAACTCTTTTAGACGGTACAATTTCCAAATTCATGTCCTCCTATACTTTAGTACCCATAAACGGTTTTCCTTGTAATTATCAATTAAACATCCTTTCAGGTTAATCCAGAAAGACGATTTATAAACTTTTTTTGAATTTCTATGTCTATGTGCAATTCCGTACCAAATCGAACTGACTTAAATATATTATCAGGAAGGGAAGAAGACCATACACGCATAAAATCTTCCTAATTTGGTTAGATGCAACAATCTCTTGATAATAACCCTCTCTTGAATTTAGCTATTTTTGGAGGGATCAGTAATGGCTTTTGAGCTAACAGGACTTCGTTTAGCAGAGACGTCTTTAATTCCGAATACGAGGGTTCTAGTCCTTTCGAGGACATCATCCCTTTTTGTAACCTTAGACGATAAAGAAATCTTTGGTGACTGGGAAGCGTAATTTCCTATAAGTTTAATTGTTCAATCTTAGGCTTAAATATCTCTTCCTATGGCTCTTGCAACTGCTCTTGATTCTTCCATTAGTCCCTCGAGCTCCTCGATCGTTATTGTCTGTGCACCGTCAACAAGGGCCTTTTCTGGATCAGGATGGACTTCTATTATCAATCCATCAGCGCCAACGGCTATTGCTCCTTTGGACATGGGATTTACAAGGTCTCGTATACCAGTACCGTGACTGGGGTCAACGATAACAGGAAGGTGTGTTAATTTTTTAAGTTGCGGTACAATACTCAATGACAAAGTAAATCTTGTATGTGTCTCGAACGTCCTGATTCCACGTTCGCACAAAATAACATTAGGATTGCCCTGCGAAAGTATATATTCAGCAGCAAATAGAAATTCATCTAAAGTTGCTGACATCCCACGCTTTAAAATTACGGGCTTTTTACATTCACCAACTGCTTTCAGCAATAAAAAATTTGCCATGTTTCGTGTCCCGATTTGTAGTATATCAACATAGCTGCTTACCAACCCTACATGTTCTGGGCTAAGTATTTCCGTAACTACGGCTAATCCCGTAGCCTCCCGGGCCTTTGCAAGATATTCTAGACCTTCTTCCATTAGTCCCTGGAAAGTATAAGGATTAGTACGAGGTTTAAACGCACCGCCCCTGAGCGCTATGGCGCCAGCATTTTTAACCTTGTCCGCAATAAAATTAATTTGATCCTGACTTTCTACAGCACAAGGCCCAGCGATAACGCCTATTTTCTTACCACCCAATACCTGGTCATTAATCTTAATTTCGGTATTGGATTTTTTTGCCTCACGACTGGCTATCTTGTAAGGAGTTAAGATAGGGACAGCTTTTTCTACACCGGGTATTGCATCCCAATACTCCGGGGAAATATCGCGTTTGTCACCTATCACAGCGATTACTTTTCTGTTGGTACCTTCCAATAATATCGTTTTACAACCAACTTCCTCAACCTTTTCAACTACGTGATCAATCTCAGCCTTTTCTACATTCGGCTTCATCACAATTATCATATAAATATACCCCAAAAAGTATGGACTTCTTTATGTCAATAATAAAAAAAGCCCTAAAAGTTTTAGTCTTAGGGCTTTTAAGAATCATTATATACATTATTGCTAAAAGGCCCCAGAAACCTCCATTTCTTTCCAATAACTAAAACCTAAAACATAATCACCGTTCAATAAGGGTTCTCCTTTCATGTTTGAATTC
Organism: Candidatus Scalinduaceae bacterium; assembly: GCA_046759445.1. Classification (GTDB taxonomy): domain Bacteria; phylum Planctomycetota; class Brocadiia; order Brocadiales; family Scalinduaceae; genus Scalindua_A. The sequence goes on from JBHICG010000107.1 coordinate 2,995, forward strand.
AGTCTATATCAACGGCTTTTAATTGTCAAGCTCATTTTTCATATATATAAAGGTAACATTAATAACTAAGTATTGCAGCACAAAGACTTAAAACAGCCAAAAACCTGTTGAATGTATCTTTTTAGATGTTATAATGCTTCGATTCAGGAGGATATTAATGGAGAAAACCACGAAACCTGAAGATTTAATTAAGAACAAAAATTTCCGGAAGTTTCTGGTCGGACATATTATTATTATTACCTTAATCTTTGCCATGGTAAAAGTTACAACTATTCTTTCAATCCAAAAGATAATAATATTAACTAGCTTATGGCCAATCTCTTTGTTAGGAATAATAGCATTGAGAAATAAAGCATTGAATTCAATCATTACAAACAAAGAATATCAGACTTCTAGTCTCAAAAAAGAAAGCGACTACAAGTTATTAAAATTCTTAGATGTCTTTTTCTTTTTAATCTTAAAAAGTACAGATGTTTTAATTCTTAAGATTTTTTTTAAGATAGAAGCCAAAAATACTCATTTAATTCCAAAAGAAGGCGCCGTAATAGTAACTGCAAACCATTCCAGCCATCTTGATGCAATTGCCTTACAGGCTACTTTTCCAAGAAGAATAACGTACGCGTTGTTATCGAAGAATTACGAAACTTGGGGTAAATGGTTCTTTAAATCTCAACACGTTATACCTATCAAAGAGCAAGGAGTTAATTGCAAAGCATTAAAAGAAGGCTTAGAATTATTAAGAAATTGTGGAGCCCTCTGTGTATTCCCGGAGGGAAAGATGAGTCCTGATGGTAATCTGCAAAAAGGGAAATCTGGTATTGCCTTTCTGTCAATCAAAAGCAAGGCTACCATCGTTCCCGCCTATATTACCGGTGCATTTGAGGTGTTACCTCTTGGGGCTTTTTTACCTCGTTTCAGAAAAATATGTATTACCTATGGAAATCCAATTTATTTTAATGATAAATATACTACAGAAAGAAAGAGTCGTGAAAAGTTTACACATGAGATAATGAACGAAATAAAGAGATTATCTTTTCCTAAATATTTTTAAGAAAAATATTTTATAGTATTAATCACCAATAGCGTATAAATGGTTGTCATTCGAGCCAAAATATATTGTGCCGTCTGAACCTATTATGGGGGATGATTCAACCCAGCCATTTGTTTGACGACTCCACTTTAACTTGCCATTAGAATCTATTGCATAAAGGTTGCCATCGCTGGAACCGATGTAAACGGTACCTTCAGAATCCACCGCAGGTGATGACTCAATCCATCCCTTAGTCATAAAACTCCATCTAAGAGTACAGTTGGAATTTATTGCATATATTTTATTATCATAAGAACCAAAATATATTGTTCCATCACTACCTATTGCTGGTGAAGACTGAATAGACTTTCCTGTATTAACAACCCATCTTAAACTGCCATCCGGCTTAATTGCATAAACCCTTCCATTCTCCGAACCAACATAAACAGTCCCATCTTTTCCTACCGCAGGTGAGGAAAAAGAATCATAAACCCTACTACCAATTCTGCGACTCCATTTAACAGTGCCATCAGGATTTAGCGCAAAAAAAACACCCTTGTTTGCGTTAAAATAAATCGTACCATCTGGTCCAACCGATGCCGAAGAACTTATAGGACTATAAAGCTTGTTCTTAAAACTCCATTTCAGGTTTCCCCATAAATCTATAGCGTAAAACTTATTGTCAGCCGACCCAAAATAAATAATACCATTATTTCCTAAAGTTGGTGATGAAAAAACGATCCCTTCTGTTTCAAATGCCCATTTGAGACTTCCGTCTGGATTTACTGCATACAGTTTTTTATCTCTTGAGCCAAAATATATAGTACCATCATACCCTACAGCAGGAGACGAGGTAATTTCGTTTCCAGTCTGGAAACTCCATATGAGTTTACCCTCTGGGCTGACCGCATATAGTTTTCCTTCTATTGAACCAAAATATATTGTGCCATCCAAACTAATTGCAGGTGAAGATGTAATCCTTTTCTCAACTTTAAAACTCCACTTAAGTTTGTTTTTTTGAGCTCCTTTATAAGGACTAAGTCCTGTATGTCTAAAATCATGTCTAAACATTTGCCAGGGAGGGGCAACCAGTCCAGCGGTGGAAGTGCGAACACCAAAACCTATACTTAAAAAAACTAAAGATGTAAAAGACAAAATAATCAATCTTTTTAAAATATTTTTCCTAAACATATTTTTTTCCTTTCAATAAAAAATAGCAATAAAATCATTGCGAGGCATATACACAACCAGCTTAATGCATAGTTTATTGATCATAATAATAACAAAATCATAGATACAATTTCAACTTTTGACTGGATGATTTTCAAAAAACGTAAATTTATTTCTTTACAGTATCCGTAAAGAATAGTAGATTAATCCAAGGAGTTCAACACAGTGGGGCAAGTTCAGCTTAGCTTTATAAGTAATGCCTCTAACTAATATTTCCAATTTATTGATTTTTTGTTTTTGAAGCTTTGCAGATAAAACTTTATTAGTTAGCTAGCTATATAACCAATCGTCTTGAATAATGAAAGGATAAATATGAAAGAAAACTCATCCCATTTTTTTGATGACGATGGTACTGAAATTAATCCTGACTTAGTGGTAAAGCCCAGTCTTTGTGTTTCATGTAAGAAAGATGATGATTCAGAGGAGATTCTTTGCACCTTGACAAGAGCTGATCAGCAAGACGAAGAAGAATTCATTTGTCATGCATACGAACCAAAGTTTTAGTAAAATTAATACCCCATCCCCCTTCTTAAAGGGAAACGGGGCATTTTTTTCATTTATGGCTTTAGCTTTTAATAAATATCTGGCAAATCAAGTTCTTCCCAGCTACCGCCTGCTGGTTCTACTCTTTCCTCTTCAGCCGTATACTCCTCTTCTTCGATTAACTCATTGATAGGTAAGCCACTGGTTTTACCAGTGAGACTATCAAAGGTTT
>JBHICG010000108.1:0-5860 GCA_046759445.1 Candidatus Scalinduaceae bacterium
GACTGTGCAAGATGATATTCGTGCCTGTTGTTTGATGGCCAGAATCACTAAATAATGCTCCAGAGGCGAACGCATCTGGTTTTCTTCGCTTCCACTTTCTTTAGCCCGATGGAGATAGTCATGTTTTAGACATTCAAAAACATTATGCGTAAAAGGCTTAAGTAAACGGTAAACCGGGTCATCTTCAAAATTCTGACCGTATAATTCCGAATCATCAAGGGATGATTCAGCTGTAAATTTATTCCAATTTTGTAGTTCTGGCAGGGAACCTGCCCAGGGTTCATTTTCTTCTTCCCCCTCGTAACGGAGGTCTATAGACCTGACTTTATAATCATCATCGTCTTCGTCTTTCATATCTGGAATATTTGAGAGATCTAAGAACTTTTCAGGATGTTCCGGGTCAAAGACTGCATCCCTGTTTTTCATCAGCTTATAAGAGATAAATTGTTTTTCCATCTTCTTGTCCATTTGTTCTCTTTCTTCTATCATCTGTTTCATACCTTTTTCAAGGCTTACTTCAGAGAGGCCTTCGGCATCAACCATAGCGATAAGGGGTTCTTCAAGCTGGGCTTGTTCCCTGTAATAATATAACCAACGTTCAGGTGACCACGATTCATCGGTTTCCGGCTCTTTGGGTCTTATCCGTCTGCTTTCCCGGAATCCTTCAAACATATCAAGGAGTATCTGAATGTCCGGCTCAATTCTGGTTATGTCATGGAGAAAACGAACGTTTGATTGGAACTTTTTTTTGGAAAGATTGTCTATATTTAACAGGGCATTATTTAGTAAATTGAGTGCAACGTTGACATCGTCCTGAAAATAATAGGCCAATACACTATTTACGCCTTCTTTTATCGCCTGTAGGCCTTCTGTGATTGTTGAGACATTTTCACCCTCTTTGATTTTAGATATATCTTCCCCGAGGCGATTGATTACGCATGGTATGAGAAACATTAACCTGTCAAGACCCGGGAAACGACCGATTCCTTCTCGCGGGTCGTCTGGATCATTAGCAATATTTTCATCTCCCTTGAGGAAGAAATCCTCCAGTTCGGTAAAAGCATTCCTGGTTTTGGATATCTCTGCGAGAATCTGTTTGTGCCCTGTCATATTTCGTTTATTCAAATTTCTTCAGGATGTTAATTAAAGTTGTTTACTCAAAACATGATACGAATTTAATTGATAAGGCTAGAGTAACATTGAACCCGATTTGCCTGTTTAAAAGCAGTCGCTAACTCAGGGTTCACACCAGCGCCTTGGAGCAAAGCAGCGCGGAAAGGCATCAGTGTGCAACGACTTGTTCTGTAACCGTATCTTGGATGCTAGTTATACAATTAGGTTTTTATAAACAAGAGAAACAGCGTTTTTTATGTCTATGAAACTAGTTTATCTGATTGGATAAGCTTATTGATTAATTTGGCAGTTGCCTCCGGTTCCTCAAATGGAAACAGATGACCACCGGGAAAAGAAATCAATTGAAATCGTAAAAACTTTTTCTTCCACCATTTGACATCTGAAGGCCAAAATATACTACTTTTGTCCCCATAAATCAGCGTTCCAGATAGATTGAATGATTCATGGGGAATAAAAATCTGGGTATAGCGGAATATATCCGCCTCGACTTTGGCTGAAAAAGATAGTTCCAAGCCATTTTGAGATGAAATGATCCCATGATCAATATATCCTTGAAAACTTCTCGGATGGAAATTCCTAAACAACGGTTTGCTTTGAAAATATTGGGTTGCTTCCTCTAAAGTGGAAAAGTGCGTCCTTCTCTTCATAGCTTTCCTCGTGGAACCCAGAAAATCACCTAAACCTAATTTTTGAAGCAACCAAATCCCAAATCGTTTTTGGCTACTGAATAACACCGGATCGATTAAGATAATTTTACTAAACACGTCCCGTCTCTTGACCGCAGCTAACAAAGTGACTACTCCACCAGTGGAATGGCCGACTCCAATAACCGGTAGATTTTGTTTCTTTTCAATGTCTTCGATTAGTTCGTCTGCAAAATTATTTAAATCCTTATTCAATGGAAAATTACCGTGTCCCATCTTTTCCACAAAGAACACCTGATGAGGAGACAATAACTCAAATAGATAAGAGTATGATTTTGCAGGGAAGCCATTGGCATGTGAGAATTGAATTACGGCCATGACAATGAAATTCCTATGAGAAATTTAAAGATTGAATAACATAATTATTTAGTTTCTGTTTAAAAGCTGTTGCACAAACCAAAATACAGTAAATGTATAGTCATTATAATACCGGATTTTACAAATTTAACTGACAAGGTCAGAACAACATTGAACCCGATTTGCCTGTTTAACAAACACTCGCTAACAACTAAGCTCATCTGCCGCTATGGAGCATAACTGAATAGTGGTCAGGTGAATTAACTGATTGGTTAGTACTACGTTTTAAAAAGAAGTAACTGTTTTTTGAATGAGGATAATCTTTTTTTTGACAGTTTTACATACTTAGGATCAATATCATATCCGACATTGTTTCGATCGTCCTTAATTGCCGATAAACATATCGTACCGCTACCCACAAAGGGATCCAAGACAACATCATCTTTGAAAGTGTATAGCTGTATAAGACGATGAGGAAGTTCTTCTGGAAATGGGGCTGGATGTCCAACTTGCCTTGCTGAAGCGGCTAGAAAAGACCATACACTTTTCGTCCATTCCAAAAATTCTTCTTTCTTTATGGTGTTCTCTTTATTTTTCTTTAGCCTTGAAAATGTGCCTTTTGAGAAAACCAAGATATATTCATGTATATCCCTTAAAACAGGATTTGCCGCAGAGAGCCAACTTCCCCAAGCAGTCGAAGGACTAGCACTTGAAGCTTTGTTCCATATTATCTCATTCCTCATTAATAATGAACTTCCTTTTCAAATCTTTTTGGTATTTTATCAGTTATATGATTTACATTATATTCCTCCTTGTTAAACTTTACTCTCCTTAACCATCCTTCCTTATCAAAATGCTCTTCAATATTTGCATAAGTAAATTGAGCGTGAACATTAGGAGAAACAACCAAAAGATTTTTCAAATGATTACCAAAGTCCGACTTTATATGATGGATTTCAAAATAGGACTTACCATTTTTCATTAGAAATCCAAACCCAGTAATTTGACATTTCCCCATATAAACTTCAGCCAAAATTTTTCGGATAGAAGCTGGAACGGTTTCCTTTTTAGTAATCTCTCTTTGCTTAGTATGTTGTCTTTTATCAATAATGTTTCTTGAAAGCCTAAAAAATTCACTGAATATAGCTTCTTTAGAATCAACATTGGTGATTTTTGATAGTTGAGTGAGTTTTCGACCTGCCTCATTTTCATCCCTTGACTTGTCAAACTCTTTTTCGGATTTTTTAATAGAATTTTCAAACTGTTTTTCAGTGGATATTCTATATTTTTTATCATCAAGAATTTGAATTACAAGCTCATCCCCATCTTTAATTTGAAATAATTCATAAAAGTTTTTCATTCCTCCAATCCTACACTCTCGGCTGCTACTTTCATATGGAGTAAAGTTTTTTGGGCTTGCTTTTAAACTCTCACCAAAAGCTATATATATTTTAGTTTTGCTTCTTGGAAAACAACCAACTAAAGAAACTGGAATAGCCAGAAGGCCTTTATTAATTCGGCTTTGAGTTATCTTAATTGTTTTATAATTAAAAGGTACCTTACTTTCAGTGACTTTCATTATGTTATGCTATTTTTACTGCAGCATCTGCTTCTTCCCAATTTTCAAGGTTTGTCAATATGTCGTTTTCATTTATATTAATTTTTCTAGCTTTTTTAATTGCTCCATCCATGTTCTCTGCTTCAACTTCATAAGTGCAGAAACTACTGTAGTATATATTTACTTCAAACTTTTTCATTTTTGTTAAAGTCCTTTCTTAGGTAATTTTTAAATAATTGGGATTTACGAAGTACTATAACCGGGAACACATATTAAGTATATAGTCCTTACAATTTTTCTAATTATATAAGATTCTTTATAAATTTAATAGTATGAAAATTTAGCTGTTTAATTGCGTTCTATTCTGTTTTTTTACTTATCTTTTTATCAATTTTCTCATAACCTTCATATCCAATAATTTCATATAGTTCTTTTCTTGTCATCATTTCTTCCATAAGCGTTTCTTGTGTTTAGAGCTGATCAATAAGTGCAAAAGGCATGTTTTCGTCCAGGAGGAATTTTATATTCATACGGCATAAGCCTCATATTCACATAGTCTTGACGCATATTTGACTGCTGCTTTGATATCCTCTGGAGTGAGTGATGGATAATCCTTTATTATTTCATCAATAGATACTCCTTCACCTACAAGTGACACAATCATATATACAGGAATCCTCGTTCCCTTAATACAAGGTTTGCCATGTAATATCTCAGGATTTGATGAAATACGTTCAAATATATCTTTATTTTCCATATTTAACTTACCTCCTAATATAAATGTATACGAAAACCTTAATCGTATTAGACAAGTATTGTTTATGTCTTTACTAATGGGATATGATTTTTGCCATCAACTACTTCAAGCTTGCAGTCTAAAGCATTTATTATCTGAAGAGCAGTAGCAAAAGCCAACTGTTTACGGCCTCCGGAACGTAACTCCTGAATAATCGTTGGTGATAATTGCGCTTCTTTTGCCAGTTTCCTAACTGACATTTTCTTTTTTTTCATTAATTCTAAAACTGTCTCCGATAATGAAAATCTTTTGTATTCTTTTTCAAACCTTTGTTTAAAGCCATTATCTTCCATCTCTTTTTCAAATGTTGTTTTCATCTTGGCCATAATATTCACCCCTTTTTACTCGAAATTTGTAATTGCCCATTAACTTAATTGCTTTTTCTTTTTCATTTCTTGGCACTTTCTCCGATTTTTTCGTGAAAGCATTTGTTACAATTATTTTTTTGCCAATATAGAAAAAGCATAAAAATCTATCAGGTTTAGGCTTGAAGGCGTATATTTTATTCCCCTCATTTCTAAATTTTTCCTTATTCACAATTTTTCCGTAATCTCCAATCCTTTTTACCAGTTTTAAGAATTGAATCCTTCGATTTTGTGTTAATTTATAATAATATTCTCTAGCTTGACTTTTTCCATTTTCATTAACAAACCACTCAAGTGTAAACTTAGGGCCTTCATAAATTATAAATTCACTTCTAATTCCCATTTTCCACTGTAACACATATATGATACATGTCAAATCTTTTTTGTGATTTTTAAAAATTTCTTAGGACGTGAGAATTACTCCGAATCAATCATGCCGTTATCAGATATTGAGTTCAATTTTACCTTCCAAATATTTTGCTTACCTGTTTTTTCTCCCACCATCGGACTGGGGAACTGTGGCGAGAACCACATCACCTTCCTTCATAATCAGGATTCGCCTCTTTTATTAAATCCACAGAATATTCAGGTTCATCTGTACTATAAGCCTTTTCTAACCCTTTTTTAGACAAAAGCATCCATTCTTCTCGTTCTTCATCAGTGTGCTTCGGTAAAACTGTTACAATGAGCTTAGTATCTGGTTCAAGGTTAAATGGTTCGTCTAAAAGAATTTTTTCACCATCATAATGAGCCCGTAAATTAATAGTTTTCATAAAAAATATTCTCCTTGTCTAATTCATTAATATTTTAACATACGAAAACTTTTTGTGTCTAAGCTTTTTTCTATATATAGAATAATTGTATTCTATAAAGCACGAAATGTGTTGGTTAATAGGTTAAGGTTACGCCGTTATTACTTTTGTTTTCTTGTGCCCCGTGGCTAATTATTTTTTTTACTTATTTTCTTATCAATTACTTCGTAATCTTCATATCCAATAATTTCATA
>JBHICG010000109.1:0-5579 GCA_046759445.1 Candidatus Scalinduaceae bacterium
GGCATGTATGTTAATGCAAGATTCAAGGTTAAACTCGGTAGTGAAGGAGTTATCTTTGACTCGAAGATTAGGGGAAAATACATGTGCCCTATGCATCCGGAGGTTATATCAGATAAAGAGGATAATTGTCCAGAATGTGGAATGAAGCTCGAGCCTATTGGTGGAAGAGCGGGTGTATTTGTTCCGGGTTTAATACCACAAGTATACGAATGTCCGATGAAGTGTGAGGGAGCCGCTTCGGATAAACCTGGAAATTGTCCTAAGTGCGAGTTAGTGCTTATTAAGAAGGAAGTTGAGGGAGTTCAGGAAGAAAAAGCAGTGTATGTTTGTTCTGAGCATATTGATGAACAGTCCGGACTTCCCGGCGAATGCCCTGTGTGTCAGAGAAAACTAAAGATAAAGACAAGAGATGATATTGGCGTCCTTGCAGTTCCACATAGCGCCGTACTATTTACGGGAAAACGCAATATTGTTTATGTGGAGAAGGAAAAAGGTAATTATGTTCCAAGAGAAGTGATTATTGGTCCAAAGGCTGATGAATACTATCCTGTAATTTCAGGCTTGAGTGCGGGCGAAAAGGTTGTAACAAGCGGAACTTTCCTTATCGATTCACAAATGCAGTTGCTTGGCAAGCCAAGCCTGTTGTTTCCTGAAGGTTCTGCCCTTGACAAACCAATCGAAGAGAAAAAAGATGAAAATAAAGAAGTACATAAAGAAGAAAACAAAAATACAACAGCAGTCACCATTAGTGAACCAGGGTTGAAAAAAACAATGGAAGGTATTCTTAATAACTATTACAGTGTTGCCGTAATGATTGCGAATGATTCAACAGAAGGTATTGATGAAAATCTGGATTTAATTGTCAGAAATTCCAAAAAAGTCAGGGATATGGATCTTGACACACCAGAAGATTCGTTTGAAAGGTTATCTGAAATTGCCAACAAGATTGAAGATGGTGCAACTAAGATGAAAGGAATGAAACTTGAAGAAGCTCGGAAGAGCTTTAAAGACTTAAGCCAGTCTGTGATTAAGTTTCTAAAAGAGTTTCACGGAAAAATAAAGGGGGTTGAAAAAGCTTACGTTTATTATTGTCCCATGGCAGATGCCTCATGGCTGCAGAAAGAGGAGGGGACACGTAACCCTTATTATGGATCTAAGATGCTGAAGTGTGGTTCGGTTAGGGAAATAATACCTTAGTGTTAACTATATTGAGCGATTCTTATTTCCCTACCGCTAATGTCATTGAACTAAGCTGCAAAAAATTCCCTGAAAGGGAAAAACAAAATAGCCCAGGGTTGCAAGGTTACCCTGGGGGCTAAATACACAATACGATTCTTCCCTGAAAGGGATATATAAAAAGAAAATAATGGCTCAATCATTAGCAAAAATTATAATTCACATAATTTTCTCTACTAAAGATCATTATCCTTTTCTTGATGCTGAAACTATCCGAAAAGAAATGCATGCTTACATGGCTGAGGTTTATAAACAATATGCCTGTCCGGCAATAATAGTAGGTGGTATAAATAATCATGTTCATATTTTATGTGCTTTGTCAAGGATAGAAACCGTTTCAAAGATTATTGGTGAATCAAAACGGTCTTCCTCTAAATGGATAAAAAGCAAAGTGGAATCCTGACAAAATTTCAATGGCAAAATGGATATGGTGTGTTTTCCGTTAGTCAATCAGGAGTTTTAGATGTAAAAAAGTATATTGCCAATCAGGAACAACATCACAAACATATTTCTTTCAAAGAAGAATACTTGAAATTCTTGAGGAAGTATGAAATCGAATACGACGAACGGTATATATGGGATTGAATTTATGTATCCCTTTCAGGGAAATAGACAATATCGTATCATGGACCCAGGGTAGCAAGCAACCCTGGGTTGTTTTAGATATCTCCTTCGGAGAAAAAATAAATCGCTCAATTTAGGTTACATTAAATCATGATCAACAGACTATTAAGATTCTGTCTTGAAAATACCTTCATTGTTCTCGTTGTTACCATCCTGGTTATAGGATTGGGCTACTACTGCATTAAAAACATACCCGTAGACGCTATTCCAGATATTAGCGAAAACCAATCAATAGTCTTCACCGATTGGCCTGGGCGTGATCCACAGACTGTAGAAGACCAAGTTACATATCCGTTAACCATCAGCCTGGAAGGAGTTCCCGGTATTAAAGTAATTCGTTCTTACTCCGGGTTTGGTTTCTCCGTGATTTACGTCATATTCAAGGACAAGGTAGATTTCTACTGGGCACGTTCAAGGGTATTGGAACGCCTCAATGTTGCTGCAAGGTGGTTGCCAGAAGGAGTAGTTCCCTTACTCGGACCAGACGCCACTGCGCTTGGGCAGATCTTCTGGTACACGGTTGAAAATGGTTATTACTGTCCGAATCATGGTGGCGGCGTTTTCGTTTGCCCTGATGATTTTTCGATAGCCTTTGATAAGGCAGGCAAATGCCCAGAACATGACCATGAGTTGGTATTTAAGCGAACTTTTAGTGAACCAGGAATGTGCCCTCTGGGAGATGCCAGTTTAGTAAAATCCAACTACAATCTGGGAGAGTTGCGTTCATTGCAGGATTGGTACGTGCGATATCAGTTGAATGCTGCGGAAGGCGTTTCCGAAGTAGCATCCGTTGGTGGTTTCGTAAGGCAGTATCAGATAGACGTTGACCCCGATAAGATGCGCGCTCACAGGATAAAGTTATCAGATATTTATGCTGCCGTACAAAGATCTAACATAGATGTGGGTGCCAAGGTCATAGAGAATTATGGAATGGAATACATCATTCGCGGTGTAGGTTTTATAAAGACCATTAAGGATGTCGAAGATATAGTTGTTAAGGCGAGAGAAGGCACTCCACTGTATGTAAAAAACGTTGCGACAGTAACATTTGGACCTGATTTCAGACGAGGTGCACTGGACAAGGAAGGGGCAGAGGTTGTGGGTGCCGTTGTAACCATGAGATATGGAGAAAATCCTTTAAGGGTTATTAAGAATGTAAAGGATAAGATAAAAGAGGTAGAACCCGGTTTGCCGGACGGTGTACATATCGTACCCTTTTACGACAGGACACAGCTTATTCATGAAACTATTGGTACTTTGAAGGAAGCGCTTACGGAAGAAGTCATAATTACCATAATCATTATAACTATCTTCCTGCTCCACGTCCGAAGTTCTATCCTGGTAGCCTTAACCCTGCCACTTGCCATAATTATCGCATTCATAGCAATGTATAGACTTGGTGTTGATTCAAACGTTATGTCCCTTTCGGGAATAGCTATTGCCATTGGTACATTGGTGGATATGGGCATAATAATGACCGAAAACATATATCGTCATCTTACGGAATCTGATGGTTCTAAACCAAGATTAGAGGTTATATACGAAGCAGGTAAGGAGGTAGGTGGCGCCATTATTACGGCAGTATCTACTACAATAGTTTCATTTATTCCCGTGTTCTTTATGGAGAGTCAGGAGGGCAAGCTTTTCAAGCCGCTGGCATACACAAAGACATTTGCCCTGTTTGCTTCGGTTATCGTTGCAATTACGGTCGTTCCAGTACTATGTAACTTGTTTTTAAAGGAAGTAAATTGGCGAAGGAGGACTTCCTTAATCCTTGGTGGTTCTTCCGGGTTATGCCTATTATTCTTAATTAGGTATCTTATATTTGGTAGATACGAAACTATTAGTGCACCGACTGCTTGGATATCTTCCTTAGCAGGAGGCTTGTTCATTGGTTTTCTTATATATGTGATGTGTGGGGAACGCCTCAAACCAATACAGCAAAACTTTATATCTCGAGGTATATGTGCAGTATATGAACCTACACTCAGATGGATACTTGCCCATAAGGTACTTTTTCTGATAATTCCTGCATTTATAGTCTTTAGTGGATTCTCTATATGGCTTGGTTTAGGTCGTGTAGCTTATCCGGTTGAAAAGAGTTTAAGTTACGTTAAATTAGATTTAGATAAATTTAGCCCCTGGGTTGCACTTAAACACAAATTTCCCGGAATCGGTCGTGAATTTATGCCGGCTCTGGATGAAGGTTCCTTTCTATACATGCCTTCGTTTTTACCTGCTGCGAGCTTAACAGAGGTGATGGCAGGTTTGAAGAAGCAGGATATACTAATGAAGCAGATACCGGAAGTGGACATGGTTGTTGGTAAACTGGGCAGGGCTGAGACGGCCCTTGATCCGGCTCCCGTTGCGATGATTGAGACAATCGTGAACCTGAAGCCAAAGAGTCAATGGAGAAAGGTATCTGTGGAGAGATGGTACTCGAACTGGTACATTCCACGGTGGACTAAGAGTGTCCTTGGTCTTATATGGCCGGAAGAGAGGACTATTACAAAGAATGAAATCCTTGAGGAATTACGCAGAGCTACGGATATGCCCGGCGCTGCACCCACGTGGCTCCAACCGATACAAACACGGGTGATCATGCTCCAGTCTGGCTTGCGTGCAATGATGGGGGCAAAAATATTCGGTGCTGATTTAAAGGAAATTGAACGTATAGGTTTACAATTAGAATCAATAATAAAACAAGTACCGGGTGCAGTTGACGTAATTGCAGATCGTATAGTGGGTAAACCTTATATCGAGTTTAAGGTAAACCGTGAGGCAATTGCAAGGTACGGGGTGAATTTGAGGGACGTTCAGGATGTTATAGAGGTAGCCCTTGGTGGGAAAAATATTACGTGGACTGTCGAGGGTCGCGAACGTTATCCAGTAAGGGCCAGATATATGAGAGAGATAAGAGATAATTTCGAGATGCTACCTAAGATACTTGTTCCAACTCCCGCCGGGGCACAAATCCCCATTACACAGGTATGCGATATTGAGTATACAATAGGCCCCGCCATGATTAAGAGTGAGGATGCTCTCCTGGTTGGATATGTTACGTTTAATACAAGGGAGCGTGATGAGGTTAGCGTGGTTGAAGATGCCGACAAACTCGTAAAGGCGAAGATTGCTTCTGGTGAACTCAAATTGCCTAAAGGATATTACATAAAGTGGGCTGGTCAATTTGAGAACCAGATAAGGGCTAATAAGCGTATGGCAATTCTATTACCAATATGCCTTTTCGTAAACTTTTTCATACTTTATCTTCAGTTCAGGACTATTTCGACGACGTTGTTCGTTTACATCGCAATTCCCGTATCCCTCGCTGGTGGATTTATACTGCTTAATGCATTTGGTTACAACCTTAGTGTTGCCGTGTGGGTTGGTTTCATAGCATTGTTTGGTATAGCGGTTGATAATGGAGTAATCACGGCCACATATCTTGAACAGACATTTAGGAAGCGAAAGATAAGTTCCATTGATGATGCCAGACAGGCAACGGTACTGGCATGTCTGAAACGTATTCGCCCCTGTCTTATGACGGTAGCCACTACAGTCATTGCCCTGATGCCCGTTCTATTATCAACCGGACGTGGTTCTGATGTGATGAAGCCGATGGCAATCCCTACGGTTGGAGGAATGACAGTAGCGTTGATTACGATCTTTATAGTTCCCTGCTGTTATTGTGGACTCATGGAACTTAAGCTGAGATGGGG
>JBHICG010000110.1:0-5258 GCA_046759445.1 Candidatus Scalinduaceae bacterium
TTACAGCTACCACAGAATGGTTTGCTTACAGGTGAAATAAATCCTATAACACCTTTAGCGCCATTTATCTTATACGTCTTTGCGGGTCCGTGACCGGTGTTTGAATTAACAGGTATTAACTTTATTTCGTCTTGTATCCGCTGGAAAATCTCTTCAGTTGTTATAAATATGTTTTCTTCGGCCATTTTCTTCATGCCTGAACTCATCAACTCAATAAAGCGCATTTCCACATTATATTTTGACGTAAAAAGAACAAAGTCTTTTAGTTCGTCATCGTTTATCCCTCGCATTATCACTACATTTACCTTGGTATTTTGAAAACCCACACGCAGGGTTTCCTCGATACCGTCCAGAACGTCTGCAAGGCGTCCCCCACGCGTAATCTGGCTAAAACGATCTTCTCTAAGCGTGTCTAAGCTAATATTCAGCCTGGAGAGGCCATTTTGCTTTAATGTTGACGCATACTTCTTCAGGAGAATCCCGTTGGTGGTCATTGCAAGGTCTTTAACGCCTTCTATAGATGCAAGCATAAAGACAAGGCGTTCAATATTTTTTCTTACCAATGGATCGCCACCCGTTAGCCTGAGATTTGTTATACCTAATTTGACTGCATGTTTTACAATTGTTACAATTTCTTCAAAGCTGAGAATTTCCTCACGTTCCATGAGTTGAATCCCTTCGGGTGGCATACAATATTGACACCGGAGGTTGCACATATTTGTCACGGATATTCTCAGATATTTGATTGACCTCAGGAATTTATCTATCATTTTAGTCTCTTTTCGAGTTTAGGTATCTTGATTTCATTTCCCTTTTCAATCCAACCCGCTTTTATCGCCTTTGCAAATATACCCTCTTTTGGCATCACACAATCTCCAGCTTGATAGTATATAGCACAGCGGTCATGGCAAACCTTTCCAAGCTGTGTTACCTCTATGAGCACATCTTTGCCTATCTGTAATGTTGTACCAATTCTCAAATTAACCAAATCAATACCTTCGGTAGTTATGTTTTCAGCAAAGGAGCCAGGTACTACGTTCAATCCCATTTGTTTCATCTTGTCTATGCTTTCCATTGCAAGAAGGCTAATCTGTCTATGCCAGTGACCTGAGTGGGCATCGTTTTCTATACCATAGTTCTCTTTGACATACGCCCTGCCAACATCTTTCTTTTTCGTCCCTTTCTTCTCACTGATGTTAATGGCAATGATTTTACCCCTATGTTTGATATTTTGATTGATACTACTCAGGAATTTCTCTTCTATTAAATTTGTCAGCCCGACAGTGTCTTCTGAATCAAACACAGGTACGCCGAGCTTCTGTTCTCGTTTGCTTACGATGGCAATTAGATTGTCTTTCACTGTACAGAGGAGGCCTTTTCCTGTATCTGATCTGTCAACTTCTATCTTGGGATGTAAGCTGTTTTTGTAGCCCTCAGCCAGAATAATATTGACTCCTTTAGTATGGTCTTCACGTATTTCTTCAAGAGTAAGGTCTTTTTCTACATCTCTGAAAATAGCAATTCTTTTTGGGGATGAGACCATGGCTATGGAAGATCCGGCTTTTTTATGACGCCAGCTATCCTTGCCCTTTTTATCAAACTCAAAACTATGAACGTCGTGCTTCACGGTAGCCACCTTATAATGTCGTAGCACTAACTCAGAGATGAGTTTCTCCATCAGGTTAGTTTTACCGCTTTCACTTTTTCCAACTATAGATATTATAGGTATCATTAGATATTCTCCAACCCAGGTTTACCACTATATAATATCATAATGACGTTGGTAATACAATCCTGAAAAAGCTAATAGCTGGGTACTCTAATATGCCAAATGGATACGCTTTCTATCTTGATTGCGCTTAACTATCTTGGGGTGGTTAGGAATGATTAAAAAAACTCGAAACACAAACTTATAAGGATATTAGGAAGTGTCTTTTTTTTGTTGTACATTCGGGACATCTGTTTCGGGCGACAGGTATTTATGAAATTTTGTAATAATTTGTGTATTTTTCACAGTCCTTTTATCAAGAAAATCTTTAATCTTGTCTATCACCTCTTTTTTCTTCTCATTTTTAAGTCTTGTTTTTGCCATGTCGAATGCCTCGATCTTGAGTTCAGCAAGACCTAATTTCCTTATTCTCTTTGATGCGAATTTCATTGACTCATCCCTTATCTCAGATAAAAACTCTGATGTTATTGTCTTGTAACCTCTTTCTTTTGCCCTCTTTTCCATTAGTTTATAAATCC
Organism: Candidatus Scalinduaceae bacterium; assembly: GCA_046759445.1. Lineage (GTDB taxonomy): Bacteria > Planctomycetota > Brocadiia > Brocadiales > Scalinduaceae > Scalindua_A. The sequence goes on from JBHICG010000110.1 coordinate 2,248, forward strand.
CAGGTCTTACAAAATCTGGAGCCTTTTTTACCCGCTCCAATGCCTCATTAGTCCATTCAATCTTCCCATTATTTACCTCGTTAGAGAAGGCCGCCGACAAATCTGAGCTTAGCTCATGTGAAACCGGCGGTTTAACATTTGTTGCTGCTGGTTCAATATTACTATCAGCACATGCCGTTAGAGAATTTTCTCTAACGGGGTTTACTGTCTTTTTTTTCAGCATATTAAGGAAGGGGAACATCATCTTCTTATCTACGGCCATCTTTTCCTTTGCTTCTTTCATTATGCTTGGAGTAATCTCTGAATAACCTTTACATCTCGCATACTCTTCGACCCTTTTGATTACCATCCCTCTTCCAAAGGAGGGCACCCTGTCCAGCCTTTTCTTTGCATCTTCACTCCAGGAAAGCTCAAATCCCTTTTCCAGACCAAAAGTATTTTCTGCCTTTAGGGTTATTTTCTTGCCTCCGTATTTTCCAGGCTCGTATTCACACCAGGAATCCTCTGCCATTTGATCGCCTGTGGTAACATAAGCCCTTGCACGACAACCTTTGCACATTGATATAAATTCGCACTCTCCACATCTGCCTTTAAGATTTGAGTCTCTTAATTCTTTTAGGATACTGGAATTTTCCCATATCTCTGCAAAACTTTTTTCCTTTAGATTTCCACAGGATACATCCATATACGGACATGGAGTAACATTTCCCTCTGGTGTAATCCTGCAATAATTAGTTCCTGCAGGACATCCGCCTGAATAATATTTTACTAATGCTGACTCAGGGTTCATCTCATACGCTATTCTCCTATAATGTGGTGCGCACTTTGCGCTAACAAGCATCTTTCCTTCGTATTGATTATGGAGTTTATAGATATGCTTAAGTGCATCTTCATATTGTTTTGGAGTAATGTCTGTTATATCCTGGCCTCTTCCTGTGCAGACGAGGAAGAAAAGGTTGAAGACCTTTGCGCCAATTTCATTTGAAAATGCAACAATATCTGAAATCTCATCATAATTTCTTCTAAACACTGTAGTTTGTATCTGTATTTCCAGCCCCTGTCTTTTACATGCCTTTATCCCTTCAATGGTCTTTTTCCAGGAACCCTTCAAACCTCTAATCGAATCGTGAGCATCAGGGTGCATAGAATCGAGGCTTATGCCTACTCCAGAGATACCATTATCCTTCAGGCTTTTAGCAACATCATCATTTATAAGACAGGCATTAGTTCCAAGAAGTACCATCATTCCCTTCTGGGATGCATGCCTGGATAAATCAAAGATATCTTTGCGTAAAAGTGGTTCACCACCTGTTAATATTAGGATTATATTTGGATTTATTTCGGCAATATCATTTATAACCTTATATGCAACATCTGTATTTAATTCGTCATGAGAATTCTTCCCTTTTTTTTGGGGATCTGACTTTGTGCATTGCGTCAGATCAGAGGGACGAATATTTTGATTGAGTGTCCTTTGAGGATTAATTGTTGGCAGATAACAGTGTGAGCATAGTAGATTACATGCCTTTGTGAGATTCCATGAGATTGCGTGTGGTATGAACTGCATATTAAAACTCTTAAGCTAAAATACGCCGGGAGGCCTGTGTGAAGATTGAAGGAATGCAAAAAGAATATCACGTCTTGCAACCACACCGACGAGTATGCCGTTTCTTACTACGGGAACCCTGACCAAATGCTTTGTCTCAAGGATATTTATAATTTCCACTGAATTAGTTGCCTCTGAAACACTGACAACGTTCTCTGTCATTATATCACCAGCAGTGATATTCTTCACATCTTTATCTTCCATTAGAACCTTAAGAAGGTCAAATTCTGTAATTATTCCTAATAACGTTTTATCGTTGTCTATTATGGGCACATCACCGAAACCACCATGTGACATCAAATCTGATATTTGCTTCCATGTATTCTCTGGTCGACATGCAACAACGTCTGCTTCCATTAACTGAGAAGCCTTTAAATCCTTAAAATCTTCACCCCCCAACATAAACTCGGAACGTCTCATATTGGTTCTCCTTTTGTAAGTTATATTTAAAAAAATACGCTTAAATATTGAAAATTTAGTTAAATATTACTTATATCAATAGTAAGTAAAATTGCAAGGAAATTATAATATTATGTTCACTACAGATGCATTATTAACTCAAGCATCACTCCTTTCTATCTATGTTTTTGTATTAAAACAGGTAAACAATAGGCAAAATGTATTAGCTTATGTCAATTTGTCAAAAATGAAAGGTTTTTTGTTTAATAAACCAAAAGATTACAAACATAGACAATATATAATGAATGAGGTATCATACTTTTTTTATAGAATATATTAACTATCAGTTATATATGTCTTTAACAGAAAATTTTGTTTGGTAAATAACATAAACAAATACTTTGTAAAAAAATTATAACTGAAGATAAGTTATAAACCCTAATTGCTATCATTAAATACATTTTAGAAGGTAATGACATATTGTCATTAGATTTTGAGAAATCTCATTTATTAATGACAACTTATGCAATTTAATATCATATTGTTTTAATGTTTTATTTTCATGAGCATATAAGATACGTTCCTTATCTTAAGCTAAATAAATTACTTAGGAAAAAATTGAAAGTAAAAGACTTTTTATGTTTTTCACTGGGTACTGTATTTGCAAATTACAAACCATTTAAATAATTCATTAAAAAAAAGCTGAAATCCTTTAAGACTTGACAAAAGTGTTGAAAATGTATAATGTTCTGCAGTTTTATAAAGTAAAATTAACAAATATACCTTGTATTAGACATGGGCATTCAAATGACAACAGCAGGAGAGAGTGAAGTAAGGACAAATACCGATAAGGCTGTGAGCAGGAGAAGGTTTTTTTATCTTCTTGGTTGGGGATTTATAGGCGTATACACGACCGCAACACTTGGAGCGGTTATCAGGTTCTTTTTCCCGCGCATCTTGTATGAACCACATAGAAGGAATAAAGCAGATTACCCGTTTAAGTATA
>JBHICG010000111.1:0-5203 GCA_046759445.1 Candidatus Scalinduaceae bacterium
AGACACAATATACTACATCTTGCATCTACGGCAGTCAACCGGATAAGCCTATTATAAAAAACAAAAGTTTGCCATTTATGTCTGAATAACTAACATTCCCATTCGTGGGCAAAACGAACCAAGCTTTACCATTTAGAACTACTTTCATACCATTCAGACCATGGATCCCACTCGACATATTTACCACCATCGGACAGCCAATACTGTTGACCTTCTCTCCAGCGCGTGCTAGTTATATAATCGGTCGTTCTCGTTTGTGTTTGTTTCACCTTTGCATAAAAATAGCAATCTACTTGATGAAAGTTAATCTTATTTTTATCTTGCACTTCTATAAGCTCAAGATCTTCCATGGTAAGAGTGTTTGGTTTCAGCTTACTTTCATCAACAACAACTTCATATGTTACAACCTCTTTTACCTCAATAGTTACGCCCTTGGGTTTTGGTGGTGGTATATAAATGGGGTTTTCAGCTGGTGCAAATGGAACGTGATAAGCATCTGGCGGTTGACGAAGATATTTTTCTGTTTGCGCGCTGGCAATTTCACTAATCACAAAATTCAATAAAATAATTGCAAATAAAGTTATTGTCGGAATAAAGAATCTTCTAAATTTGTTTAACATCTTTTCACCTTACCTTTTAAATAAATTCACGATTAACTATGTTTCTTAAAGCATCAATTTTACATCAAAAAAAGTATTTGTCAATACATTGGATCAATCATTGAATTGCATCACATAAAACGTTACCTAAAATAATTTTTTAAGACTAATTGACAGAAAAAAATATTAGTTGAAATGGCAATAAAAATAAGGTAAAAGTACCTTTTGCTTTATGATAACTTTTATTTATACAAATAGTTAGTAGAAATGGTAAAGATAAAATTGCCTGATGGAATTGAAAGAAAATATAAGAAAAAGGTCACTGTTAGCGATGTAGCCAAAGACATTGTCATTAAGGATCGTGAATCAGCTATAGCAGGCAAGATAAACAGTGCCCTTGTAGACCTGGATTATCCTATAGAGGCGGATACAACCTTAGATCTCATAATGGCTAACACAGAGGAAGGACTTGAAATACTCAGGCATAGCACTGCTCATGTCATGGCTCAAGCCGTTACTCATTTACATCCAGGCGTTAAACTCGGGATCGGCCCTTCTATTAAGGATGGATTTTATTATGATTTCGATTTAGATAAGACCTTGTCCCAGGAAGACCTTGAAAAGATAGAAGAAGAGATGAAACGGATTATTGAAGCAGATGAGCCATTCAAACGTTTAGAAGAACCCCGCCACGTTGCTATAGAGAGGATGGAAAAATTAAAACAGTGTTATAAAGTGGAACTTATAAAAGACATAGAAGATGAGAAGGTTTCTTTCTATACTCAGGGTGATTTTATTGACCTGTGCAAGGGCCCACATATGTCCAGAACTAAGAAAATTGGACCGTTTAAACTTCTAAGCGTTGCAGGAGCATATTGGCGTGGTAAAGAGACCAACCCAATGCTCCAGAGAATTTATGGTACAGTATTTACAAATAAGGAAGAATTAGATAAATATCTTAAGCATTTAGAAGAAATAAAAAAACGTGATCATAGAAAGATTGGTGTAACATTAGATCTTTACAGTTTTCACGAACAGGGTGGTGCTGGTCTTGTTTACTGGCATCCAAAAGGAGGAATAATCAGAAACATTATTGAAACATTTTGGAGGGAAGAACATTATAAGCGTGGTTATGATATAGTTTACAGTCCTCATATTGCAAAAATAGACCTCTGGAAAAAAAGTGGCCACCTGGATTTTTATGGAGATAGTATGTTCGCCCCTATAGAAGTAGAAGGACAGGAATATATATTAAAACCAATGAATTGCCCTTTCGCAATACTTATGTATAAGACAAAAGTACATAGTTACCGTGATTTACCTTTAAGATGGGGAGAGTTGGGTACTGTATATAGATACGAGAGATCTGGTGTATTACATGGCCTTTTGCGGGTTCGCGGTTTTACACAGGACGACTCCCATATCTTTTGTAGACCAGATCAATTAGAGGAAGAAGTAGTAAATGTTATAGATTTAGCACAGTATATGCTTACTAGCTTTGGATTTAAAGAATACGAAATAGAACTTGCGGTTAGAGGTAAGGGAGAAGAAGGAAAATATATAGGAGATAGTGAAAAATGGATTCTCGCCGAAAAAGCATTAAAAAATGCCCTTGAGTTAAAGGAACTAGATTTTGTAAGAATGGAAGGTGAGGCAAAGTTTTACGGTCCTGCAATAGACATAAAGATTAAGGATGCACTGGGCAGGGGTTGGCAAGGGCCTACTATTCAAGTGGATTTTAATCTGCCTGAAAGATTCGATGTTAATTATGTTGGCGCAGATGGTTCGCAGCATAAAGTAGTTATGATACACCGTACCGTACTTGGAGCTATGGAAAGATTTCTCGGATGCTTGATAGAACATTATGCCGGTGATTTCCCATTATGGTTAGCACCTACACAGGTCAGAATACTACCAATAACAGACAATCACGTTGATTATGGTATCAAAATAAAAAACAGGTTAATAGAAATGGGAATCCGTTCAGATTGTAATATAAAGAATGCAAAGATAGGTTATAAGATAAGAGAAGCTACTTTGGAAAAAATACCTTATCTTCTAATTGTAGGTGATAAAGAGACAAAAGAAGAAACGGTATCAGTAAGAAGCCGAAAAAAAGGAGATGAGGGGGCTCTTCCTTTATCACAATTTATAGAATGTGTTAAAAATGATATTAAGAACAAAACTTAATATTTTATCATTACTAAATTTATTTAAATGGCACAATCTTCAAGAATTTAGTAGAATGTGGGAAAGTCCAGTACAACACATTTTCTTAATAAATTATAGATTATTTAAAGAAATGAGGTGACGGTATATTTCAAGACATTTAAGAATAAATCAACGAATATTTGCCAAGTCTGTTAGGCTTATTGATGAAAAAGGTGTTCAGGTAGGAATAGTAGAGAAAAAAGATGCTCTCACCAGGGCAATAGAAGCAGGTTTAGACTTAGTTGAGGTTTCACCAGATAGCAGTCCACCTGTTTGCCGCATACTAAGTTATGGTAAATATAAATATAAACAAAGCAAGAAAACACATAAAAAACATCATGTAGTTCAATTAAAGGAAATTAGAGTAAGGCCTAAGATTGGTAAACATGACCTTGAAACAAAGATTAAACAAGCAAGAAAATTTATAGAAAGAAAGGATAGAGTACTCATAAATATGCTGTTTAAGGGGCGTGAAATGGCACATAAAGAAATAGCTAAATATGTATTTGAAGAATTCACAAAAGTTCTGGAAGATATTGCTAAGGTGGAACCTCAGTCAAAATCAACAGGACGAAGTGTAGGTATTATTTTGACACCAAAATAATGGAGTAAATAGAAGGGAGAGACGATGCCTAAATTAAAAACTCATAGTTGCCTAAAGAAAAGATTCAAAGTTACTTCTAAAGGTAAGATTAAAAGGCGAAAAGCATTTACAAGCCATCTAATGTCTGGAAAAAGTGGAAACCGTCGAAGGAATTTACGGAAAAAAACACTTGTCTCAAAAAGTTATGAGAGGACAATGTTACGTTCTTTAGGAAAAGCTTGATTTATATTTCAAAATAAAACACAGTTTAATTAGAAAGAGAATTTAAAGATGCCAAGAGCAAAAAATAGTACAGCAAAAAAAAGAGCCAGAAAAAGGCTTTTAAAGGCTACTAAAGGATATTGGGGTAGCAGAAGCAATCTTTATCGCATAGCAAGTGAAACTTACGTAAGGGCAATGTCCTATGCCTTTAGAGATAGGAAACAGAAAAAAAGAAATTACAGAAAGTTATGGATAATACGTATAGGTGCAGCAGCGAAGCAACATGGGATTAATTATAGTCAATTCATTAATGGGTTAAAGAAGGCAAATGTTGAAATTGACAGAAAGATATTAGCAGAGACGGCAGTTAATGATCCCACAACATTTGAAGAATTAGTTGAATTGTCAAAAAAACATGCCAAGTTGGCTTCACCACACAGTTTGAATGAATAAACATTATGACTTTTAATTTCTCCATTAACCATGTAGCATAGTTTTACACACTTTTTAAAGCTAGCCGCGTAAAGGTTATATTCAAATGCGTGTGTTCATCTCAGACAGTAAATCGGGGATACACTAATTTTGAAAATAATAAACTATTTTACCTAAATTGAGCGATTTATGTAGCCGCAACCTTTAGGTTGCGTAACTTACGTGAAATCTTCATATACCCATCAGGTGATGAGAAACGCAGGCTTATCCCGTTGCTAATATCTACGGGACTTAAGCACTGCGGCTACAGTAACATACAATATAAAACGCTCAACTTAGATTTTAATATATTAATAAATAGAATCCTTATAGTGTTAGTGTTTATTTCATTTCCTCTATAATTTCACTTTTTGTATCTATTTGAAGTAGTTCTTCCTGTGTTATTCCACCATGCAAGTCCACCTTTTTTAATTGATTATTATGCGACACAAATTAATTGAATTACAAAATCAGGCAAAGGAAGATTTAGCAACAGTTAAATCGCTAAATGAAATTGAACAGCTAAGGACCAAATACCTTGGAAGAAAAAGCGCTATTAACGAAATAATTAAATCAATACCAAGCCTGCCACCTGAACAGAGGTCAATTATAGGGAAATTAGCAAATAAGCTTAAACAGGAAATCAGTAAATGGATAGAAGATACAAAAGAAAAATCTGTTATTGTAGAGCGTGTTCCTGTTGCCAAAGAGATGTTTGATTTGTCATTACCGGGCAAACAAAAACCCTATGGACACAAACACCCTATTACTCAAACAATTGATGAAATTAAGAGTATTTTCAGTAAAATGGGTTTTGATGTAGAATACGGTCCTGAAGTAGAACTCGAATATTACAACTTTGATGCCTTGAATATTCCCCCGGACCACCCGTCAAGGGAGGACTTTGATACGTTTTATCTGGACAATCAACTACTTTTAAGAAGCCAGACCTCAACGGTTCAAATAAGGGTAATGAAAAAGAAGCCCCCCCCTATTAGGATGATTGCGCCGGGAAAAGTATTCCGCCCTGATACAGTTGATGCCCGACATGCCTCCATGTTTCATCAGATTGAGGGTTTAATGGTAGATGAAGGTGTCAGCTTCAGTGATTTAAAAT
>JBHICG010000112.1:0-4828 GCA_046759445.1 Candidatus Scalinduaceae bacterium
TTTCTAAACTTTCTACCAGTTTTTCACCTTTTTCTGTTACTGTTTCAGCCAGATATTCGTCATCTGAAACCCTGGTTAACAATACGTCACTACCTTCCTTTGAATCGGGAGCTAAACCTACTGAGGTGCAAAAGCAATAATTATCGCATTTGTCACATGCAATGGTCACTACGGTACTCGCTTCCCTCCTCTGAACCCAGAATTTGTCGCTGCAGTCCCAGTTGAAGACCTTGTCCATGATAGGCAAGCTTGCTGCATCGCAGGGCCTTGAGCCGAAGATAACCGTTTTAATTGCAAAATCTTCAGGTTCTTCGATATTAACTTTATTTTTCTCAATTTTATAAGACAATATTTTTTCCGTTTTTGGAAGAAAGAATTCTTTTATAGAATTGTCAGTTTGGACGTGATCAAGGTGAATCTCATCCGCACCCTGAACTTCATCCAGCATGACAAGATTATTGTTCTTTTTAGGAGCAATGGTTTTATAACCCTGCTTCCTTAAAGCAGATATTAGAGAATCAAAATTTTTTGTATTTAAAAGTTTTTCCACAGCTAAAATCCAAAATAATTTTTAGTATTTTATCTTAAAAACGGATTAAGGATACTCATTTTGTTGATTTACAGGCACTTGTTTTATTTAATAAAATCCTGGTTGTCCTTTTCATTGTATGTAGCCATAGCAAGTTCATCGTCTATTTTGTAACCAGCCCTGTATTTGAAATTCCTTTCCGTTTCCTTGGCAAGTTTTTTATTCAGAAGATTAAGCGGAATGCCTACCGGACATACCCTTTGGCATTCTTCACAATTAATGCATCTGCCAGCTAAATGATAAGCCCTTGTAACGTTCCATGAGATATTACCGCGTGGATGTGCACTTGGATCAATCCATTGAGGTTGGTTTTTATCAACAATACATCTATCACAAAAGCAGAGAGGGCAAATACTGCTACAGGCGTAACACTTAATGCATTTTGCAAACTGTTTCTGCCAGAATTCCCATTTGTCCTTCTCTGACAGTTTCTCATATTCTTCCAGTTCGGCATATCTTTCGTCAAAGGAGATTTCATTATTTTCAATCTTCTCACCAATCAATTCATCGTATATCCTGGGAGTGTGGACATCACATGCCTTGCATTTAGTTGCCAGCGGTTCTCCTACACCATTACATGTGACACCAAGGATATACACGTCTTCACGTTTAATTTGACTCTCCTTAATGAGGACGATAATAGTCTTTGCATCACATCCCTTTACTACAATTGCCGGTTTTCCGAGCTTTCTGGCTTCCTGCCTTTTAAGGTATGTTGTGAGGTTATAGACGCAATACTTATTCCATGTTAATTTGTTTACGTCTTCAGGTTTAGTAATAAATACTGGTCTTGTTCTTTCCGGTGTACTACCTTCTCCATATCCATAGATAACATTTACCGTGTTACTCCTGAGGAGTTCCTCCGCCTTTTTTATTAGCGCCACAATCATTTAAATTTGTTCCCTTTACTTGTAAAACTTGCAAATATGATAGTTTTTAATATATTAAAAAATAAAAGACTATTATTTTATCCGTTGCGAAGGTCTTCAGACCTCCACACGTCATGTGGCCAATCCCGATGTAAACTTTTATATAACTAACATTGCCAGCCAACCCATGAAGGTGGAAACCTAAAGGTTTCCGCTACTACTGATTAGCGCTTTCACTAGAAAACATCGGTCCGATAGTATTAATCTTTTGATATCCTTCAAATGGCCCCAATGCCCTTACGCTATCAATTACGCCGTTTATGGTTTCTACCCATTTTCCACCTTCCGCGGCGGATACCCATGAGAATTGTATTCTTTCCGTATTAATACCGCAAAACTCAAGAAGTGGTCTGAAGACATTCCACCTGCGCCTTGCGTGATAGTTGCCCGAATTGTAGTGGCAGTCTCCGGGATGACATCCGGAAACCAGAATCCCATCAGCCCCACGTTCAAATGCCTTTATCAGGAATAAAGGATCTATCCCTCCTGTGCATGGAAGTTTAATTATACGAACATTTGCCTGATATTGCTTTCTGCCCGTACCTGCAAGGTCTGCACCTGCATAGGTACACCAGTTACAGAGAAAGGCGACTATTTTGGGTTCAAATTTAGTTTCTTCTGACATTGTAATTATATAAATGAATTAAATAAATTCCCCCCACTGCTTTCTTGCACCGTATCGGCACGATGCGAAAGCAAGAAGTGGGGGGGGAGATTGAAAATTAGTTAATTAAATTCTACGGCATTAATCTCTGCATATATTTGTTCGTCGTTAAAGCCCTCTAACTCTATGCTCTTTGACCTGCATGTTGCCGCACACAAACCGCACCCCTGGCAAAGACCCTCATTTACCCTGGCAACGGTCTTTATCACACTGCCATCGCGAGCCTTGATATCTTCTTGCTCAATTGCACTGTACGGACATACTTTTTGACAGTAAAAACATCCAATACATGTTGAGAATACAGGTGGGAGCTGCCTGTCTACCCTGGCGACTACAGGTTCACGTTCCAACTCATCAGACGAAAGTAAGGCAAGTACCTTACTTGCAGCAGCACCAGCCTGTGCAACAGTCTCCGGTATGTCTTTAGGTCCCTGACATGTTCCGGCAAGAAAAATTCCGGCACTGCTGCTTTCTACCGGTTTTAACTTTGGATGTATCTCTGAGAAAAACATATCTTTATCATATTGTATGCTCAGCTTCTGTGCAATCTTCATAGCATCATCCTGTGCCTTCATTGCTGACGCAAGTACTACCATGTCAGCCTCAATCTCAACTACTGAGCCTGTTAATGTATCTGCCCCGAGTACAACCAGTTTCTCACCTTTTTGATAAATCCTTGATACGCGGCCTCTGAGATACGTGGCGCCTTCTTCTTCTATTGCCCTTTGTGAAAATTCTTCATAGCTCTTCCCACCGCATCGAATATCTATATAAAATACAAATGCGTGACCGTGATGAACCTTATGTTTATATAACATGGTATGCTTGGCCGTATACATACAACATGTCTTTGAACAATATGAACACCCTTTTGCCGGGTCTCTGGATCCCACACATTGAATGAATACAACTATTTCAGGCTCCTTGCCATCAGAAGGTCTTTTAATCATGCCTTCCGTGGGGCCGGAAGCACTTGCAAGGCGCTCAAATTGTAAACCCGTTATTACGTCTTTATATTTACCGCCGCCATATTCACCATAAAGACCATCCTCAAGCTCCCGATAACCTGTAGCTACAATTATTGCACCAACTTTTTCCTCTATAATTTCATCTTCCTGGGAATAATCAATTGCCTTAACGGGTGCTATCGGACATGCATCGATACATTTTCTGCATACCTTGGAGTCATTTGGTGGAATATTTTTCTTTCGTGCATCTTTAAACAATAAACAGTTTTCCCGGTCGATTACGGGTTTGCTAGGAATTGCCTGTGGAAACGGAATATATATGGCAGTTCTATTTCCAAGCCCCATATCAAATTCACTCTTTATCCTTTTACTGGGGCACACCTGCCAGCATGAACTGCATCCCGTACACAGGTCCAGATCAACAGACCTTGCCTTTTTCCGAATCTTTACGTCAAAATTGCCAATATAGCCATCAACGCCTTCTATCTCTGACCATGTGTACATCCTTATGTTTTCATGTTGTGCGGCTTCAACCATCTTTGGTGTCATGATACACTGTGAACAGTCGAGGGTAGGGAAAGTTTCAGACAGTTGAGCCATATGGCCGCCAATTGATGCCTCTCTCTCAACCAGTATAACTTCATGTCCACCATCAGCAATATCCAATGCTGCCTGTATTCCTGCAATACCACCTCCGATAATGAGGGCACGTTTTGTTACAGGCACTCTTATTGGATTTAGTGATTTATCCTTTCTGACCTTTTCGGTCATCATCCTCACGAGATCGATAGATTTCTCAGTCCCTACAGGTTTATCCGGATGAACCCACGAACACTGTTCTCTGATGTTTGAAACCTCAACATGATACTGGTTTAAGCCAGTTTTTAGAGCGGCATTACGAAATGTGCGTTCATGCATCTTGGGAGAACAGGCCGCGACTACTACTCCCGTTAACCCCTCTTCCTTAATTTTTTCTCTTAACAACTTCTGGCCGGGGTCTGAACACATATATTTATGAGTGGTAGTATATGAAACGCCTGGATTTTTCTTTTTGGCTTCTTCTGCTACTTTCTCAACGTCAACTGTAGCAGAGATGTTAGTACCACAATGACAAACAAATACGCCTATCTTTTTACTCACTTACATTTCTCCTTTTTTTTCTATGAAAATGCATTAACGACAGATTCTGTTTCGATAAAGTGTTTATTCAAACCAAGGCTTATGGCGCCTAAGTCTAATGCCAAGCCTATAAGTTGTGATATATATATAACAGGAATATTGAATTTGCGATTGTATTCCTTTTCTATTTTTTTTTGCCTCATATCTAGATTTGCATGGCACGCCGGGCATGCTACAGCTATAGCATCTGCGCCTGCTTCCACTGCACCTTCTAGAATATCGTTGGTTAGCTTTAAGACCACATCTATTCGGCTGAGCGTAAAACCACCACCGCAGCAATTCGTCTTAAATTCCCATTCGACGGGTTTAGCCCCTATTGCCTTTACTATCTCATCCATTGATTTAGGGTCTTCCGGATCATCAAATTTAAGTACCTTTGGCGGTCTTACTAAAAGACAGCCATAATAGCTGGCGATCTTTAAATCCTTAGGAGTCTTCTTTAGATTCTTCGCTATCTCATCCATGCAATAATTCTTGATTAGTTCAAGATAATTTAAGA
>JBHICG010000113.1:0-4495 GCA_046759445.1 Candidatus Scalinduaceae bacterium
AACCGTAAAGAAATAACAGCCTCCTCGCTGGTAAACTCTTCTATATTGACTCATAGATATTACCGTACACACTTTTTTGTGGATTCGGCCTGTTGGCCTTAATCCACCCTACATTTGCTGTCTTACGTTATTTAGTTCGGAGTAATGAGTTCGGAGTTTTCAGCTTTAATCAGAGTCTTTGTTCTTTAGGAAAATCTTTTGTAATCTCATACGCAAAATCAACATACTCCAGAGACTTCTGGTAGACCTTTAACTTTTCAAAATCAAACCTATCCTCACTCATATCTCATCCCTCCGAACTCCAAACTCATTACTCTGAACTATTGCAATAGCAATCCATCAATTCCTTTCAATCCAACCACCTCCCAAAATAACGTCTCCATCATAAAAAACAGCCGCCTGGCCTGGTGTTATTGCACGCTGAGGGTGTTCAAACCTGACTTTGACACGATTATTTTCCAGAGGATAGATTACGGCTGGACATTCATCACTTTTATATCTGATCTTTACAGATGCACATAATTCTCCTTCTAGCCTTTCAATCATAATCCAATTTACATCACTTACTGTAAATGTGTCCTTCAAAAGTTCTTCAGCATTACCAATAGTCACAGTGTTCTGTCCCGGATCAATGTCAACAACATATCTTGGTTCACCAAATGCGATATGCAAACCCTTTCTTTGCCCAATTGTAAAATTGTGAATGCCATCATGTTCTCCCAGGATTTTGCCGTCAGTACCTTTTAACAATCCCGCACCAATCTGAGAACCTACTCTTTCCGCAATCAAATCGCTATAACTATTGCCGGTCACAAAACAAATCTCCTGACTTTCAGGCTTGTCTTTTGTCTTCAAGTCTAGTTCAATTGCCTTATCACGAACATTTTTCTTGGTTATGTTTCCAAGCGGAAATAAGGCGCGAGAAAGCTGCGTCTGGCTTAGTGGGAAGAGTACATAAGACTGGTCTTTCTTAGTATCTATTCCTTTTCTCAATATATATCTATCCTTGAGCCTTTCCACTCTGGCGTAATGACCTGTTGCCACATAATCAGCGTCAAGATAATCCGCAAACCTGAGAAATTTGCCAAATTTAAGTTTTTGATTACAGATTATACAAGGATTAGGTGTTCTTCCTCCTAAATACTCTTTACAAAAGTATTCAATTATACTCTTAAACTCATCTTCAAAATTAATTACGTAAAAGGGAATATTAAGTGATGATGCAACGTTTGCAGCATCTCCGGCATCTTCGGCACTACAACACGTTATTGTTTTTCCATCAGATGAAGATATGCTCGTAGCATTACCAAGACGCATGAATAAACCGATTACATCATACCCTTGCTCAACTAAAAAATGAGCGGCGACGCTGCTGTCAACGCCTCCGCTCATTGCAATTACAACCCTTTTAGTCATTTTTTTAAATAATGTTCTTATGTGTATTCGATACTTTATGTTTTTGCTTCACTTCCTCAATCTGCTTATCGGCTGCTGGGTAAAGTTGGAACAAAATAGAGTTTCTCAGAACTTAAGAGGGATTGGAGTAAAAGACAAAAAAAATATTATGAGCATTAGTACTCCGATACACTTACGTTTAAAATCAAGGTGTGTGAATGGATCAATTGGTGCAGGATGTCTAAAGCCAAACAGCAAAAGCATAACCGCAAAGAGAATCCAACCGGGATAAACAAAAAGTGCAAACAGACAAAATGCGCCTATACCTGCCTTGTAAATAATGCCACTGTGCTTTCCCAATAATGCATAAATGATATGTCCACCATCAAGTTGTCCAATAGGCAGTAAATTAAGTGCAGTAACAAATAGTCCTGCCCATCCCGCAAAAGCAATTGGGCCCAAGACGATATCAAAACCTTCCGAAACTTTACCGATCATCATCTTTACAAAGAAAGAAAAAAGTATCGGTTCTCCCAATCCTAAATAACTTGTCGAATCCTTCGGAATAGGGTGAACCTCTGAAAGATATAATCCTATAATGGTAATTGGAATCGCAAAAATCAGACCTCCGATCGGGCCGGCGGCTCCAATGTCAAATAAAGCACGCTTCGAAGGAATATGACCTTTCATCTTGATAACTGCACCAAATGTGCCAAAGGGGGGAAGTGGCACTGGAAGGAAAAATGGCCATGTTGCGTCCACATGATATTTTCTGCACATAATAAAATGTCCCATTTCATGTGCAAGTAAAATGGTTAATATACAAACGGCATAACTGGGGCCATTTACTAGATAAGTAGTTAGAAAAGTTGCAATAAAAAGTAGAATATTTAACCTGGGTATACCCAAAACAGAAGGTGTATATAGAAAACTTTTTATAACACCTTTTTTTGAAAATTCGCCATTCATAATTTATAGATTCCATTTGGTATTATAGAACAAACATAATTTTCGATAACATCTGGTAAATTCTAACTTTACATGAAAATCTTGTCAAGGGAAAAGGTAAAGGTAGTGAAAGAGGCTCGCTCACATATGAGTTTCATCATAGTCAAAATATCACTGATTCTTGGTTTAAGGTTGAAGACAATGACGTTTTAGAATTAATAGTCAGGTCGGCGTTTTTATTTGATAATATTTATTTCCCTTTGACTCGGATTCTTAGTGATGATAATATGTAAACAAAATTTTCTTTAACGTGAAATATTTGACTTAAAAAAATGGTAACACAAAAAAAGAAGGTTATTCTGGCGTATTCGGGCGGCCTTGATACATCCGTTGCAATAAAATGGATACAGGATAATTATAAAATGGACGTAATTGCATTGAGTATTGATTTAGGAACTGAAAAGAACTTGAAGCCAGTAGAGGAAAAGGCATTAAAGATAGGTGCAAGTAAATCCATGGTTATAGATGCAAAGGAGGTATTTGTTAACTATTTTGCCTTCCCAGCACTTCAAGCAGGGGCTCTTTATGAGAAAACTTATCCACTTGCAACAGCCCTTGGAAGACCATTGATTGCAAAACTATTAGTTGACACTGCAAAGTGTGAGGGCGCTAGCGCCGTTGCCCATGGTTGCACAGGGAAAGGGAATGACCAGGTTAGATTTGACGTTGCAATACATACTCTTGACCCATCTTTGCAAATAATCGCACCAGTCAGAGAATGGAGGATGTCGAGAAATGAAGAAATAGAATATGCTCAAAATAATGGAATACCCGTTGATGTAAGTATCAAAAACCCTTATAGTGTGGACGAAAACATCTGGGGACGCAGTGTCGAATGCGGAATACTTGAAGATCCATGGATAGAACCTCCAGAAGAGATATACAAATGGACAAAAAGCATAAACGATACTCCTGGTCAACCTACGTACATAGAAGTTGGTTTTGAAAAAGGCATTCCTATATCTTTGAATGGAAATGATATGGATGGAATCAGTTTGATACAAGAATTAAACAAGATAGCAGGCTTAAATGGGGTAGGAAGGATTGACCATCTGGAAAATCGTATTGTCGGCATAAAGTCCAGGGAAATCTATGAAGCACCTGCGGCTATTGCGCTTAACAAAGCCCATCAAGCAATAGAAGAAATTACCATGACTAAAGACACCTTAAGATTTAAAGACATAGTTTCAAACCACTACTCTGATATTGTTTATAACGGTTTGTGGTTTTCAACCTTTCACCAAGATCTGGTGGCTTATATATTAAGCAACCAGCGCCTTGCCACCGGTACAGTTCGCCTTAAACTATTCAAGGGCACCTGCACTGTAGTTGGACGAAAGTCTCCGTTATCGTTATATAGTCACTCACTTGCCACCTATGATACAGGAGACACCTTTGAGCATGATGCAGCAACTGGTTTTATTAAAATTTATGGTTTACCGACAAAGACGCAGGCTCAGATTCAACTGAAGACACTTAAAAAGGGTGAAACTATCCCTTCAATCATGCCACCTAAAGTTGATCCAACAGATGTGATGGAGAAATAAGAAACCAAACATCTGGCAACTTAATATCGTCACCCATTGCCAAGAAGTAATATTGCAAGACCTGAACCTTAACATTTCCTGAAAAATAGTGTACAATTCATGGAGTAAGACCAAATCTTAACAGATTGTCCGAGAATAGTTATTTTTAATATTTTCAGCATCTAAATAACAATGAAGATTCTGGTAATTGGAGCAGGGGCTGTGGGTGGATATTTTGGTGGAATACTCGCTAAAGGGGGAGAAACCGTTACTTTTGTAGCCAGGGGAAAGTACCTTGATTCCCTAAAGACGTCTGGTCTAAAAATAAGGAGTTATAAGGGAGATTTATCACTAAGGGTCAATGCAATTGAAAATCCTGAAGAGATTGGAAAGGTAGATCTGATCCTGATGTGTGTTAAATCGTATGACACCGAAGAAGCAACGTTACAATGTATGAAAAATATTGGTGAAAACACGATCATTCTCTCTTTGCAAAATGGAGTTGATAATGAAGAAAGGATAGGAAGAATAGTAGGTAGAAATAAAGTACTTGGTGGAGTAGTCTT
>JBHICG010000114.1:0-4314 GCA_046759445.1 Candidatus Scalinduaceae bacterium
TTTCAGCATCTAATTTACATTCTTTAATAACCTGAAGCAGTTCCAACTTTGAAGGACAAATAAAACTGCAGAGTCCGCACTCTATACATTTTTCCAATGCGTAAAGGTGCGCCTTTTGTTTTTCTCCCCGTATATAACAAAACCAGTAAAGAGCTGGTTCAAGGCCTACAGGACATATGTCATCACAATAGTTGCAGTATACGCAACGCCTCGATTCTCCAATAAGACTGGTCGTAAAAAGCAATTCGTTAAATTTTGTATAAGGAAAGGGTATTTTGTAGTCTTTTTCCTCCAGTACTACAAGATTTTTTGTAGACCACTCAATCTTTTGCATCAAATCTTTGACTTCAGACCCATTTAGTGGTCCATCAACAAACACCCGATATTTAACATCCTCCCTGATATTACTATCCAGTATCTTCTGAATAGGCGTACCAGGTTTAACATTGAGAATCTTGTTTTCATTCAAACCTGTTCCGGAGATGGGTATAAGGCGGGTGTTAAATTCGTTTTTTTGGATATAGTGTTCAAAAATACCCGTAACAGTTTGAGGATCTAATAAGAGTATTCCATGCTCTATTGTGTTCTGGCCAAAGGCAAGTTTCAGTCCAAGAATTTTCTTCACTATCAGGACTGGTGCATCATGAGGATATACAGGTTCCAGGGTGTACTCGTGCAACCAATCCTTTTGGGTTTTGTATTGGTTTAATTCATTAACAAGGTTTGTTTCCTGATGATTAATAACAACATGATAGTGTGAATCAGGAAAGTATTCGGCTCTAACCGTTTCCAGTTTATTTAGAAAATCACGTGTGTCATTTTTTAGGACTGCCCAGTTGGGAAGCGCCCATGGTTCAGTGGGACATAGATTTACTATGACGTGTTCAATTTTTTTTTCCGGAAATGAAAATTTAAAATTTTCTGCAGGACCATCGTATTTTATGCTTACGGGGTTTTTTGAAAACTTTATTGGATACGCTTCTATAAGATTGAAACCGTTTTTATAAACCTTTTTTCCTTTTTTCTTTTCAACCATAAATAGTCTTATTACTTTGTTGGATATAAATTAAATTTTTAGTTCATGATGCAATATTTACCTTTTTGCTCATGTAGTTTAATAATCCGCCATGGATTATTGAATTAATCTCTCCTTTGCTCAGATTAATTTTGGTTTTAATTGTTCTATCACGAAGTTTAACGGTTACATGATTTTCCTTTAATATTTCTTCTTTAACCTTTGGAAACCTTATGACATCACCCTCTTTTATAGAATCGTAATCATCAGGATTTTCGAAAATCAGGGGTATAATTCCAAAGTTAACAAGGTTAGAGTAATGTATTCTGGCAAAGCTCTTTGCGATTTTTACTCTAACACCCAAATATCTTGGAGCAATCGCAGCATGTTCCCGTGAAGAACCCTGCCCGTAGTTTTCTCCACCAATAACTGCAGCATTACCGGCCTGCTTTGCCTTTTCTGGAAATTCTGGATCTACCTGATTATAGACAAATTTACTTATTTCGGGAATATTGCTTCGTAACGGCAGTACCGTATTACCAGCTGGCATTATGTGGTCAGTCGTAATATTGTCACCGACCTTGAGGATTACCTTACACTCCAGAGACTCAGGCAATTCTTCAAAATCTGGGAATGGTATGATATTTGGTCCACGCTTGACTTCTACTTTTGCTGTATCGGGTACTGGCGGGATTATCATTGAATCATTTATGATATACTTTTTTGGATTTGTTGCTCTGGGATAAATTCCCAGGTTTCTTGGGTCTCTAATTTCTCCGAATATACCGGCAGCTACTGCTGTTTCGGGGCTGCATAGATATATCCTGTCATCTTTTGTTCCGCTACGACCAGGAAAGTTTCTTGGAAATGTTCGCAGAGAAACTGTACCTGACGCAGGAGCCTGTCCCATTCCGATGCATCCCAGACAACCCGATTGTTGAATCTTCGCTCCTGCATTTAACAAAGAAATAATACCAGCTTTAGCTGCTACATTCTCAAGTACTTGCCTGCTTCCTGGATTGATTTCAAAAGATACACGTTCATGAATCTTTTTATTATCTAGAACCTTACAAACTATCATTAGGTCACGGAAAGATGAATTGACAGAGGAACCTACAATACATTGATGAACAGTTTCTCCTTCGATATCTTTAACCTTTTTTACATTGTCTGGGGAGGAAGGACAGGCAATAAGTGGCTCGAGTTCTGACAAATTGATTACGTCCAATTTATCATATTTTGCCCCGTTGTCAGCCTTTAATTCAATCCATGCATCACCTCGTTCCTGAGATTGTAGATATCTGCTAGTCTGAATGTCTGAAGGAAAGACGGTAGTTGTGGCCCCTAATTCTGCACCCATGTTCGCTATTGTAGCACGGTCTGTTGCACTCAAGGTCTTTACACCCGGTCCAAAATATTCAACAATATATCCTACCCCACCCTTTACGGAATGACGCCTCAACATCTCGAGGATAACATCCTTCCCACTGACCCAATTTTGCAATTTACCTATAAGTTTTACTCCAAATATTTTTGGATATTTGAGATAATATGGTTCTCCTGCCATGGCCAAAGCAACATCTAATCCTCCTGCACCAATAGCTACCATGCCCATTGCCCCCCCTGTGCAAGTATGGCTATCGGAGCCAAGCAAAGTTTTTCCGGGAATTCCGAAGCGCTCAAAATGAACCTGATGTGATATGCCATTCCCTGGTTTAGAAAAAAATACACCATACTTTGCTGCAGACGTTTGTAAAAATAGATGGTCATCCATATTCCTAAAATCTGTTTGTAATAGATTATGGTCTACATAACTTGCAGATAATTCCGTCTTCACCCTGTCAATTCCCATCTTTTCAAACTCTAGGTAAACCATGGTTCCTGTCGCATCTTGTGTAAATGTATGGTCTATTCTAATACCTACTTCTTCACCAGGTATAGGCTTTCCTGTTACGAGGTGCTGTTCTAATATTTTTTGAGACAATGTTTTTCCAGACATAAATGAACCTTTTTTACTTTTTTAAGAATTAGGTTTATTAGTTCTTTCTGGGCATTCCAGATGATTGTGATAACTTTTTATCATCATATTTTACTAATACAATGGCCTCAGAAAACTCTATATGATATGTACTATAAGATTAAGTCCCTCTTTGTATACCTTCTTACTTAAAGGGGTGTAGTAGTGTAGAAGCATAAAAAAATTAATCATATATTATTAACATAGAATAGGGTATTTTCAAATTAAAAATAAAGATTAAAAATAAAGAGAATTTATAGATACGATTTTTAATTGGAATATGGTATTAAGGATTCACAGGGAATAATGTTGTATTTTATGGAGAATACGGTTTAATTACAATATCATAAAGCCGTGTGAAAATACATACAAGGGATTATTAAAAAAAGAGTTACAATTATGAGCCAGTTTGCTAATAAATGCGTTCTCGTATCAACGGATTTCTCAGAATACTCAAAAGTTGCACTGGATATTTGTTTGGAAATATCCAAGTGTATGAAGACAAAACTTTATGTATTACATACTATCGAAAAGTTTTCCCATGATTACAAACATTTACTATCCAGTGCCATACATGCAGACATGAAACAAAAACTTGGAGAGGAGGCTGTGGAAAAGATTAAGGCTATGTTACCTGAGGAGTTATTGGAAAAGGGGGATATAGTACCCATTGTAAGGTTTGGTAAGCCTTTCCTTGAAATAATACAAGTTACAAAAGATAAGAAAGTAGATCTTTTAGCAGTGGGTACACACGGAAGGGCAGGAGTGGATAGAGTTATCTTGGGAAGTGTTGCTGAAAGGGTTGTGAGAAAGGCCGGCTGTCCTGTTATGGTTATCAGGGGTAAAAAATATGTCGGCTTCAAACGGATTATTGTTCCTATTGATCTTTCTGATTGTTCCAGAAAAGCTTTGGAATATGCGGCTGCCACAGCGAGGGCACACAGTAGCAAATTAACCATCTTACACGTTTTTGAGGAATCATTCGTTAAACCTTATGTAAATGCAGCAAATTCTGAGGAGGAGGCAGATGAAATAATTAAAGAGATAGAACGGGTTAACGAGAGTAAATATGATGAATTTCTGAAAACTATCGATCTCAGTGGAGTAAAATATGAAAAATTGTTGATAAAGGGAGTTCCTGAGACTGAGATAGTAGAGATAGCCATGGAGCAACAGGCAAACTTAATAGTTATGGGTACACATGGAAGATCAGGTATCAAACATATTCTGATTGGCAGTACTGCTGAGGAAGTTGTTCGTACCGTACACTGTGATATTATAA
>JBHICG010000115.1:0-4193 GCA_046759445.1 Candidatus Scalinduaceae bacterium
CCTTCTGAAATTATGGGTAAGGCAGAACTGGTTAAACCTGCCAAATGTGTTAGTTGTAGGGAATGTGAGAGGATTTGCATTAAAAGTGCTATTGTTTTAGAAGAAGTGCATAATCGGATTGTGTCCGGGGTATCTTAATTTATGAAAAAAGAAGAAGAAAGATCTTATGCGTTATTATTCTTTATTGCGAATATTGTACTGATATTTACTTTTGTCTGGATGGCATGGGATGAATTTTATACAACAAGGCCATGGAAGAATTATCAAAATATGTATTATAAGTTAAAACTTCAAAAACTCATGGACGATTATAAGGATGAATTAAAGGCATTTCAACACCCTTACATTCAACAAAAATATAAAGAGGTACAAGAGGGGCTTAACAAGGCACAGGAGATATTTAGAAGTCCGGTAATACAAGATGAATATAAAAAGAAATTAAAAGAATTGCGTGAACTGGATACAAAAGAGTTATCTCCATTAAGGTTTAAAGGGATAGTTACGCGTAATGAGATGATGGAAGAAGCGTATTTATATGGTAAGCACAAGAGTGAAGAATCAAAGAGGAAAATAAAAGAGTTTGAAAAGAAAGGTGCAGAAATAAGTGCAAAAATGGCATCCATTGAGGCAAGAAGGAAAAAAGTAAAGGAGAGATTGGATGAATTTACACGTGATATAATGATGTATAACAAGCGAATCGGATTATATACAAAGGCTGTTGATAATGCCAGAGAGAAATATGAAAAACTAAGGAAAAAACGTCCGGAATTACAGGTGCATCAAGTGCATCTTAAAGATATAAACAAGGCGGATAGATGCATGTCGTGCCATGTGGGAATAAATAAAGAGGACAGTGTTTCAGAGGAGCAGCCTTATGCCGGTCATCCGAGTAGGGAGGTGTATTTGGGGAATCACCCTCCGGAGAGTTTTGGATGTATGTTATGTCACGAGGGACAGGGGAGGTCGAACACGGATGTGGAAGAGGCGCATGGTGAGGTGGAATTCTGGCTGACGCCAATGTACAGGGGTAAAGCAGCGCAGTCGTCATGTATAAAGTGCCATGATAACAGTGCGGAGTTGGCGGGAGGCGAGGAGCTTTGGAAAGGGATAAGGTTGTTTGAAGACTTGGGGTGTTACGCCTGTCATGAGACGGAGGGGTTTGGTAAACATAAAGATAGGATGATAGGGCCTGATTTGACCGGGGTAGGCAGTAAGGTTAATCCTGATTGGTTGGTTTCGTGGATAATGGGTCCGAAGAGATTCAGGCCAGATGCCAAGATGCCCAATTTCAGGCTGGAAGAAGAAGAAGCAAAGGCAATAGCGTCATATTTATGGCAAAACTCAGAGGGGTTTGAATCAGGTGGTAAAGAAGAATTTGATGATGAAACAATAGAAGAGGGTGCGTACATATTTGAGAGTGTAGGATGCCTGGCATGTCATAGTGATATAGAGGAGGAAGGCATGGTACATGGCCCTAATCTTGCCAGGATAGGGGAAAAGGTAAACTATAAATATTTGGTTAACTGGTTATTGAATCCGAAGGCACTTCAGCCGAGGACGAGGATGCCAAATTTAAGACTGGATGAGGAAGAGGCGAGGTTCCTGGCGGCGTACTTGATAACTTTAAAGAGCAAAGGATACGAAGAGAAACTAACAAAAGAGGTTGGATGGTTGGAAGATAGCAAAGAGGCTGAAAAAGGAGAGAGGCTGTTAAACAGGTATGGTTGTTTTGGATGTCACAAGATAGCTGGCATGGAAGGTAAGGATAAGATAGGAGTGGAGTTGTCGGTGATAGGCTCCAAGGAGATGTCCTTATTTGATTTTGGTTTGTTGGAGCATAAGATACTTGGTGAAGTTGGGTTGAAGCATTCAGTAGAGAATGTGTATAAGGCAAGACATGCCTGGATAAATGCGAAGTTAAGTGACCCGAGGCAATTTGACGAGGGTAGATACAGGAGGCCTCAGGATAGATTAAGAATGCCGGACTTCAGGTTAAATAAGGATGAAGTAGATGCGTTAACAACATTACTATCGGGTTTGAGAGAAAGAGAATTACCGGATAGTTATGTGAAGAAGATGTCAGAAGAGGAGAAATATCTTGCGGAAGGCAAGCGGATAGTGGATAAATATAATTGTATGGGGTGTCATCAGTTTACTATAGACAGGTTAGGTTTGGATGATGGAAGTGAAATAAAAGGGATAGTTAAGCTTGAGGAAGAAGATAGTTTATATTTCCAGTTATGGGAAGATAATGAAAGGCTTGGGCGTAAGGCTGGTGAGACGGCTAAAGTAAAGAAGAAATGGTTTAAAAACAGGATAAGGTCAGAAGGTGGTAATATAGCATCGGTTATCATAGATTATCATGTAGAAGTGGAGGGAAGGGTGGCTGAAGAGGCAAAGGTGTTTACGCCGCCATTATTGTATGGAGAAGGCAGTAAGGTACAATTTGCATGGTTATATAGATTTCTCAATAAACCGGTTAGCTTGAGGCCATGGCTTGATGTAAGGATGCCAACGTTTAACTTTCAACCTGATGAGGTCGCGTCTGTTGTAAGATATTTTGCGACAGTGGATAATGAAGAATATCCATACGGATTTTTTAAGGAAACTTATGAAGGGTATATAGGAAAGAAGGAGAAAGAAACCCCGGGATACTTGGCAAAAGCAAGGAACCTGTTTGAATCAAAGAACGTAAACTGTTCATCATGTCATGTCAGGGGAGACGTAACACCGGAAGGAGGGGGGCCATCAGACTGGGCGCCTGATTTATCACGTGCGAGTAAGAGATTGAAACCCGGCTGGATAGTAAGATGGTTACAAAATCCACAATTGATACAGCCCGGCACAAAGATGCCCCGATTTTTCAGAAAAGGGGCATTTCAGGAAATTTTTCCGGGAACACCGGAAGAACAAATTGAATCAATCAAGGATCTACTCATGAATTTCCCGCTAGATATGTTAATACAAAAAAAACCTGAAAAACCTGATAAAAGCGTTAAGAATGAGTTAAATAATACAATTAAGAAAATTAAAGGATCGTAGTAAGAATTTTGGGGATTTAATTGTTTGGTATGAGCGATTAAATAACAGTTATGGAAGAAACTAGAACAAGACCAATCGAAGATAAAACCGTGAGCCGTAGAATGCTTTTTTATTATTTGGGCTGGGGTGTTATGGGTATATTCCTTACTGCGGTGACCGGTTCAATTATCAGATTCTTTTTTCCGCGGCTTTTATATGAACCGCCTACAAAATATAAGATAGGCTTCCTGCCAGATTATACATTGGGGGTTAGTGTAAAGTTTAAGAAAGAGAAGCGGATTTGGATTGTTCGGGAGGTGGACAAGCTGTATGTTATAAAGGCAAAGTGTACACACCTGGGTTGCACTCCTAGCTGGCTGGCATCAGAGGGTAAGTTCAAGTGTCCGTGTCATGGCAGTGGTTTTACGCCTGATGGGGTTAACATCGAAGGTCCTGCCCCAAGACCATTAGAACGATTGAAGGTTGTACTGGCAGATGATGGGCAGATTATGGTTGATGAGAGTATAAGGTTCAGGGGAGAACGAGGTGAATGGGACAGAAAAAATGCATTTATTTTAACTTGACCACGCTAAGCATGCCTGCCTGTCGGCAGACAGGGTTGGATGTAGTATTCCCCACAGCTTGCTCGCTTGTGTTTCGCAAGCTAGCAGTGGGGACATAAGCTGTATCTTCATAATAATAGAGAGGAGTTAAGAAATGAATAAATATATTGATCGTTATATGCGTCTTTTTTTAATATTAGCTGCACTTTTGTTAAGTCCGCTTATTTATAATTCCAAAGACATCATGGCAGCATACGAGGAAGGCGACGTTTCCGATGGAGGTATTATAACGGGTACAGTAAAGATTGCTGGTGATGTACCAGCGGTAAAAATGATCAACGTAGATAAGGATCAAAAGACGTGTGGGCATGACCCTAAACCATCCGAGGCATTATTGGTGTCTTCTGATAAAAATATAGAGAGTGCGGTGGTATCTATTACGAATATTTCAAAAGGGAAAAAGTTTAAAAGACCTGCAGAAAATCCTACAATCGATCAAAAAGGATGTGTATTTATACCTCATGTTATCATAGTACCACCGGGGAGTACTGTTGATCTGCTTAATGGTGATGATGTAATGCACAATCTCCATTCATGGTCTATCAAAAA
>JBHICG010000116.1:0-3869 GCA_046759445.1 Candidatus Scalinduaceae bacterium
TGGTATCAATGGCTTCATCGAGTAATAAAGCCTTAAGAGAAGTTTTCGAATTAAGCAAACCATTTAACATACCAATTAAGAAACTGCCAGGGTTGAACGACATTCTTAACGACAATGATTCCGACTCGACAAAAATCGGTCAGCGTTTGATTGCTGCTGATCTGGTAACACAAGAACAAATAAGTGAAGCCTTGACACTTCAAAAAATTAAAGGAGGAAAACTTGGATTGAGTCTCGTAAAGCTAGGTTACATTACTGAGGAAAAGCTTGTCTCCTTTCTTATTAAATATAATGGTATTTCGAGTATGAAGTCTATCTCGCTAGAAGACCTCCTCCAGAGAGAGCCCGTTAGTTCAGATATTGAATCTGTTAGAAACTTTATCGAGGGCAAGTCCATACTGGTAACAGGTGCTGGCGGCTCAATAGGCTCTGAACTCTGCAGACAAATAGTTAAGTATAGTCCACATAATCTGATACTATTTGATAGATACGAAAACGGTCTATATGTGATAGATAATGAGCTAAAACGTACTGGGTATAGGATCAGTGAGCAGTTAGGAAATAGCATCATATCAGTAATTGGAGACATAGTTGATACCTCAACATTAGAATATGTATTTTCAAAATACAAACCTCAAATCGTTTTTCACGCTGCGGCTCACAAACATGTGCCTCTTATGGAAGATAATCCATTGGAGGCTGTAAAGAATAATATATTTGGTTCTAAAAACGTTATTGATATTGCTAAAAGATACGATGTAGAAAGTTTTGTAATGATATCAACAGATAAGGCCGTAAACCCGACAAGTGTTATGGGGGCAACAAAACGTGTGGCTGAGTATTTAACCACTAGTTCGAATTCCTTTACGTCTACCAAATTTACAACTGTCAGATTTGGAAATGTGCTTGGAAGCAACGGTAGTGTTGTCACTCTCTTTAAGGACTTGTTGAAGCGGGGTGGCCCAATAACGGTTACCCACCCTGATATAAAGAGGTTTTTTATGCTCATACCAGAAGCCGTACAGCTTGTTCTTACGGCTGCTGCCGCGGGAAAAGGTGGGGAAATATTTGTGCTTGACATGGGCGAGCAAATAAAGATTGTTGATCTTGCAGAGAACCTCATAAGACTTTCTGGCTTTATTCCTTATAAAGAGATTAAAATAAAATTTATAGGTTTGAGGCCTGGTGAGAAATTGTACGAAGAGCTTTTTGATAAAACAGAAAAGGCAATTCCTACTTCTCGTGAAAAACTATGGATAGCAGCCCCTAAACCCCCATCAATAGAAGATCTTAATGAACTTATTACAAGACTGAAATGGATTGTCAGGAATAATTATGTCGATGAGGTGATACCAGCAATTCAAAAAATAGTCCGTAATTTTAAAAGCGCTTACATACATATACCGGAGATTGCATCGTTGAGGAGTGGACGGAGGATTAAAAGACAAAAAGGACTTCACAGTTTAAAAAAGTAAACCAAATTAAGTCCCGTAGATATTATCAACTGGATAAGTGACTAAAGTGAACTAAAATCGAAAGTGCCTAAAGATTTAGATAATAAAGGATTTTCTAAAAAACTAGAAAAACGAACTCGAAAATTTGCTGTAAGAATAATTCGTTTATCCACAAAGTTACCAAATACTCATGAAGGAAGAGTTATTAGAAATCAGATCACAAAGTCTGGTACTTCTATAGGCGCAAATTATCGGGAAGCTAATCGGCAAAGAGGCAGGGCAGATTAAGGCAATTCTAAGAATTGCACATAATAAGGTTAAAATTTGTGAAAGCGAAGTAAGCGAAACACAATATTTTATAGAGGCAATTGTAGAGATAAAATGGTTATCTTGCGAAGAAGTCAAAACAGATTATGAAGAGTGCAGTGAAGTACTTGCAATTTTTACATCTATTGGTAAAAAGTCCAAAAGTCAATTATAATACACTAATTCTAATTATTTAAGTTCACTATAGCACTTTAGAAATTTAGCTCACTCAAGGTACTTTAGTTCACTTTAGGCATTTTAGACACTTTAAAGTTATACATTAAAAAAACTTTGCCAAAAAGAGGTATTTAGACAAATGAGGGTTACATCTTCTTTAAAGATAACGCTAACAATCTTCTGTCTCATTGTTTTTTTTGGCAGGTTATCCACGAATCTTTGCGCTGAAGATCTTTTTGACAAGAAATACGTTATAGGTCCCGAAGATGTCCTCGAGATTGAGGTATGGGATAACAAAGATTTGCATCGCACTGTTGAGGTATCACAGGTAGGGTCATTCACTTTTCCCCTTATAGGTAAGGTTAATGCATATGGTCTTTCAGTCTTTGAACTTGAAAATCTCATTAAGAAGAAATTGACCGATGGTTATATAGTTGCCCCTCAAGTAAGAGTTAGTGTAAAAGAGTATCAAAGCCAAAAAGTTTTTCTTCTTGGTGAAGTGAAAACCCCCGGGAGTTATGTTTTAAAAAGAAGAACTCATATTCTGGAATTGATATCTAAGGCTGGAGGGTTTACAGATGAGGCAGGGAGAATAATTAAAATCGTGCGATCAAAGGCATCCGAACGGCGTGAAGGGCTTTCATCTCCCAAGGAAGATGAAGAAAACGAAATTATCACGCTAGATATTGGTAAGTTCAAAGATGATAATACATATAACATGTTTTACGTAGCCAGTGGTGATCACATTTACGTTAATCCGCTGCCAAGGATTTTTGTAACAGGGGAGGTGGGAAAACCAGGTGAATTTAAATGGGAAAGAGGTCTGACTGTTCGTCAAGCCATTTCTCTTGCGGGAGGGAACACCGAAAAGGCTGCTCTGAAGCGATCAAAAATTATTCGTGTTAAAAATGGAAAAGAAGAAGAGCTCAAGGCCCGCATGGATGATTTGGTAATGCCTGACGACATTATTAAGGTTCCTGGTCGTTATTTTTAACTTTGAATTTACCACGTAAAATTAGCGACAATAAATAATAACTTAAATTAACCACAGACGAACACGGATGGGCCCAGATAAAAAAATCCGTGCTACTCAGTGTTCATCCGTGGTTAATGAAGAATTTTAACCATAAACTAGAAGAATTATTTTATGTATCAAAAAATGAACCAAGGTTTAATGCCTGACCAAACATCATTTCCACAACAAATACATCTATCTGACTACCTTAATATCATCAGAAAACGTAAATGGGTAGTCATCACTTTCTTTTTGACTGTGGTATGCATTGTTGCCTACAAAACATATAAGACTACACCTGTCTATAAAGCCACTGCACAGATCATTATTGAAGGAAAATCTTCCATTATGGATGATATGGCGGACATTATGGGTATAGACACCAGACAAGGTTATCACGAAACGCAACAAAAATTACTACAGAGCAGAAACGTTGCAAGCAAGGCAATCGAAGATTTGGGATTAAGGGAATATCTTGCTAATAGGTTTCAACAAAGACCAAATTTTTTAACAACGGCATTGAATAGAATTAAAAATTTTATTGGAACTTTTTTGTCCCCATCAGATTCTAATACCTCAGATACTCGATCTTTGCTGTTCAAAGAGCAGAGTGAAAGCGAACATGTTCCTAAGGATAATGATCCAGTAGTATCTTGGTACCTGTCAAACCTCGAGATTATACCCGTTGAACCAACCCACCTCGTCGGAGTTAGCTTTTTTGACCAATCCCCTAAGATGGCTGCGCGTATTGCCAACGCACATGCCCATGCATTTATAGAGAGAAGCTTTCAGGAGCAGCGTATGATCTCTCAGCAGGCCTTAAACTGGCTTAATACTAAAATAAGAGAACAGAAAATCAAAGTAGAGGCATCTAAGCAAAAACTCAACGAATACAAATATCAGCAACTCGGGGCATT
>JBHICG010000117.1:0-3815 GCA_046759445.1 Candidatus Scalinduaceae bacterium
AATCAAGGAGAATAACTCCTTGTCATACAATCAATTATGCAACATCGGGTCGCAAATAACGTCAGGCATAAGCTACCGCCACCTGATGGGTATGATAGCAAAAAGACGTATTACGACAAGGGACAGCTGTCCCTATTATCGAGCTATCGGAGTAACTTCTAATTCGAAGGTAAACGGGAAATCTCCATTTTCCCTTGACATTACTTATCATGATGTTGTATATGCTCAGACGCAGTTGTCTTTCTCTATTTACCTCTGGAGCAATGAACTTCCACAATTTGAACAATGCTTATCCATCAATTTTGTAAATCCTTCACAATTAGGGCATTTCTTACCAACCTCACTTCCACAACTTGAGCAGAAAAGAGATTGAGGCTGTAGGTCGGCTCCGCATTTAGGACATTGTCCTTTACTCAAGCGAATTTTGATAACTCGTTCTCTGGTAAAAAATTTACGTTGTAAAATGTATATTGAGGCTATGAAAACACCAGCACCTATAAAACCAGCAAATACCTCTGGTAAACAATCAAAAACGAAAATAGCAATTGTGCTAATTACAAGAAGTGTCCCATACCACAGAAAAGCTCTATTAACGGTATTTCCAAATCTGCCAAATTTGGGAGTTAAAGTTGTGGTAGTAACTAAGGAACTTATTGACATAAAGAAAGCTATGCCATAAAGAATGATTCGTCCGTTAGTAAATCTATTCTGATTAACCCAGTCTCGGAACCATTCATCAGTCATTAAATGTCCCAATTCCCAAGTGGCAAAAAGCATGCATCCAATAATCCCAATTATGAGAACAAGCTCTAGTTTTGATATCTGGATATCGTCACTTTCTACAGATACTTTATTCATCTCTTTTCATTTGATTTATAGGTAATATAGCGTCTAACGCAATGATGTCTGATGCTCAACCTGAAGCATATTAATATGCAAAGTTAAAGGGACCAAATGGGGTAACAAATGGGGTCACCTATTGACAAAAGTGTATTATTTGTTTTTTTCTAAAATGATTATACATTTATCAGTTTTAATTACAAGAATATGTTGGAATCTAGTAATATTCAGGTAAATCCATTCCAATGTAATATACTTTCATTTGGAAGCCCTCCTTTGTGTAGTATATGATTCTGAGTGAGCTCTTTGCTCAGCTCAACTAATTAATAATATTAATTCATATACCGCAGGAGACTTCCTTATGCTACTTACTTATACATTCTAACAGCGACTATTTTCTCATTTGTCAATAAACGGGCGTTGTCACTAGTTTTATCCGTCCCTAGTTTTATCCCAACTACAGATAAAATCCTTAATGTTTAGGACTCAAGATTCCCTTATTTGCCTCTGAGGTTTTAGCAAGCGATGACAAAGAAAGTAACTAGCCACAATCAACCTGGCGGGCATACCCTGATTAATATATTACGGTAAAAATTATGACTGTCAATAGAAAGTCATAACTGTAATGTATGATTTGTTGCTATGGCAAAACATTATGTGTGCCGGTTACTACTTAACAATATTTCACATAAAATATAAGTGTATTCTAAGCATTTAATGTTGTAAAAGTGGGTACTTTTTACTAAAAAGAGTATACACCCCTAAGTAACTCAGTTCACCAACAAATCGTAAGTATTATAATGCAGGTACTATACGACTTCTATCTTTAACCAACATTGCCTTGGCACATCAATTGCTTATTTACATGAAGTAAATTACAATTATTGTAGCCAAAGAGGTAATTATGCTTAAGTTAAAAACAAATCAAGATAGTATTCCAATGTGTGAGGTTTCAGAGAGAAGAAAGTATCAAAGAGTTGTGAAACCAATTATTAGAATATTTCGAATCAGGCCTTCCTATGAGCTATTTTGGGAAACAGCTAAGCAATTTTGCAAAGCGAAATATGCCGAAGGGACGGAATTGGGAAATTGAGGAATTCCTTAATTCCTCAATACTATAATTCCGATCCGTTCGGGTTAAGTTTTAATAAGTTGTATAATTTCAGGAACGTTTTTAATTATAATGGGAGGAAATATAATTATGAAAGAGAATAAGTCTAAAAGTGGAGGAATTTCCGGTCTTGCAAGAATGGGAGTAAGCAAATTATTGATCTTAGGTTTCGGAGCGCCGATAGTTGCGTCAATTGTAGTCGGGTTGGTAGCCTGGATAAGTCTTACCGGTATTGCGACAAACGTTGAAGATATTACGGAGAATGCACAAATTGTAAATGATGGCATGGTGGAAGTAGCAGGCAATACAAGACAGGCTTCCGATGAAACAGAAGTCATGGTAAATGAAGCAGGGGCCATGGTAAACGATGCAAAAGACATGGTTAAAAACGTGGAGGAAAAAGTATTATCTAATGTAAAAACAATCTCGGAAGGTATAAGTCTGATTGGAGATGCCTTAGGAAAAATCATGGAGAAAATAAGAAACTCAACAAGATTGGCCACGAAGGCTAGTGATAACATGGTAAAGATGGTCGATACTTTGTGGAAGATCGACGATACTTCAGAAGAAATTGCAAATGATTTACAATTGAAGATTATTCCGGCAGCCGAGTCAAACATGAAGGGTATAGTTACTATCGAAAAATCCTTTGAAAATATTGTGAAAAATTTTACAGAACTGATTGAAAAGGAGGGCATCGACGTGGCCACCATGATTGTCGAGGCCCAGGCCATGTTGGAATCTATAAAACGAGTGAACCTGCCTCTGGTCCGATCCGTAAAGGACAATGCCAAGACGAGCTCGGAGCAGATAAAAAGTGTCGAGGAATCCCTAAATGATTTTTCGTCTGAACTGGGTTTTTTTACTTCAAACACGGAAGATGAACAAGAAAGTATGACAGTAATGACAAGCGGCCTGGTAGAGAATGTGAATGAAATAGAACAGGAATTTCTGCCGTTAGTTAATGAAGTAAAGGCCAATACCCAGGCAGGAAAAGACCAGATGCTGGCAATGGTGAAGACCCTGGAAGATCTCAGCTTAAAGCTTGTGGGTTTTAACTCACAGCTTAAAGAGTTTGGCTCAGGGTTTGGTTTATTTGTCAAAAAGTCAGAGGAGGCATCCAGAGCATCTAAAGCGATAAAAGAAAAAGCATTAGGCGCATCCGGGAACGCTAAGTCTACTAAAACTATGATGCTTGTGATTATTGTCAGCATTGTTCTCGCGCTTATTGGGCTTTCTGTTGTTATACGCAACGCTATAAGCAAACCAATAAAAACAGCCGTAGAATCCTTAGAC
Organism: Candidatus Scalinduaceae bacterium; assembly: GCA_046759445.1. Lineage (GTDB taxonomy): Bacteria > Planctomycetota > Brocadiia > Brocadiales > Scalinduaceae > Scalindua_A. The sequence goes on from JBHICG010000117.1 coordinate 3,248, forward strand.
AGCGCCTCACATGAGGTAACGTCAGCTTCAATACAAGTATCAAAATCCAGCCAGTCGTTGGCCCAGGGTGCTTCAGAGCAGGCGTCTTCACTTGAAGAGACTTCGGCATCAATGGAAGAAATGTCGTCAGTAACTAAGCAAAATGTTAATGCCGCAGAAGAGGCTGCCAGACTGGTAAATATGTGTAATGACTCGGCAGAAAATGGCAACAGGATTGTAGGAGAAATGAACAATTCAATGGGGGAGATTAATGCCGGCAGTAAGAAAATAGCAGAGATTACAAAAGTAATAGATGGTATTGCATTTCAGACTAATCTGCTGGCGCTAAACGCGGCAGTGGAGGCTGCCCGGGCGGGTGAACATGGCAAGGGATTCGCTGTGGTGGCAGAAGAAGTGCGCAATCTAGCTCAAAGGAGCGCTACTGCGGCAAATGACACTACCATCCTTATAGAAGATAGTGTTAAAAAGGCCGGAAATGGAGTCGAGCTTGCAGTTAAGTGTAGAGAGGCTTTGCAGGATATTGTAAAGAATGTCAAGAAGGCTAAAGAACTGACGAATGACATAGCTA
>JBHICG010000118.1:0-3784 GCA_046759445.1 Candidatus Scalinduaceae bacterium
TAAGAAAAAGTTCTTATATTATTTTAAAGGGTTGTACTTTAGTGACAGATTAAAAGGGGAAAGGGGTCAAGTCCTTCCTTGACTACATGTGATCTGTTAATTAATATGAGAAAATGTCACAACCATTAAGAATAGAGTTTTGTGGCGCCTGGTATCATGAAATGAATAGAGGCGATAAAAATATATAAAGAGTATTTATCTCAAGACGTCGATAAAGTGGTAGGGGAGCAGAAAATATGCCTCGTATTTTTGCCATTGTATTAACAAGAGAGTTAAAGAAACGGAAACGGGTCAAGTCTGCTTATGGCTTAACTGATATTATTTTAATCAACAATTGTTTAGCAGATAGGCTATCGGCAGACTTGACCCCTTGACGACCCCTTGAGCTGGACCCCTTGAGCTGTCCCATTTTTTCCGGTTTCCATTCTACAATCTTTTTGCTATCATACTCATCAGGCATCGGTAGTTTATACTTGTTGTTCACTTAAATAATGAAGGCCATAAATTTTGCAATACAATTTTGAATGGGACCCTGAAAAAGCAAAATTTAATTGGAGAAAACACAAAGTAAGGTTTGAACATGCCGCAACTGTTTTTCGTGATCCGCTAGCAATTTCCATTTCCGACAACGAACACAGTGATTATGAAGACCGGTGGATGACACTTGGGGTATCTTCTACCGGAAATGTATTAGTTGTACACCACACGTTTAATGAAATAGACGCATCGAACGCAAATATTAGAATCTTCTCTAGTCGCAAAGCAACGAATCGAGAAAAACAAGAATATATGGAGGAAAAACGATGAACAAAGAATATGATTTTTCAAAAGGAGAACGTGGCAAATTCTACAAACCCAATGTAAAGCTTAACATACCTGTATACCTGGATTCAGTAGCCTATTCTTTTGTTGAAAAGATTGCAGAAAAAAAACAAGAAGATGTATCGACTATTGTTAATAAGCTTATTAAGACTGACAAAAAAATAGCCGATATGACGCAATAAAATTGAAAGCTAACAATCGCATAAAGCTAACCATCATATTATTTGCGGTTTAAGCGTTATTAAAGGTTTCTGCTTTAAACCTCTCTTGCTAACATTACGAACAGGTGGTGGTTGCTTATGCGCAGCGTCAGCGAGTAACAGATAATTGAATAGGAGTTTAATAGTACACAAATTGAAATAAACCTTTACTCTACCTCACCCCAAACCACATCTCATCCGCCAAACAAAACGTCTGGCAGGTTTACCCAACGCGTCTTTTGGCGGGCCTGTTATATTCCTGAGGACCTTGATGTTTAAATTCCCTTTGGCAATATACGAAAACAATTCAAGCGTTTTTTGACAAATTCAAATTCACTTGATATAATGTTCTTATCGTAATAAAGTGAATAATTTTGTAATAGATTAACCATTTTCTATCTGCTTTTAAAATACTATAAGGTGATAGGTAAATGTTGAAGGTTTTTGGAAATAAAACAAAGAAAAGACACCAGATAGATGAAGGGGCTCCATGTATCGTTTCTTGTCCGATAAGACAGGATGCAAGAGATTATGTTCAGTTGATTGCAAGGGGCAGATTCAGGGAAGCGATGCAGGTAGTAGCCGAAAGAAATGCATTGCCGTCTGCGTGTGGGCGTATTTGCACTCATCCATGTGAGACAGAATGTCGAAGAAGTAAGGTGGATAAGCCGATAGCAATTGCATGGCTTAAACGCTTCCTTGCTGACGACGATTTTATGGAACAATCAAAAAAACCACCGGAGATAAAATATCCTGAAAAGATTGCAATCATTGGTGCAGGTCCGGCAGGGTTAGGAGCAGCTAAGGATTTATCACTCCTTGGATATAAATGTACTATTTTTGAGGCATTTTCTGAACCCGGAGGAATGCTTCGTATGGGAGTGCCAACATATCGCCTGCCGAGAACTTTCCTGGATAAAGACATAAATTTTATTAAAAATCTGGGCGTAGAAATGCGATTTAATACAACTTTTGGTAAGGATATTTCATTTGACAGTTTAAAAAATGAGGGTTACGAAATTATATTTTTAGCTGTAGGCTTGCCCATAACCAGAAGACTCCCTATTGAAGGTACAGATTTAGATGGAGTTTTAGATGCCATAACATTTCTTAAGGGCGCAAACTGTGATGGAAACGCAAAGGTTCGCAACAAGGTATTAGTTATTGGCGGTGGAGCGGTTGCAATGGATTGTGCAAGATCAGCCTTAAGACTCGGCCCGAAAGAGGTTCACATAGCATGTCTTGAATCTCGAGAAGAAATGCCTACAACAGATTACGAAATCGAAGAAACTCTACAGGAAAAAGCAATACTTCATACCTCAGTAGGACCAAAAAAAATACTAGGAGAAAATGGTAGAGTCACAGGTCTTGAAACTCTTAAGGTAAAATCAGTCTTTGATAGTCAGGGTAGATTTAACCCTTCATTCTACGAGGATAGCGAGTCAGTATTAGATGCGGACACTATTATTTTAGCGATTGGCCAGGCTTCTGATTTGTCTTTCCTTGAGGGACAGGGAGAAATACAGGTTACAAGGGGAGGGACAATAGCCGTAGACACAAACACCTTAAGCACCAATGTACCGGGGATTTTTGCAGGTGGAGATATTGTATTAGGTAGAGGCTCTCTTACACAGAGTTTGGGGCATGGTAAGAAGGCGGCATTATCTATACATAATTACCTCAGGAAGTCCTCAGAAACTGATTATAAGTTTAGAGATGTCAAACCTATCGATGAACTTTCAGAGACAGAGACAAGGGTAGATAAAATAAAAAAAGAGGAAAGGGAGGAAATGCCATCCCTGCTGCCAGAGAAGAGAGTAAAGAATTATGAAGAGGTTGAACTGGGTTTTACCGAAGAGATGGCAATGCGCGAAGCAATGCGTTGCATGAATTGTGGTAATGGAGCATCCGTTTCAGAGGAAATTTGTACGGCATGTTTAACCTGCGTCAGGGTATGTCCATATGAAATTCCAAAAATAAAAGGAGATGAGAACTTTGCTTATATCAATGGCGATTGCCAATCATGCGGAATTTGTGTGGTAGAATGTCCTGCCAGGGCAATTGAATTCAAGGGGCCTTATGAGGATTTCGGCAAAGCGCAGTTAGATGAAATTTTTAATGAGGCAAAAAACATTGATCCGTTAATAATAAACTTCTATTGCAGCTATAATTTAAACTTAGCCATATCTCCAGTAAAACTACCAAAAAACATCAAGCAAGTAAAAATACTCAGCCTGGGAAAATTAAGCCCCAGCTTAATCCTTGAGATGTTTGAGAAAGGTGCTGATGGTGTCTTGATTACACCATGTGATGAAGCGTCTCCACATGGAGACGGATGTCATTTCGGTGAGCTATGCTGCACATGGGCTGAAAAAAGAACTGAAACTTCAAGAGATTTTTTGTCTTCAATCGGCATAGAAAAGGAAAGAGTTAAGTACCATAAACCTTCTTCTCATAATGAAGAAGAATTTTTGCAAATTGCAAATGAAATGGTAGAAGATATAAGGAAACTTAGTTAAGGAGAGTTTACTAATGAAAGCGGCACTAATATTCACTGGAAGTAGTCCACTTCTCATACTCACCTCGTATCCATCTTTAGATGATAAAAGATTCCTGGAAAAGTTAAAGCAAAAGGGGATTGAAAAATTTATCGCATTTGAAGTTAAATTGGAAAGTGCAAGGGAAAAATACGGCAGCCGTTTTGATGTTATAAGAGATGACCTGAATGAAACCGAAGACATGCGAGTACTTGATTATAACGG
>JBHICG010000119.1:0-3649 GCA_046759445.1 Candidatus Scalinduaceae bacterium
AATAAATAAAATCCCAAAACAGAAGGCGGCAAAACCAGGGGCATACTAACAATTGTCTCTATTATGTACTTGAATCTAAACCTTGAATATGCCAACCAGTAAGCAATAGGAATTCCTATTGCTAATAGAATTAACGTCGTTATAAATGCAAGTTTAAATGTAAGTATTAAAGGTTGCCAGGTGTATTCCATACAAAATCTCGGAACTTATATAACTTACTATGATAAATGGCTTATTTTAAGGCTTTAGTCTTTTAACCAGACATATATTAGCTAAAGGTTTAAATACACAAAAATGTCTTTCTGAACTTGTTTCAGAATCTATATATATATATTAATCCTGAATCAAGTTCAGGATCAGAGACCTTGAAACGATACTGACCCCCATAGCTTCCTTGCGTAAGCTAGGAATGGGGGCAGGGTGACAATATAGATCCTGTAGGGTGGGCATTGCCCACCATACATTTACTTACTTCATTATAGTAACTTCGTTTGCCTTAACAAGCCCTTGTACTTCATCTCCAACTTTTAAATCAAGTTTATTAGTTGATCTTGTTGTTATTACGGAAATGATATCCTTCCCACTATAATCTAAAACTATCTTTGTTAAAACCTTTCCTTTCTCTATGGTTTTTATCTTTGACGTTAGCCTGTTTCTCAGACTTAAATTTCCCGATAAGGCCTTTCCTATAGATACTTCAGTTTCTTTGAAAAGCATAAAAACCTCTTCCCCAATTCTTAGGTAATCGGCTGTTTCAGGTGTTTCTATAATGATGGAAGAAAACAAATCTCCTTCAACATCTATATCTACAATAGAGATATGTTCGGAGGATTCTATGTTCATAATTTTGCCTTTTAGTTTGTTCATTTCTTATCCTCCACGATATATCCGTATTTTTTTAAAATTTCCTTTGCCTTATACGAAAACAGAAAGTTGTAAAACTTTTGTGAAGCTGAGTCTTTATTTCCCCCCCCATGGTTTGTAATAACTATACCTTGAGCAATAGGTTTGTAGGCGGATTTATCAATTTCTATCCATTTGCCTTTGCCTTTCATTTTTGGAGACAGGACAACGGATTTAGCTGTGAGACCTGCATCTGCAGTTTCAGAAGCAACATACAGGTTCGTCTGAGATATGCTTTCTCCATAAACGAGTTTACGTTTTACTTTTTTGTAGATTTTATAATAATTAAGGGTGTTTATTGCCGCTATCCCATAAGGCGCATTCTTAGGATTTGCAATAGCTACTTTTTGGACTTTACTATCCGTAAGCGTATCAATGCCTTTTGATAAATCTAAATCTTTAAGTGTCCACAAAACCAAAGAGCCGTAAGCATAAACTTTTGGCTTTGTAGTGACATAACCCCCCTTATATAATGTTTCAGGGTATTTTATATTTGCTGATAGAAAAACATCAAATGGGGCGCCATTTTGTATCTGTGCCGTTAGTTTACCTGATGAGCTGATGACGGTCTTTATGTCAATTCCGGTTTCTTTTTTAAATTCTCGCCTTAATTCTTCCATGGCAAATTGGACATTTGCTGCAACTGCAACCGTTAGTGTAGCCGTTGTCGTAGTTTGTTCAGGAGTATTTGAGGATATTAACGTACTTATTAGCAAAACAAATAATAATATTTTCATAACTCAACCGTTTTAGTTTGACAAAATATTAATTATAACAATAAACAAGAAAGTTTGAAATTCAAATTAATAAAGAGAATGCAATCAAGTATTCATCTATTGACTAGAAAGAGATTCTCTGATAGCCTTAATTAGTTTCCACAACAGAAACTAATTAGTAAGGACATTAAGGATCCAATGCAAATTTTAGATTAATCCTGTAAAAATTTTTGAATGGAGGCTTTAGTTTATGCGTTTTATTATTATGGTCTTTGTCTTTTCTTTATATCATCTTGGGAATTTATGTGCCGAATCTCTTTTGAGTAGTGTTTTTGCAGAAAAAAAAATATACAAATCACAAGGAAAAGAGACTGACACAAAAGGAGAAATTTCTGAACCAGGCACATCACATAAACCATTCACACTGATAAATCAGAATAATGAACCAGTGGCTCTGGACAGCCTAATGGGGAAACTGCTGGTAATGAGTTTTATTTACACCAGATGTTCTATGCCTGATATGTGCCCCTTAATCATGAAAAAGATTGTGAAAGTACAAAAAGGTTTGAAAAAGGAATATAAGGACAAGGTTTTCTTCGCTATCGTTACCCTTGACCCAGAATACGATACTCCTACAGTGTTAAAGGAATTTGGGCATTATTACCGTGTCGACTATGGTAACTTGATCTTTTTAACAGGCAAAAAGGATGACGTTGATTATGCCCTGAACCATTTCCGCGTTTACTACAAAGAAGAATCACAGGGAGTGCTTGCCCATACAATGGAAACGCTCGTTATGGATGAAGCGGGTGTTATCAGAAAAGATTTCCCAGCCTCTTTTTGGAAGCCAGAGGATGTAATTGAAGAGGTAGAAAAGATCATAGAAAAGAGAGAGGCATCAAAAGAATAAAACGAACCTGATATACGTCCATACTACCTAAGTACTACATTTCATAAATACGATTACGTATTATCTTTCGAACAAAAGATTCTTCATTACGGAGTTTACCCTCTAACTCGTAATTGATATTACTAAAGGCAAACTCTAAAGAATCCAAAAAATGAAATCCTTTCTTCATTCGTTCCTCAGAATTATAGCGCCTGTCACTCTGAACGAAGTGAAGAGTCTCAATATTATAATAATCATAATACGTCACCGTAATTATGAATTGGAACACTAAGGATACAAGGTCTCATTATTGTATCATTCCGGTAGGCTATTACAACTCAGGATTTTAAACCATTTCTTACATAGGTTCCGCTTTTGCCCCCGGATTTTCTGACAAGGTATATATCACTTATATACATCGACCTATCGGCAGACTTGCACATATCGTAAATAGTAAGTGCGCAAACCGAGACGGCCGTAAGCGCCTCCATTTCGACGCCTGTCTTTGCAGTAACCTTTACTTCCGCCATTATTTCTATAGAGTCTTTATTATTATTTGTATAATCAATCTTAACAGAATTCAGGTTAAGTGGATGGCACATGGGGATAAGACCGCTTGTCCTTTTTGCACCCATTATTCCAGCTATACGAGCCACTTCAAGGACATCACCCTTGGCTACTTTTTTGTCCATAATTAACCCGAATGTTTCTGGTGTCATGGTGACCCTGGCATGTGCAATTGCAATACGTTCTGTAGAGTTCTTTTCGCCAACATCCACCATCCTCGAAGCACCCTTTTCATCTATGTGTGTTAGCTTTGTTTGATTCATTTTAGTTTATGACAAAGTACATATTTAACTTAAATTTAAAATCAGTTATCTAACATGGTATGCTTATCCACCTATATGTTGCATAGTAAACTTGCCTTTCCCGGAATGAGAGGCAGGTTTCAAATTAGCAACCTTTCTAAAGGCATCTTCTATCGCTTGTGATCCTTTGTTGGTACGTATAATACTTTTGATATCAACCTCTCCACCTGATAAGAGACAAGACCTCAGTATACCGTCGGAGGTCAATCTTAAACGATTACAGCTACCACAGAATGGTTTGCTTACAGGTGAAATAAATCCTATAACACCTT
>JBHICG010000120.1:0-3609 GCA_046759445.1 Candidatus Scalinduaceae bacterium
GCGTAAGCGGTTTCGTTCAACAGTTAAATATACAGCTTCTATAATATTAGAAATACACAGATGCTGTATATTTCTAATATCATAGTCATGATTAACATTACTTTAAAGCAATTTTTCAAGTGAAATTTCTGATAAACTCGGAAAAAAGCTTTAATATTTGCAATTATAGAAATACGATGTGAAGTAACCATTCTTATTATTTTTATCGAGATTTTTAAGAGAATATGGACTGTATGCCTTCCAGCCATGGGAGGATTTCAATATTTTCAACTTTGTATGATCTGGGTGTTGTGCAAAGGCATAATAATTTTGCAACGTCATTTTCACTTGCAAAAGAAGTTAAGGCTCTTAAATCTTTCATAGTTGGATTCGGTTTTGACTTAATTTCAATGGCTATCGGTTTTTTAGAAACACTTTTTTTAATAATAAGATCTACTTCCAGACCTGTATTTGTGCGCCAATAAGAAAATTTGTAATCTTTTTCTTCATAATCATTATATCGAAAACATTCCTGGATGATAAAGCTTTCAAATAATCTTCCGTATCTAAAAGTGCCGGGTTTAATTTTGCTTTCAAGTTCTCCTCTGATTGTATTAATTATACCGCAATCAAAGAAATAGTATTTTGGCCCTTGCCTGATTTGTTTTCTTACAGAGTAAGACCATCCGTCTAGTCTATGCACAAGTAGAGTATCCTCAAGTATAGAATAATATTCCTGGGCAGTTTTGGTTGATACACCTGCATCCTTTCCAACTTGAGTAAAGTTTATTGTTTCTGAATTCATTTGTCCTGCGACATCCAGAAATCTAATGAATCTATCGGCTCTTCTTACAATAGCCTCTTGTAAGATTTCTTCTTTAATGTAATTTTCAACATAAGCTTTAAGGATACGGAATTTTACTTTGTTGTCCTCATTGGTTAGATATATTGCCGGGAGTGACCCGATTTGTAGAGTCTTGTTTATATCCAGTTTCATTTCAATTGTTGATAATGGATGCAATTTCAAGTTCCAGGCTCGTCCAGCCAGAAGATTTGTTCCTTCTCTTTTTAATTTTCTTACACTTGAACCGGTCATTAGAAATTGTATTTTATTTTTATAAGTCTCAATCAGGTAGTGTACTTCATCAAGCAAAGAAGGCATTTTTTGGATTTCATCTATAAATATACAAAGATGTTTAGTTCTTCTAATCTTATTTTCAATTTCATTTCTAAATAATCCAGGTTCTTGTAGGTATCTTGCATATAATTCATGGCTTAAAAGATTTATTGTTAAAGAACCTTGTTGTTTTTTTATGAAATTTGAAGACAGAACAGTCTTTCCTACGCCCCGAGGTCCAAATAAAAAGGAGGAATGTCTTTTTCCTAATAGTTTTGATAAATTGAGTTTTCTGTTTATCATACTACACATATATAATATATATATCTACTATTGTCAACAAATTATTTTGTTGCTTGAAAATAGATGTAAAATTATTTTAGTGTGACTACAAAGAGGGTTGCATGTTAACAGGTTTTCGGAGAACAGAAAAGAACGCCTTGTTATCATTCTAAACCAGGTTCTGAATCTAATTCAGGATCTTCGATTTAAGAATCTGTAATTATAATTACTATAAGTACAATTTCAAAGTTAAGATTCTTCGTCACTCCGTTCCTCAGAATGACATCGTGACCATAAAAGTGTCATTCTGAGCGAAGCGAAGAATCTAACTTGATTGGGAACAGGAATGACAATGGCCTTTTGAAATCGGTAGTGGGTATAGGTACAGAGGTGTAAAGATCAATAGGTTTTGTTCACCGTCTGATAACTGATTGGGAATGTGTATGAATTAGAATTGAAAACCGCTGCAGATTAAGGCAATTCTAATATTTAATCGGAGTTGCCATTATCTATTTCCTGGCTCCTAACATTTCAATGAAACCTTCGGTTCTTGTGGTAATCTGTCCTGACATATAGTTACTATCATCAACGCAGTCTCCATCAAGATTTAAGAGTGGATATCCTTCTTTATTCAGCTCCTTTTTTATAGTAGGTATTGCAGCATTATTTCTCCTGCATCCCCATGTAGAAAAAGCGATCACACCATCCACATTGTAAACTTTGGCTAACATCTTGATAACTTCCAATCTTTTTTCTAAAGGTCCATTGTTATGGTTAGAAATCAGCTTTCGTGCAAGACTTTCGTATGGCTTATCAGGCTCTAATTTATCCCAGTAGACATGATTAATTTCCTCAAAAACTATTTTAGTTTTTCCGGCATTTTCAATCTTGTTAAAGATATCTGCTTTAAAATATGGTTTTAATTCAAGCCAAAGAAGTTTAATCTCTTTTTCATCCTCTTTTACTCCATTTTTTCTCTTTGATGCAATCGACTCCTTGATATCTTCCAGCAATGTTGTATAGAAATCTACTGCATCTTCTGACCCGATTAAGAGGTGACTCGGCACCATTAAACCAAGGCCGTTACCTCCTTTGAGTGGGGATAAAGGGTCCTGCCTCATACGGTTTACTTCAATCATTTTCTCCCTTGCTCTATTGGATAAATCTATAGCCTCTGCAAGAGAATCTTTCTCCATTTTTTTTCCTGAAATTTCTTCCAAACACTTTGTTAAGTTTATCAATTGGCCAGCGAGGTATTTGACTGAATTCTCATTCAAATCGTAAGGAACGTCTATTACGATATTTTTTTTTCCTGTTATAGATTCGCATATCTTTATTGTCTTCAGGTTGCTGTCACATATAGCAGATGTTCCTGCGAGTAGCAGGGGACGCGGGTAGATACCCATAAAAGCATTTCCTAATGCTGCTCTATGGAAAGAACAAACATCAGTTGGTATAGCAGCCAAATCGGCTTCAGCGAGAGCATGAGAGCCTTTACCAAATTTTGCACAAAGAGCAGCAGCTATTTCTAACGAGAAAGGATATAATTTCATTGCAAAAATGATTTCAGATGGCACAAATAGAGTTGTCCAGATTGAACCATTTTTGTAGGTTTTATAAAAGAGTTCAATTACGTGTTTGGATAGGCCACCAAAAGCCTTTAAGTCACTATTATCAATGCCTTTTCCGGTTATTTTCGAATATATATTCAGGAATCTAAATAATTCTTTTAATAAATAAGGAGTTAATTTTCGAACAAATTTCTTTTTTGTTCTTTTAATATTTAACATAACTTTATTATTGCGAGTTTATTTGATTTTAAAAGCTTAAAAATGTAATAATGAAGAAATGCCCATGTCTTTACCGCAGGTGTTGTCTTTAGATATGTTTCTTGTGAGGGATTAAGACCACAATCGTAGTATCTTACGTCAAGATTCACAAGTTTACAACAAGGCATTTCCAAATTAAGTAGTTAACTGTTCTACAAATGCCTCAATCCTGGTCTTGATTTGCCCTTCACTTTTGGAACTATTATTACAATTTATGTGCAGGAGGGGAATGTTTTTCTTCTGAAATTCTTCCTTGACTAATGGGTAATCGTATAGGGTGTGGTCGCAAAATTTTAGTGTGTGATAAATTGCTCCATTTATGGCCCTTCTTTCTATGAGAGCGATTATGTTTTTAATCCTCTCAAACACGTTGACCATCCTGGAACAAGGAGACTTCTTTAA
>JBHICG010000121.1:0-3580 GCA_046759445.1 Candidatus Scalinduaceae bacterium
GTTCTTGCAGCAAAAAGACCATACGTAATAGTCTGTGAATATAAATCTGCAAAATCTTCATGTGTAAGTGTACCGATAAGATGAGTTTGAAATGCCTTGTAAAATCCAAGGATAAAACCCTTACCTTTTTCATTTTCTTCTTTTAATTCCTCTGCAACCACTTGATCCTTTAAAAAGCGTGTTCTTTTGGCCAGTTCAATGGCAAGGGACTTTGCTGTATACGTTTTTGGAAGTGAAAAGTAAAAGAATTTTTCAAGTAGTTTCAAAAATTCTGATTCTTTTTCAACTGGTGGAATAGATTTAAGTTTATGTAGATGATACGGTCTGCCTATAAGAACCTTATCTATTAAGGAACCATTGCGATAAAGCCTGAATTCAAAGAAATTAGTCAGTATTAAATTTGGGAAGGTATGCAAATAGCGTTTTAATTGGTCTGTGGTTTCTATTTGGTCTAAATATTCAACTGTGGGGGCTTTTGCCTCAATGTATCCAACTATGTGTTGTTTCCCATCCCATATTCTAAAATCTGGGTTGCCTGCTTCAGTCTTTTTTGGAATTGTCGTAACATGAGTCTTTTTTTTATTTATGTTTGTAGCATAGTTCTTTATTAATTCTTCGAGACTAGAATAATAGCTTTCCTCAGTTGCATCTCCTCTCTTTGCTACATCAAATATCCTCTTTAAATATGTTTTCAACATTTATTTGAAATGTTTTTGTGTAGTTTTATTATGTCACAACCAAAATTTTTTAACAGGATTGCTAGATGGGCAGACAGCACGCCCTCGAATATAAATGTATGTAAAACGCTTACTTGTATATGTCGCTAGCTAAATATGAAAGGGTATCTATGGCTAGATGCCAGATGCTAGATACCTGCTAAACAAACTATCGGTTAGAGAAAAACAATTCTCCGGCGATATATTAGAATGTGATAAAAGTGATTTGTAACTGCTCTACGGCTCTTTTGTTAAGGCAATTCGCAGAATTGCACCTAAAGAGCTAAGTAATATCGCTGTCTGCGATATTGCCATATCTGTCTTTAGACAGACATTATAAAAGAGTGGGTTTGTTTTGCAATATAAAACATTATTCACCACAGGGACGCGAAGAATGCAAAGGAAAGAAAAAAGAGAAATTTAACCACGGATTTTCACAGATAGGCGCTGAAGATAAAAGTGAAAAAAAGAAACAAGAAGCTACTTAAATAGTTCGAAGTGGAAAGTTTAGAGTTCGGAAAGAGAAAAATGGATGGTTAAGTTAATGATTAGTTATAATAAGATGCTGTAAACATCTTTACGATTTGCTATGCCTGACTAAAGTTTTTTGTGAATACAACGATAAATAGGAAAAAAGGTATATATGAATTTAAAGGAAGTGTGAAAGCAATCATGGTAGGCATCTGCTTCCGGCAGGGAAGTGTCTTTATTATATTTAAAATACGTAACTACTATTCAGTCAGCATGATATATTAACAGGAAAGTTGTTTTATAAATCATGACTAAAACCAGTTTCGAACATAAAGATATCCTGGATTCACTCAATAAAAATCTGACTTTAAAGGAGAAACTGGTATGTACGCATGAAGCGATCAAACAGTTTTTTCCATTCCTGGCGCGGATTGCTATTACCATTTATGATCCGGCAACTACATTACTCAAGTCTTATATAGATAGCAGTGATCATCCAACTCCCTGGCAGCATTGTCAGGCACATCTGGAGGAGGTTCCTTCGTTGAAGGAAGTGCTCGATAAGGGGCGTCCACGTGTAATCAATAATATGGTCACATTTGAAAATAACGAATATGGGCATATTAAACGTCTTGGACGTGAGGGTTATGCGGCTAGTTACACCATGCCATTCTTTGATAATGGTGTGTTCTCAGGTTTTATCTTTTTCAATTCCCATAAGGCAGATGTCTTTGCTGATGGTGTACTTCATGAATTAGATATCGTAGGTCATATGATTTCTCTTCTTGTGATCAACGAGATGGAAGCCGTGCATGCACTGACTGCGGCAGTCAAGACAACAGAACACATTACCCATGTACGTGATACTGAGACAGGCAGTCACCTGGATCGCATGTCCCGTTATTCCATGTTAATCGCTGTATGTTTGACAAATAAATATAATCTGGATGACGCTTATATTGAACACATCCTGAAGTTTTCATCGCTGCATGATATTGGCAAAGTAGGTATCCCTGACAGCATTTTGCTGAAGCCCGGCAAACTCACCCGGAAGGAAATCGAAACTATGCGTACGCATGCGCGCAAGGGCCGTGAAATCATCGATGACCTGATCAGTAATTTTGGCCTTGACCATTTTGACTACGTCGGTGTATTACGTAATATTGCCGAGTATCATCATGAAGCGATAAACGGTACCGGTTACCCGGAAGGTAAAAAAGGAACACAGATTCCATTAGAGGCACGTATCGTGGCTGTAGCAGATGTTTTTGATGCTTTAACCAGTGATCGTCCTTATAAAAAGGCATGGAGTAACGACGAGGCATTTGCAATGCTTAAAAAAATGTCTGGTGAAAAATTGGATAGAGATTGTATTGATGCTATAATCAACAGCCGCAAAGAAGTGGAGGAGATTCAAGAGCAGTTCAAAGAAGATAAGTTCGGATAATCAATTTAACAGGAGGAGTGAGGCCAGATTGTTCCGAATCTATCAAATGGAATTACTGCACCATATCAAATGTGGATAGGTCATTTTTTATAAGGTGTTACACAGCTTTATGCCGTACTAATCTTGAAATCATTTCCTGTAGCCTTCATTGCCAGGCCAATCAGTATCGTGATTCCTGTATCGAGAGATTTATCACAAAATTCAAACCTGCTCGTGTGAAGTGGCGGAGATGATTTTCCAATTCCCAATCGAATCAGAAGACCGGGGAGGAGTTGTGTATAATTACCAAAATCTTCTGACACCATACCTATTAAATTGACTTAGCTTTGCAAGGTCGCATCTAAATCATTAATTATGTGAAAAATCTTACTTATTTAAGCAAGTAATTATTGTTGTGTAGATGGTAACAGCAGAAGGGTTAGATTCCCGATCAGGATTGATGTAATCACCGCATACTTGGTATAATGTAAAAACAAGGAGGTGGTTATGAGAAACAATATTATAAAATTAGACAGACATTATAAAAGAGTGGGTTTGTTTTGCAAGACAAAAGACGTTAGCCGCTGATATACGCTGAGGTTAAAGGCAAGAGGCGAGAAACAAGAAACAAGAGGCAAGAAGACAGAAGCTAGAGGCCCTCCAAAAGACATGTCGGGCAGGCTAGATGCAAGAAACAAGAATCCACGCCTACCGGACGAGCAGGCCCGCCAAGAAAGACGGCGGGCAGACAAGATGAAAGAAAATAGAAGCAAATTTTATAGTGAATGTTCCCTATCTATTTGGCCCACCTAACCAAAGGTTAAGCGTAATCCTTATTTAATTTGAAAATGTTATCCGGGATATTTATCTTTTGTTTTACTTATTAATAGGAACTAGTATATCTGATTCCATATCTTCTCTTTGACTCTCATATCTGGAAAAAAGCTCATGAAGTTTCTTCAAAATA
>JBHICG010000122.1:0-3451 GCA_046759445.1 Candidatus Scalinduaceae bacterium
GCCCGCTTTTTCGATATATGAGTATAATTTTTTAATGAGACTTTTAGTGGGCATACCCATTATATATTTACCGTTCATCCAATCAAGCTTGGTGTTATCAAAACGTGCACTCGTTTTATTGACCCGTTTCAGAGAAAACTTTTCGATCATCTCCTGCTTTGTTAGAAACTCCTGGTCATCCCCCGGTGACCAACCAAGAAGTGCAATAAAATTGATTATTGCCTCTGGTAAATAGCCTCTTTCGCGATATTCAGTTACAGACGTTGCCCCATGACGCTTACTCAAACGGGTGCCATCTTCACCAAGAATCATAGGGATGTGAGCAAATTTAGGTATATCAAAATCCAAAGCCTTGCAAAGAGCAATTTGCCTTGGTGTGTTTGATATGTGGTCATCTCCCCTAATCACATGTGTTATTTCCATTACCCCATCATCAACGACACATGCAAAATTATATGAAGGAAAACCGTCTGCTTTTTGTATTACAAAATCTTCAATAAGAGATGTATCAAAGCTTATGTTTCCATGTATCAAATCATCAAAATCTGTAATTCCATTCTTAATCTTAAAGCACACTGCTCTTCCCTTTTCCGGGTCATCAACATGAAACGCATTACCTTCCTTCAACATTTTATCTACATATTCTTGATAAATGTTAAGCCTATTGCTTTGGTAGTATGGTCCCTCGTCCCAGTCTAACCCTAACCATGTCAAACTATCCAGGATCGTTTGTGTTGCCTCTTTGGAGGAACGCAACTGATCAGTATCTTCAATCCTTAATATAAATTTCCCACCATGATGCCTGGCAAATAACCAGTTATAAAGAGCCGTTCTTGCGCCACCTATATGTAGAAAGCCGGTTGGGCTGGGTGGAAATCTTACCTTTACTTTTGAAGCCATCTACTTTTACCTCTCAAACTTTCATGACCTTTTAGGTCACCACGAAGCATGAAAATTGGATTCCTTGCAAAAGCAAGGTTGACCTCCCTGTCGGGAGGCGTCCTCGTCCGCCCGTTCTGGTTACGACGGGAACTTATTTTCGGATAAAATTAACAAGTATATATAAGTGCTAGAAATTCCACGGGATCTTGAGCAGTTATTATAAAAGTCCCATCTTCTCATCAAGTCCGTACATTATATTCATATTTTGTACTGCCTGTCCAGAAGCGCCTTTGGTTAAATTGTCTATACTGGATAAAATTATAGCACGCCCGTCCACTACCCTGACCGCAATTTCACAGAAATTTGTATTGACAACATCCTTAGTTTTCGGAAGCTTATGATCTGTTTTGATTCGAACAAAAGGTTCTTTTAAATAAAAATCATTAAATATAATATTGATTTCTTCCTGAGAGATATTTTTTCTCATTTTAACGTATATCGAACACAAAATACCTCTGTTCATTGGAACCAAATGTGGGGTGAAGCACACTGATGTATTTGTGCTTCCAATTAAAGAAATTATATTTTCAATCTCTGGTGTATGCCTGTGTTCTCCTATATTATAAGCCTCAATGTTTTCATTACATTCACAGTAATGAGTACCCTCTTTTGTTTCACGCCCTCTACCGGATATTCCTGATTTAGCGTCAATGATTATGTCATCCATGTAAACGTAATCTTTTAGAACTAAAGGGGCCAAACCAATAATTGCGGAAGTGGGATAGCATCCGGGGTTTGCAACTAGTAGTGCATTTTTAATCTTTTTCCTAAATAACTCAGGAAGCCCATAAACTGCAGATTCCAATCCTGATGGGTCTGAATGTTTTACCTTGTACCACCTTTCATAAATTGATTTATCATTAAATCTATAGTCAGCGCTTAAATCTATTACTCTGATCCCCATTTCTAGAAATTTAGGTACATATTGCATAGAAACCGTAGGAGGAAGTGTTACAAAAATCAGATTTATATTTTCAGGTACATCATTTCCTGTTAATCGTGAACAAGGCATGTCAAATGTTTTAGCTAAAACAGGAAAAATGTCAGAAATCTTTGTACCTGCTTCCCTTCTGGTGCCGAGGTACGTTAACTCAACCTTGGGATGACGTAGAAGTATCTTTATTAATTCCAAGCTTGTGTATGCAGTAGCTCCCACAATTCCAACCTTTATCAATAATTTTCTCCGTTATTTAGGGTTAAAAGCATCATAACTCGTTAAAATATAATTACTTTCGAATAATAACAATCATTTGGGTAAACGTCAATTGCAAAAATAAATCTTGATTTTATATAGAGTTTATATTAACATAACTACTCAATAAATAACGGGATATAGATTTTATGGGAAAACTATTAATTGTAATAAGACAAGTCTTCATTTGAAGCTGAAAATATTTCCAAAATACCATTCCCAAATAAAACAGCTTTTTTTCTTTTGTGTTGACGGGCGACAATTCTATCCTAAACAACTTTATTTTTAGCTGTTGCAATATTTTAAGCTAGCGTAGCTCAACGGCAGAGCAGCTGTCTTGTAAACAGCAGGTTGTGGGTTCGAATCCCGCCGCTAGCTTTAAAAAATAAACAAGTATATAAGATTTATACCAAGGGGTTTTCAAGTTAATGGGGAGATACCCGAGTGGCCAAAGGGGACAGACTGTAAATCTGTTGGCAAAGCCTTCGGAGGTTCGAATCCTCCTCTCCCCATATTTTAGTGCAAATATAGATGTGTACAAGATGTTTATTTAAAAAGGCTATTTACTTGTCTGCTAAGACGTTATATAGGTTATGGCTGTACAATACAATCACAGAAATTGAGTCCAATCTTGCTTAATTATTAACATCGTACCAATAATAAAGGTTTTATGAATATTTTTTTAAGAAATTCAATGGTCATTCTTACTTAGTATTGTACATTTAAAACCCTTATTTTTAGTTTTAAATGCCAGTACGCTGCTTTAAACATTATCGATATTGACGCAAACTGCAATTTTCCTTAAACCAATGCATAGACTTAATTCTTTTTTGCCATGTGGTCTAATTGTAAATTGAAGCGAATTAGTAAATAAGCGGGCGTAGCTTAATGGTAAAGCCCTAGCCTTCCAAGCTAGTTATGTGGGTTCGATTCCCGTCGCCCGCTATAATCTAAATATAAACGTTATTGTGTGGCATATTCTGGATATTTATTTTATAAGTGGTAGTATTGTTGGAACATACAAAAAATATGTTTTATTTAAAAAAAGTTTTGACTTTTTCTATATATAATGTTAAATTCAACCGTTTTGATTATTTTATAGCTTTTCCCTCCCAATATTTTACGTTACATGCTGCTGTGGCTCAGGGGTAGAGCACGTCCTTGGTAAGGACGAGGTCATGGGTTCAAATCCCATCAGCAGCTTTAATTTGTGTGTTTTTATCAAATAAAAATAAGTATATTCTTTAGGAGTTTATTTTAATATGGCCAAAGAAGTATTTAAGAGGACGAAGCCGCATGTGAATGTAGGAACGATAG
>JBHICG010000123.1:0-3362 GCA_046759445.1 Candidatus Scalinduaceae bacterium
TGTTAGACATTGACTGCACCTGAGAAAGAGATAAATTCTTATAAGATGAACGCAGTTTTGTGCGTGGCAGGTTTTCTGTTGCATTGAGAGTGCCCGCCCGTACCGGCACGGGCGGGTAGGAGAATAGTAATATTGATAATGTTAGAATGATGATTGCTTTAATTCTATACATGACCTCCTCGTATTACCATCACTTGTATTTTGAACGAATCTTTTTTGCTCTTTCTGCTAATTTTTCTGCTTCGTCTTTCTTTCCTATTATCTTGTAAAACTCTGTCATATTCTCTAGCGCAGTCGCAACATCAGGATGATCTTTGCCAAAAGTTTTTTCTAATATTGCTAGTGCCCGTTTGTATAGAGATTCAGCCTCGGCATATTTTCTCTGTACTTCATAAAGTAACGCCAGATTGTTCAGGAATGTAGCAATATCAGGATGATCTTTACCAAGGTCTTTTTCCAAAATTGGTAATGCTCGCTTATAAAGAGGTTCGGCTTCAGAATATTTACCCTGGGCTCGATAAAGTACTGCCAGATTGTTCATGGCTAAGGCTACACCAGGGTGCTCTTTACCAAGGGCTTTTTCCAATATTGGTAATGCCCGCTTATAAAAAGGCTCGGCTTCAGAATATTTACCTTGTGTCCTATAAAGTTCTGCCAGATTGTTTAGGGATTGCGCTACATCGGGATGATCGTTACCAAGGACTT
The DNA here is from genome assembly GCA_046759445.1 of Candidatus Scalinduaceae bacterium. GTDB lineage: Bacteria > Planctomycetota > Brocadiia > Brocadiales > Scalinduaceae > Scalindua_A. The sequence goes on from JBHICG010000123.1 coordinate 706, forward strand.
TTTCCCTTATTTCGAGTGAACGCTTATAAAGAGGCTCGGCCTCCTCATATTTGCCCTGGTGAAAATAAAGTATCGCCAGGATGTTCATGGATGTGGCCACATTTATATGGTCTGGATCAAAAGTCTCCTCTGCAACCTTCAATGCTTCTTTAGCTACATTGGTCGCTTCTGAATATCGCCCTTGTTGATAAAGTGTGGCAACCGTATCATGCAGTTCCTTCCATAATTTCTCCTGGGCACATGCAGGCAAAGCAAACGATACTACTAACACCATCATTAATACAATTTTTACCCCGTAAGAAACTAGAGGTCTTACATTGTTTACTAATGCCTTCATTGTTATAACCCTCTCTTGCTTTAGTATATTAAACTTCATCAATTAAAATTCACCCTCTCAACCATTCTTTTATGACCATCTTCGGCTTCTAGCCATGTAGAGTAGCTCTCATTTTCACAATCTAACTCTCCACCAGCAATTAGGGACAGATACTATTTATATAAACCGTAGATCGGGTATAATACTTTTTTAACGGTTGCTGCCTGCCCGACGGTTTGTTTGGCGAGCCAGAATCTAATTTGTCATTATCTTTTTGTGATACCTGACAATCCAGCAATGAGAAATGATGCTAGAACGTAACCCAAAATAATATGAATGTAGAAGTAATATTTTGCAAAGCCGGCGAGTTTGATAATGTAGTGTGATTCATTTAATCTAATGATTGGCAGTAGCTTATCAAGGCTATAAGAGAGACCATAAGGCATACCGTTTGCCAAACCTTGCCCAGTTGCCCAGAGTACAATTGCCCCAATTAAGGTTAAAGCAATAACCCAGAAGAATGTGAAGCGGAAACGATATCCATATCCAACGAAAATATGCTGCAAAGTTAAATTGAACCAAGTTAACCAAGTTGACGCTTCTCTACGTTCACGTTTTTTACCTTCAAAAAGGATATCAATCGCCTTGTTTTTGTAACCTGCTTCTCTTAAAATATTGCCTAGCTGTTCATATGGTTGGGGTGAATAACTCGCCTGTTTCTCCAGCCATTCTTTCATCCATGAGATATCTCTCTTAGCTATAGAGTAGCTTTCACCCACACCAAAATCACCCAACCGAGTGTAAGTGAAGCCGACGAGTTCTAGTTCATCCGGCCAGGCATCTGGTAAATCTTGCAATGCTCCAACTTCGGTATTACGAAGTATAAGTTTTGATCCATTTTCCCATTTTGTAGGTATGTAAACACTGGAACCGAGACACAATTCATTGTTGATTCTAGTGTTAGTTAAATCAAGTGAGGAGAGTATGCTCCCCGAGATATCAAGACCACCACCGATCTTTGCAAAAATTAATTTTAATTGTTCTTCCACATTACTATTTCTCATCAAGAGATGGCTGCCAACTTGTATGCTATCCATGTCCAGCATACCACTGAAATTTGTTTCCCTCATATCTATACAACCTATAGTAGCACCACTCAGATCCACATCTGAAAATTCTACTCCATCACGAATTAAAAGTTGGCTTTTAACTTGCATGTTGTTCATATTCATCTTACCTTTAAATTTAGAGCTGATTATGCTTAATTGACCACCTATTTTGGCACTCCTCAAATCAACTTCCCTAAACTCGCTTCCATCTCGAATTAACAGATGACTTTCAATTTGCAAACTATCCAAGTTCGGCTTGCCATTGAATTTGGAGCCAATCATACTTAACTGCTCTCCTATTTTGGCACCAACGAGAATTACCTCGTCGAACTCCGCCCTATCGTCCATAAATACACTTTTATTAACCCACATGTTATTCGTATTCAACTTACCATAAAATTTTGAACCTTTCATACTTACTGAGCCTTCTATTTTGGCGCCAACGAGATCCACCTCTTTAAACTCAGCCCCATCTCCCATAAAGATATGACTTCCCACCTCAAGCGAATCCATATTCATTTTGCCATTGAATTTGGAACTATTCATATTTAAGTTGCCTCTTATTTTCACATTAAGCAGATCCACTTCAACAAACTCAGCTCCATTACTCATAAGGAGATTCCCATCTACCTGTAAACAGGTCATGTTTAACTTACCATTGAATTTGGAACCGATCGTATTTAATTCCCCCTCTATCTTGGCGCAAATGAGATTTACCTCTGCGAAAGTGGAGTTTTCAAATGAAATTAAATGAGTGGTTTTCAAAAAACTTAATTCAACATTTGAATCAAACCGTGAACTATCAAGCCAAAGGTCGTGGGCAAGTGAAGCATTTGACATATCCAAAATCTCGCTGAACCAGGCACCAATGACTCTAACACCATGGTAAGTCAATGCTCTACGATAAGGTTTGCGAAGAAGGATTGTCTTAAGAAATTCAGGAGTAAGTATCCGACTTTCCGACCATTCCTCAGGGTTTTTTGGGTCAAGTTCACCACCATAACCTTCGGCTTTGTTGAAATCCGCTATTTCTCCTGCACAAATCCTATTCCATACCCATTTTTCTTGCTTTGACCAAGATGGATGAGGTTCAACTATGAAAGGTTCTTTCGGTTGCATAGAAATATTTTAAAAGATTAACTCTCTAAGAAAATAGGGAAGAAAATAGGGACAACAGCAATACTGTTCGGCACGATAATTTCTAGAATCGAAATATGATATTTATCATACCC
>JBHICG010000124.1:0-3332 GCA_046759445.1 Candidatus Scalinduaceae bacterium
TGCGTTTCTCATCACCTGATGGGTATATGAAGATTTCACGTAAGTTACGCAACCTTTAGGTTGCGGCTACACAAATTGCTCATTTTAGATTGAAGCTTCTTTCCTTGTCTTTACGTTAGCATGTAAAAAGATAACCCATTTCCTTAAGTCTTTCTCTTCCAGTATCCTCTCTGCTTAATTACCCCAATTTTTTCAGTTGATTATCGCATAAAAATAAGTGATTTCACCTAGGCTACATTAACTTAATTATTAAGCGTTATAAATATAATAAATAGGTAATCTCTCCAATTGTCCAAACTCTTTACATACTGTACTATTTCGCCGCTTTTCAGGTAATACCTGATTTTGAATTTCTATTTACCCGGTAATAAACATCTATTTACCTGAATTCGCTATGGGATTATATGCAAATAGCAAATAGTGGAGACGAATTACTCAATAGCGCCAAAGCGAATAGTTTTTTTTACAATTAATTGGAAGGAGGAGTAAATGTACAGAAAATTTATAGTTATTTCTATGTCATTTTTATTTTTAACCACTTTATTTCTTGCCATTCCAGAAGAGTCTCAGGCAATACCGCCTTTTGCCAGGAAGTATGCAACTGCCTGTCCCACCTGTCACGTTGTATTCCCCAAACTAAACGCCTTTGGCAGGGCATTCAGGGCTAATGGCTATCGCATACCTGTGGGAGAAGAGATGTTCATAAAGGATGAGCCTGCTGGTGGGCAAATGTCGTTAGGGGCAAGAGCCTGGAAAAAGTTGTGGCCCAATGCAATCTGGCCGTCAGATATTGCCGGAACTGCACCAATCGGCGCATTTGTAGATCAGCGTATTCGATTTGAAATGGGAGACAGGAGCGGCAGCAGCAAAAAAAAGCGCAGAGTAGAATTTGAGGGTATTCATGAGGTTGAATTACTCGTTGGTGGAACGTTTGGTGAGAATTTGTCCTTCTTTGGTGACCCAATAATCTGGGAGGGACAGGATGGCCTGTCGCACTCCATAGGCAGATTGTTCCTACAATGGAATCACTCACCGCAGATAAACCTGAGGTTTGGGCGTCTTGAGCCCAGGGCAGTTGGGCCATTTACCAATCACCGCAGGTGGATAAGAATGAATAAGCCACTTTTTAACAGTCAACCTACTATTGCCCCTGGAGGCACAACCTTGCACACATTTGTATTTCAAACGTCAGAGGGATTCGAGTTTTACGGTGCAAAAGAGTTTGGAAAGCACGGTATTGAGTATGCGGCCGGTATACTTAACGGCAAGACATTTAATAGCAAGAACTCCGGCACAACATTTGAGTCAAATTCCGATAAGGATTGGTATGTCTCCCTTGCCTGGAAGATCGGTGGGATGGGAGTCATCGGCAAAGAGGAGGATAGTGAGGAACTCGTCGTAACAGATAACTGGCGGGACGACTCCGTAAAGTTCCAAGGGTTTTTTTACAGTGGTATAACCGATGTGCCGACCGGGTTTATCGGTAATACTAGTCCTCTCGTGAGCGGGAACCATTTCATAAGAACCGGGGTTACTATGGATTTGTTTTACAAAGATGCTAATTTCATGGCAGGGGCGCAGTTTATGAGGGATAGAGCAAGAGACATTAGGGCGCCGTTTAATGAGCGAGATTATGATGCCATGCTTTACATATTTGAGGTAGACTATGTAGTATACCCATGGCTGCTTCCGGCAATTCGTTATGAAATATTTGATCCGAGTAACTACAATGGTCCCGGTGGGAAACATAGCGGATTCCAACAGCTAACCGCAAATGTATCAATGCTCAGGGCTGCAAATATAAAGATGATGTTAGAGTTTAGCTCTCGTTGGGATGATGCATCTGCCAATAATGACCATGATGGCAGGGTCTCATTTAACTGGACATTTTGATGTTATAGCGTAGGCATTGGTAGGCCAGGTAATAAGATTCATAAATTCAAATAAATGACTGAAACCGTTCGACTGCATGTCCGCAGTCGAATGGTTCTACGTTGAAGGGTTGAGCAAAAGTCTGAAAAGAAGCTATAAGACCTAATATTCTATAAGAATGCTCTATAAAATTTAGGAGAAAATCTTTTACTCGCACTAATTAACAAGTCCGAGAAAAATTTTTATCACTTTTCTAACAGGTAAAGAGGATTAGAAATGCTGAAAAAACCTAAATTATTAACGGTGGTTCTAGTAACAATTTGTATAGGTCTTCTAATTTCATATGCCGGAAAGGTAAGGTAAAAAAAATAGAATTAGGTGAAAAGACCAATACAGGTAATATTACCATTGTTGCCGAAGCGGGTGATATGACCTTCAATGTTACGGGCAAGACAGGCGTTAGGATAATAGACATAGACAAGGCGTCAACTAAGGCTGATATTGGCTCGATATTGAGTGAGGAAAAGGATGGTGCTGATAAGGCGGATACAGCCGAGATTAAGTCGAAAGATGGAGTGGTGGCGAAAAAGATAGTTGCAACTACAACTCGCCGAATGACCTTTACGCGTGAAGAGGTGAAGAAGAAGACAGAGGAACTTGCACAAGCCAACCTTGCAGCGGCGGAAAAGTCAAAACTTGCTACTGAGAATCCGGGGACGATTAAGGGCAAGATTAAGGTATTTGCTGCAATAAAGGAATGGAAAAAATTAGGTATAGAAGAGGAATTAAAAAAGTAATATCTGTATTAAACGTATTAAATAACCATAAATGCTGTTTGTCTCTATTCCTCTAAAAGTTCAATTACTTCATAAAGTTTTACAATCTCTGCATCAGACCTTTAAGTTCAAGTAATCCATAAAAAATGGTATCAGAAATAGTATAAATTTTTTATGATCAAATCTAAAAATTTAGAATTTTCGTTGTGGGTTGTATTGAAGTGTAAGTCGTTGGATTCTTAAAGAAATGCATTGGACCGTATGCCTTTATTCAAACGAATGTTATGATTATATAAATTCGTATACCGATATTAGTTATTAAGACAAAATTGGCACGATAATTGATATTTAAATAAATGGAAACGAACTTTATAATTACTAAGAAAAGGAGGGTGTGAAAATGCTTAGGACAACAAAATTAGTAATACTAGCCTTCTTTTTAGGAGCTTTTTTGTTTGGTTTCAATGCATATGCCGGGAAATCCGTTGACTGGCCTGGTTTTGCAGAGGGAGCCGCAAGTCTTGCAGTAATAGAGGGCAAGATAAAGAATATTGATATGTGGGAAGATACTATCACATTGGAGGATTGTGAGCTTTTAGGTGATGAACCACTAGAATTTTTCTGGGATGATAAAGCCTGCTACAAAGGAGATGAAAAGACAGATATAGTATCAATCAGAGGTGG
>JBHICG010000125.1:0-3330 GCA_046759445.1 Candidatus Scalinduaceae bacterium
CAATTATGTTGTACCTCCTGACCAGGGCTTCTTTAGTGTCTCCAGCTATATGAGGGGTAAGTAAGACGTTTGGCAGTTTTCTTAATTCACTATTTTCCGGAAGAGGCTCAGTCTCATACACATCCAGGGCGGCCTTCCTGATAACGTTGCTTTCTAACGATTCGATTAAATCTTTCTCATTGACTATGGCACCCCTGGATGTATTTATCAGCCATCCGAGCCCTGCCCCGCCGATCTTTTCCAGTTCTTTTTTCCCAATTAACCCTTCCGTCCTGTAACTGCCATGCTTTATTAAGGGAAGTAGAATGGAAACAATATCAGACTTTTCCAGTAAATAATCAAAGTCAACAATATCTACAAAATCAAGGCCTTCATTCCCTTTTTCTTTATTCCTTCTAAATGCTATTACGTTCATTCCAAAACCATGAGCTATCCTTGCCATTATCCTGCCAATATTACCGAATCCTATTAAGCCAAGTGTTTTACAGGCAAGCTCAACACCAACCCCCCTGATCCACTTGCCTTCCTTCATTTCCCGTCCATATTCCCTGTCATTCCTGGCTAATGCCAATACAAGATACATTGCATGCTCTGCAACGGACTGAGCCGTAATGCCGGGCATATTGCAGACGGGTATCTTTCTCTCTCTGGCAGCTTCAAGGTCTATCGTATCGTAGCCCGTCCCATACTGGAATAATCTTACTTTTTTCGCATTTTCTATCATTTCCTTAGTTATCATAGCCTTGTCCGGATATACAACATCAGCATCAACTATTTCCTTAGATATGGTATCTGCATCATATTGATCTCTAACAAGTACAATGTTTACCTCAAAGCCTTTATTACTAACAGCGCTTTTTATGGCGTTGACAATTATTCCATCATCATCTGCACATAACAATATTTTTAATGTTCTGGACATCTTAGTATTGGTTAGAATTCTATTATATACATTTCAACATATGGTAGCCGCAACCTTTAGATTGCGTTCTTTCCTGATTTTACGCAGGCTAAAGCCTGCGGCTACCTGTAACCATTTTAATAAAACGTTATACTAGTTTATATAATATCAGACAAATTTAATAAAGATAAAATGTACATACAAAAGGCTGGTGACTAAAAGGTGAGATGTGGTTTGGGGTGGGGTAAGGCGTGAAGATAGAATCATCAAGCCGTATCATTTGAGTAAGCGAACGGGGCGAACGTAGCGATGGCTAATGGCGAGATCGTTCCAGTTCACGCCACCAATGTTGAAAAGTACGGCCCACGCAACATCCAAATAACGTGCAGTATCATTTTTGTCACCTGTCCAAATATAGATTTGTCTTATATCAAAAACAGTATCTATATATAGGTCTCCAGCCTTTTTGCTCGATTCCAGCAGTGATGCGGCTTCTTCCACAGTAGGCAATCTCCAGTCGTAATACCCGGCATATCCCATGTTGTTCAAGTCGCTTACCCAATCCTTTGCTTTCTTCCACTCCATATATTTATCAGAACCAGACTGATGCCACATCAGGCCTGTGGCATGGTCCATTACCACACTGTCTCCATTTATAGACTTATTCTCATAACGATGGATGATTGTACTGTATCCATAAAATCCATAATTATGCTTTTTATGTATATAAATATTCGAGATTGATTGCACTTGAGAAACAGATAAATATCTATAAGATGAACGCAGGGTTATGAACGATGTTTTATCGAATTCTGGTGTATTACTTTTGTATTTAGATAGTCCGTAATAATCCATGTTTCTGGCCTGCACCTTGTCTTCTGAAATCAGAAAGATGCAACCCAAGATAAAAATACACATACACATTATGCTATTTTTCCCCATCCTTATATCTCCTCCTTTAATACCTGTATAATAGGCATAGAAAGAATCACTAATGTGTATTATTTCATTTTGCGAACTGGACGGACATAGTTGCTGGCATTGTCGTAACACCAGCATACGTTACCAGAGCCGTAAGCACCCCTGAAGCGTACGCTCCACGCGCCATCTAAATAACTAGCAGTATCATTTTCGTCACCTGTCCAAATACCGCTTTGTCTTATATCAAAAACAGTATCTATATTCAGGTCGCCAGCTTTTTTGCTCAATTCCAGCAGTGATACTGCTTCTTCCACAGTTGGTAATCTCCAGTCGTAATACCCGGCATATCCTCTGTTGTTTAAGTCCCTTACCCATTGTTTCGCTTCATTCCACACCATATTTTTATCAGAACCGGACTGATGCCACATCAAGCCTGTTGCATGGTTTATTACCACACTGTCTCCATTTATAGATTTATTCTCATAATTATGATTTATTGTACTGTATCCGTAAAATCCATAATTATGCTTTTTACGTATAGAAATATTCGAGATTGATTGCACTTGAAAAACAGACAAATCTCTATAATTTGAACGCAGGCTTATGCGTGTTTCTTCCGCTGCTTGAGTAAAAGGCATTGGAAAAAGTACAAATGATATAATTAAGATATGTAGTAAGTATTTTCTCATATTATACATTCAGGCTAATTGATTAGAACAATATAGAAAGATGTAATGGGAACTGGATTATAAACTCAGGTGTGAATTTGGCAAGGCTTTTTTGAGGAGTGAGAAGCGGTTTGAGGTGGGATAGAGTTGGTTGCATAATAGGCGCTGCGCCTATTAACTAGCCATTAAATTATGGAGATGATCCTGATTTCTTTTCAATTCTACTTTCGAGGTCCGATTGCCCTTTTTCTACTCCATTCCTCCGTGGTCACTGAGTAGGGTCACCATTTTAGTGTGTCCGTTTGTGGCTGCAACGTGCAATGGAGTAGAACCATTTGCACTCTTAGCGTTAACATCGGCTCCATTTTCAATCAGAACTTCTGCAATATCCATATGTCCTATATAAGCTGCCCAATGCAGTGGAGTAAATCTTGCGGATTTCCCAAAGCCTTCAATTTCTCCCATAGAAGTATCTTTTCCCTTTACCGAAGATGGGAAAACCTTAACAATCAACTGCACCATTGAAAGATTGCCGTTTTTGACAGCATCATGCAAATGTACTGACGCAAGTATAAAAAAACCAAAATAAATGGCAACCATAATGAGCAGAGCCAACCCAAAAGATGATAGTAATCTTTTGGTTTTCTTTTTCATTGTAACACTTCCTCGCTATTAACATTTAATTTACTTAATTTAAAAACAGCATTCATTCTTTTATGGTAGTATCTTGGTTTCATGTCTTAGTCTAACGTTTGAGGTGAGCTACCCCGTATGGCAAATAAAATAATAGATAAAAATAAGATAAACAAAGAGCCTAAAAATAATCGAATCGCAAATGGC
>JBHICG010000126.1:0-3311 GCA_046759445.1 Candidatus Scalinduaceae bacterium
TCATGACAAGGTATTAACGTTAATGAAGACGAATGAAAAGAAACACTCTACTATATTAAAAGAAATAATACATGCGTTTTCCCTCCATCTAAGAAAAAGATAAGAGAAGAAATGAATATCAATGAACTAATAAATGAAGCAATAAAAGCCCGAGAACACTCTTACAGTCCTTATTCTAAATTTAAGGTTGGAGCTGCATTAAGGACAAGGAATGGAAAAATATTCACCGGGTGCAACATTGAAAACAGTTCTTATGGCTTGTCTATTTGTGCGGAGCGTGAAGCTATTTTCAAGGCAATTTCTTCTGGTGAAAAAGACTTGGATACCATCGCAGTAGTTACAGATTCGGATATATTAAATACCCCATGTGGGGCATGCAGACAGGTTATGTGGGAATTTTCAAAAGACATTACCATTATTGCCGCTAATCTGAAAGGCAAAAAGAAGGAATTCAAGATAAAGGAACTACTCGCATATCCTTTTGGCAGACCCAAGTGAGGGATGCACAAACTCACCTACAAAAATGAATGCTTAAAGCACAAGTCTGTTATAGATTATGTCAAAATTATTGATATTTTTTATATAATTATGTTTAAATACTCAATTGAATTATGAAATATATGCCTAACTGTTATAGAATGTTTTTAGTTTTAATATTACTTTTAATTTTAATGAGTGTTATAGTCGCCAATATATACCCTGCTGCTAATACAGAAATGAAAGAGAATATTTGTATCATCCCTATAGGATATATAGACGAAGATATTCTACATTATACACAAAAAGAACTAGAGGAAAGGCTCAATGTTGAGATAGATATTGGAAAGCAACTAAAAGATCCAGATTACGCATACAATAGGAAGCGTGAGCAGTATCACTCAACTCTAATTTTAAAAAGAATACGCAATTTAAGATTGTTAGAATATGATAGGGTATTAGGGATAGTAGATGTAGATTTGTATGTTCCAGAACTTACGTTTGTTTTTGGAGAAGCAGTTATAGCAAAAAAAGTAGCCGTAATATCTTTGGTAAGACTAAGACAGGAATTTTACGGCTTACCAGATAATCTCAATCTATTTAAAAAAAGGATAATTACTGAAGCCGTTCACGAATTGGGGCATACTTATGGATTACGGCATTGTTCAAAAAACAATTGTGTAATGTTTTTTTCAAATACTCTAAGTGATACAGACTTAAAAGGCTCGGTTTTCTGTAAGATTTGTAAAAAAGCTGTAAAACGAAAATAATATTTAAGGATTAGAAATTGTCATCAGAAATGGCAGGCTTAAAAGAGAAGAAAAAGCTGACTGAACATGTCCTCGAGATTACGGCACATGACCTTGCAAAAAAACAGAGGGAAATATCCGTCAGTGAATTCTTTACTAAAAACAGACACTTACTTGGATTTGACAATCCCAGGAAGGCTTTGCTTACAACGATTAAGGAGGGTATTGACAACTCACTTGATGCCTGTGAAGAGGCAAAGATTCTTCCTGACATTAAGTTAAGTATAGAGCAGGTGCCTGATGCAGAAAATAGATTTAGAGTTACAATTGAGGACAACGGACCAGGTATACTTAAATCGCAGATGCCCAGAATATTCGGCAAGCTGCTCTATGGCTCAAAGTTTCACAGACTCAAGATGTCAAGAGGTCAACAGGGTATAGGAATATCAGCAGCAGGAATGTATGGTCAATTGACAACTGGCAAGCCTGTACTAATAACTTCAAAAATATCGCCAAAAAAACCCGCTCACCATTACAGCCTGGTAATAGATACACAAAAGAACGAACCTCGAATTCTAAAGGATGTGGAAGTCAACTGGGATACTAAGCATGGAACAAAAGTCGCTATTGAACTAGAGGCAAAATATCAAAAAGGCCGACAATCTGTAGACGATTATATTGAACAAACCGCCATTGCCAATCCTCATGCAGATATAACATACACTAACCCTGAAGGAGAGAAGATAAGATATTCCAGAACATCAAAGAAACTGCCAGTTGAGCCAAAAGAGATAAAACCTCATCCATATGGAATAGAGTTAGGAATATTGATAAAGATGCTTCATGACACAAAAGCAAAAAACCTTCAGTCTTTTCTCATGAAAGACTTTTCCAGAGTGAGTGCGAAGGTTGCAAAAGAAATCTGCGAGAAGGCCAATCTATACGAAAAAGCCAGACCAACAAGGATTGCTGTCCAAGAAGCCGATGCACTTTCCAAAGCAATCAAGTTAACAAAAATCATGAATCCTCCCACAGATTGTATCTCGCCAATCGGAGATGAGCTTATCATACAGGGTCTTAAGAAGCAGATTAATGCAGATTTCTTCGTATCTAATACACGCGCGCCAACCGTGTATCGGGGTAATCCCTTTCTAGTTGAGATTGGATTAGCATATGGAGAAGATTTGCCCGATGAGGGATTAATAAGGTTATTAAGATTTGCTAATAGAGTACCCTTACAATATCAGCAGTCTGCATGCGTCATTACTGAATCGGTAATAAATACCGCATGGAGAAATTACGGGCTTCAACAATCTTCAGGTGCATTGCCTACCGGGCCAGTTATCCTCATGGTTCACCTTGCATCGGTCTGGGTTCCATTTACATCAGAGAGTAAAGAATCGATAGCACACTATCCTGAAATTGAAAAAGAAATTAAACTGGCTTTGCAAGAATGTGGACGCCATCTGTCTAAATTCATTAAGAGAAAAAAGAAAGCTGAAGAAGAGATCAAGAAGAAAACTTACATAAAGAAGTACATACCACACATAGGAATAGCGTTAAAGGAAATATTAAATTTAAATGATAAACAGGAACGTAAAATAGTAAATACCTTGACTAACATCCTAGAAAGGAGTAGATCATGACATTAACAGTTAATAGAATAAAACAGTCAGCATCATCCATTCATAATAAGATTACCAAAAGACAAAAACCCTCCATGCATTTTCCAATTCGTGCGCTGAGTAATGTTAAATATACTACTAAAAAAGGTTTTTTTGAACTAAGAGGGCAAAAGAAGGTCCGTACTTTGACCGTAAACACCGTAAAAACATTTGCCCAGACATTAAGGATGATGTCTCTGTCAAAGGAGCTTCTCGAAAAAAACGATATAGCCACAAAGAGAGAGGCTTATTATGTATCAAAAAACTGGGATGACGCGCGTTTTGACGAACAACCGGAATCCGATACGCTAATGGATGATGTTGAAGCAATGTTCGAGGTCAACAGGGAGCAGTTAGGATTCATTCCGGAGGAGAAGGGGGGTGATGTGGCAGGGCAATTAGTAGTGGTGGATAGAGATCA
>JBHICG010000127.1:0-3259 GCA_046759445.1 Candidatus Scalinduaceae bacterium
TAGAGGCATCTAAGCAAAAACTCAACGAATACAAATATCAGCAACTCGGGGCATTATCTATCGAAGACGAAAACCTTTTTTCGTTGCCAGAGATTGAAGAAAATGCTGCTATCCAGAATATTCGCAATCAACTAACTGCTCTCAGGCTCAAAAAAGTGGAGATGGCCGCCAAATATGGCCCCAAGTACCCGAAGATAGTCGAAATTAATACAAGTATTAAGAAGTCAGAACATGAAATTATTGATGAGATAGAGCGGATAAGGATGTCAATCAAGACAAAACTGGATCAAACCGCATCCCTTGAAAAAACTATTCAGCAGCCTCAGGATGTACAGCAGCAGGTAGCTGTGCCTCTTAACGAAAAAGTCACTAACTATGAGATATTGCAATTTGAGGCAGAAAGTGATAAGGAGATTTATGATATCCTACTCAAACAGGCCGAGGAGATCAGTCTTACTGGTAACATGGAGAAGCATAATATCCGTATTGTGGACGAGGCGGAGGTACCACTCTCCCCTGTTGTGCCAAAGAAAATCATGAATATGCTTATGTCGGTAGTTATAGGTTTGACTTTTGGTTCAGGACTTGCCCTTTTCCTTGAGTATATGGACAAAACAGTAAGGACTCCTGAAGATATCATGCAACACATGGGAATGACAGTACTTGGTTTGCTACCCTATGATAAATCTTTGAAGAGAAACAAGGCGCTTGCTTTACCATTGAATGAATCCAATCATAAACAGAAGAAACGTATAGGATACTATAGACAATATGATATTTCGGAAAGTCTTATTACGGGTTTACCGTTGATGCAAGCAAGAATGTCTGGCCAAGTATTTATGGTAGAGAGTGCAACTGCTGGTGAAGGAAAGTCCACTGTGCTAGCAAAATCGGCTGTTAGTCTGGCAAGAGGAGGACTACGCGTACTCATGGTGGATGCTGATCTACAACGATCATCCCTCAACCGTTTATTTGGATTAAATGGAGAAAGGGGGCTGATTAATGCTATGGCAAGGGTTCTGTCATACAATATACGACAAGGAACATTAGATAAATACAGTTTGGACGATCTTTTTTCTCTCATTGCCTTAAAAAAACAAAGCGGGAAGCTTGTTGTTACAAATGATACTCAGTCTATAAGTGCTGTATTTGAAAACGGCCACCTCTTTTATCTCCAGAACCAAAATGTTCCGTTTGCCAATCGCCTGGGAACTACGCTCCTGCAAGGAGGTTTTATTACTGAAAGTCAGCTAAAAGATGCATTAGAACGAAACAAGCGCACAGGGCAACCGTTGGGATACATCCTTATTAATGCTGGATATGTTAATCAAGATAAGTTACGAGGTCCTATTAAACTGCAAATGGAGGAGTATATTCATAAACTATTTAGTTGGAAACAAGGTACTTTTGTCTTTGAACCCGGCAGTATAGAAACATACGAAGATAAAAGAATCTATTTTCAAGAGGATTATACACCTATTATCAATCGTTTAGGTCGTATGGCGGGGAGCCGCTTACTGGAGAATGGGATTCTCTCATACGTGAAATCCGTAGATGAACCAAATTTAGCACTCTTACCAGCCGGTACAGGAAATAAAAAGGTTGAGGGACTGCTTCAACTTACACTCCTTGCAAAGTTCTTGGATATCTTTAAACAGCGTTTTGACGTTGTGCTTGTGGATGCACCACCAGTGTTAGAAGCAATGGGCTACGTCAGGTCTTTGGTTTCTTTAGTTGATGGCGTAATCTTTGTAGTTAGATCAGGACATGTATCTGTCAAAGCTGTTAATGAAGCCACAAACTATTTGAATGAAACCAAAATCATTGGCGCAATCCTTAATGGTGTAAAAATAAGCAGGAACTATTATGGATACTATTAAATATGAGTTGTGAATATTGGTATAACGCCTTTCAATGTAAGAAAGACTGGTGTAGAGAAGAATATGTAACGAACATAGAAAACATGCCAACACATTTCATCCATTTATTAATAGTAACTGTATCTGAGAATCAAATGAAGCAAGTAAGGAGGAACGTTAGATTGTGAAAAGAAAGCTTTTCAAATCTCCTTTAACAGAAATTCAGCAAAAAAATAGTCAACTTAACCAGCTCGAATTGCATGAGGGTAAAAGGGTTCTGAAGTCCTATCCCAGACGAATCGTCTTTGAGTTAACAAATCGTTGCAATTTTCGATGTATTATGTGTGGGAGGGAAGCTTCAGATTTCCAAACTTATGACCTACCGATTTCAATAATCAGACATTTCGAATCATGTTTCCCACATGTTGAAGAGGTAACCTTGCATGGTTGGGGAGAGGGAACTCTCCACCCAAGGTTCATTGAAATTTTAAAATTATTGAACAATTATCCTCTATTGCGGAAGTACTTCGTTACAAACGCAAGTACATTGCCAAAAATTCGTCAGGCTATCTTCGACCACCACGTGGATGTTATAGCCGTATCTTTGGATGGGGCTACGGTCGTTACTAATGATTCCATCCGCAAGGGTGGCAGCTTTGAACGCGAGACGACTGAATTAAGAAAGCTAATTAAAGAAAAAAATAATCGAAATCTCAATTATCCACACATAAACTTTGTCTTTACTGCCATGCGAAAAAATATCCATGAACTTCCTGATATGGTTACTTTAGCGAGGGATTTGGGAGTCCCTGAAGTTAAGGTTGTCTATCTTACTGTTTTTAATGAAGATCTTCTTCACGAATCTCTCTTGGACAGGCAAAAAGAAGTGAGTATGACGTTTACCAAAGCTAATGAACTAGCAAAAAGATTTAACATAGAACTTAAATTACCAGAAATTCAAGGAGAGAGTAAAACTGGTATCCTTCGTCATAAAGAGTGTCCTTTTCCATGGCGTGATATATATATCGGTAGTGACGGTTTTATACGTCCATGTCAATCGTCTCCACAGAAGCTAGCATATGCATTAGAATACCAAACCTTTGAAGAAATTTGGAATTCAAAGAAAATGCAGGAGTTGCGTTGTAGTGTGAATAACAAAAAACTAATGCCTAAGCAGTGTTATTATTGCTACCATAGTACCTGTGCAAACTGGAATCTCAGGCACAGTTTCTATCAGTTAGAACAAGGCTTCGCTCCCGAGTGGGAGGCGAGAAAAGATAGAGTGACTTCGCATGTATAGAGACATAAACAGAACGAGATGGAACAAGACTATTTTAGATTATTGTAAACAATTTTGATGATGAATGGAGGGATCATTTATGAAGGTGGCAATCCTTTCT
>JBHICG010000128.1:0-3230 GCA_046759445.1 Candidatus Scalinduaceae bacterium
CTGTAGGTAATGAAATAGAATTGGCCTCATTATAAGAAGGTATGCCAACAATAATTTCTGCCTGGTTTATATTACTTGGGTTTTCAACTATAACGTCCATTTTCCCGTTTCTCTCATAAAAGTTGTCAATCTTCTACTGCCTTATCTAACTTATCAAGAAGTAATTTTATGATAACAAAATTAATCACGAAATAATATACACATTTTAACAAAATATCTCACACTAATTTTGCTATAATCCTTGGACTAGTAATAAACACAACTGTTGTTAATACAACACAAGCTGAGGAGAAAAAGGTTGAATTAAAGATCAAGGGGATGGGTTGCGAAATGTGCGAAAAAAATATAGAGAAAGTAATCTCGAAATGTGCTGGTGTTGAGGGTTGTGAGGTGAGTTATAAAGAGGGTAAGGCAGTTATAGAGAATGAAGTGGGCAAGGTTCTGATGTAATGAAACCTATGCCAATCCCAACCGTTGGAGGGATGACCGTAGCCCTGATTACGATCTTCATCGTTCCTTGCTGTTATTGTGGACTCATGGAACTTAAGGTAAGATGGGGCATCAAAGACCCTCGATTTGAAGAAAACGCTACAGCATAGTATTTCATTTCCCAAATTAAAGATATATACTTGAATTTTGTCAAATAGTTTATAAACTCCGTTACTATACAAAAACTATACAATAACTTGTTAGGCATTAGAATTACCTACGTTAATGATACTCATTGGGGACATGATTCATGAACCGATCTTTTCAAATAAATGAGAGGCAAATTGAGAAAACACTAATAGAATGCAGAAGACTAATTACAGGAAGTGTTACTGATCTTGATCAATTCTCATCTCCTGAAAAAATTAAAGATAATTATTCCAGCTTTATAAGAGAGTGTCATAAATCTTGGAAGGAAGCTAAAAATTTAATTGTCGAAATAATCTTACTAACCGAAAAAGAGTTAGAGATTCTCAAAAAAAACAAGAAAGATCCATCTGTCAAGAAGAAAACCAATTTGATTACAGGCTATAAAATAATCTTAGAATTGTTTTTCAACACGTTTATATGGATAGCCATGAATTGGGACAGGTCGAGTGTAAAGAAAGTTTTTAAGGGACCAAAGTACGGATTATTGCGATACCAGAATATTGAATCAGTTCTAAAATACGTAAATCAGGTCAATATATCTCCAGATGTGTTTGCTATACCTCTAGACTTCTGCAGATTCATTTGTATTTCAGATATTCTTAAAGTGACTTATGTAGAAGAATGCAAATCTATCCAAGTCGACTTCATAGAGGCAAAGTCAGGAAAGGTTAATAAAGAAATACACGAAACGATTATCAGTGGGCAAAGTGATTCATACTTTGAGTTTTTTGACAAATACGGCGAAAAAGGTATTAAACAGATGGACCATTACTTTCGTCAACAAATGAACAGCTCTAAGAATATTAATTTAATACATGCAAGTCCTGGGATTTACGAAAACCCTGATGACTCAGAGCAAAAGTTATACATTTTGACTGATAATTCAGTGAGTCAATCATACACTGACACAATTGTGAAGTTACTTAAAGCTGCAGATCATGAACAATTTGCGGTTGATATAGTTGATGAATGCTTAGTTGTAGGTGTAATAAATAACAAGAACGCTAACACGGCTGCACTCGGGCAATTTGATACTAGACTTTATATTTACCATGTATTTATGAATCCCGAATCATTAGAAGACAAGAAACCTCCTGCTAACTTACCTGATATACTTAATAAGATTCCATTAAATGACTGGCGAGAAGGTTTTGGTTCAGTTGTATTGCATCCAGTAGTAGCTCGTCAGATAGACGATCGATTTTTAATGGATTTATTATTTGGAAGAAAAAGGATTCTTTACTATTTTAATGCTGACAACTTCATTGCATTATGTAAAAGACACGAACTTGATGTAATGTTTTCTAGTGTTAAACAAGCAAAACGCGAGAGGTCTAAAGGTTTTGCAAAAGGCGTTCCTCGATTTAATGGAAAACATATTCGCTATAGCTGTAAAGACATGGAAATGAATCTTGGCGAAGGTATCTTTCATGAAATTTATTATAATTGGATGCGACCTTTGTCTATAATAGACAGTATGAAATCAATAGAATAAATATTGCATAAACAGTAGTTCCAGTTGAACATGAGTCCACAGGGCACTTTTTGGAATTTGATATTTATTAGTTTGCAAATTGTTTTAATTGATTATTGATATTGTGCAGGAATGATGTCACTGAACTCATTCGTTAGGCATAGGAAAGGGTCGGGCTACTCTACCGGATTCCCAATTTAAATTTAAGAGACTTGAGAGTTTTTTCATATGCATCGTAATCGTCATAGGACCAACACCTCCGGGAACTGGCTTGATGCTTGCTGAAGTCTTTTTTGTTTAGTTTTTCACCTATCCTGTTAACGCCTACCTCAACTACGCATATTTAAAATGTGATTAATGATTAATATATTATTTTGAATAAACGGACATAAAAAAAGCCCACAAGTAGTTAAGCTTTCTAATAGAAAAACCCGCCCCCCAGAGGGGGGCTTTGTGTTAACGCATGGAGGGTTATGAAAATAACACCTAAATAGCGTTTGGATTCTTTTTTCCATAGTCCCCTCTTTTTTTTACCCCGTAGGCCTTCCTTGTTCGAAATTCCAACGGGAGTTTACCAACCTTCGTATTTGTTAAAGCGTTAAACCAACAAAGCTATTAAATTTTACCCCAATCTGGGAATGTGGGTTTTATATTCTAAAAAGGTTTTTTTAAACCTCAAAGATAAGGCACCCGTTTAACGGGTACCATTTCTTTATTAAGCTTATTCTACCTTCAGGTAGGGAGTAAGATGGACAATTCTTACAGCCCAAAAACTTCCGTCCTTTATTGAGTAGTTGCATTTAATGTAATATCCAGCCTTGAGATGGTCGAAGCTTAATTCGTCGTCCTTGTGGAACTTAGTACCGCCCCTGATTGATACTATATCAGTCTTTTCATCTCCCAAATAGCAGAGTGTGTCCTTGGTAAACATTAATGGCTCATCGCCTAGCAATTCACATTTTTCAAAATATATTTCCATTTTTTCAAGATCTATACTCTTGATTTTACCCTCAATTACTGCAAGGCTTGCGGCCTTTTCGGCAAAACCAGGCCAGTCAACTGATTTTCCAGCATATGCATTAAACCCAAATAAAAAAGCTCCTAAAAAGAAGGCTAG
>JBHICG010000129.1:0-2974 GCA_046759445.1 Candidatus Scalinduaceae bacterium
ACACAATATACTACATCTTGCATCTACGGCAGTCAACCGGATAAGCCTATAAAATTAATTATAAGGAGGGGAAATGGAAAAGATTAAGGTTACTGATACTCTCAAATTATCAATACCGGAACGTATTCAATTGGTTGAAGATATTTGGGATACAATTGCTTCCGAGACCGAATCGATTGAATTGACGGAAAATGAAAAGAAAATAATTGATGAAAGGCTGGAAGCGTATCACAAAAACCCGGATGAAGGTTCTCCCTGGGATGAAGTTTATAAAAGAATAGTTTCTAAAAAGAATGAAATATAAATTAACTGTCAGACCAGAAGCTGAGGACGATTTGTCAGAAGCATTTATGTGGTACGAGAGTAAAAGGGAGGGGCTAGGTTATGATTTTCTACTTCACGTCGATGCCGGGTTTCGCTTTATTGAAAGGAATCCCCTCGTTTTTGCTGAAAAATATAAAGGCACACGAAATCATTTTATAAAACGATTTCCTTATAAAATCGTCTATTGTGTTGAGGATTTTAAGATTACTGTTTTGGCAGTAATTTATGGAGGGCGTGATCCAAAATGGATCAAGAAGAAAATTGACAACTTTTGACAATAACTAAACTTGAAGCCTATACTTACCAGGTTGACCGAGAAGTGTCATTCCTGACTCGATCCAGAATCTAAAATTTCTGTAAGTACTAATAATTACAGATTCTGAAACAAGTTCAGAGATGGCAACAAGGCGTCTTTTTTCTATTCTCGGACACCCTGTTACCTGCCAACTTAATCAATCCGCCCTCAGATTGTCAATGTCCGGAACGCCTTCTACAAAGAAGGATTAAAATAAAATAACCAAAGCCCAGGGCCACCTAAATAGGTAACACTGTAAAGCTCTACATATCAATATTAATCGGATGGTAAATCTGACTAGATTTTCTTATATTGTAAATATAAATGAGCTAGGGGATTCAAATGAATAGCAAAAAAGGAGCAATAAAAGTTTCTGAAACCCAACTCCAGGAACTTATTGAAAAAATCTCAATTCAATTATATCATTATCAAATCGGTCTTGTTAAATTAAAGAGAACCAACTCTTCTGAAGATGCAATTCCGGCAGGGTCTGGTACTTTGGTAGAAATAGATGGGCTTTATGCTATCCTCACTGCACAGCACGTGATAAAAGAACTACCAAAATCGGGAGACATAGGACTCATGATATCTCCTGACATAGAAAAGCCAATTGTCAAATCAGAGTTTTTAAATAAAATTGAAGTAGCGAGAGGATCGATCGAATCGGAAGGTCCTGACTTAGGGATAATACTTTTACCATCTCCTATTGTCGGACAATTAAAAGCAAAAAAGTCTTTTTATAATCTTTCTTTGAAGCGGGATAAGATCCTAAGTGATCCTCCTAAAAATTATAAAGGTATATGGTTTCTATGTGGTATGCCAGCAGAAATGACAACAACAGAAGGTCCAAGCAAAGGTTTTAATGTTATAAAGAGATTTACTCTTTTTTGTGGTGCTGCAAGAGTTAAAAAAGAATATTCAAAAGGGGAATACGACTATTTCGTGGTTGATGCTCATTATAATGAGACTAACCAACTACCAGAAAGCTTTGGAGGAATTAGTGGTGGCGGATTATGGCAGGTCATATTGAAGCAACAAAAAGGAAAAGTAGAGGCAGAAGAAATGATCTTGTCAGGGGTGGTGTTCTACCAGTCGCCATTAAGTAATAATATACGTTTACTAAAATGTCATGGGCGTAGGAGCATATACAAAAATACATTTGACGTTGTGAAGAAATGTGATTCTAGCTAACCATAAGATAATTTATAATCACTTGTATTATCAGTTATTAACCATATCAAACAAGCCTAACTCGGCTCTTTTCCCTTGACTTCAATAATATATGGATTTATTATTCCATCTCATTCAATTCAACTAGCACAAAAGCTATACCACAACTTTTGATGTGGATAAGTTATCATAAATAAATGTTTATGCTTACAAAAAAGTAAGTGTATGAACTTTCCCGCAGGTTCTTCATAAAGTAGTAATCTGACTTTCTGTATATCATTACAATAGTGGTGTTATACAGAAACTATATAATAACTTGTTAATGATAAGGGATATATAATGGAAAATATTGAAGGTCTATTTGGTGGCTTTGGCGTAATAATATTTATTATTTTTCTGATTATTTTGGCAATATTATGGCTAATTTTACCAATCGCGGTATTTGGGATAAAAGACAAATTAAATCGACTAATTTATACAACAAAAAATATGGACGATAATATGTCTTTGATGATTAAAGAGCTTAAATCACTTAACCGAAAATTGGGAAATAAGCCTAATGATATTACGAACGACAAGAATAATAAAGACATAAAAAAAACCTAACAAGTCGTTGGAGATTGAACGAGTACCACTGCACACTTTTTTGGGTAGCAATGTTTTGAAGTGTGCAAATTAGTTTAAGGCTTGATCATATGCTTCAGTGGTACTCGTCACTCAACTCTGCGTTATGACATTGGAACACTGTAAAATAAATGGCAACAAAACGAGTCAATTATCGCAAACTGGCATTTGATTCATACGATCCACTTTGTGCACACTGTGGCTTTGGTGTTCCATCAGTTCTGGAAGTTGCACACGTTGACAGTGATCGAAACAACAACGAAGTTGACAATCTTATTATTCTCTGTCCCAACTGTCACAAAATGCACGACTTGGATCTGATTTCCACTGAAACAATCAAAAGAATGCGTGACCGTCCCAAGATTGTTGATTGGTCTAAGCGCATGAAAGATGCAGGTAAGAAAGCGGCACACACTAGAAAATTACGCATGGCAGGCAGAAAGGTTGCTGAAACACGGCGAAGAAATAAAGAAAAGTCATAACAAATCAGTAGAGCCAACCCCTCTGCCATTTGCGATTCGATTATTTTTAGGCTCTTTGTTTATCTTATTTTTATCTATT
>JBHICG010000130.1:0-2956 GCA_046759445.1 Candidatus Scalinduaceae bacterium
ATACCCATAGACCCAGCGGCTTCGCACAACTGAATTTTATCAGTAATTGAGCTTGTTTGCAGGAATATGCATTGAAAGTGCAAACATTTTTCTGACTTTGAGTGTGTTATTGTAATTTTATACAGCTCAACTACAGATAAAATCCTTAACGTTAGCTTTATAGAAAGAATGGAAGAGAAATTATTACCTAAAGTGATACTTTCCAAAGCATCTGTATCACCAGGAGGAGAACATGCTTGGAAAATGGAAGACGTACCGAAGGTTATAGAAGCTGCAAGAGTAGCAGGGCTAGCTAATCTAGGCGGCCAGCTCCAATTTCAAGGATCGATCGGAACAGCAGAACCTTATTGGCTTAATTTTGAACCTACTAAAAGAAATATAAATGAAAGTTGGCTGCAATATGTTAATCGTATGGCTCAAGAGACACTGAAGGACTTTGAACGACTTTGTAAGAATACAGACTTTGAAAAAGAAGGTTGTCAAAACTGGAAACATATTAAAGAAGCAAAAGAGAAAGGCATAAACATAAATGAACACTTGTGGTTCGTACTATATTTTAAGAGCGACAGCACCACCTAATGTTAAGTATCAGGATAAGTTTTTAGGAGCGTAATATCTTTGTCAATTCGTAAAATTACAAATATTTCAAACACAAACTTGATTTGATAAATACTGGATGAGAAAAAAAGTTCCCTTACAAAAAATAGTCGCTGGTCCTATTTTTGGTCCTATTTTTCTATATTCCAAAAAGGTTCATAAGGCGTCGAGTGCCTTGGACCTTTGGTGTACATATATCTGCAATGTACTTATCGACTAACAAGTCTTTATTTCTTTTCCTACTATATATTCTTGGACGTTCTATATTTCTCGGATAAAATTCAGGATCTCTGATTTGCTTGACATGGTTTACGTTAGTTGTACAAACCAATAGGCATTTAGAAACGACAATAATTGCAACAATATGGTGATCATTAAATTTGATACCATTTTTCTTGGCTATTTTTTGAATATTATGTTCGGCAATATCAACTTTCGTATCGTCAACTAGTTTAAGTTTACCATTTTTTTCTAGGATCTTAAAATACTTTCTACCATAACGGTTTGCATCACGAAGTTCATCTTTATATGTTGACCCACCATAGACAATTTGACCTTTACCCTTAACAAGCCATTCCAATACAGGTTTAAATTTGCAATGATTTTGGTCCTTTTTATTAAACACAGGCGATAAAGCACACATATCGATAACAATACACATCTCATAATCCTAAAAGTTTTAGATCTTCTTTAATAAAAAACTTCCTATATCCTTCCGGCTGGCCAGTTGGTAATTCCCCATTCTCATTTATACTTAACTGGTAAACGCTGTTTCCATCTTTTCTTCGTTCAAAATATAGGAGCTGTGCATTTGGCTTTTTTTTAATACCCTTTTTTCTGTAATTAAGACGGAATCTGTCTATTGCATAGTCACTATGGGTTTCTACAAAGAATACTTTTCTATCTCGTACAGCTAACTCAAAAAAAAGGTCTCCAAGTGCAGCTTGAGCCTTAGGATGTAAATGTATTTCTGGCTGTTGAATAGCATACCACTGTTCTTTGCCTTTAGCGAAAAGCTCAACAATTACAGGTAATGATTGTGAAACACCATACCCAACACTATTAATATTCAATGCTTTCTTGTTTAGTATAATATCCAATTCAAAAGGTGCCGTGACCCCTTTCCCATATCCCTTAATAATTATGTTCTCAAACAAGCCACTTTCTTGTCCTACTTGCTTAATAAATTTCACGAATTCTTTAGCATGAGATCGTTTCTGTAAGATTCTCTTAATTAAATATGGAGTATGATCACCTTCTGGAGAAAAATCTAATTTATATTCATCATAAGTTCTCCTCGGTTTGGTACGTACTGGTGCAATCCACGCAATATTATTTATTTCAATGGGTGTTCTAATAATGCCTGTTGGCCTAACACGCTTCTTCTTTATTAGAGATTGTTCCTCTACGGCAGTTGCAATGATCATTGGAGGTGCATCAATGTAAGCTTTAAGGCTCGGGGGGATATTCTTATAATTCATGTTGTCGGAGGCATGTTCTTTCGTCCATTGCTTATAAATTTTTTTTATGAACTCTTCAACTTTATAAAGCTTGCCAACAGATCGTACTTTATATTTTACCCCATGTTGTTCAAAACATATGCGAACTTCTGTTGAATCATGATAATGAATATAAATAGATGGCCAAGGCATTCCATCCTTTTCAATAAAAGTCATTAGAAATGCGTTAATCTCGATTTTTTGCTTTTTATTTGAATTTCCTTGAATAAATCCTACTGTAAAGTATTTTCTATTCTTCGAATTTATGCTAACTATATCATCAAAAAGCCCGAAATTGATACCTGTCATATTAAAATCACATTGAAACCAAAATTGTGGAGAGGAAATTAATTGCAATATTCCAAGCATCGATGTCTTCCCTGTGCTATTCTCACCAACTAAGAAATTTACTTCATCAATTGGAAAATACGTATTTTTAAAACCCCGAAAGTTGTCTAGATAAAGATACTGCATATCGAATTGTAATAAGGTCGTAAGGTAAAGATATTAAATATTTCTTGCAGTAGAATAGTATAGTTATATAAGATCAAAATCAAGAAGAAATACTTCGTCATAATTCCTCTATCAATTCCTATTAGAATGAAACCTTGTTATGACCAACCAGATACAAAGGCAAAAGGTCACATCTTTAAGAGACAAAGGACAAAGGATCACATCTTTGATCTTTGATATTCATCTTGAGGAATTACATTATTTACAATCCTATGAAACAAGGATATTATGATTTGAGAAAAATTTATGCGTTAAGAAAGTTCATGTATATACGTCTCCGTAGACATAAAACATAATAGGCTTATCCGGTTGACTGCCGTTAGTTCAACATCTGGTGATTCTCGGTT
>JBHICG010000131.1:0-2834 GCA_046759445.1 Candidatus Scalinduaceae bacterium
GGCTCAGAAGATATTAGTATTACACTTATCATTACGGAAGGTTTTGGTCAAATCGATATGGCACAAAAGACTTTTGAGATTTTAAAGACGAGAGAAGGTTCTATGGCATCCATTAACGGAGCGACCCAAATAAGGGCGGGTGTTGTCCGACCAGAAATCATAATTCCATTTAATGGAATAGGCCTAAAAGGGGGCTCTGAGGTGCCTGCCACAAATGAAGTCTCTGCACATGAAAAATCCGGTGGTATTTCGGTTGGCGATCAGATTCGCATAATCAGAAACCCACATTTTGGAAAGATCGGCAAGGTTAAATCGTTACCGAGTGAGCTGAAGGTGATAGAGACGGAAGCTAAAGTCAGAATTCTAGAGGTCGAATTCTCTGATGGTCAAACTGCTGTGATACCAAGAGCAAATGTTGAGGCGATTGAGATGTGATCAAAAGAAAGAGTTGACTATATAATTGTTTCGAGTTACGGGTTAACAAGGAGAGGAGAGAAAATGAAAAGCTATAAAGATCTAGAAATTTATAATTTATCATATGATTTGGCTGTTAAAATCCATAAAATATCTTTACAGCTTCCAAAATACGAATTGTATGAGGAAGGAAGCCAGATAAGAAGATCATCAAAAGCAATTACTTCTTGCATTGTTGAGGGTTATGGACGAAAGAAATATAAAGCAGATTTCATTAAGTTTCTGATTTATGCTCATGCTTCATGTGATGAAACAATTCTTCACTTAAATTTTATAAAAGACACACATGAACTTAATGAAAAGGAAATAGAAATCTTTTTTGATACTTATAATAAACTAGGTGGTAAAATTAACAAATTCATTCAATACGTAGAGACAGAATGGAAATAAAAAACTCGAAACCCGTAACTCGTAACCCGTAACTAATTACAAACTTATGTATAAACTATTCAATACCTTTATCCTTACCATTTTAATACTTCTGTATACTTCTGTTATATTTGCGGTAGAAAGAAAGACACTTATTCCACCATCAGATTTTCAAGCCTTTGACACTCCTAATGATAATGGAAAGAGTATATCATTTAGATGGCCCTCCTCTCCTAGTGAATCAGCTGATATTGAATACGTTGTATATGCTTCTAGGTACAAAAGTATACCTTTTGGTACGGAAGTACTACGCATAAGCTCTACTACAATGTATGAAGAAAATTCAGATACCAAATTCCATTATGCAGAAATCAATCTTGAGAAATTCTTTGGCGAGGAATCTATTGGTGAAGGAAAAAATAAAAATTACTTTTTTAAACTTGTTTTGATGTCAGGCAATAATATTACGGTTGCGGAAAAGATTGCATTAGCTTCACCGAAAGGAAACTGGTTTAATTGGTTAAAACTAAACAATTTCATAATCATGATACTCTTTTCCGCGCTTGTCTTATATCTTATTGAGCATGCAAAGAAGAATCCTAACGTTTATCTGAGGAAAATAAGCGGCCTGGATGCCATAGAAGAGGCATTAGGGAGGGCAACCGAGATGGGTAAGCCTGCACTCTTTGTACATGGCTTAAATGGCATGGGTAGTATTTCTACAATTGCTGCAGTGAATATACTCGGAAGGATTGCAAAAAGGGTTGCAGAATACGATACCACACTCAAGGTTTCAAACATCGATCCGATCGTATTGTCAGTGAGTCAGGAAGTAGTTAAGGAATCATACCTGGAAGCAGGAAGGCCTGATGCTTATGTAGAAGATAATATATTCTTGGCCGCTTCTGAACAATTTCCTTACGTTGCGGCAGTAAGTGGAATAATGATGCGTGAAAGACCAGCAGCAAATTTTTATATGGGGTATTTTTATGCGGAATCTCTCATACTTGCTGAAACAGGTGCTAATACGGGGGCTATACAGATTGCAGCGACGGATTCGTATACTCAACTTCCCTTCTTTATAACGACTTGTGATTACACTCTAATGGGTGAAGAGTTATATGCTGCCAGTGCGTATCTATCGAGAGAACCTTTACTTCTGGGGAGTTTACGTGCACAGGATATCGCTAAGGGAATTCTAATAACCGTGATTGTAGTAGGAACGATACTTACTACTTTAGGTATTGAGGTTATAAGTTATATCTTTAAGGCAGGATGATGAACTTAATTTGCTTCTCTTACACAGTTGGAATGTTGGAATACTGGAATGATTTTATTTCAGAAAGGAATATTTGCTAGATGAATTTTTTTAAGAGAACTATCCCCTTAGTAATAGCATTTATTATGGGTGTTATGATGGCTTTTCAATATTATGTGCCACATGAGGCATCACAATCTCTGCTAAAGGTTGTAACACGATGGGGAATTACGATTGCAGGGTTTGCCGTATTCATTGGTGCATACAGCTTATTTCATCTTCACTGGAACAAGATGAAACGAAAATTTCCTGGATGGGGATATAGCATATTTGTTTTTTTTGGCGCTGGAATTACAATCATTTTTGGTTTGTATAATGGAGGTGATTTCTTCTTGCATGACAAACAGGAAGGAACAATGTTTGATTGGTTGTACTTCAATGTACAGGTTCCTGCTGGAGCTACAATGTTTTCAATCCTGGCGTTTTTTATGGCGTCTGCCGCATACAGAACATTTAGGGCAAGGACTAGTGAAGCAACTATATTGCTCGTAGCTGCCGTTATTGTGATGCTCGGTCGTGTGCCTATTGGTGCCATGATCTGGGAGTATCTCCCACCTATTGCAGATTGGATAATGTCTGTACCAAACATGGCAGCCAAAAGAGCAATCTTAATAGGTGTGTCGATAGGCGCTATTGCGACTTCATTAAAGATTATCTTTGGAATTGAAAGGGC
>JBHICG010000132.1:0-2797 GCA_046759445.1 Candidatus Scalinduaceae bacterium
CAGGAGAAGATAGAGAAAGATCAAGAAGATGGTAAATTTTAAATTGGTTTGATTGACTGTCTTTGAGACAGTTCACAACCGTCGAGCCACCCCTTTATGGGGTGCGTTATGACTTGAATATTGTTTTTTAAGATTAATAAAAGATAAATCGTGAAGTTTGTCATCCACACTCAATATTATCCACCTGAAACTGGGGCACCGCAGGCAAGGTTATCTGAGTTTGCAGAAAGATTGGTACAGTATGGTCATGAAGTTACAGTAGTTACTGCCATGCCTAATTATCCTTTGGGACGAATTTATACGGGTTATGGAGGTCTGCTTAAACGCGAAGTAATTAAAGGTGTAAAGGTTATCAGGGTATGGATCTATCCAACTAAAAGCGTCAGCTTTATTCCTAGATTATCTAACTACTTCTCCTTTGTTCTTTCTTCACTTTTTCTGGGCGCAGCCTTACTGCCAAGGGTAGATTACATATTAACGGAAAGTCCACCATTATTTTTGGGAATCTCTGGCTTTATATTGAGTCGTCTCAAAAGGGCACATTGGATTTTTAATGTTTCAGATCTCTGGCCGGAAACTGCCGTCCGTCTTGGGGTTATTGGGAAGGGTGCACTATTGAAGGTTAGTGAACGTTTGGAAGCCTTTTGCTATCGCAAGGCGTGGCTTGTGACTGGTCAGAGTCGTGAGATCTTGCAAGGCGTGAAACGTCGGCTTTCGGGTGTACGCACTTTTCATTTATCAAACGGAGTGGATTCATCCCATTTCACTCCAAATCTGCATTCAACCACGCTCCAACGAGAGTTGGGAGAGGGAGCCACATGCGTGGCTATTTATGCAGGACTTCATGGTATAGCCCAGGGACTCGCTCAGATATTAGAAGCGGCTAGAATTCTTCAGAATCTGGATGGAAAACTAAAGATTGTTTTTATAGGGGATGGGGCAGAGAAAGAATCCCTGATGCAGAAGGCTCAAGGGTTACAGAATGTTAAATTTCTTCCTTCCAGACCCAGGGAAGATATACCAAAACTTCTTGCCTCGGCTGACATTGCACTTGTTCCTCTTAAAACCTATATTCCAGGAGCGGTGCCCTCTAAACTTTACGAAGCAATGGCAAGCGCACTTCCAGTTGTTTTGGTTGCAAATGGAGAAGCCGAGCGCATTGTGAATGAGTCAGGTGCTGGAATAACTGTTTCACCGGGAATAGTGAATGATTTAGCTCAGGCATTAAGACAAATGACTCTAGAAACAGATTTGCGGCGTAAACTTGGTGAACAAGGAAGACAGTCCGTTTTAGAAAAGTACGATCGGGGTCTTATTGTTGACAATTTTGTAAACTTCTTGGAGGAACATTTCGGCAATTCTAAAAAATGATGTTATGTTGTAAATAACTTTTAAAACCCGAATACTTCCCCTTCTGAAAACTGTCCAAACTTCTTGGGCAGGCGGGTATGCACAGACAGAAATAAAGTTCTTACCGCAGTTGAAGAAATACTATTGTATCGTTGGCATAGAGGAAAGAAACCACCCTTCTGGAATGGTCGAGCTGCCCGGAAGGTTGTTGTCGTGGTCGAGTCCTGGATTGCTGGAAAATGACCATATTACGAAAAATGAAGAATAATGCTATTCCAGAAAGTCCCGTATTGTTAATAGCAGCTTTAAAACCGTATATTGGTGGTCCGAGAATATGTTTCAAGTTATTCTTGGATTATATTATTAAATCCTCTAGAAAACCATTTAGGCATTTCGATTTGCCGGTGTTAGATTCTCGAGATGTTGCAAAGTTGGGATCAGGTTCTCAAGATGTTGCAAAGCTGGGAAAAACAAATCATTTTCGAACAATACTGGGTATAGTACACGCTCTCTTTTATATACCTTTTTCGGGATCTGTTGTAATTTTTGGATCTAGAAATTTTGTTTTTTTTTATGGATCCCTTTTCTTACTTAGCAGTAGATGTTTAAGAAAACCATGTAGTGTTAGATTTTTTGGTGGTCGGCCTATGTTAACGTTACTTCGTCACAATTATCTCGTTCGGTTTGCAGTGCTGACAGTGTTTAGATTGGCCGACGCAATATCGCTTGAAACAGAATTGGGTGCAAATGAATTTCCAGAATTTCTACGGAAGAAAATTAAGGTTATATTCGGTTATCGCCCTAAAATGCTGGAAAAATCTACTACACTTTTTCGTGACGATAATACTATTAGGTTTGTATATGTAGGTAATGTTATAAGAGAAAAGGGTATTGACATCTTGCTAAGTGCGTTTTGTAAATTGAAAGACATCTCCAAAAAGCAATATTCACTTGAGCTTCACCTCTATGGACCAGGCACTCAAGATATAATATACCGCTTACAAAAACTTGATAAGGTTTATTATCACGGAATCGCCGATAATTTGTCCCTCAGGAAAAGTCTTCCATCGTATGACATATTCGTTTTTCCCAGTATATATGATAATGAAGGACATCCTGGCGCTATAATTGAAGCCTTGTTTGCAGGTTTGCCGGTTATTTCAACTGATTTACCCGTAATCAGAGAAATTTTGAAGCATGGGTACAATGCCATACTCGTAAGATCTGGAGATATGCAATGCCTTTTGGAGGCTATGGGCAGGCTTGCAATTGATCAAGATTTGCGACAACGTTTTTCTCAGGCAGCTTTAGCAAGTTGTGATCGATTCGACGTAGACCTGGTACTTCCAAAATTGGCCGCAACACTTGGAATCGAAGGAAACTGATTACGGAATTAACTCATTGATAGGTAAGCCACTGGTTTTACCAGTGAGACTATCAAAGGTTT
>JBHICG010000133.1:0-2599 GCA_046759445.1 Candidatus Scalinduaceae bacterium
CCTCATATAGCTGGAGACACTAAAGAAGCCCTGGTCAGGAGGTACAACATAATTGCAGAAAACACAATAAAAGTAATGAATAATGAAAGACCTCTATACATTGTCAAAGAACTGCAATCTATTTTTTAAACCACCCCAAACTACATATCACTAGTAACATCCCTGTGTATCCTGATGTGTGAGTTGATGTCTTATTTTATGGGAAAAGGGATTTCATTGGAGTATTATAAACATCTTATCCCAGCCTATTGTATAAGTAGAAGATAGTAAATGTCTAAAAAGCATTAGAGAAATTTATGATAACCGAACATCTTATACTTAATCTTATCTTGATTCTAACTGTGGCTTGGTTCTTGGGAACGTTTTTGCCAGATTTGGCTTACCGGTCATATTGGGAGAGTTATTGGCTGGACTTATCCTGGGGCCTCCTTTATTGGGCATAGTTACGGCATCCGAACCCATTGAACTAATGGCGGAGTTTGGGATTTTCTTCCTTATGTTTTATGCTGGATTGGAGATGGACCCAAAGGAGGCTGTGGAGCATATATGGCCATCTATTGCTGTTGCCTTTGGAGGGTTTGTCCTTACCCATTTTTCTCGGTTATTTTTTTCGCCATTACTATAACCCTGATTGCAATTATAGGAAAGGTTGTGGATTGTGGTTTAGGTGCATATCTATATGACAAAGCCTCTGGGAGTCTGCCATAATCGGTTCCGGTATGAATGGCCGTGGTGCGGTTGAAATGGTGGTTGCGGCTGTAGTTATTAAGCTAAGTGATCAATTAATGTTTCGTCACACTATAACCGAACCCTTACTCACTGAAAATTAATTTTCAGCTCTGATTTGCATGGCCTTCATCACTACCATAATAGCGCCTTTATCCTTAAAATGGACTGTTAAAAATGCTTGTACTTATGATGAGAATGCACAATTCTGCCGCCTTTGGAGTAAGAGTAAAAAGGTTTGAAAAAAATAATTGTGGAGATTATTAAATAGGATTCTTCAAGTTCCGCGTTCTTTATTTAATCTAGAAGCAGAAAAACGGGAAGAAGCGTAATCGAAAAAATATTCGATAGTTTAATGAGTATGTGTAATGAGGGGCCAACAGTGTCCTTCAGTGGATCACCCACTGTGTCAGCTACCACTGCGGCTTTATGTGCAGCTCCACCCTTACCTCCATAATGTCCAGCCTCAATATATTTCTTTGCGTTGTCGAACGCCCCTCCGGTATTGAACATAAATATGGCAAGCAGGGCGCCTACTATAGTTACTCCAATTAGAAAAGCTGCCAGCGACCATACTCCGAGTGTGAATCCTATAATTACAGGGAAGATTAGACCGACCAGAACCGGAAAAACCATTTCTTTCAGCGAGTTTCTGGCACTTATATCCACACAATGTGAGTAGTCAGGTTTTTCATCTCCACTGAGCAGGCCTGGAATCTCTTTGAACTGCCTTCTAACCTCATCAACCAGTTTAGAAGCGACCCTGCATGTAGCCCTGAGAAGCAACGCAGAGAATAGAAACGGTATGGTTGCCCCTATTAAGAGGGCCACTATTATATGTGGGTTGGCCAAATTCAGATGCAGAGCAATGTCAGAAATGTTGTTCATTGTAATTCCCTGATGTCTATTAAGTACAATGATAAAGGCAAAGAGAATGACAATGCTGGATAGAACACATTTAGTCAATCCATAGCTTTTTGTGATTGCTTTTGTTACATTTCCTGTCGCATCCAGTATATCCAGTGATTTTCTAGTTTTCTTAGATATCCCTGACATTTCTGCTATTCCAACCGCGTTATCGCTGATAGGGCCAAAGGTATCTATTGACTGCATCATACCCTTCATCTCTGTCATACCAAGGGTGACCATAGCTATACCGAAAATGCCTAACAACCCACCACCCATGATCTCGTATCCCAGAATTATCAAAGCCCCAACAAGCAACATCGGATACATGGCACTTTCTAATCCATATGAAATTCCATTAAGGATGCCAATCGATGTTCCTGTTTGAGATCCCCTGGCTATGTTTTTTACTGGAGATCTGTTAATGCTTGTGTTGTATTGTACGATCAAAGCTTCTATAAAGAGGGACAATATCCCCGCTAAGAGGCAATAGAAAAGGCGTATGTCTTTCATAAACCATATCGAAAGCATATAAAACAGTATTAGATTTGATACTACCGCTGATAAAAGGCCAATATTAAGTGAGGTCAACGGACCTCTCATGCCCCATTTTCTCACTGAGAATACTCCAATAATAGTGGCAACCTTTCCAATACCTCTTAACAAAAGTGGAAACATTATGACGTTCCATCCATATTTATCCAGAAAGGCCAGGCCAATAATCATTATACATACGAGATTATCGGCACTGGATTCGAAAAGGTCAGACCCTCTCCCTGCACAATCACCAACATTATCTCCCACCAGATCGGCTATTACGGCTGGATTTCTGGGGTCATCTTCTATCATACCTACTTCAGTTTTTCCAACTAAATCGGCTCCAATGTCGGCAGCTTTGGTATAGATTCCTCCTCCAATCTGGGCAAACATGGCTGAGAGGCTTGCCCCCAGTCCAAATCCGACAAGC
>JBHICG010000134.1:0-2585 GCA_046759445.1 Candidatus Scalinduaceae bacterium
AGGCAAAAGCATTAGATCGATTTCAATTTGAAAGGCTTGGTTATTTTTGTATCGATCCTGATACTGCGCAGGACTATCTTGTTTTCAATCGAACTGCAACACTCCGTGATACCTGGGCAAAAATTCAAAAGAAACAGAAGAAACAGAAGTAATCCATAAATTCATTATAATATTGATCAAGATGATTGCGTCATGTATCGAGATGCAAACCTATTCTTTCTGCAGTGCTACTTTATCAAAGACGATTTTAAATTCCGAACAATGTAGGCGTGCCTTAAAGACCTGAACTTGTCCAGTGTAAGGACGTATCCATTCGATGACCGCGTTCTTCATTTCAGGTTCGATTTTTGCACCGAGAATCACGCAATTTAAATCTTCGCGTGGGTAAACAAATTCTCCGGGCGAACGATATACGATTCGATACTCCTGCTCATGACACCAATCATTTGATTTCGTTGACAGGTAGTTGTTGACCCAGTCAATGGTAATATCATTTGCGATTGATAATTCGGGATAACGGTCTTGATATTGAATTTTGGTGAGCTCGCAGCCGAACAAGTAATCATCATTCACTTTGAATCCTACGCATACTCCTTTATGTGAATCAGCGTAGTGAGACCACATTAGGAGGTTATCAGGGACACTACTCAAGCAAAATATCCCACACTTCACTGTTTCGTTGCGAATACCTTGCTGGAGATTTCGCTGGCGTTCCTCTGGGTCTAAGTTCAATACTTCTTGAACCATTCTTTCAATTTCTTTACTTGATGCTTCGGGATTCAACTTGACAAGTTTCTCTCGTATTGTTGACTCATCGGAGAAAATCCTGATATGAAGGTCACAATCGAAAGGGTCGTTAAACTGGTTAAAAGTGGGAAAGTAAATAGTGTTTTTTACGATTAGTCGCTTGGTATTATCACGATGTTTTTCGGAAAGGGATCGGTATTTGTATAATACATTTGGAAGATTCATGGAACAGAGTACTGCTTAACATACATTATGCTGCCTATATGTGGTATTTTTATGGATATTAATCAAATTTATGTTGTAACTTTAAGAAAAATCAGTTATTACGTCAATAATAAAATAATATTAAGAATTAGATAAATAATGACTTTTTGTTGACAGTTATACACATAAGCGTAATATATAAGTTGATTCCTTTACTAGTTGAAGGAGTTGAGAGGACAATCGCTAATTTATAAAAGTTACAAGTTTAATTTGGAGGTAAATATATTAAATATATTATGAATATTTCAGTAAGGTTAGAGATTTTTAAGGAAGGGGACGTCTATGTGGCGGTATCACCGGATTTAAATGTTTCCAGTTTCGGTGATTCTATAGATGATGCTAAAAAGTCTGTCGAAGAAGCTATTGAGGCTTTTATAGAGGAGTGTAAAAGAATGGGTACATTGGAAGATGTTTTAGAGGAATCCGGTTTCTTAAAAATTAATGGTTCGTGGGAATCTAGGAAACCTGTTGTTCAAGAAGACCTTGCCTTTGCCCTTCGGATTTGACCATGGGGAAAATCACTCCTATTCATTATAAAACTTTGATAAAGTTATTTGAACATGAAGGTTTTGTTGTTAAGAGGAAAAAAGGTGATCACATAATAATGACAAAGGCTGGCATAAAAAGGCCCGTTGTTATAAAAACCAGTCCCAGGCTTGTTCCTGTAACACATATTCGTACTAACATGACAACTGCCGGAATGACAAGAGAACGTTTTTTCGAACTTTTAGAAAAATCAAAATAATAAATAAAAAAACCTCTATAAGTTTCAATACAATTTGTATTAAACTCTACTATTCAAATATATAACATAATTATTTTCTTTTTATCCTGATAGTCTGCAATCATCTATGTCCATAATCAGAATCTCCTCGTATGAATTTAGCACTAATAGCAATTACAGATGAGGGTGTCCAAATAGCCGAACGTATCAAAGCAAAACTATGTAATGAAGTTACGTTATTTCTACCCCAGAAAATAAAAAAAACAGGCCTTGACGTAACTTATTTTTCTAAAAATCTTGGTGATCAGGTTGGAGAAATATTTACAGATTACGAAGGCTTCATATTTATCATGGCCTCAGGTATTGTAGTACGCATAATTGCTCCTCATATAAAAAATAAACATACTGATCCGGCGATTGTCGTAGTTGATGACGTTGGTCGGTCTGTAATTAGTTTGGTTTCAGGGCACGAGGGCGGGGCAAACAAATTGGCGCATATGGTTGCAAATATTCTTAGTACAGACGCAATTATAACTACGGGCACAGAGGCGAAAAAGAACATCATAATCGGCATAGGTTGTAAACGAGGTGTCGCCAGTAAAGACGTTAAAGACGCTATCAACAAAGCAATTAAGGTTGTTAATATACCTATTGCGCAGGTCAGGCTTGCAGGAACCGTAGACTTAAAGGCAAATGAACAAGGTCTATTGAGCGCATTAGAAGAGCTAAATATACCCTTAAGGGTTGTTTCAAGGCAAGAGATTGATGCTTGTGCAAAGTTTTATACTAAATCAGATTTTGTGGAAAAGAAGATTGGGGTAGGGGGTGTTTGTGAGCCGGCAGCCCTTAT
>JBHICG010000135.1:0-2567 GCA_046759445.1 Candidatus Scalinduaceae bacterium
CTTTGAGACAGCTCATAACCGTCAAGCCACCCCTTTATGGGGTGCGTTATGACTTGATAGTATAGAAATTTCTATTTTGGACACAAATAAATACAGATTATGAGAATTTTAAAAATATTAGACGGGATAACAGGATAAACAAGATATCTAAAAATCCTGTTAATCTTGTCAAAATGAGCTTAATTCTGGAAAATAACTATCTGTACGTATCTGGTGCGCTATGAGGCGCACCAGATTAAAATACCTACCTGATATGTTTTTTCATCCGCAGCAGTTGTTGCAATTTTTGCAACAACTGTTCTTCTGCTTTTCTCATCCTATCTATGAATCTTTCTTAAATACAAGCCTTTCAAGTTCAAACTTTTGTTTTAATTAATATTTGATAATTACGTGTTAATAGATTAGGATACGAATCTTAAATGAGTGTAGCAGTTGTATGATGTAAGTCTAAGAAGAATTTAGCATTTAGGGATTATAGTTTCAACAGGTTATGTAGAATATGGGAGAGACACTTAATGCTCAAGTTTTATCCAGTTTATTTGGATGTTAATGATAAAAAATGTGTGATTATCGGGGGAGGAAACGTTGCATATCGAAAGGCGTGTAGCTTAAGAGAAGCGGGCGCAGACGTAACCGTGATAAGTCCTGACACATGCCCTGAGATGACAAAGAAAAAAGGACTAACTTTAATAAATGAAAGTTACAATGAAAGGTTTTTGGATGACGCCATGCTCGTTATTGCTGCAACCGATGATGAGGAGATTAACAGAAAGGTATCAATGGATGCAGGGAAAAGGAACATAATCGTAAATGTAGTTGATCGTCCAGAACTTTGCTCATTTATTGTTCCTGCAACCGTAAATAGGGGAGACCTTTGCATAAGCATTTCGACCGGAGGTGCAAGTCCAGCCCTTGCCAGGAATATCAGGAAGGAATTGGAGGTTGTCTTTGGTTCAGAATATGGAGCATATATAGATTTGTTAACAAAGATGCGCAATGTAGCGATGTCAACAGTAAAGGATGATGCAAAACGCAGAAGGATCCTCCAGAGACTGGCGGAAAAGGATATTCTGGAGATTGTAAAAACCAAAGGAACTGAAGAAGCGGAAGCAGAAATGAGGAAGATAATAAATCAATAAAATTGCAAATTTATTGAAATAAACCAGCTTAAACATTCCAACTCTACGCACAACAGTAAGTTATTCTCTCGCAGTACGAGTTTTTCTACTTGCAACATTTTCTTTCAAGTGCTAACATTTATTTACAATATTTTGTGAGTAAGTTAAATGTTTTGTTAGTTTTAAGGAGTATTAAATGCCTGAAAGTACCGATGTTAAGAAGGTTGACATAAACGAATTAAAGTCTGGTGGATTTATAAAACAGACTCAAAAGGGTCTATTTACGGTTCGTTTGAGAGTGCCTGGTGGGAGACTTCCCCTTGAAAAGATGGTGAAGATAGTGGAAGTCGCCAAAAAATATAGCAGAATGGGTTATTGCCACCTTAGTGTCAGACAATCGGTTGAGATTGTCGGAGTGCACATAGATGATTTTGATGCGGTCGTGAAAGAATTGGCTGAAGTTGGTCAGCCAATTGCATCTTGTGGCCCCAGGGTTCGAGTTCCTACAGCCTGTGGTGGTTGTGAATATAATCCTAACGGCATTATGGATGCCCAGAAAAAGGCATTGGAAGTAGACAAAGAGTTTTTTGGTACAACCTGCCATCATAAGTTCAAGATTTCATTTTCAGGATGTCCGATTGATTGTAATAGAACGGATGGAATGGATTTGGGTTTTCAGGGTATTGTAGAACCCATTTGGGAAGAAGATCCGTGTACTGGGTGTACCCTGTGTGAAAAGGCTTGCCTGGAGGGTGCAATAGTCTCTGATGAAGAAGGGAAACCCATTTTTTATAGAGAAAAATGCGTGTATTGCGGGGATTGTATAAAGGCATGTCCTACTGATGCATGGACTGCAAAACGAAAAGGCTGGGCTGTCCGTGCGGGTGGAAAGCATGGAAGACACCCCAGAAATGCAGATGAAATTATGTTGTTCTTGCCGGATGAAAAGGTGTTAGATTTTATTGGACAAACCCTTGATTGGTACAATAAAAATGGCAAGAGGGGGGAGAGGATAGGAACAACGATTGATCGTGTTGGATTAGAAAATTACAAAGAAGAAGTTGCACGCCCTTTTATTACAGATTAGATGAAAGAGAAAAAATTTATACTTTTCTTGCATAGTGGCACTTATGAAAAACTATATCAGGCAGTGATGTTAGCTACTACGGCGGCCTCTATGGGGAGTAAGGTTTACGTATTTTTATTCTTTTGGGCGCTTAAAAAATTTGTAACTGATAAGATAGATGTTATTGAGTTTCCTGCCGGGATTCAGGACGAAGATAGACGCTTATTAGAAGCGGTACCACAGGGACAGCCAAATATGCTTAAGGAATTATTAAGTGAAGTAAGTAATATGGGGAATTTAGAAATCTATGCATGCAGCGGCGCTGTAAAGTTAATGGAGCTGGATGAAGAGTTGGTGAAAAGTAAGGTCGATGATATTATAGG
>JBHICG010000136.1:0-2354 GCA_046759445.1 Candidatus Scalinduaceae bacterium
ATGGCTTGGAATTCATAAACAACATGTATAATAACAACCTTTTTCTCAAAAATGGTTCTAAGATTGCAATAATAGGTGGAGGGCCTGCTGGGTGCTTTTTTGCACATTTTGCATCGCGGTATGCGACAGAAATGGGTATTGATGTGTCAATAAGAATCTTTGACAGAAAGGATTTCTGCCAGATGGGGCCGCGTGGTTGCAATATGTGCGCAGGTGTTGTTTCTGAGAATCTATTTAATAAATTGGAAGAGGAAGGAATAAATATTCCTCCATTCTGTGCACAGAGAAAAATAGAAGGTTATTACCTCCAGACTCAGGATGAGAGTGTACTTCTTCATCACCCTGCCCCAGGACACGTACCAAAAATTGTTACTGTATTTCGTGGGAATGGCCCTATATTATCTACCCATCAAGGTAATGTTAGTTTTGATGATTTCCTTTTAAATCATGTTAAGAAACAGGGTGTAGAAGTAATTTCTGGGGTTGTAAAAGGGCTTAAACTACCTTCCAGGAAAGGAGACCCTATAAACGTAATCTTTGGTGAAGGAGAGTCAAAAAAGGAATTTGAAGCGGATTTGGTGGTTGGAGCTTTTGGTGTAAATACCGGGATGATGGAAAGGATTGCTAATATGGATTTTGGCTATAAACCACCTAAGACTGTTCGAACGTGCCAGTGTGAAATAATGCTGGGTAATGAATATATTGAAAAGACATTTGGCAGCAATGTATTTGTTATTGAATTGGGAAAAAAAGAACTCAAATTTGCATCGATTACACTAAAAGCAGACTATATAACTGTCAGTTTGGTTGGCAGACAAGATTTAACCAGAAATAATCTAATAGACTTTCTTAATCATCCAGCAGTAAGGAGATTGATGCCAAAAGATTGGGAAATACCTAACAGTTTTTGTATGTGTATCTCTAAGATTCCCGTAACCTATGCAAAACACCCTTATACAGACAGAATTGTTATATTAGGGGATGCAAGTATTTCACGTGCCTATAAAAGCGGTATTGAATCAGCCTTTAATATGGCAAAGCTATCGGCCTATACGGCTTTTAAGTACGGGGTATCCGAAAGGGCGTTTATGAATGGTTACTTTAAACCTGCTAAAAGACTTCTGGCTCGTGATAATTTATATGGAATTGTGATGTTAAAAATCAACGATTACATATCATCACAAAGACAAATAGCAAATGCCCATATAAGGATGTTGAAATCCGACAAGGACACCAAAACAACAAAGCTCATAAATGAGATATTATGGAATATGTTTACGGGAAATGCACCTTACAAAGAAATATTTTATAAGGCTATAAATCCACGTCTTGCATTGAAGATACTACCCATTAGTATGATTGCATGGGCAAGACAAAAGATGAATGATATTAATGCCTGGCTAGAAAAGCATTGATATATCTCTAATATTGAGTGAGCAAAAAGTTGAGTGAATGAGTTATTTTCTTTCTTTTTCGGCTTTGTGCTTGTAAAGAGCTATCTCGATAGCTATTTTCAAGTCTTCATTTATGAAAGGTTTCACAATATATCCAAATGGTTCTGTTATTTTTGCCCGCTCCAGTACCTTTTCATCGGCATAAGCGGTAAGATAGATAATAGGTATATCGTAACAAGAGTGGATTTGATTAGCTGCTTCAATCCCATCCATTTCACCCTGTAACACAATATCCATTAGTACTAAATCAGGTCTGTCCTCCTCTGCCTTTTGAATCGCTTCCTTTCCTGAAGACGCCACAGAGGAAACAGTATATCCCAAACTCTGCAAGCTCATTTTTATATCGTCAGCCGTAATCCACTCATCTTCAACGATCATTATCTTTGCCTTTGCCATATCTTATATCCGTTCTTTGGATTAATTTAATATCTTATATTGAGATTGTAAAGAAATAAATATACAAATGATGTTGCGATTGCAAAGTTGTCTTATAGCTCCTTGAGGAGGCGTTTAGGATTTAGGATTGTGGTATTCTATCTGGATGATCTAGTCGTCTGCCCAATTGCCTGTCCTCGTCTATATCAGAATGGTCAAACGAACATCTCCTGTCCGAAATACACCAGTCTAAACTGAAGTATTTTCAATATCAAAGATGTTACCCTTCCTCTCGTGCTATCTCTCGAGTTTTTTTACTACTTTTATAAGGGATTTTTAAGTAAAATATTTCTTTAATTAGTATCTGTTGCGGAAACACTATATTGTCACCCTGAATCCTGTGCTGAACTCGTTTCAGTATCGTTTCAGGGTCTCTGATCCTGAACTTGATTCAGGATTGATATATATATATTCTGAAATCGGAGGTACTGAAAGAGATGCTGAAATAAATTCAGCATGACATTT
>JBHICG010000137.1:0-2144 GCA_046759445.1 Candidatus Scalinduaceae bacterium
TTTCAAAATAAAATCTTCTCGGATGAAGAAAAAATTAGCCGCTTAATTTTTAACAGGGATTTTTATGCATATAAAAAACCCTCTTAAGATGGGTTATCAATCGTACAAATCATAGAGAAATCAAGTAAGACAAAGGCTTACAAAAGTAATACAAAAAAGAGGGAGGGTTATTTATATCAATATAGTGGGTTATATAAAGTAGTCAGAGTTTTCATGCAGATTGCAATTATAGCGAATAACCCATAAAAGATGGCATATTAAGGCATTTTTGCATTGACAAAGTATTTTAAATAATTATTATATTGGGTATATATGAGATAATTAACCCTCTTTTATGCTCAATAAAGACTTTTTCTTAAAACCTACACATCCAATGCAAATACGATATGAAGCCTTAAGGGCATCATATGTAGACAATCTTTCTAGCGAAGAGATCAGCAAGAGTTTTGCATATACGGTATATTCCTTTAAATCCCTCAAAAGAGATTCTAAGGATATAAAAGCTGAAGATATTTTTAAGGAATTAAAAAGGGGGCCGAAGAGACCACAAGAGAGGACTATTTCGTCAAGGGAAAGGATTATTGAGCTCCGCAAGAAAAATTTCTCTGTTGTAGAGATACAGGAGAAACTGAAACACGAGGGGATAAAACTAAGCATAAACCACTTAAGTGTGCTTCTGCGCAGGGAAGGATTCACAAAGCTATTCAGGAGGACCAACAGAGAACGATTGGAGGCTTTACAACAGGACAAGCGTTATCCTGAGATATCTGATATAAAACTGTTTGCTGAGAGGCAAGAGGTATCAACCACCTTTGGAGGAGTTTTTCTTTTCCTGCCATTGATACGCCAATTAAGATTAGATGAATTGTTTGGGGCGGATGGTTTTCGTAGTACAAAGGCTATTCCATCTATTTCATATCTTTTATCTTATCTGGCATTAAAGCTATTGGGAAAGGATAGGGTTTGTCATATTGATGATTTTGGATTTGATTACGGATTAGGGGTATTTGCAGGATTAAACGTGCTACCTAAATCAGCCAGCATAAGTGGTTACACATATCGTCATTCTGCCAGAGTAATTCGCAAACTGTTAAATGGATTTGTAAAGAGGCTCCATTTAGAAGGATACATAAAGGGACATAACATCAATCTTGATTTTCATGTAATACCCCACTATGGTGATGGATCGGTACTGGAGGGCCACTGGGTACCTACCCGTGGCAAGAGGATGAAAAGTGTGCTCAGTTTTTTTGCTCAGGATCTTGATACCACATTTTTGTGTTTTTCAGATGGTGAGATCAGGAAGGATACACAGAGTGATGAGATATTAGAGTTTATAAAGTTTTATGAAAATAGCACTGGCCTGCTTCCCGAGCGGTTAGTATTCGACTCAAAGCTGACCACTTACAGGAATCTGGACAAGCTAAATCAAAGGGGTATATTATTTATAACCCTTAAAAGGAGAGGGAAGAATTTTCTAGAAGAGATTTCAAATATAACAAAATGGAATAAGGTTACACTTGACAATGTTAAGAGGAAATATCGCAATTTACAGTATAGAGAGAAAGAGATACCATTGAAAGATTATGAAGGTAGTGTTAGGGAGATCATAGTTCAGGGAGCAGGCAGGGAACTGCCGATGTGTCTTATCAGCAATGATTTAAAAAGCAGTGTAAAGGAAATACTCACTATCTATAGTCATCGATGGAGAATCGAAAACAATATTCAGGAAAACGTTGACTTCTTCAATCTCAATGCATTAGCTTCCCCTGTGGTTGTAAAGGTTGACTTTGATATTGCAATGACACTTATTGCCAATACATTGTATAAAATATTAGCACAGAAGACCAAATGGTTTAAAAATGCTACTCCTAAAACTATATCGAGAAATTTTATAGATATTAAAACCAATATTAGCATTAAAGGGGATATAATAAAGGTGAAACTTGGCCTAAAAAACTATAATCCTGTAATAATGGAATGGGTTAATTCTTTGGAAGAAATCAAAATACCCTGGTGGGAAAACAGAACCATGGTGTTTGACTTCGAGTAAATCTTAGAGGGTTTTTTATATGCATAAAAATCCCTGTTAAAAGAACAAAGACCGTTTTATTTTTATAAGAAAGTGTCTAAAATCCAGTCGG
>JBHICG010000138.1:0-2001 GCA_046759445.1 Candidatus Scalinduaceae bacterium
TGATTAACTTCAGCCGGCTGCTCAAGGTAAGGGAGACAGCCCTTGATGTTGAAAAACACCATAACAAAAGGGCTGATGAGGTACCAAAGCACCTTATCAGATACTCAAATGTCAAAGCCCCAATGGTAAGTTGGAATGTTACCAGGAAGTGCAACTTCTCCTGCGATATATGCCACCTCGACTCTGCTCTTGAGGCAGAGGGTGACGAGTTAACCACCCGGGAGGCTATAGAGTTTATTGACCAGATGGCGTCAATGAAGGTGCCTATGATTTCTGTCTACGGGGGAGAGCCATTAACCAGGGAAGATTTTTTCACACTTGCAGGCCACGCCCATAAGAAGGGACTGAGGGTTATTTTATCCAGTAATGCTGCCCTAATAACAGAGAAAACAGCCAATGAAATAACGGAGTCTGGTATTTCCTATGTGGGAATTGATATGGATGGATTTTCTCAGATAGGCGGTGCCATGGACGTTATTGCAGGGTTAGAAAAGGCTTTGCCTGCTATGGAGCACCTCAAAGACGCAGGAGTGGGGTGTGGTGTGAGGATTACTATTGGAAGCTTCAACCTGTCTCAGATGCCGTCCATAATCAAGGCTATAGAAAACGCAGGACTCAAAAGATTTGCGGTTTGTCAGCACTTTGAAGACGGAGACTGGAAGGCCGTGAAGGAAGAGAGGCGGGGAATCATTGACTTTCTAATTGATTATGCGATGAAGAATCCTGAGATGGAGGTTGTTACCGAACAATTATATGACGACGGCGTTTACCTGTTGCTACGTGTTGCAGAGCGTGAGCCGGAACTTGCTGCTGAGATGAAAAAACTTCTTGCCAGGCAGGGTGGCTGTCCGGCAGGGGACAGGATTGTTAATGTGGACTACCGGGGCAATGTACACCTCTGCCCCTACTGGAAGAGTCGGACAATAGGCAATATTCGCGAGCAGAGGTTCGGCGACATATGTTTTAACGAGGAAAACGAGATCCTCGCTAAGATGAGTGATAAAACGCAGTATCTCAAAGGCAGGTGTGGGAGATGTAGGTATAATCATCTTTGCAGGGGATGCGGAGCCAGGGCAGAGGAAATGTGTGGCGATCCCTTCGGGGCGGATCCTGCGTGCTACCTGACTGAGGAGGAAATTACAGAGGCTGTTCCAATCACAAGCAATACATGATAGGCAAGCACTGAAATAAAGATATATGCATCTACCCTGTATTCCTTCAGTTGATGAGAAATAAACAATCCGAAAGAAGAGTTCACAATTAGTTCACACCCAGCCTCCCACTTTTTTCTTTATATTCCTTCTATGTATCCTGATGTTTAGGTTTCCTTCACATATCAAGCGTAATCAGGTGGTGAATCTGAGGTGTTATAGGCTATATTTTCCCTTGACTTAAATAA
Organism: Candidatus Scalinduaceae bacterium; assembly: GCA_046759445.1. Taxonomy (GTDB): domain Bacteria; phylum Planctomycetota; class Brocadiia; order Brocadiales; family Scalinduaceae; genus Scalindua_A. Next base: position 1,400 of record JBHICG010000138.1, read on the forward strand.
CATCTAGCTCTACTATCTTACGAAAGACCAACCAACTTTTTATTTCATATAAAAAGATATTTTTGTTAAGAGACTAAATTGAGCGATTTTGTAGCCGCAACCTTGAGGTTGCGTAACTTACGTGGATCCATCAAATGATGAAAAACGCAGGCGGTCAATCTTAAGATTGCCTTAAGCCAGCGGCTACAATGGCATGTAATATAAAATCGCTCAATTTAGGTTATAATATTACGTATGGAAAAAAACATCCCTTCAAAAAACACGTATATCAGACTGCTGGGTTATTTAAAACCGTACTGGCATAAGTCTGTAATTATTCTCATACTCGCAGCACTCAGTACATATATAGCCGTTTTACCAATACAAATATTAGGTATTGCGGTGGATGAAATCGAGATAGCCGATAAATATTTGAAAAATACCCAAACTGACAGGGATGATGCAATACTGCCAGACAAAACGCATACTTACGAGCAAAAGAGTGCTATTCCGCTTTCAAAACCTTTATTAACAGCCTCTCAGTATGTCCATACCCACTGGTTTAAAGGTTATAACACCACCCTCGTTACGCTGCTCTTTCTTGCCGTGAGTTTTATTTTTAT
>JBHICG010000139.1:0-1976 GCA_046759445.1 Candidatus Scalinduaceae bacterium
TAGAGAAGTCAAGGACATTACCTTTAGCATCAAGCTTTATTGCCTTGCTATCTTGCCCTCCTATATCTATCACAGTTCTGGCACTAGGAAAAATATGGTTTGCACCTTTAGCATGGCATGTGATTTCTGTTACAACTTCATTAGCAAAAGGGACTTTAATTCTACCGTATCCAGTTGCGACTATATAGTTCATGTCCTTTTCATCTAAATTTGTTATGTTCAGAATGTGTTTGAATATTTTTTCACACGCTTTTTTACTACTAGCGCCTGTTGCAATTACTTCGTAAGCTAATATTTCTTTTTTGTCATTCATCAATACGGCATCAGTTGATAATGATCCTATGTCAATTCCAAGTGTTAACATTTATATTTTCCCCTTGATGGTTTAGATTATGTATTAATTTATCACAATTGATCAAAAAAATATGCTAGCAAAGTGATATTATATAGTCAAGATGTAGTTTTCCAATGCGTGAATAATATTTGTTCCAACAAAAAAGGCTTATAAGATATAGTTATCTTATAAGCCTCTAATTGTTAATGAATAGAATAGCTTGTCGCCTCTATTATTAATTTCTAGTGGTTTGGTTTTCGTTTATAAAGAATTTATCATTTTAAGGCGCTCATCTTGAAAGAGATCTTTTTTCCCGGTAAGGCCGTATTGACCATTTGCTCTATCTCTTAACTCGCCTACCTTTGACTTATTCCAATTAGTGACCCTTGAATAATAACCTACAATTCTTGTGATTCCGTTTAGCACAATAGGAGATCTATCATTTTGGATTACCCTCAAGAACTCCTGAGCCTTATCACAGTCGGTAACTTTTTGAACTATCTCATTAACGGATACTTCAACATACGCACCTTCAATACCTTCGGCTTTACTGTGGTCCCTTATTACAAATACCTCTTCATATCGACTATTATCAGTATCTGACGGAAACGCTGTGCCAATTATTTCTAAGTTTGAAGATAATTCAACAGCTTCTACAAATATGGATAAACTTTCCTCAATTCTTCCATCTATGCTAGTATTCTCTTTTAACGCTGCTACTGTCACGCTTACCTCCTTCTTTTTCAAAAAAATAACAATTATATTTATATCTTTTCAACTAATACCCAAGTGATAATCAGCTACTAATGCACCTCCTTTCTATGAATATTTTAGAACTGACGAAAATTTATAGATACATGAGTATCATCCAGACGATCTAATAAAGAAATATGCGTAATATACATATTGCAAATAAAATGTCAAGTACTTTTCCCCTCAAACATACAAAATATTGTACTGCTTGATAGTTTTTACACAACATCTGTAGCCACAAAGGTGTTTTATCACAGGAGTTATGGTGAAATGGTTAGTTACATAAATTAAAAAATGTTTATATATAAAAAATTTGTTTTGGCACATTTTTTTGGGTTGTTAGGGGGTTCAAGGAGAGAAAACAGTAACTGAAGCCTGTTGCTGACACAAACTAAGGGATTATTATTCTTAGAGTTATGCGAAGCAATTCAGCTATGTACTTTGTCATTCTAATATAGTAAAGAAGTTTTTATTATTTTATGAGTACCTTTATTCCGTTTGAGATGATTTTCCATGCATTTTGGAGAGTCCTAAATTCATGTAAGCGCAAGTAAATATTACACTAAAAGAGAATATAAAAAACATTATTATGATAACCCTAATGTTGATTTAGGGTAGTAACTTTGATTAATAAAAGGAGTATAGTACAACTTTGGTGATATACACAACTCCATGCTTTGCATTCTTTTGAAATTGTACTTTGTTTCAAAGCGAAAAAGGAATTTCTGTAAAAGATATTAAGGTTTCTTTAGGCAAATACGGTAGAGGTGAAGATTCATATATGTTGAGAAGTCACATTGATAGTGTACTTAATGAGATATTTAATTAAATAATAAGGGTGAGCGAGGGGATTCGAACCCCCGACCCTCAGAGCCACAGTCTGATGCTC
>JBHICG010000140.1:0-1948 GCA_046759445.1 Candidatus Scalinduaceae bacterium
GCACATCCGGCAAATAATACTGTCGCCAAAAGAATTATTAAGATGTCGTTAGTAAATTTCATTTTTCACCTCTTGGTTTATTGGTTTATTGGAAATATATTTATTTTATGAAATAGTACCTTCTAATTTTTCATCAATGAACTGATGCAATGCATGTCTTTTGTGAGGTTATTTAATAGCAACGATAATGCCAAAAGTTTGGCTAAGACTACAAGGTATTGTCAAACAAACAGATAGATTCCGAATTATGCGCCATCCTAAAGATTATTAAATGTATTCCTGCTTGGTAATGGAGCAACCTGATTCATAATAGCACTGTTTGGAAAGGCTGATGTATATCTACTCTACCCCACCCCAAACCACACCCAGTTTACCCGCCGTGTTTTGGAAAAGAATCAGGGACAAAGAATCAGGGACAACAGACACTTATTTCTTTAAAAGCAACTATAAGTGTTGACATTATATCACACCATTTTTAATATACATACAATCTTACAAGTAAACCCTGTTGGAATTTCCCGCTGCTTCCGTGGAATCTGAAAGATTTCCGGGACTAAATCCCGGGAATTTTACACTGTAAAATTCCACCGGGGCAATATTCAAAAAATAAAATAATTTTTGTAACGCATGAAATTTAAACGTAAAGGTATATTCCATGTTTATATTGTTCAGTGCATTGATGGAACGTATTATACAGGTAGCACTAAGAACTTAGAAGAAAGGATTAAATTACACAATAAAGGAAATGGAGCAAAATATCTAAGAGCAAAGTTACCAGTAAAACTGGTTTATGCAAAGAAACATAGATACTATAAAAATGTCTTAAATGCCGAAAGGAATATTAAGAAATTGACACGTGAAAAAAAAGAAGAGTTGATAAAGATATATGAAAAAGATCTCCATAGATTTGCCCCGCTGCTTTCTTGCACCGTAGCGGCACGCTGCGAAAGCAAGAAGCGGGGTCGCAAATCAAAGCGTGGAGACATCCGTGTCTAATTATAGGGTCATCGCCTGTTTTTTGGCATAGAGAAAAGAAGAGGGCAAAACTTATCTATCAACAAATGATTCAATCCATCAGGTCTATCTTTGATAAAGGCACACCTTTTTTAATACGAATCACCCCTTGCCTTAAAAGGAGAAAAAGAAAAAAAGAAATAGGCCTCATTTTGTAAATCATTCCCATTTCAACTCGATTTTAATTTTTAGCCTTATTATCTTAAGCCTCAGATTTTTACACAATCTACTAAATTCTTACACCATCCGGACATATAATCCATCAAATGATGAAAAGCTTTCCTAAAATGTAGAAATAGTGCTATAATATTATAAGGAAAAGGCGAATCTATTTCATCACGCCACATTTGACAACAATGGGATTTAACAATAAGCGTATTAATGGTTTTGTGCCCGTAAACTACAATCCGGAAATCAATACTCAATAAGGGAGAAAATTACCTTGGATAAAGGCTTATATAAAAGACAGGACAGATTGATTAAAGAGAAACGCCACGATGTTTACCAAGAATGGGGTAAATGGCCAGAGCCTACGCTGTGTACTGAATGTGGTGCTTTGTTCTTAAACGGACGCTGGTCATGGAAGAAACCAACGGGGAAGGTAAATGAAACCATTTGTCCAGCATGCAGGCGCAGTGCAGACAATTATCCGGCAGGTTGTATTGAAATCAAAGGCGAATTTTTTAATGAACACCGTAAAGAAATATTAAACCTTATCAATAACATAGAGAAACTGGAGAAAGAGAAACATCCATTAGAAAGAGTCCTTTTGGTTAGAGATGAAAAAGATTACACCTTGGTAACGACAACTGGGATTCACATTGCTCGCCGAATTGGTGATGCTTTGTCACGATCCTATAAAGGTGATTATTCTTTTCAATATGCAGAAGGTGATAAGAGTATAAGGGTATATTGGCATCGATAGTTGCGAATA
>JBHICG010000141.1:0-1924 GCA_046759445.1 Candidatus Scalinduaceae bacterium
CCCAAGGACGTCACTTTCCATAGATACCTCTTTCTTTTCATCCTTGATAATCCTTTCCATTAATGAACTGATACACCCAAAGACCTCCTTGTCTACAAATTTCTCCTTAATAGTTTGGTTCCTTGCCGAATTGTAATCTTTTATACTCATTTATGACCCCTTTCTGATAATTGACCATAACTCTGCTTTTTCATTCCTCAAATTCTTTATCTATATTTTCCCCGTTTTCCGGGAAATGTCCACTTTTTTTCTGGTAATCGATCGTTACAAAGGGATGCGGAACAACATCGTACCCCCCTTTGTTAATAGAGTCAAATTTTTTATTAAAAAGCTCATCAAGATAAAAAGGTGGTAATGCCACGATATCAGGAGAGATGTTTGGATTTCGTTCTTGTACGATATCCCACGGAGTCTTATCTCCCTTATAACTGTTCTTCCTGATGGTATTAAACCAGAGGTTGTATGTTGTTGCTTTTGCTAGAAAATCATCTCTGGAACGTAATATTTCTACTTCATAAAATTCATCTTCAATTAGTCTATGAGCCGTTTCAACATCTGACTGCCAGGTATGTGCGCCAGGCGGAATTGTTTGATGTTCCAAGCCTTTCACAGACTGTACTGTTTTGGTAAAAGCAGAATCATTCTTAGCATTCCACGAACCAATAAACTCTGATCCATTGTCGGTCTGTATACGAGACCCATTTAACGACACACCACAGAATTGTAAATGGCTGATTAAAATGTCTACAAATAGATTTGAGTACGTTAAAGACCGTTCATCTGCATATGCAACATAGTGAAGACCACTAACTACCTCTCTGGCAGTATATTGGACCTTTGGAAGTCCATTGTCCTGTATCTGCGGCCATAACTCGGGAATATCTATAAGGTCTTTAGTATCAATATCAATCTGTTCGCATAGTTTCCAGGCCGCCTTAACGGCCCTTAAATCATTTTTAGTTTTGTGTTTCTTACGCTTCTTCTTTAATAATCCCTCGTCTTTCCATATTTTCCTTATGGCTTTATCTGAGAGAGTAAGATTATAATCTCGTTTTAGTCTTTCTGCACCAAATGAAGGCATTTTCCTTTTTAGCTCAATCACTTTGTTGCACTGGGTTTTTGTTATTCTTGTCGAAGGGTTTTTTGGGGCCCTGCTTTGTTCCTCCAGCCCTTCCATGGTGCCTGACTTCCATCTTCTAACCCACTTTCGTACTGTTTTGACACTTGTATTAAAAACTCTGGCGGTTGGCTTAATTCCGTAATCTTTTGCATGATTAACCATCTGGTATCGTATGAATTTCCTGTCTTTGCTTTTTCGCATAGTATCGTAATATTTAATTGCACACATTTTTTCCACCTATTGCTATTGTCTTAGAGCTAAAAAACAATAATAATGCCTCTGGTGGTCGAAATGTGTAAAAAAATCCCGTGAATTGGTGTAAATGCTTGGTTCGCTACGCTTCACCAAGCATTTACACCAATTCATATCATTTGATAATCCATTGTTTTCTCCAATCTCTTAATTCCTTCATACCATTCTTTCCTAATATCAATATCTTAACCAGGGGGGTACGATGTATGTTCCGTTTTCCATCATTTAAAGCAATACTACTTGACATTTAACTATAAAAGTTATAGCATGACTACTTATGTGATATATTAGAGACTTTACATCAATCAGGTTAGAAATTCAACACCAATCATGATAACCAGATACTCGAATAAAAAAGATTAAGAATTATTTCTCTAACATTTCTTATTCTTTTTGTTTATAAAATAACAAATTATCAGCAATGTAAATTCAAGAATTAGGCATAAGTTTTTATTATAAAAGGAGCCGGAATTCCATAATATGTTAGTTACAGAAAAGTCTAAAGAAGCGTTCAGGCGATCTTCGGAAGATATTCCAGGCGGTGTAAACAGC
>JBHICG010000142.1:0-1865 GCA_046759445.1 Candidatus Scalinduaceae bacterium
CATTGTGTCGTTTTCGAGAACACCTAAGGCACGCCAACCGATAGCGACCCGGACAGAGTAGATTGGTCGTTGGTGGACCCGCTTGAATTGCAGGCTCGGATGTGACGGATTCCGGCTCCATAATTCGTAAGCTTTTTCCGCCTGGTCTTGGATCCGCTTCGGAAGCCGCTCGAAGCAATCAACGAAGCCCTTGGTGAGGTGGGACTTCAAGTTTTGCCGAATCCCTTCTCCCGCGTTTGACCGGAATGATACTCTTGCAGTGCCTGTAAGGTAGGCATTTACTGAGAAGGTTTCATCACCACACCATGTGGAAAAGTTATATCTTCTCGCCGGTTTATCATCCTTAACTACCCCAATTCCTAAAACTTAATTCATTTTCAAAATAATTAGCAATTCTACTCATTGCTTCTCTCACGGTTTGAAAATTGCTATTTTGTAAGATGTCTTTATCGAATTTTGAGAATACTCTTTCAATCATGTTCATCCAACTAGCATTAGTTGGGAGGTATATAAGGTGTAGTCTTGGATGAAAGAAAGCCCATACCTTAATTGCATAAGATTTATGTGCACTCCAATTATCAAGAATAACATAAACATCCTTATCAGGATATTTTCTAAGCAAACTCTCAAAACATTCTATGACAATAAAGCTATTCTTCCAGTCATAGAACCAGTAATGAATGTCTCCTGTATGAATGTTAATAGCAGCAGGCATATCTAGTAACCCTTTGACTTTCTGCTTTTCTGGATGCTTTACTATCTTTTCTTTTGTATAAATATAGCCGTTATACTGCTTAATAGCTATCTTTGCTTTCTGGTCAAAGCTAAAAGTAATACTGTTTGGAGGAGGTGTATATGTAAGCCAATCTATGAAAAGTTTTTTTTAGCAAAATGAGGATCATTACTATAAAGCCAAGGTGTTTTCTTTTTATATTTGATTTCATCTTGCTTTATTATCCTTCCAACTTGAGAAGGACTTACTTTTATTCCTTGTTTCTTTGCATAATCTGATAGTTTTTTGTGGCTCCAGTTGTTAAAGTGCAAGCCTAATTTCTCTGGCTCTGTGTTTAGGTACTGGAGAATTAAGGCTCTTTCTTCTTTAGTTATTCTTCTTGGTTTGCCAGGACTTTTTCCTCTCTCAAAAATTTTTAGCCCTTCCTCATTAAACTGCTTTATTATCTTCTCAACTTTTGGTCTATGAAATCCAAGTTTCTGGCAGATTTGCTTTACTGTGCTTCCTTCAATAGACAAATTGAGAATTCTTGCTCTGTCTTTGATGAAGCTTTTGCTGTTCTTTAGATTTTGTTGAATAAACTCTTTTTCCTCTTTTGTTAGCTCTCTAACTCTTAGTTTTGGTTTTCTGCCAGCGTTTGGATTTCTTCTTTTGTTTACTGGTTCTACTGGTCCAAGATATTTGCTTTTGTGTTTTACTTTTTTCCCTATTCTATAACTTGTTCTTTCATAACGGTATTTTCTACCTTTTATTATTTTGATTTCAATATATACCATTGTAAAATTAGTTAGGGTGCACATATATTTAAATTTATTGGTGATAAAATATCTATGTGCTACCCAACAAATTAAGAAATAATATTAAAGAATTAGTCTAGTTAAAGGAATAGATAGTGCTCAGAAGAGCTTGGATGCCTTCGGCATTGGCGGGTTTAACTCCGCTCTGCGCTCCGCTTGAGCGTAGTCTACACCCACCGGATTAATTATTCCCTCAAAACTCTGACCTTAGTATATAATTCTCGAAAATTTCCCAATTGTATTGAGAGAATTTTTCTATGTGGTAATATTAGAATACTAAAAATAAATGAGTAGGTGTTCAGTGATTTAAATGTACTGTTTACCAGCCATAAGGA
>JBHICG010000143.1:0-1763 GCA_046759445.1 Candidatus Scalinduaceae bacterium
TTCCCACATTTTATTATAAATTTTTTCTAATTGGAAAGGGGTGAAATCCTAATGAAGAAAATGATATTCATTTTTATTGTACCGATGTTCGTATTACCTGAGTTCCGATTAAATTTTACCCACTACAAATCTACATAATTACAAAACCCACCAAAAACCTATCATGACAGGTAAATGACGAATATTGTATTAAAATAAATTTCTTTACTTTTTCCCGTGTAGTGGGTATAATACCCACTATGAGTTATATAAGAAAAAGAAAGAGAAATGGCCGGATTTACCTTGAAGAAGTTAAAAGCGTTAGAGTTGGTAGCAAAGTTGTACAAAAGCATATCAGGTATGTTGGGAGAGAAGCTGATAAGAAGACTATATTGTCATCGTCAATTTCAAACGTTTCTATAGAAAAGATAAAACTATATGGACCTCTATTAGTGCTTAACCATCTTAGTAACGAAATAGGACTTTCAGGCATGTTGGGGGAGTACGGCGATGAAATCCTTAGCCTGGTTTTTGCACATTGCACGGATTACAAGAGTATTAACCAAATGTCAAGATGGTTTGAGAGAACTGACCTAAACATGATTCTTGATTTAGATGACCTAACAGAAGATCGGTTGTTAAAAGCCTTGGATTCAATTGAATCAAAAAATATTGAAATGCTTCAAAGGGATATTTTTGAAAAAGCAAAACAAGTTTATAGATTGGATATGAAAGGCGTTATATATGATGTTACAAACACTTATCTCTGTGGGAAAAAGTGTCTACTTGGTAAATTAGGAAAAGATAAAAATGGAGTAAAAGGAAGACCGTTGATACAAATTGGACTTGGTGTAACTCAAAAAGACGGAGTTCCGATTTTTCATAAAACATTTGACGGTAATATTTCAGATTCTCGTACACTACATGATCTAATCACATCATTTAATCAATACAATATTAATTCCGGCTTGATGATTTACGATAGAGGAATAACGTCTGCAAGCAACTTAAAAGAACTCAAAAAGCTAAAATGGGATACTGTTTGCGGAGTAGCATCGAATGATAGGCTTAAAAAAATTGCGAGAAAACTTATTTGCAAAGGGAAATTAACGGACATAAAACAAAGAATAAAAATGAATAAAACAGTCTTCTATACATTTTCCCAAGAGTATACTGTAGGAGGAATTAAGGGTAAGTTATTAATCTGTTATAATGAACAGAAAGAGAAGGATCTTCGGGAATCTCGATATGATGAAATTCTAAATGCACAAAATTTATTAAAAGACAACAAATCAATAAAAGCGGGTTTAGAAAAATTCTTCTATAAAAAGGGAAGTCTTAATCGTAAAGCAATAGCAGAAGCAGAAGAGTTTGATGGCTTTTCGTTTATATTTTCTACAAAAATAATTTCAACCAACGAGATTATGAGATTATATTTTCAGGATAAAGACATCGTGGAAAAGGCATTTCAGAGCCTAAAGGGGGTTGTAAAGCTTAGGCCGATACGTCATTGGCTATACAATCGAGTAACTGCTCACGTCTTCATATGCTATTTATCTTATTTGTTATTATCTCTATTAAAATTGAAACTTAAAAAGATAGGTATGTCCCCCATTGAAGCTCTTAGGGAATTAGATTCTTTATATAAAGTCTATATAAGAGATACAATGAAGGGGTTTAGATTAACAAGAACTGTTGCTCTAACAAAAAATCAGGAAAAAATACTAGAATCCATTGATAAAAAACTCTTATCATGTTGTAGTGGGTAAAAACAGGCCGGAATT
>JBHICG010000144.1:0-1713 GCA_046759445.1 Candidatus Scalinduaceae bacterium
ATATAATCGATAATCGCTTTTTTTAATTCAGCGACGCTCTGATAATCATATAAATCAATCACTTCCATCTAGAAGATGGAAGTATGTATAAACGCCTGGAAGGCGAATTATCAAGCTAAAGCTTATTCTAATCTGATCTTGCCGTGGTTATCAGGTTGGTGAGCGTCACTGTGATTATTAATATATTCGTTAATGATATCGTCGGTCACGTTACCACTGGTAGCGCTGAAATACCCTCTTGCCCAAAAATGCCGTCCCCAATAGGTTTTTTTCAGATGGGGAAATTCTTGTTGAATCTTACGAGAAGAACGACCCTTAGGGGTTAAGCCAAAATAACTTTTACATTTCTGCTAAATTAATATCAGCGTGGCTTTAGTGTATAGTTCCATTTAGGATTTATTTCATTATATTGAATATTTAACTCATCCATTTCTTTATCAGATATTTTCTTGCCCTTTTCATAATTTTTTTTATCTAATTTAGCTTTGACTTTAAGACCTTTTTTAGTGGTTGTTGCTCCAATAAGCTTAACAATAGCCTCATAGCTAACAAGTGGCTCACCTTTCCAATGTAAGCTAATAAAAGAAAACAATCGGTGCTCTATCTTATTCCACTTGCTTGTGCCTGGAGGATAGTGGCAAACGTCAATTTCAATTAAAAGCTCATCAGATAATTTTTGTAAATAATATTTCCATGCTCGTACTTTACTGCCATTACTACCTCCGCCATCTGCACAAATCAATAAATTTTTTACACCGCTGTAATGCTTTTCCCCCATGTTCTTCCACCATTGCAATATGCTATTTACAGCAAATTCAGAAGTATCATACGTCATCCCAACATTAACAAAGCCTTCATTATTTTTTACATCATAAGCTCCATATGGCGTGGCTTTGCCTTCTGATAAACTTGGAAAATCATATACATTTACTTTTTTGGGGTTATTTTTGCAACGCCAAGTTTTCCCATTGTTTTTAAATTCACCAACAAGCTCTTTTTTCTTCGCATCAACTGAAATAACTGGATATTTGTTAGATAAGTATTCCTTTACTTTATTATTAATATATTGGAATTGGCGATCTCGATTTGGATGATCGGAACCGTTTCCCTCTTTATGCTTTGTATTTAATTGGAGCGAATAGTCCATATCTATCAATTTTCTGTGAACGCTACGCTGGCTTATCTCATATCCTTGTTTCCTTAATTCTTCAGAAATTTTATACGTTGATTTACATGTCCAACGAAGTTCACTCATCGGATCTCCAGCGGTTGTTTCATTCATTATTTTTTTAAGAGCTTTCTCGACGTTAGGTTGATTGTTTTCAATTGATTTGCGGCCTCCACCGGGAGATCTAAGTCTTTCATTAAATAGAGGTAATGATTTTTCACTTATTATTTCTCTTTTTCCTTTGGCGATTGTTGGCCTAGAAATTCCTGTTAATTCATGTAAATACTGCATGCCTCCGTGTCCTAATGATAGCGCTTCTTTTGCTAGAAACCAACGAGTTTGGGGCTCATTAAGTGTGGGAATGATTTTCAATATTATTTTTTGTTCTTGTTTGGTTAACATGCTATCCTGTCCGTGGAAAATGAAATTTAATTTTCAATTAAATGTTAACACACCCACTCCAAATGTAAAAGTTATTTTGACTTAACCCCTAAGAAGATGATTTTCCCAGCTATGAATATGAACCCGAATTGGCTTGCCTTTTT
>JBHICG010000145.1:0-1677 GCA_046759445.1 Candidatus Scalinduaceae bacterium
TTATCATCCAATACCACCTCCTCGTAATGTGTCTAGTTTGACAACAGGACAAATTCAAAAGTTTTTTGTAAAATCTTGCTAAGTACTGCCTCTACGCAAGAATCGACTCATTTGCCTAATGTAGATTTTTTCTTTCTCATCGACCCTCCTTTCAAATTGATTCTATATGCATTATGGACCAACCGATCCAGTATGGCATCAGCTAATGTCGGATTACCAATGATTTCATGCCATTTATCAACCGGAATCTGACTGGCAATAATCGTAGAGTGTATCCCATTTCTATCTTCAAGAATTTCCAATAAATCTCTTCGCTCTTGCTCCGTCAAGACTGAGAGCCCCCAGTCATCAATCACAAGTAAATCGGCTTTTGCGATAGTGTTCATAAGTTTACTATAGCGTCCATCGCCATGGGCTATGCCAAGGTCTGGAAATAGACGGGGAGCACGAAAATAAAGAACCTTATAGCCTTCAAGGCATACCCTGTGCCCTAATGCACAGGCAAGAAAACTCTTGCCGGCCCCACATGGACCAGTGATCAAAACATTAAAATGGTCTTTTATCCACTTGCAGGTCGTGAACGACTTTATCGTATACTTATCCAATCCTCTGGAAGGACTGTATTCAATATCCTCCATGCAGGCTGATTGGCGAAACCTGGCTTTTTTTATCCGAGATTGAAGTCCTCGGTTTTCTCGCTCTATGGCTTCTCTATCTACTAAAAAACCGAACCGTTCTTGGAAACTTAAAGATTCATAATCAGATGATGATAGTTGTTCTTCAAAGGCCCTGACCATACCATGAAGCTTTAATTCCCTCAATTTGTCTAAAGTTGGTGTTGTTAACATATCCACTCTCCTTTTATTTGTTATTTTAGTTATAATATTCACATCCCCGGATATTTTCGTGATCAATGCGGGAAGTCGTATTTGAGGCTGGTAGGGGTTGCAGGTCAAGTCCATTATTTAAAATTGAGCGAATGCTCTTATAACTGACCCCTCCAATTTCAAGCGCTCTGCTGCAAGCTGCTTCAAGGCGTACATTAGAATATTGCTTTCTCAGGCGCATAATCCCCATACATGACCGATATCCCTGTTCCTGATGTCTTTGGTTATTTAAGAGAGTCTCTACAACCCTGGTAACAGATTCTCCAACCGTACCAGCACACTTAATAATGCTGGAGGGTGTCCATTCCAGATACTTTTGATGGCTTTTCGGCATATGCTCTCTGATGGTTGTAGACTTATATGGACTATCATCTCGTTTATGGCTGGCCATTCGATTCCCATGATAGAATATTTCTACTGTTGTGGCTGTGTAACGGATCTCCACAGTTTCATTAACCAATCGGTAAGGCACACTGTAATAATGTTTGTTAAGCTCAACATGATAGTCCATGTTAACACCCGCCTTCTTCCATTTGGCAAGGATGTAGGGGGTTTGTGGCAACGGCTGCAAGGCATTGCGCTCAATCGTTTCAAACCAGCTTCGTCTTGTACCTTCCAGTTTTTTAAAGGAACGATTGTTGAGCTTTTCCATAAGTTTGAAGATTTCCTCATTTAGTTCTGCAAGAGAAAAAAATTGCCTGTTTCTTAAAGCGGCTAATATCCATCTTTCCGCTATCTGAACCCCTACCTCAACTTTAGCCTTATCTTTTGGTTTTCGCACCCTTGTAGG